>JAZQFC010000018.1:0-6732 GCA_045539315.1 Acutalibacteraceae bacterium | reverse complement strand
CTACAAAGTTTCTAACAATGTTTCCGCTTTGTTTGTTAGAAGATGTAGACTCTTTAATATTAACAATTGAGCCAACAATTCCAGAAAATTCTGTGCCTTCTGTGTAATATTTATTCGACTGATACTTAACATCAACAAAATTATTTTCAGCTAAATCAAATGTTAAATCATTCTTAAATACAATATCATAAGGCGCTATAAGAGTACCGAGTTCAACTGTATAACCATCTGCGCGTAAGTCAGCAATTTTTTGCTTGTCAACCTCTGTGTAAAAACGCAAACCAGTTTGATCATTAAGACGGATTGATGCGCCAGGGAGCGTTGCCATGTCTACTGTTAAATTTGTGCCTACTGCAGGAACAATATCTGTTATAAACAAATCACCGCAGAGCTCACAAGTATACTCTGTATAACCATCATTTTTGAGAGTTGGCTCTACTACATTCTCGCTTCCTTCTACTGCAATATGCTTGCAACTATAATCAAGAGCAAGGTAAGAAACGTTATCAATATAAATAGTATCTGCCTTAGTCCAACTTGAAGTAATTTCAAATGATGCCATATTTTCAGCAGAACAATAACGAGTATCAACAATATCTGTAATAGTTACCCATTTACCAGCAGGGAAACTTCCTAAAGTATCATAGCGTCCATAAGTGTTATTGCTTGAATCTTTACCTTTTACACCCATAGTTGCGCTTTGTGTGATATAAAGATCAAATTTGATTCCGACAAAATTTTCTGGCTTATTAATTGCTTTCAAAACAACTGAACTATATTCAGTTTTAGCATCTATTTTCAAAACTTTTCCGTGATTATCATTAGCAACAGGGCTATCAACGATTGCGCCTTTTGAATAGTGGCTTGGCACACTTGAAACAGAATTAAAATCATCAACAAGAGAAGATGCAACTTTAGTTTCTTTATTTAATATATCAAGTGTCTCAATGTATGTTGCAAGTGTTTCACCGATAGATTTATGCGCTTTAGCAGAAGGATGCCAGTTTCCGCCCGCGCCATCGCCTGGTATAATTTTGAAATAAATATCTTCATAGCCATTTTCATTTATAACTTCTGATAAAGCTGTGCTAACCCTTACAAATTCAGAACCAAAACCACCATCTGTGCTCATAAGGCCGCCAATCCAAATAATTGGAATAGTTTTATCATTAGCACGGATTTTTTCAACAAGTTCTTTAATTCTTTCTTTAAGTGCTTGGTGATAATAAACATCGCCAATTTTTTCTGGATGACCTGCATCGTTTTGACCTAAAGAAACAACTGCTAAATCAGGGGTATAAGCATTATAATCCCATAATAAATTATCTTTTGGTGAAGCATAATCATAAATTTTTGAGATAATTGCTCCTGGAGGATTTGAAAATTCACCGAATCCATAAGCAATACCATAACCTGAACATGCACAGATATTAAAATCAGCACCTAATTTTCTTGAAGCAACGGCTGCATAACCATCAAAAGCATTAGTTGAATATGGGTCATAAGAGCCATTTGGGTCATATAAACCATCTTCTCCAAGAGGCATATTTCCTGAAGCAACAGTTATAGAGTCACCATAAAAATCGATTGTATATTTTTTCTTTGCAGGAGTTTTGCCTAATTTACCTTTAAATGAAAGAGATTTCAAACGATATGTTGAAAACTGGTATTCATTAGGTTTCCATATAGCAATAGTGTGTTCACCATTGTTAAGACCGGTTTGAACGGTAATTTCGTTAAGACCTGATTTAATTTTTATTAATTGACGGTTTTCATAATCACCATCAAACATAACACCGATAAAACGAGGAAGATTAGGGTCATGCTGAACAGTAACATGTAATTTTATTTTAATATCACCTTCAACATAAATGCCATATTCAACACCCGAACCGCTCATAGCAAGAACCATATCATTAGTATCTTTATAAGCTCTGCCGAGTAATTTAGAACAACTTTCAAGCTGATTAACGGTATATTCTTGCTCAACAAATTCATTTGATGAAGCTTCTGCTTTTACAAAATTCATTGCAGAAACTGAAAAAACAATTGTCAAAGTCAAAATAATTGAAATTATTCTTTTCATTTTTGAGTCTCCATTTTGAAAAAGTTTTTGCTATTGGCTGCTGCATTTTACAGCAGCCAAAATTATCATCTATTTACCATTTATCATTCTGATAAGGGTCGTGTTGTGTTGTAACTTCTGTAGGAGCTTGTGTTGGCTCTTCCAAAGAAGAAGCAATAATATCAAGAGATTCGTATTTTTCGAGTTCAATTTTAATAGTTTCAAATTTCATTTTAAATTCCTCCCTTGATTAGTCATTAGCTTTAGCCCATTTTTCAACTAAAGCTTGTGTATCTGTATCTAATGCGTCAAAACCACCGTTTGCATCTGAAATATATTCATCAGCAATAGCTGCTAAATTACGAACACAAGTTGTTTTAGCATAATATGTTACACCATCAATTACAACATATGCACGAGCAACAAAGTCACGAGCAAGGTTTTTATCTGCAACGTTTACGATAGAACCAACAAATTGATTATCTTTCCAAAGCGGATAATTTTTATGGTCATATTTAACTTTAATATGGTCATCATCCATTGTGAAATATTCGCCTTCAACAATATCTTTTGGAGCAATGATAAAGCCCATTTCATCAACATCTGATGGCTCACCTGTTAATGTAGCATAAAATCTCATACCATTTGTTTCATTAAGTCTAATTGAAGCGCCATCTTTTACTGAAATAATATCAGTTGTTTTGCCGTCTCTCTCAACAGGAATTACTGTTCCAACACCTTTAATTGAAAGTGAAATCTCGCCATTTTCAAGAGCAGATTTGATTGAATTATAATGGTCTGATGGTTTAGAGTCTTCATAAGAATTCCAGAATGAAATACCAAGATATTCTGTTTCAGCACTTGTTGTAAATGTAGCAGTAAAGTTTGCACCTAATGTAAATGCTTGCAAATTTGAATTTTTAACTTGCTCTTTATTAGCATTATGCTCTTTGATGTTGATTGAGTTTGCCGAAACATCAGAGGTTTTTGTTTTAAATGTATAAGTTGTATTTGGTTCAACCTTTAATAACGCATTATAAGCAGAACGTTTTTTATGAACTTCAGTTGCTGTTGAAATTGCACCATTTGACCAGAAACCTTGAACCCATTCACCACCTGTAAGAAATTCAACTTCTTCTGATGGGTCTTGTGGAACTGATGGAGAAACAGTTGTAGTAGTTGTAGTAGATGTGCTTTCTGTTTCTTCCTCAGAAGGTTCTTCAGGTTCAACCGATGGAACAGTTGTATCTTCTACAGGGCCATCAGCTTCAGGAGCAGGACCTTTAATTGAAAGTGCAAAATTGCCTGATTCAATATCTGCTTTGATTGCATTATAATGATCTGCTGGCAAAGTATTTCCAACCGCATCCCAAGTGTTCCAGAGAGAAATACCAATATATTCTGTATCAGCACTTGTTGTAAAAGTAAATTTTTGGCTTAATGAAATGTTTGTGCCTTTAATTTGTTCTTTGTTAGCGTTATGCTCTTTTATATTAATTGAGGTTACCGAATTAGCTATGCGTGTTTCAAAGGTATAAACTGTGTCTGATTTAACTTTTAAAAGTACGTTATAAGCAGAACGTTTTTGATGAACTTCAGTTGCTGTTGAAATTGCACCTTCTGTCCAGAAACCTTGAACCCATTCACCACCGGTTAAAATTTCAACTTCTTCTGTTTCTGCCAACGATAAATTCATTGACATTGGTACGATTGCACACACCATTAAAATTGAAAGTAAAATTGCTAAAAATTTTCTCATAATAATATCCTCCTTGATTTTTTTGATAAAATTATAATTATGAGATTTTACCACTATCATCTTATCATATAATAAAACAAAAGTACATTGCAAAATCCGTTTAAAAACCTTGCATTTTCCGTAATGTTGTTGTATAATAAATTTAGGTGGTGAGATTTATGGAAATGTTAGGATATGAATTTAACAATTTAAGTATTTATTATCATTATAAAAAGCGTGAAGAACTCAAAGAAATTAAGTCAATTGACCAAAAAGAAGGCCATTTTTCTCAAAGTACAAATATTGAAATTATATTTTTAAAAAAAGGGATTTGGAAGTTGTCTTATAACGGAAAATCTTTTGATGCTTTTGATGGGTGTATTTTTTGTGCTGATGTAGGTACTGGCTTTGGCGTGAAACCCAACGATAATTATGATAACGAAATATTTATTATAAAATTTTCACCAAAGCTTTTTATCGACCAAGGTAAAAAGGAGTTGTATGATTTTTTAAAAAGTGGCAACGTTCTTTTTACCCCATCTAACTATTCAAACACAACTTTACCTTCGATTTTTAGAGATTTAAAAACATATTTAAGCGAAGGGCGCACTTTTTCATTTATGGAAACTGCGGTTGCACATATTCTTTGCGAATTAAATAGAGTTAAAAATTCTAATACAGAAAATTTAGTATCTAAAGCGCCTCAAATTAGTATTATGAATTTCATAAAAAAGAACTATCAAAGTGAAATTACTATGAATACCTTAACTAATGAGTTTAATATTAGCGAGAGTACAATAAATTCAGTTTTAAAATTGATGACAGGCAAGTCTTATAAACAATATTTAAATGAAATTAGGCTTAAAAATGCTAAAACTTTACTTGCACAAGGCAAAGACGCAAATGATGTTTATAAGCTTTGTGGGTTTAAAGACTACTCTGTTTTTTATAAAGCATACACAAAGCGATTTGGCAAATCACCTAAACAAGACAAAGTAAAACACGAATATTGGCCACTAAGTTGATAAATTATAACGAGTTTAAAGATAAAAAAGAGCTAACAGACTTTGTAACAAAAATCTGTTAGCTCTTTGTTTATATATACAAAGATGTTATAGCGAAATTTAAAAGAAAACTCAATATTTTTACTTAAAATTAATTTTTTTAATAATTGAGTATTTGCTCTTGTTAGTTCCGGCTATTGCGCGAACTTTTACTTGATATTTTTTACCCTTAGTAAGTTTTTTAGTGAATTTAAGTTTTTTAGTAGTAAACTTCTTCCACTTCTTACCGATTTTAATTAATATCTCGTATTTTTTAGCACCTGTAACTTTTTTAATTGTTACAGTAAGCTTGTTTCCTTTTTTAGAAAGTCTTATTGTTGGTTTCTTTAAAGTTTTTCTCGCTATTGTTTCACCGTAACTTTTAACTTCTTCACAAACTGAACAAACAGTATCGCCAGTATATCCTTCTTCAGTATATGAAGCTTCTTTTTCACCTTTTAAAATAAAGTTATGTGGTAAAACAGGAATAGTTTCAGCTTCTTGTATAACTTCATCACAAACACCACACCAGATTTTATCGGTAAGACCAGTTTTTGTACAAGTAGGTGAATAACCAAATTGAATTTGCTCGGTGTGGTCAAGTTTTGGAATTATCTCTTGCGCGACAATTACTTCACCACAAACTTTACAATATGAGCCGGTAGTAAGTCCTTCTTCACTACAACTTGGGAATTTGCCTAAATCAGCAACGATAGTGTGGGCGAGTTTTGGTATTACTTCTTGCGCTACAATTACTTCATTACAAACCGAACAATGTGAGCCCATAGTAAGACCTTCTTCACTACAACTTGGGAATTTACCTAAATCGGTAACAATGGTGTGAGGTGATTTTGGTATTTCTTCTGGCTCAACCAATACAACGCCACACAATTCACAAGCACTGCCTTCGCTGTAACCAACCTCGCTACAAGTAGGCTCAATAGCATTAATAGTTTTAATTTTATGAGCGTCTTTGTCTATTGCAACAAAATCTTGTTTGATTTGCGTTGTACAATGTTTACAAGTATACGCCGTGTATCCCTTTTCTGTACAAGTCGGGTCAATTACTTGTTTTGTCTGTTCGTTTGGAATATGCACACCTGTTGCATTGACGTAGGTGTCCTTATAAGTCTTGCCACACACAGAGCAAAGGTGCTGAGTATACCCTTGCTTTGTGCAGGTTGGTGCGACTATCTCGTCTTTACCTTCGGTTGCTTGATGAATACAAGCGTCAACGTAACTTTCGCCGCAATCTTTACAAGTATAAGTTACAGAACCTTCATCTTCGTTGTAAATCGACTCGTAATCGTGGTCGATTGACCATTTTAAATTTGTTTTATATGCAGAGCCACAGTCAAGACAATAGTTTTGTGTATAGCCACCCATTGTACAAGTTGGTGCTACTACAGTTGTTCTTGAAGTATCAGGATTATGAGGAAGCTTTGTGTTTTTACCATCACCATTATATGCTCGTTGTTGTTGCATTCCGCAACTCTCACAAGCCCATAAATGATAACCTGACATTTTACAACTTGGCTCAAAAGTTTCAACCAATTGATAATTATGCTCAGTTACAGGAATAACTTTTTCGCTAAAAACAGTAGAACATTTATCGCAATATGTCTTTACACTTCCTGCATATAAACAATCTGCAGGAGTTGTTTCTGTAACGATATTGTGCTCTAGCGCTACGCCTTCTTCTTTAAAACAATATTCACAATGTTTTGGTAACAAGCAAGTAGCAACAACGAAACTATGGTTACATTCCATTGTGAAGTTACCTGTCATATTAGCAGAAATGCTAACTGCTTCACCGTTTTGTTTAAGAACGCTATTATCAGCAACGCTTATATATGCCGCATTGTCTGCGAAGTTTGAAAGAGCGC
>JAZQFC010000017.1:0-78655 GCA_045539315.1 Acutalibacteraceae bacterium | reverse complement strand
AGACGTAAGGGTCTTTTTGTCGTATCTTGATTTAAATTCTTTGGTTTTGAAAAAGATTTGTTCTGACGATATTAAAACTTATTTAAAATATTTAGAAGGTCTTGGTAAAACAAATTCAACAATTACTAGAAATTTAGCTTCTATTAAAAGTTTTTATGATTTTCTTATGAGTATTGGACTTGTTAAATCAAATCCTACTAAAGAAGTGAAACTAAAAAAAACTGAAACTAAACTTCCTGAAATATTAACTCAAAAAGAAATAGATATACTTATTTCACAACCTAATGTTTCTACTCTTCGTGGTTGTAGAGATAAGGCTATGCTCGAATTGCTTTATGCTACCGGCCTTAGAGTAACAGAATTAATTGATTTAAACATTGAAGATATTAATTTACAGATAGGTATAATCGTTTGCAAATCAAAACAAAGCGAAAGAGTAGTACCTGTTTATAAATCTGCATTAAAATCTATTGAAAATTATTTAACAACTGTTAGAAATTCTTTAGTTAATGATAAGAGTGAAAAAGCATTGTTTGTTAATATGAATGGCGAAAAAATGACTAGACAAGGTTTTTGGAAAATAATTAAAGCCTACGCTGAAGCGGGTGGAATTGAAAAAACAATTACACCGCATACTATTAGACATTCATTTGCAACTCATTTGCTTGAAAATGGCGCTGGAATCAAAGATATTAAAGAAATGCTTGGACATTCAGGTCTTTCTTCGACTCAAGTTTATTCTCAAATTATCAAGCAAAAATATGAGAGTACATATATAAAATTCCACCCTAAAGCAGGCAAGTAATGGAGTAAGTTTATGGCAGTAAATACTTTAGAAAAAAATTCATTTTTAAAATATTTTGAAATTTTAAAAGATAAGTTTTTCAAAATTATTATTTTAAATTCAATTTATTTTACAGCGGTAACACTTGTAATTTTTATGATTATGGGTTTAAGTGCAGCAGTTACTGCAATTTTTGGTGAAGTTTCTGATTTTTGGACATTGCTCACTTTTTTACCCGTTTCTTTTTTAGGTCCATTAACAGCGGCGATTACAAAATTAATGAGAGACTTTGTAAGACAAGAGCCTGGTTTCTTGTTTGAAGATTTTAAAAAAGCTTTTAAAGATAATTTTAAACAAAGTTTAATTATTTCATTATTGCAATATTTAGCGCTTTGGGTTGTTGTTATTGCAGCAAGATTTTACTATTCATTAGTAGGTCAAGGTGTTTTTTATACAATTGGTTTAGGTGTAACTATTTTTGTTTTTTTTGCAATTATTTTTGCTAGTTATTATGTTTATATGATGGTAGTAACGCTTGACTTGAAAATTCGTGAAATAATTAAAAATTCCTTTATTTTCACAATGCTTTGTTTTTTAAGAAACATTTTTCTTACTATAGTTCTTGTTTTTTGGCTTGGTTTTAATGCTTTTTTAGTCTATTTGGCAATTATAAGCGGTAGTTCACTTGTGTATGGACTTGTAATAAGTGTATTTATCGTTTTAACATTTGGTATTACTTTTTATACTGTTGCATTTTTTACATTTCCTTCAATTAAAAAGTATATTTTAGACCCATATTACGAAGAACATCCAGAGCAGTCATCTGCTTCTGTTGCTAAAAATGATAATAACGAGGAAATCATAGAAGAAAAAGAAGTGCCTGAATTTGTTTACCATAATGGTAGAATGATTCATAGAAGCGCATTAGATACCGAAAGTGTATTTTCTGATACACAACAAAACGAAGAAGAATAATAAAAACGCAGTTCAAACTGAACTGCGTTTTTTGTTTTTTTATTCTTCATCAAATTTAATACCTAAATCATTAAGTTGTTGTGGGTCACATGGTGCAGGAGATTCGCTCATTAAATCTCTTGCATTTTGCATTTTAGGGAATGCGATTACATCGCGAAGTGATTCGCATTTAAGCATAATCATACAAAGTCTATCAAGACCGATTCCCATACCGCCATGAGGTGGAGCACCGTATTTAAATGCATCTGTCAAGAAACCGAATTTTTCTTGTGCTTCTTCATCAGAAAGACCAAGAGCATTAAACATTTTCTTTTGTAAATCCGGGTTGGTAATTCTAATAGAACCAGATGACATTTCAGTTCCGTTCATTACCAGGTCATACGCTTTTGCTCTAACTTTGCCAGGGTCAGTTTCAAGATATTCAATACATTCATCAAGCGGTGAGGTGAATGGATGATGCATTGCGTCCCAATTATTTGTTTCGTCATTGTATTCAAAGAATGGGAATTCGGTTATCCAAACAAGATTATATTCATCTTTAGGAATAATATCAAGTTTGTTTGCCATTTCAAGTCTTAATGCGCCAAGGACTGGGAGTGTAACTTTGTCTTTATCTGCAACAATTACAATTACATCGCCAACTTTAGCACCGCATCTTTCGATGATTTCATTCATTGTATCTTCGCCGATAAATTTAGCAAACGAAGAAGCAACACCCTCATCTGTTAATCTTGCCCAAGCGAGACCTTTAGCACCAATTCCTTTAGCGCTTTCAGTTAATCTGTCAATATTCTTTCTTGTGTAGGTTTCTACGGCGTTTTTAGCACAAATCGCTCTTACACTACCACCATTAGCAATTGCGCCTTCAAACACACCAAAACCGCATTTTTCAACGATGTCTGATAAATCAGTAATTTTCATATCAAATCTTAAATCCGGTTTATCGGAACCGTAATAATTCATAGCGTCCGAATAGGTCATTCTAGGTAATGGTAATTTGATATCAACATCAAGAATTTCTTTAAATAATCTTTTTACAAAACCTTCGTTAACTTCAAGAACATCTTCAATATCAACATAAGACATCTCAAGGTCAATTTGTGTAAATTCAGGTTGTCTATCAGCACGTAAATCTTCATCTCTGAAACAACGAGCAATTTGCATATACTTATCAAAACCAGAAACCATAAGTAATTGCTTATAAATTTGTGGTGATTGAGGTAAAGCATAGAATTCACCGTGATAAAGTCTTGAAGGAACAAGATAATCACGAGCGCCTTCAGGTGTTGATTTTATCAACATAGGTGTTTCAATTTCAATAAAGCCTTGTTCATCATAATAATCTCTAATGACTTTAGTGATTTTATGACGCATTATAATATTTCTTTGTAAATCAGGTCTTCGAAGGTCTAAATAACGATATTTACAACGAAGTTCTTCTTTTACATTTGAGTTTTCAACGATTTCAAAAGGTGGAGTTTGTGCGGTTGAAAGAATTTTGTATTCATTTACTGCGATTTCAATTTCACCTGTTGGAATATCTTTGTTTATTGATGAGCGAAGTTTAACAATACCTTTTGCCATTACTACAAATTCTGAACGAGTTTCTTTTGCTTTTTCAAAAATAACTGTATCAGTATTATCATCAAATGCTAATTGAACAACACCAGTTCTATCACGCAAATCAATAAAAATTAATTGACCTAAATCTCTTTGTCTTTGCACAAAACCACAAACAACTACCTCTTGAGATTCGTTTTCTTTGCGAAGGTCACCACAATAATGAGTTCTTCGCATATTTCCCATAAAATCTAACATTTTAAATACCTCTTATAGTTTATCAGCAGCAATTTCTACATCTGCTAAAATTTTATCTAAATTTGATTTATAAATAGCATCTATCAAGCCTTGAGGAAGGTCGATTTCAATATTCTCACTTGTTAGCATATTTTTAAGAGTTGCTTTTTGATTTTCAAGTTCGTTATCGCCAATAACAATGCTGTATTTAGCGCCAATTTTATTAGCATATTTCATTTGAGCCTTTAAACCACGGTTTGACATATCTGTGATAGCAATAAAACCTTCTTCTCTTAACGAATTACAGAGTTTAATCGCTTCTGCTTGTGCTTTTTCACCCATTGGAGCAATGTAAACATCAGGAGTAGTATCAACAGGGAAGTCGCATCCTTGCTTGTCCATCAATATTAAAACTCTTTCAAGGCCCATAGCAAAACCAAGCGAAGGAAGGTTTGGACCGCCTAAATCTTCTGAAAGTCCATCATATCTACCGCCGGCACAAACTGCACCTTGAGAGCCGATTTCTGTTGTAATAAACTCAAAAACAGTTTTTGTGTAATAATCAAGTCCACGAACTATTTTTGGATTAACAGTATATTCAACACCAACGTTTGTTAAATATGATTTTACTTTTTCAAAATGCTCTTCGCATTCATCACACAAGTAATCTAAAATAACAGGAGCATCATTTGTAATATTCTTGCAAATAGGGGATTTACAGTCAAGAATTCTCATTGGATTTCTATCTAATCTCGAAAGGCAAGTTTCACAAAGTTGGTCTGTAAATTTTGAGAAATACTCTTTTAACGCTTGTGTGTATTTTGCTCTACATTCAGGACAACCAATTGAATTTATTTCTAATGAAATATTCTTAAGTCCAAGTCTTTTAATAACAGTTGCGCCAAGCAAAATAACTTCGGCGTCTGCAGTTGGTGAAGAAGCGCCAATACATTCAACACCGAATTGATGAAATTCACGAAGTCTTCCTGCTTGTGGCTTTTCGTATCTATAACATGAAGTGTTATAAAATGCTTTTATTGGAAGTGCTTCGTTAAATAAACCATGTTCTAAAACACTTCTCATAGCGCCTGCCGTACCTTCAGGACGAAGAGTAATGCTTCTGCCACCTTTATCATCAAAAGTGTACATTTCTTTTTGAACAACATCAGTTGTATCGCCAACACCTCTTTGGAAAAGTTCGGTTTTTTCGAAAACAGGTGTTCTGATTTCTTTGAAATCGAATTTTGAGGCAACATCTTTAACAACGCTTTCAATATAATTCCATTTGTAAGATTCTTTTGGTAAAGCGTCTTGCGTGCCTTTAATAGCTTCAGCAACTAGATTCATTTTGTTTTCTCCTTAAATAAAAATAAAAAGCCCCTTGTAAAAATACAAGGGACGGAATAACCGCGGTGCCACCCAAGTTAGTCACAATGACTCACTCATTATCTTTAACGCAGACATACGGGCATAAGCCGATTCAGGAAGTGTCTTCATTCAAAACTATACTTTATAGGCTCGCAGCAAAATGCCTAATTCTCTGAAAAGTTAGCAATAAATTACTTGTTTTCCGTCAATATCTTTAAATTATTTTGAATATAAACGCCAGTCAAGGTCGCCACGTTCCAAACCGTGAATTAAAACTTCTGCAGTAGCGATGTTAGTAGCAATTGGAATGTTATGAACATCGCAAAGTCTTAATATTGTTATATCGTTTGGTTCGCTTGGTTTTGCAGTAATAGGGTCTCTGAAAAACAAAACCATATCTATTTCATTGTAAGCAATTCTTGAAGCAATTTGTTCTCCGCCGCCTTGAGGACCGCTTAAAAATCTTGTGATTTCAAGTCCGGTAGCTTCTGAAACTAATTTACCGGTAGTACCTGTAGCACAAATATTGTGTTGTGCTAATATACCACTGTAAGCAATGCAAAATTGAACCATAAGTTCTTTTTTTACATCGTGTGCTATTAAAGCAATATTCATAATTTTTCTCCATTCCTAATATTTTATAATCAAATGCCAAGTGGCACTTTATTATTTTCTAATCTTTTAACAATTCGTTCAAAGGCTTCTATTGCAGGGGATGAGTACAAAGTGCTTGTGCAGTCATCAAAAGATTTTACAACTTCAACATCAAAAGGTACAACGCCTATTAATTGTAAAGAAGTAGCATCGATAACTTCATCAATATTATAATAAACACCTTTTTTAACTAATTTAGTATCTAATTTGTTTATAATTAGTCTCGAATTTTTAATTTTATTTTCTCTTAATAGTTTTGCAACGTATGCAGCGTCTCTTACGCTTACAGGGTCGGGATTAGCAACAACTAAAGCGTTTTGCGCGCCTGAAATCGCATTAACAAAACCTTTTCCAACCCCTGCAGGGGAATCGATTAAAATATAATCAAAGTATTCTGATAATTTACTACAAAGAATTTTCATTCCTTTAGGGGAATTCAAACTATTTGTTGTAATTGGCGCAGGAAGTAAATAAAGGTTTGAACAATTTTTCACAGGAATAACTGCTTGATTCACATTGCAATTACCTTTAATAATATCACTGACATCAAAAAGAGTATGTGATGATACGCACAACATAAGGTCGAGCGAACGCAAACCTTCATCCATATCTATTAATAATACTTTTTTACCTTTTTTGCAAAGCTCAACTCCGAGATAGGCAGTTACAGTTGATTTTCCAACACCGCCTTTTCCCGAAGTGATGACATATACATTATTCATTATATCACCACAACCTACATTATAACATAAAAATACTTATTTGTCAAAGAAATTAATACACTAAATCGTTATATTTTGTAATTTTTTGGCCATTAAAATCAGCAAAATAATACTGGTCATAAATATCTTTAACAACTTGAGCGGTCATGTAACCGTATTCACCTTGCTCAACATTTACTGCAACGGCAATTTCAGAATCTTTATAAGGTGCAAATGAAATAAACAAACCATTATCTCTTTTTGTAGTTTCTGCAGTACCTGTTTTGCCACCGACTTCTAAATCATATTTACTAAAAACAGAAGCCGCAGTACCTTCAAAAGCCGCGGATTTCATACCCATTTTAACGGTTGAAATAGCCTCTTGTGTAATACCTGTGTTTGCAATAACTTCTTTAGTTGGTTCAACAAGAACTTTTGATAAATCATTTGTTCTTACTTCTCTTAAAAGGTGAGAACGATATCTTGTGCCACCATTAGCAATAGTAGCAGTACCGGTTGCAAGTTGCAAAGGTGTAAACTGATTATAACTTTGACCAATAGCCGCTTGTAATGTATCACCAGGATTCCAAGTAACATTGATTTCGTCTGTAAAAGCAGGACCTGCAAGAATTCCTGTTGATTCAGGCAATTCTACACCTGTTTTAACACCTAATCCCATTAATTTTGAATATTCATTAAGTGTTGTGATGCCTGTTATTCTACCTGTTTCAAAGAAGTAGTAGTTACAAGATTGGGCAATGGCGTCTATAACATTCAAAGAGCCGTGAAAGTGCATACACTTAAATTTCATATCAGAATAATAGTCGTAAATCTCTTTGCAATAGTAACTTGTATCTCTAGAAATCGAATTAACAGTTAATCCGATTCCTGCAACGAATGGTTTGAAGGTTGAACCTGGGGGATAAGTACCTTGAAACGCTCTATTAAACAACGGATTTGATTCATCTTTAGCAAGTGAAGAGTAATTTTTCTTATAATCTTCCATACTATAACTTGGATAATTTGCAGATGCTAAAATCTCTCCATTATTAACATTTATACAAACAATTGACGCGGAATTTGCGTAAATCTTTTGACTATTAAGCGTGTTCATAAATTTCTTTAAGGACTCTTGCGCTTTTTTCTGCAAATCTATATCAATTGTTAACAAAACAGTGTTTCCGGCAACAGGTTCGCTTTCTACAACGATTTCAGTTTCGCCTGTATCAGGATTAGTAATTGCTTTATTAACACCATCTGTGCCTTTTAAATAGTCTTCAAACGCAAGTTCAACACCAGATTTACCAACATAGTCGCTATAAGAATAACCTTTTTCTTTCAATTCAGGCCAGTCTTCTGCATAAATAGGACCAACTGTGCCTATAAGGTGTGTTGCAAGTTCGTCATCTGTATATTCTCTGACAGAAACTTCATTAACTACAATGTTAGGGTAGCTATCCGAAGATTCAAGTAAAACTGAACGAGTCTTTTCACTTACATCTTCTGCTAAAGTGAATGGGTAAGCAGTAGAAAAGTCTTCTAAAAACATAGTGTATCTAATACCCATCAAAGTACGACAAGTTGCTTGAGAATAGTTTTCTAGTGAAAACTTTTCAATTAAATTTGCCATACATTGTTCCACAGTAGCATAATTGTTTAATTCAAGTTTTGCTTTGAGGTTTTTAACATCAATTGAGTCTTTGTCGCCTGTAAACTTATAAGGTGCAGTTTTAGTAATCGGAAGTTTATCTCTCCACTCATCTTTGTTCTTTTTAAGCACACTAATTGTTTTTAAAATAGAGCGATTTATACTACTATTGTTATAAGATGAAAACTCAATAACAACATTATAGCCTTCTCTATTATAAGCAATAGTTCTACCGTATCTATCTAAAATTTCACCACGAGTAGCATCAACTTTAATTGAAGCAGCGCTTGACATTTGACTATCTTTTGCATAGTAGTTGTAATCAAACACCTGCAATTGCAATAACCTTATTGCATAGATAAACAAAATAGCAAGAACCAAAGTTATACAAACTATGAACTTGAAATATTTACTTTTTTTCTTCTTTTTTTCCTTTTCAAAATACATATTTCGAAGAACCTCTTAATTATTTTTTGTTAACAATGATTCCTTTTGGTTTAACATATCTTTCGTGCTTTTTAATAACAAATCTAAAAAGCAAGTACAAAACAAATGCAAAAGCAAATGTATATATAGCAACAACAAAGTAAAATTTAAAATAAAGTGATACAATTCCTGAAGTAAAACCACTTTTAATCAACATATCAATTAAGCAGTTTATAAGAATAACAGGAAAACCAACTACTGCAAGAGAAGCGAAGTTGTTTTGAATATAAGCCTCTAACAAGAGCCCACAAACAAAGCCTGTTATCATAAAAGTTAATGCATAAAAACTCACACTGTTTGCGCTGACAGAATCAATTAGCGCTCCTGCAAACAAACCAAACATTGAAGAAAACCAAAAGTCCTCAAAAAATGAAACAACTAACACAATTGCGAGTACCAAAGCAGGAGCAGGGGAGTTGTATTTAAAAATAATGCCTGTTGTTTGCAATATAAATGCAACGATTAACATTAAAAAATATATTAGTATTTCTAATGCTCTGTATTTTTTATTATTCATAATTCACCATAAATAAATTAAAAATCTGTAATAACCATAACATCAGTAATTTCAGAAAAATCAACAACAGGTTGAATCTTTGCTTCACAACTGATTTTATTATTCGATGTTTTAACTTCAACTACTGTGCCTATAACCAAGCCACCAGGGAAGATTCCACCATCGCCTGAAGTTACAACAAAGTTACCAGAAGCCATTGTGTTATCACTAGGAATATAAATCATTTTAGCAAGACCATCGGTGCTTAAAGAAGCATCACCTTTAACTGTACCTGTATCTCTAGAATGATTATCGATAGCAGAAATGTTAATTTTTGGATTAAGCACAGTCATAACTGTACTTTGAGTAGAATAAGCATCACAAATATAACCAATTAAACCTTCTGCAGTGATTATTGGGTCATAAACTTCAACCCCATCAACAGTTCCAACATCAATAGTGAATGTAGCATATGTATCATTACTATTTCTTGAAATTACACTAGCCGCTTTGTATTTGTGAGTTGGATTTTCTTCTTTAATTTCTAAAAAATCTTTGTAAAAATCATTTTGTCTTGAAATTTCTTCGTAATTAATAATTATTTCATTTTGTTCCGCTATTTTTTCTTTTAATTCATTTATTTCTTTTTGAAGTTTTTCGGTATTTTCAAATTTTTTAGAATAAGAATTAATAGAATCCGAAATTCCTGCAAAAAACTTTTGAGCAGGGGAGAAAACAGCGGAAATTATATTACTACTTGGTGCGTTCCAGTCAGTAGTGAACGCAGAAATAACAATAAAAACTATTAATAATACTGATATAACAGAAATGATTCTTATCTTTTTACTTCTAAAGAAAAAGTTCAAAGATGTCACTCCTTAAAATTAATAATATTTCGCTCTTTTTTGATAAGAGTCAAATGGTAAGTCAAGTTCAAGTCTTTTTGAAATTCCTTTTGCAACACAGTCAATAGGGTCTGTTGCTATATTTACAGGCATTGCAGTTTCACGAGCGATAAGCATATCAATGCCAGGGAGCATTGCGCCACCACCAGTTAATGTAATACCTTTATCAATAATATCAGCCGCAAGTTCAGGAGGGGTTGATTCAAGAGTGTGCTTGATAGCGTCAACAATTTTTGATAAAGGTTCAAATAATGCGTCTCTGATTTCTCTTGCGTTAATATTAATGTTTTTAGGCAAACCATCAATAAGATTTCGACCTTTGATTTCCATTGTTGCGGTTTCTTCGCCTTCGAATTCACAAGCAGAACCGATAGTAAGTTTAATATCTTCTGCAGTTCTTTCGCCGATAAGAAGATTATGCCTTTTTCTGATGTATGAAATAATAGCCTCGTCCATATCATCGCCTGCGGTCTTGATAGTAATAGCGGTAACAATATCGCCTAATGAAATAACAGCAACCTCACTAGTACCGCCACCAATATCAACTATCATACTTCCAACTGAATCAAAAACAGGAAGACCTGCGCCAAGCGCCGCTGCCATTGATTCTTCTATTAAATCAACTGCTTTTGCTCCTGCTTGTCTTGCCGCATCATTTACCGCTCTGCTTTCAACTTCAGTAACACCTGAAGGAATGCATATTACAACTCTTGCACGTGAAACAAAAGAACCGTGCATAGCGTCTTTAAAAAATCTTTTTAACATTGCCGCAGTAACATCATAGTCAGCAATAACGCCATTTTTAAGAGGTCTTACAGCAACGATAGAACCAGGAGTTCTGCCTATCATTTCTCTTGCTTCTTTACCAACGGCTTTTACTTCACCATTTTTAACATCAACTGCTACAACAGAAGGTTCACGCATAATTATGCCTTTTGTTTTTACACAAACCAAAGTGTTAGCAGTACCAAGGTCAACACCAATATCTCTACTTAAAAAATTCACTTTATTTCTCCTTAAATTTGTTCAAGTTAATTTATATTATAATATATCTATATTATTATAGCAACAAAACTCAAATTAGACAACCATTTTTTTAATATTTTTTAAAATTTTTAACAAAATAATATTGTTGAATAAAAATTTTGTTGCAAAGGAAGATTTTTTGAAAGTTTCAAATGATATAAATGTTAATTTAAAAAACATCAACAACATTTTACCAATAAAAAAGAGTTTTGATTTAATTGCTAGAGAAATATTAGTTGATAATAAGAAAGCAATTTTGCTTTTTGTAGATGGTTTTATCAAAGATACAATAATGGTTCATGTAATGAAAGAATTACAAAAAGTATCTGATGAAGCACAGGATACATCAAAAAAAATATTTTTGCAAAACATTCCTTATATCGAATCTACTATTGAATATGATTTAGATAAAATTATTACTGATGTTTTATCAGGACAACTTGCGCTCTTTATTGATGGCAATGATTCTGTTGTAATGATAGATACTAGAGAGTATCCTGCAAGAGAGCCATCTGAATCTCATATTGAAAAAACAACTAGAGGAGCGAGAGATGATTTTGTTGAAACAGTAATATTTAACACTGCGCTTATTAGAAGAAGAATCAGAGACCCTCATTTAGTTTTTGAAGGAGTTAAGGTTGGCTCAATGTCAAAAACTGATATTGCCGTTGGTTATCTTGAAGACAGAGTAAACAAAAAGTTACTGAATAAATTGTTGAATCGTTTGAAAGAAATAGATATTCACGCGTTAACGATGGGGGAAAAGAGTCTAGAAGAAATTTTGATAAAGAAAAAATGGTATAATCCTTTTCCGTTATTTAGAGTATCAGAGCGTCCTGAAACGGTAGCGGCGCATATTATGGAAGGGCATATTGTTTTACTTGTAGATACTTCGCCAACTGCTTTGATTTTACCAACTACACTTTTATATTTCACTCAATACGTTGAGGATTATTATCAAACACCATTATCAGGAACTTTTACTCGTACAGTACGAATGCTTGCAATTCCAATTGCTTGGCTTTTAGTGCCTTTATTTATGCTTGTAGTACAATATCCAACGCATAATCTAAATTTTGTTCAGTTTTTAGTCCCCGAACAAACAGGTGAAATTTCAATTTTTGCACAAATAATTTTCATAGAATTTTGGCTTGAAATTTTAAGATTATCGTCTTTGCATACGCCATCAAATATGGAATCAGCATTTAGTATAATCGGCGGTCTTATTTTAGGTGATTTTGCAATTTCAATGAATTTGTTGATTCCAGATACGATATTATTCACAGTCGCTTCTGCGGTTTGTAATCACTGTATCCCAAATCCAGAACTCGGCAATGCAATTAAAATATTTAGATGGTTTTTGATTTTAACAACAGGATTTTTTGGCGTTTATGGCTTTGTTATTGGTTTAATAATAGAATTAATAATAATTTTCACAACAAAAACTTTTGATGATGAACATGGTTATTTATGGCCATTAATACCGTTTAATTATACTGCATTGAAACACTTTCTAATTAGATATCCACTTGCTAAATTTGAAAAAACAAACAAAAAATAAAAAGAAAAAAGACACTTTTCGATTTTGAAAAGTGTCTTTAAATTTCAAATTATTTTGTGCCGAAAATTCTATCACCAGCATCGCCAAGACCCGGTACAATATAACCTTTTTCATTGAGTTTTTCATCAACATTAGCACAGTAAATTTGTACATCAGGATGAGCCTTTGAAAGTGCTTCAATTCCTTCAGGAGCAGCGATCATACATAAGAATTTGATTTGTTTTCCACCATAACCTTTAATTTGAGAAATAGCATCTATTGCTGAACCACCAGTAGCAAGCATAGGGTCAACAACAACGATTAATCTTTCTTCAATATCAGGTGGTAATTTGCAGTAATATTCATGAGGTTCAAGTGTTTCTTCATCTCTATACATACCAATATGGCCAACTTTAGCAGAAGGCACTAGGTTTAAAAGGCCATTGACCATACCAAGACCTGCACGAAGAATTGGAACTACTGCCATTTTTTTACCTTTAATCATTTTTTGAGTAGTTTTTTGAATAGGAGTTTCAATTTCTACTTCTTCCAAAGGCAAATCACGAAGCGCTTCAAAACACATAAGCATTGTAATTTCTTCAACAAGTTCTCTAAATTCTTTATTAGATGTTTGAATTTGACGAAGAATAGTTGTTTTATGTTGAATTAAAGGGTGATTAAAAATCGTTAAATTTTCCATAATAAAATCTCCTTCAAAATAATAGTACAAGCAAAATTAATGCTTGTACTATTATATCACAATTTTTTATTAAAATCAATTAAATTACTCTGATTTAGCACCTTTTTTAAGTACGAGATTTACAATGATACCTAAAATAAGAGCACAAGCGATAGAAGTAAGTGTTACTTTACCAATAGCAAGAGCCATTCCGCCGATACCTGCGATAAGAATAACTGACGCTGTGAAAAGATTTGCATTTTCTTCAAGGTCAACTTTTTGAAGCATTTTAAGACCTGATACAGCAATGAAACCATAAAGAGTAATACATACACCACCCATAACGCATCCTGGAATAGAATCAAGGAAAGCAACGAAAGGTGAAATAAATGAAATAAGAATTGCAAGAATAGATGTGCAAGTGATAGTTGCAACTGATGCGTTTCTAGTAATAGCAACACAACCAACTGATTCACCATAAGTTGTATTTGGACAACCACCAAATACTGCACCTACCATTGAACCAACACCGTCACCTAAAAGTGTTCTTGAAAGACCAGGTTCTTCAAGAAGATCTTTTTCAATGATAGATGAAAGGTTTTTGTGGTCAGCAATATGCTCTGCAAATACAACGAAAGCAACAGGAACATATGCAACAGCTAAAGTAGCAATGTATGATGCATCAAGATTTTTGATTTCTGGAATTGCTGTTAAGAATGTGAAATCAGGAACTTTTACAAATGTTGAAAGTGTAACACCATCAGCAACTAATGCTTTGAATGGAGCAAGATCAAGAACAATAAGAGCTTCGTTACCTGTTGAAACACCGATAGCAGTAAAGATACCTGCAACAGCATAACCAGCTAATATACCAATGATAAAAGGAATAAGTTTAGCCATTTTTTTGCCATATGTAGAACAAATAACAACGACAAACAATGTAACTAATGCGCAAATTAATGAAACCCAAACGTTTGTTGTCATAATAAATGAACCATTAGCATCTTGTGGAGCATAACTAACAGCATCTTTAATAGCAGCGCTTGCAAGAGAAAGACCGATAATAGCAACTGTAGGGCCAATAACAACAGGAGGCATTAATTTGTTAATCCAGTTAACGCCGGCAATTTTAATAATAATTGCAATAACAACATAAACTAAACCAGCAAAAATTGCGCCGATGATAATTCCAAGGAATCCCATAGCAGCACTTGCAGCACCTGCAAAAGCAGCGAGCATTGAGCCGATAAATGCGAATGATGAGCCTAAAAATACTGGGCTTTTAAATTTTGTGAAAAGTTGATAAATAATTGTACCAGCGCCTGCGCCAAAGAGAGCAGCAGAAGCAGTCATACCGTTACCTACAATTGCAGGAACAGCGATAGTTGCAGCCATAATAGCGAGCAACTGTTGAATTGCGAAAACGATCATCTGACCGAATTTCGGTTTGTCATGAACATCATAGACTAGTTTCATTTTAAACAACCTCTTTTTTAAAATAATATTTATGATTAAAGCAATATGCTTTATATCCCCAATGAAATTTACCATTTAACAATATATCAAAAAAATATTTGTATGTCAATAGCATTATCAATATTTTGTATAATATAATAAAATATAACGCACTATTTTGTGTATTTTGTATGAATTAATTTTGCTTGACTAAATTATTCAAAAGTATTATAATACATTAAAATGCCTCTATAGTTAAATGGATATAATAAGATCCTCCTAAGATTTAGTTATAGGTTCGATTCCTATTGGGGGCGCCATAAAAATAACGCTACATCTTGTAGCGTTATTTTTATTTTTAAATTAATAGGGAAGTATTACGAGAATTTACAATGCTTTTTATTTGAATGAATTATATAATTTTTCAAGCGCTTTTTTCTCAATTCTTGAAACGTAAGAACGTGAAATTTTCATTTTTTTAGCGATTTCTCGTTGCGTTAATTCAGGAGTATTAAAAAGTCCATACCTATATATAATAATTTGTTTTTCGCGTTCATCAAGTTGTGATTCAATTACTTTATAAAGTTTTTCGCATTTAAGTTTCAATTCGATTTTATCTTCAATATTTATATCGTCAGAAATTATGTCTATTAATGACAATGTATTTCCGTCTTTATCAACATCAACAGGGTCAGACATATACACATCGTTATTGCTTTTCTTTTTAGAACGAAAATGCATAAGTATTTCATTTTCGATACATCTAGAACAGTATGTTGCAAGTTTTGTTCCTTTATTTGATGAAAAAGAGTTAACTCCTTTAATTAAACCTATTGTTCCAATAGAGATTAAATCATCCTGGTCATATCCTACAGAATAGTATTTTTTAATAATGTGAGCAACTAATCTTAAATTATGTTCAATTAGTTTGTTTTTAGCATTAATATCTCCGTTTTTTTCGTATAATTCTATGTATTTTTCTTCTTCACGTTTAGATAATGCTTTTGGAAATTCATTATTTTGATTTATGTGCAAAATCATAAATAATGTATTAAACGCCATTCTAATTAAATCAAAAATCATATTTTAATCACCTATAAAAATTTATGTTAATAATGGTTGTATTTATAATTGAAAATTTCATTTAATTATGTAAATTTCAAGTATAAATATCACGTATTTACAGATAATAAAAATACAATTTGTAAATTAAGGAGATTTTTATATGAAAGCAACAGGAATTGTTAGAAGAATTGACGATTTAGGCAGGGTAGTAATTCCAAAAGAAATTCGTAGAACAATGAGAATTAGGGAAGGGGACCCCTCTCATACAACATTGACACCAATCGAGAAGTTTTACCTTGCTATACATAGTGTGGTGAATAGGTATAACGAACAGAATGTTTGATAAAATATTCTTTTGAAAAAGGTTGAATTATAGCTGGGCATGTGTTAAAATCTCATTAATAAAAACGTTCAAAACATCACATATTTTAGGTGGGAGATGAAGAAATGGATTCGATAAATGAAAATCAAAAAAGAATAGAATGGATAGATGCATTAAAAGGATTTTTGATATTTTGCGTAACATTGGGACATTGTAATATTTGGGGGCCCATTGAGCAATACATATATTCCTTTCATATGTTCCTTTTCTTCTTTATTTCGGGTTTTCTTTTTTTCGTAAAACAAAGCACCAAAAAGATGCTAGCAAAGTGCTGTCTGAGATTATTACTGCCTTTCGTTGCTTGGAATGTTCTTTGTGCTATGATTGGTTTTTTGCAAAGCAAAGATTTAATGAATCTAATTGAAGAACTATTTGTCATAAAAGGCAACTTAACATGGAATCCGCCAATATGGTTTCTGTTGGTTTTGTTTATAACAGAAGTATTGTTCGTTTTATTAAAATTGTATAAACGAACTTGGATTTCAATAGCGACCATCATAATATGTCTTGTTCTATGGGTCTTGGTCGGAAGCAAATGGCTTTTGTGGAAATTGAATTTAGTGCCAATGGCAATGGCATTCTTTTTGTTTGGATATTTATTTAAGAACGCAGTTTCGATTTTTAAAAGATGGTATACAATAATCCCGTTGGGTTTTGGCAGCGTTGTTTTTTCTATGTTGAACATTCGCATTATTTATACATACGGTCATTTTGGAAATTATATTTACTGCATACTTGCTGCTTTCTGTGGTGTATTATTCTTCGTTGGCTTGTTTTCTAGAGTTGAACTTATTAGTCGCCTTTCTTTTCTTAAAAATTGGGGTAAAAATTCTTTAATAATTATGGCGATGCAATATATCGTGTTTCGTTGTGTGAGCATTGTTTCATTAAATTTTTTAAATTCAGATTTGATGAAGTGGCAAAACTCTGTTTTTTCTTTGGTATTATCGCTTTTTACAATAATTGTAATAACGTTATTTGTTGCTATTTTCAAGAAACTGGCTAATCGTATAAAGTTTCTTGGCACTATAGGCAAAGCGTTTGGTATAAATTATTAAATAGAAATTCCAAAAGATATAAGAGAGATAATTATTAAAAATGCGTTTCTTTTGCAGATAAAAGTATAAATCTCCACAATTTACAGATACTAAGAGTACAATTTGTAAATTAAGGAGATTTTTATATGAAAGCAACAGGAATTGTTAGAAGAATTGACGATTTAGGCAGGGTAGTAATTCCAAAAGAAATTCGTAGAACAATGAGAATTAGGGAAGGGGACCCACTTGAAATTTACACAGACAACGATGGAGAAGTAATTTTTAAAAAATATTCTCCAATTGGTGAGTTAAATGAGTTTGCTTCTCAAATTGCAGAAAGTGTTTGTGGTGCAACATCATCACCGATTGTTGTTTTAGATAGAGACCATTGCATTGCAGCGGCAGGTATTTCTAAAAAAGAAGTGCTTGAAAGAAGAATTACTTCACAGACGGAAGAGTTATTAGAAAAAAGGGTGAAATTTGTTTGCAATGATTCATCTGAACAAGTGCAGGCTTTAGAAGGAGTTGACAAATTAACCTCGGTATTTGTTCCTATAATTTCTAATGGTGATATTACCGGCGCAGTAGTTCTATTAAAAGATAATGCAAATGATAAATGCAGTGAAACAGATGAAAAAATCTGCACTGTCGCAGCTAACTTTTTATCAAAACAAACTGAAGAATAGCAAAAAACAAGTCTTATCAATTAATCTTGATAAGACTTGTTTTTAAGATTTGCAAGTGGATTTGATTCACTTGCTTTTTTAATTTGTGCGTTTGATAAATGTGTGTAAATTTCAGTTGTACCAAGGTTTTCATGACCTAAAACCTGTTGTAAAACTCTTATATCAACATTACCGTGTTGGTACATTAGTGTTGCTGCTGTGTGACGAAGTTTATGAACAGTATAACCTTGACCATATAAACCTGCTTTTTTAAGCATATTTTCAACCATTAACTCAACTGAACGAGGACTAATTCTTTTATCATTTCTGCTTATAAATAATGCGTTTTTTTCTTGTGATGTACCATTTTGTCTGATAACCAAATAATCTTTTAAAGCGTTTATACAAGCGTCATTTAAGTAAACTATGCGTTCTTTATTGCCTTTGCCTCTAACTTTGAACAAATGTTCGTCAAAATTTAAATCATTGATATTAATAGCGCATAATTCAGATAATCGTAAACCACAATTTAAAAATAGGGTAATGATACAATAATTTCTTTCTTTATACTGACCGTCAACTGCGTTTAATAATTTTAAACTTTCTTCAAGTGTTAAATACTTTGGCAAAGATTTTCTTATTTTTGGTGATTCTAACTCTTCAACAGGATTTATTGAAATAATTGCTTTATTATTTGTATAAAATCTAAAGAAAGATTTTAAGGTAGAAATACGCCTTGCACGAGATTTCTCATTATTATTGCGTTCAGAGTGTAAATAATAAATAAATTCATTAACGTCATCAAAAGAAATTGATTTTAAAAGAGAATAGTCTATATCATTAATTTCAATATCTTCAATGCGTTCAACATTATTAACTAAACCTTTATGAAATTTTATAAAACGAAAGAACAAATGTAAATCTCTAAAATAATTATCAGCAGTTTTATCAGATTTGCCTTTAACAGTTCTTATATAATTGATGTAATCTTTAATTAATGGTGGTGAGTCTCTAAAAGTCATAAAAACCTCCAAAATAGCGTTATTTTACTATATTTAATATTTTTAGTTCCCTTAACTGCGTATAATATTGATTATACGCAGTTATATTATAATTTATTATGGTGTGTTTGTCAAGCCCCTATTTCAATAAAAATAAAAAAAGAGCACTTTTGTGCTCTTAAATAGTTGTTAACTTACCTATTAATTTAAATAAACAAAAACTAAAATTAGTTTTTTTAATTTCATTTTCTGCTAATACATTATAAGTTTTATAAACTTTATCATCAATTAACATTTTTACAATACCTATCTTATCGCCTTTTTTAATTGGCGCTTCGATAAATTTAGGAATTTCACTAATAACTTTTATATTTTGCAAATTTTCAGCATTGATTAGTTCATTTGTAATTTCGTTATAGTTTAGAGTTAATTTATTTAACTGCCCTTTTTTTACGTTGATTTCTTCAATTTTTTTAAAGTGATTATTGGTATTAAAAATTTTTAAGTTTGCAAATCCATAATCAAGTAACTTTTTAGCAGATAAAAACCGATCATTTGATGTATCAGATCCCATAATTACCGCTATTAGTTCCATATTATCTCTTTTAGCAGTTGCGCTAACACAACACCCTGCCCCACTAGTTGTTCCTGTTTTTAAACCTGTGCAGCCTTTGTAAAATCTTACCAATTTATTCGTGTTTACTAACTGCACTGTTTCGTTTCTAACAGTATCCATCCAAATTGTAGAATATTGCTTGATAATATCGTGTTTTATTAATTCTCTTGACATTAAGGCAACGTCTTCTGCAGTTGTATATAGGTTTTCATCATCTAACCCACAAGCATTCGAAAAATTTGTGTTATTCATTCCAAGTTCTTTTGCTCGTTTATTCATTAAAGAAACAAAACTTTCTTCGCTTGACGCTATGTGCTCTGCAAGTGCGACTGATGCGTCATTTGCTGAACCTACTGCTACTGCTTTGAGTAGGTCGTGAACAGTCATTTTCTCCCCTGTTTCAAGCCATATTTGTGAACCGCCCATACTTGCGGCATGGTCAGAAGTTGTAACCTTATCATAAAAAGAAATTTTCTTGCTTTCAATTGCTTCGATTATAAGTAACATAGTCATAATTTTGGTTATAGAAGCGGGTGAAACTTTTTCGTTTTCATTGCTCTTAAATATTATTTTTCCAGTAGATACTTCCATTAAAACTGCAGATTTTGCCTTGATTTCTGGCGCGTCTGCTAATGGCGTTGTTGAAGTTTCAATTACATCATCATAGATATCGTCTGAATAATACTCTGTTACTATATTTTTATAGTTTATATTTTTGTCAAAAACATCTGCATTAACTGTGAAATTTAAAGATAACAATAGTACAATTAATATTGAAAAAACTCTCTTAAAAAACATAAAACTCTGCTCCTTTTCTGTCAATAAAAAGGTATGCAGAGTTTGTTTAAATTATTCTTTTATTAATACTTTTACGATTTCGCCAAAATAACTGTAATGATAGTCGTTATCATACCACTCATCATTTGATTTATCTATCATACATTCAGGGTCAATTTTTTGACAATAAATCTTCTTGCATATTACAACAAGTCTTGCTTCTTCAAAATAAACAGTATTATTATCGAAAACAGGTGTTAAACCTGTTTCTTCCGCTTTGTTAACATCTCTGCCTGACTTGCTGCCACAAACTTTATGAATTTCTTTATTATCTCCATAAAATGAAAGAGAAAAATAATCTTCTTTATCAATAAATTCATTTGTATATCTTTGTGGTCTGATTACTGCAACTGCTACATCTTTGCTCCACATCTCTCCAAAAAATCCCCAACTAGCAGTCATCATATTAAATTTTTCTTTATTTCCTGCGGATATTAGCATCCATTCATCAGATACAATTTTAATAAAATTTTCGTCTAAATCTTTGATATTTACTTCTTTAAAAGCCATACTTATCAACTCCTTGATATAATTATATTGAAAAAAGTTAAAAAATTCAATGTTTTTTTAAAAATAATGCTTTATTATTTTTAAATTATAATGTATAATATAAGAAAATATAATATTAAGGAGTAATTATGGCTACAGATTTTAGTGTATCTTTAAAGAGTATAATTAATGAACTTAATCTTGAAATCATTAATATGCCTTCTGACCCTGAAAAGATTTTAATTTATGATTCAGAATTAAATCGACCTGGTCTTCAGTTGGCAGATTATTTTGAATTTTATGATTCTCATAGAATTCAAATTTTCGGTCTTTCCGAAATAAGTTATTTAAAAACTTTATCAAAAGATGTTTGTCACGAGAGAATGTCTAAATTTTTTGGTCTCTCCCCTGTTGCAGTTATTATTACAAGAGGACTTGAAGTTGGTGATGATTTTATTCAACTTGCAAAGTATTATAATATTCCGCTTCTTAGAACTCCTCATATGACATCTGCTTTTAATACTGACTTAAATGCTTTTCTGAATCTTCAATTAGCGCCAAGAATTACTAGACACGGTGTTTTAGTTGAAGTTTATGGTGAAGGTATTTTGTTACTTGGCGAAAGTGGCGTTGGTAAGAGCGAGGCCGCTATTGAACTTGTAAAAAGAGGTCACCGATTAATTGCAGATGATGCAGTTGAGATAAGAAGAGTGTCTTCTAAAACATTAGTAGGTACAGCGCCGGAGAATATTAGACACTTTGTTGAACTTCGTGGTGTTGGAATTATCAATGTTAGAAGAATATTTGGTATGGGTGCAGTTAAACTAACTGAAAAGATTGATATGATTATTAATCTTGAACAATGGAACCCTGATAAGATGTATGATAGAATGGGTCTTGAGAAAGAAACTACTGAAATTTTAGGTCTTGAGATTACATCTACTACTATTCCTATCAAACCAGGTAGAAATTTAGCAATTATTATTGAGGTTGCGGCTATGAATAATCGTCAAAAGAAAATGGGTTATAACGCTGCTGAAGAATTATTGCACAAATTAGGTATGTCAAACGAAACTGAAGTTGATCCTACTGTTCAAAAAGAGTGGGACGCTTTTAAATAAAAATTAGTGAGGTAAATAAAAATGTATTATATTGGTGTTGATTTAGGCGGTACAAATATTGCTACTGCAGTTGTTAATGAAAAATTTGAGATTATTGGTCGTGCTTCTGTGCCTACCAATTCCCCTCGCCCTGCTGAAGAAATTGCTAAAGATATTGCAAAATCAGTTGAATTAGCAGTAGAAAATGCAAATGTTTCTCTCGATGAAGTAAATTCTATTGGTATCGGTTCTCCTGGTGCTGTTAATGCAAAGGATGGCGTTATTGTATATTCAAATAATTTAGGTTTTGAAAACACTCCACTTGTTGCTATGGTTGAAAAATATACAGGTAAAAAATGCTTCGTAGAAAACGATGCAAATGCTGCAGCATATGGCGAATTTGTTGCAGGTTCAGGCAAAGGTGCTACTGATTTTGTTGCTATAACACTTGGCACAGGTGTTGGTGGCGGCGTAATTATTGATGGCAAGATTTTTTCTGGTTGGAATTCTTTCGGTGCAGAACTTGGTCATAACATTTTAATAAAAGACGGTGAGCCTTGTACTTGCGGAAGAAATGGTTGTTGGGAAGCATATGCTTCTGCTACTGCGCTTATTCGTCAGACAAAACGCGCTATGGAGAATGACAAATCATCAAAAATGTGGGAAATCGCAGGCAGTCTTGACAATGTAAACGGTAAAACTGCTTTTGATGGTATGCGTGCAGGTGACGAAACTGCAACTAAAGTTTGCAAAAACTATATTGAGTATGTTGCTTGTGGTATTGTTGATGTTATAAATATTTTCCAACCTGAATTTATTTGTATCGGTGGCGGTATTTCTAAAGAAGGCGAAAACTTAAGAAAACCTATCGAAGAGTATGCAAATATAAATCGTTATGGTAGAAATGCAAAAAAACAAACTCAAATTAAAATAGCGCAACTCGGTAATGATGCCGGTATTATTGGCGCTGCATTTTTAGGCTTAAATAAATAATTTTAAGAGGTATTATTTTGGTTAATAATATTAAAAATTTAATTGAATTTCTTGATAATTTTAAATACGAATATAAAATTAGTGAGCCACTTTCAAAGCATACAAGTTTTAAAATTGGTGGCAACGCTTCTATTTATCTTTGTGTTGATAGCGAAGAACAGTTAAAAGAAATTGTTTTAAAGTGTAATGAATTAGATATAAAATATTACATTCTCGGCAATGGCTCGAATGTTTTGTTTTCTGATGATGGTTTTGATGGTGTTGTTATATCAACTTGTGAAAATTTCAATGGCATTAGACAATTGAGCGAAAATACATTTGAGTGCGATGCAGGTGTTAAATTATCTTCACTTTGTAATTATGCTCTTGAGAATTCTTTCACAGGTTTTGAGTGTTTATACGGAATACCAGGCACTGTTGGTGGTGCAATTATCACTAATGCAGGTGCATATGGCGGAGAAATTTCTGATGTTGCTATAGAAGTAAAGCATATTGATAATGAAGGCAATTTCGGCTCATTTATTGGCGATGAAATTGACTTTTCGTATAGACATAGCGCTTATGAGACAAATGGTTATTTGATTTGTTCTGTTGTTTTTGTTTGTGAAAAAGGCGAAAAAATAGAGATTAGAGCAAAAATGGATGATTTGATTTCTAGAAGAAAAGAAAAGCAACCATTAGAGTTTCCTAGTGCCGGTAGTACATTTAAAAGACCGGAAGGTGGATACGCTGCTGCTTTAATTGAAGAAGCGGGACTTAAAGGGCTTTGTGTTGGCGATGCTGAAGTTAGTACAAAACACTCAGGCTTTGTTATAAATAAAGGAAACGCTACTTGTAAAGATACTTTAGAACTTATTAAACAAATCAAACAAAAGGTTTATGAAAACTCAGGCATAGAATTGGAATGCGAAGTTAGAATTGTGGAGTAGTTTATGGAATTTATTATTGTTACAGGTATTTCAGGTGCAGGTAAATCTCGCGCTATTTCTTCGCTTGAAGATATTGGGTTTTATTGTGTTGATAACATTCCCCCTGCTCTGATTAAAAACTTTGCAGAATTATGTGAAAGCAACCCTCATTTGCAAAAAGTTGCCGTTGTATCTGATTCTCGTGGTGGTAAGTTTTTTGAAGATTTAATTAATGTTTTGAATGAGTTAGATACTTTGAACAAATCTTATAAAATCTTGTTTTTAGACGCCTCTGTTGAGGTACTTGTAAACAGATTTAAAGAAACCAGAAGAAAGCATCCGCTTATTGATAAACACGAGGGCTCATTAGAAAATGCTATTTTAGCAGAGAAAGAATTGTTAACAGATATTAGGGCTAGAGCAGATTATCTGATTGATACTTCCCTACTTTCTAATTCTCAATTAAAAGAACATCTTGTTTCGATTTTTTCTGATAACCCAACAGATACTATTAACGCTATTTGTATGTCATTTGGTTTTAAATATGGCCCTGCAACCGAGGCAGATTTAATGTTTGATGTCAGATGTTTGCCTAACCCATATTATATTGAAGAATTAAGATATAAAACGGGTCTTGATGATGAAATCAAGGAATTTGTTTTGCAAAAAGATACTGCTAAAGAATTGCTTAATAAAATCATTGATTTAATTGACTTTTTAGTGCCTTTATATTTAAAAGAAGGTAAAAGTTCTATTGTTATTGCAATTGGTTGCACTGGTGGTAAACACAGAAGTGTAACTTTTGCAGAAAAAATTCATCAACATTTAATTGAAAAAGGCTATATTTCATCAATTAATCATAGAGATATTAAAAGATTTTAGGAGTTATAATGACTTTTAACAGAGAAGTTAAAGATGAACTTTTAGAAATTTGGCAACGAAAAGATTGTTGTAAGATATGTCAACTTTTAGGCTTATTGCTTTATTCAACAGACTATTCTGATAAAGCAATAGGTCTTAAAACTGATTTTGAAAAGCAGGCTGATTTGTATGTTAAATTATCTGCAAAATGCATGAATATTAAGCCTGAAAAAAATAAAATTTCAAAACACTTTTCTGTTTATTTTGAAGATAAAGATATTGAAACTATAATTAATAACTTTAATATTGAAAATGCTTATAAATTATTTAAATGTGACAACTGCAAAAAAGCATTTTTAATAGGCGCTTTTATTGCTAGTGGTGTTATTAGTAGTCCTGATAAAGAATATAGAGTTGAATTTATATCAAAAGATGAAGATATTGCTTGTTTAATTTATAGAGTTTTGTTTGAATACTCATTAAATCCAAAAATGACTATTAAAAACAAAAAAGTTTCTGTTTATTTAAAGACAAGTGAGAGCATTGAAGACTTACTTACTTTAATGGGTGCTGTAAAATCTTCACTAAAACTTATGAATATGAAAATTATTAAAGATGTGAAGAATAATACTAATAGAAAAACTAACTTTGAAACCGCAAATCTAAAAAAGTCTGCAGATTCTTCTGCGAAACATATTGCTGCTATTGAAAAAATTGAAAACTCGGGTAAATTCTATTCCCTATCTGATGATTTGCAAAAAATTTCAATAGCACGAAAAGAAAATATGGGAATTTCATTAACTGAACTTGGCGAAATGTTTGGTTTAAGCAGATCAGGTGTTTATCATAAACTAAAGAAAATTTGTGATATTGCTGATAAATTATAGTTTTTGGAGGTGGCGAAATGTCATTCGCGCATTTACATCTTCATACCGAGTATTCCCTTTTAGATGGTGCTTGTAGAATTGAAAAATTAATGAAAGCAGTTAAATCTAAAGGAATGAATGCTGTTGCTATAACTGACCACGGTGTAATGTATGGCGTGGTCAATTTTTATAATGCAGCAAAACAAAATGGAATAAAACCTATTATTGGTTGCGAAGTTTATGTTTCTGCTAGAACTAGATTTGATAAAATTCACGAATTTGATGCAACTAGCAGTCATTTGGTGTTGCTTTGTAAGAATGAAACGGGTTATAAAAACCTTTGTAAAATTGTTTCTAAAAGCTTTACAGAAGGTTTTTATTATAGACCTAGAATTGACCACGATTTATTAAAAAGTCACTCTGATGGACTTATAGCGCTTTCTGCGTGTCTTCAAGGTGAATTGTGTAGATATATTTCAAATGAAATGTATGAAAAGGCTCTTGAAACTGCTAAATGGTATAAATCTGTATTCAATGAAGATTATTATATTGAAATTCAAGATCATAATTTACCTGAACAAAAACGAGTTAATATTGAACTTATAAAAATAGCGAATGAACTTAATATAAAAGTTGTTGCAACTAACGATGCTCACTATGTTGAAAAAAGTGATGCTAATATGCAAAAGTATCTGCTTTTAGTTGGTCAAAATAAAAACGTTGATAGCGATGATGCGTTGCTTTTTGAAACAGAAGAGTTTTATGTTAAAGATGAAAATGAAATGTTATCTTTGTTTGAAAAAGAGTATATTGAGAACACAATTGAAGTTGCAAATAAATGCAATTTTGAATTTGATTATAACAACTTAAAACTTCCTGCTTTTAAAATAGATGGTGTTAATAATCATTTTGAGTATTTAAAAGAAAAATGTTTTGAAGGACTAAACAAAAAGATAAATAATGTAACCGATGAATATATTTCAAGATTAAATTATGAATTAAAAATAATAAACGAAATGGGATTTGTTGACTATTTTTTAATAGTTGCAGATTTTGTTAATTATGCTAAAAATAATGATATACCGGTAGGACCTGGCAGAGGCTCCGGCGCTGCTTCACTTTGCGCTTATTGTATAGATATAACCGACATTGACCCTATTAGATATAATCTACTATTTGAACGTTTCTTAAACCCTGAAAGAGTTTCAATGCCTGACTTTGATATAGATTTTTGCTATATTAGACGTCCTGAAGTAATTAAATACGTTATCGAAAAATATGGTTCGGACCACGTGGCGCAAATCATTACTTTCGGCACTCTTGCAGCAAAAGCGGCTGTAAAAGATATTGGTCGCGCTATGGCTATTCCCTACTCTGTTGTTGATTCTGTTTCAAAATTAATTCCTAATGATTTTCATCAGACTATAGATAATGCTTTGGCCCAATCTGCTCAACTTAACGAATTATATAATAGTGATTCTAAAATAAAAGAGTTGTTAGATTTAGCAAAAGAAGTTGAAGGTATGCCAAGACATGCCTCGACTCACGCGGCAGGTGTTGTTATTACAGATAGACCTGTAGATGAATATGTTCCCCTTGCTTTGAATGATGATTCAGCAGTTACTCAATTTACAATGACTGAACTTGAGCAAATTGGACTTTTAAAAATGGACTTTTTGGGTCTTCGAAATCTTACTGTAATTGACGACACCGTTAAGATGATTAAAAGAATTAAACCTGAATTTGATATTGATAAAATTGATATATCAGACGAAAAGGTCTATAAAATGCTTTCAAAAGGGCTTTCTTTGGGCGTATTTCAGTTCGAATCTGCAGGTATGAGAAAAACTATGACTCAATTAAAACCTTCTAATTTAGAGGATTTGATTGCGCTTTTATCACTCTATCGACCGGGTCCTGTTAAATCTATTCCAAAATATATTGAAAATAAACATAATCCAAATAAAATTAAATATGCTTCTCCCCTTTTGGAACCGATTTTAAATGTTACTTATGGATGTATTGTTTACCAAGAACAAGTTATGCAGATTTTTAGAACGTTGGCTAATTACACTCTTGGAAAAGCAGATATTATTCGCAGAGCAATGGCAAAGAAAAAGCATGATGTTCTTGAAAAAGAACGCGTTAATTTTATTAACGGTTGTGTGAAAAACGGAATTAATGAAAATATTGCTAATGATTTATTCGAAGAAATTTCATCGTTTTCATCATATGCTTTTAACAAGGCTCATGCAGCGGCTTATTCATTAGTATCTTATAGAACTGCATATCTAAAATGTTATTATCCATCACAATATATGGCGGCGCTTATTACAAGTGTTCTTGACAGAGTTGATAAAGTTCAAGAATACTTTGAAGAATGTAAAAGGCTTAATATTAAAATTCTTCCACCTGATATAAATAAAAGTAGTTATGACTTTGCAGAAGATAATGGTGATATTCGTTATGGACTTTTAGCAATTAAAGGTGTTGGCAGAGCGCTTGTTAATAATCTTATTTCAGAACGAGAAGAAAATGGCGATTTCAAAGATATTTATGATTTTTGCAAAAGATGTTCTTCTAGAGAACTTAACAGAAGGTCTGTTGAAGCGTTAATTAAAGCGGGTGCTTTTGATGATTTGAAATATAATCGAAGAGAAATGCTTGAAAATCTAGATAATATTTTATCGAATATTCAAAGAAAACGTTCAAGTAACGTTGATGGACAAATTGACTTTTTTGATTCATCAATTAACAAGGTTGAAGTTACGATAAACAGATATGATGAGTATGATAAAAAAATACTTCAAAAACAAGAAAAAGAAGTAATCGGATTTTATCTTTCAGGACATCCTTTGAATGAATATAATGATATTTTTATAAGGCATAAATTTGATAAAATATATAATGTTTTAAATGATGATAAATACAATGACGGTGTTAAAGTTAAAGTATTGATTAATTTTGAAAATATTAAGAAAAAAACCACAAAAAATGGTGAAGTAATGGCTTTTTGTGAGATTTCTGATGTTTCTTCTACTTGCGAAACTATTATCTTTCCTAAAATATTTTCGATTTATTCAACTTATATTTCACCTGATAAACCACTTGTTGTTTCAGGCAAAGTTTCTGTAAAAGATGAAACAAAACAAATTATTTGTGAAAAAATTGAGTTTATTGATGATTATTTTAATAATTATTCTCTTTATATTAAAGTAAAATCATTAAATAATACCTTAACAAATAAAGCATTTGATTTGCTAAAGGTTCATAAGGGGTCTTCCCCAGTTTTTGTTTACTGTGAAGATACAAAGAAAATGTTAAAAGCAGATAAATACAATTGTGATTTATCAGATGAATTAATAAAAAAATTAACTGACTTATTAGGCAAAGAAAATATAGTAAAAAAATAAACTGTATCAAATAGATACAGTTTATTTTTTTATGTTTTTATATTTGTTTTTAGTTGCAATTCCGCCTCTAATATGTCTTTCTGATTTGTTGAATTCAAGAACTTTTTTAACTTTCAAGTATAAATCTTCATCTAAAAATCTTAATCTATCACTAACATCTTTATGTACTGTAGATTTGCTAACACCATATTTTTGTGCACATACTCTGACTGTTGAACCGGTATCTACTATGTATTTACCAAGTCTTACTGCTCTTTCCTCAACGCCAATTTTCAAAAAATCAACTCCCTGATTGCTTTATCAATAAATGATATGCTGTCAAGGAGTTATTTATGTTATAAATTAATTTCATTAATATCTGCGATTATACCGTAATCAGCATAATCGAAAATAGGTGCATCTTTATCACTATTAATTGCAATGATTATATCCGAACGTTGCATTCCAACTATGTGGTGAATAGCACCTGAAACACCAATAGCAATATAAATTTTTGGTGCAATTGTTTTTCCTGTAAGTCCAACTTGCATACTATAAGGCAAATAATCATTATCAACCATTTTTCTAGTAGCAACCAAAGAAGCATTTATGCTATTTGCAAATTCTTTGATTTTTTCTAAATTATCTTTGCTTCCCCAACCGGCCGCAACAACAATATTACTTGAATCGGTTTTAGTTCTAACAGTTGCCAAAGCAGGCTTTGTTTTGCTAATAATTTTTGCAACAATACTGCCTGATAATGCAGGTCGATACATAATTAATTGTTCGCCATCGGTTTCAAGTTTTGTGCAATCGGCACATAAACCGAGGTCTAATTTAGCAGCAACCTTTGCCGCAAGTTCTTTAGATTCATCGTCACTCGCAAAAAGAACGGCATTAAGTTCATTTTTAGTAATAAAATCAACAACTTTATCGACATCATTATTTTGAAAAGTAATATAATCATCACTAATAGATTTAGCAAAATCAGAAGGTTCACTGCCAATTATACAAACTTTAGATAATTTTACACTTGCGTTTTCATTATCATCAACAATATTTATTTTATTATCAATATTATTTTCGATGATATTATTAAGCTCTAAAAGGCTTATAAACGTACATTTTCTTTTGCCTGAATTGTTCTCGAATGTTTTTAAAACTCTTGTTGGAGAGCCTTCTAGGCCGCATTTTGAAGCATCTGCGTTGATTTTATTGCTATCCCACACTTCTACTTCGCTAATTTTAGAAAAAATACTAGGTAATCTTAAGTTATTTATTCTCTCAATAGTCAATAATGTAGGAAAATTTACTGTTTTTTCACCGAAATTTCTTGTTGTGCAAGTAATACTGCCATTTGTTACTTGTTCTATGTTCATAACATTACTTATCAGCGAATAATTAGAATAAACAGATAACATTGGTCCTGTTTGAGCAGTATCACCAACAAGTGTTTGTCTTCCACAGAAAATTAAATCAGGTTTGATTAATTTAACTGCCAAAGAAAGTGTATATGCAGTTGCAATTGTATCTGCTCCTGCAAAAACTTTATCTGAAAGCAAAATCGCTTTTTTAGCGCCGAGCCTTGTTAAATTTAGCAAAAAATCTTTAGTTTTTTCAGGTCCCATGCTAATTAAAATTACTTCCGCATTTTTAATTTTTAATGCTTCTTCATAAGCGCAAGCGTCAAATGGGTTAATCTCCCCATCTAACCCTTGCCTTATACAAACTAAAATTCTCATTAATTTACCTTTCTTGATAAATAGGAGCTAATGCATCATGTATTTTTTTATAAGTTTTAAATACTTCGTTGTACTTTTTAGTATTTTCAAGATTTGGGGTTGTAATATCTGTTTCAACAACACATTTCTTGACGGCGTCTTCGGGTGAATCAAAAACACCAACTGCGATTCCTGCAAGCATTGCAGAGCCAAAAGAAGAATCGCTTGTTTTAGTAGTTTTTAAAGATATTCCTAATGCATCGGAAATCATTTGACGCCAAAGTTTGCCCTTTGTTCCCCCACCAATTGCGGTAGCAACGCTATTGTATGGAATATTAAGTGAATCAAGATAAGTTTTGCTATCTAATAAAGAATAAGCAACGCCTTCTAAAACTGCGCGAGTAAAATGCGCTTTAGTATGAGTAGAACGAACACCGGTAAAACTACCACAAAGCATAGGGTCTGCGTAAGGAGTTAGTTCTCCATTCAAATATGGGTGGAAAATCAAACCTTCACAACCGATTTCAATTTTTTCTGCTTGTTTGTCTAGTTCTTTATAATCGCCATCAAAAGTATCTCTGTACCATCTATAAGAAGCGGCGCAGGATTTTGTTGCAGTGCCAGGATACCAAAGTCCATTTGCTACGTGAGAATAATTAACTAAATGTCTATCAGGATACGCTTTGTCAGTTATAACGCAAATTCTACCTGCGGTAGCAAGTTTTACGGTTACATCTCCTTTTCTAACTGCGCCTGAAGCAAATACTTCCATTACAGTATCTGTAGTACCGCAAATAACGGGTGTATTTACACATAAACCTGTTAATGAAGCCGCTTTTTGAGTAACTTTTCCGATAATATCAGTAGGATTTACAATAGGTGGCAATACAGAAATATCAATACAGCATAAATCGCACAAATCTTTGCTCCATTGTTGCTTTTCGCAGTCAAATAGCATACTTCCCTGCGCTTCAATATTATCTGTACAAAATACATCTGTTAACCAATATCTAATATAGTCTTTTTCAAAGAAAATGTGTTTGGTTTTATTAAAAATTTCAGGTTCATTTTCTTTTAACCATAAAATTTGTGGTAAAGTCCAAATAGTATCAGGCTTGTGATATGTTTTTTTGAATATTTTTTCGCCGTATTCTGCAAATAAATAGTCTGCTTGTTTTCTTGAACGAGTATCAGTCCAATGAATAGCATTTCTTAAAGGTTTATAATTTTCATCACAAACTAAATATGTATGAGTAGCTGAATCAAGCGCTATTGCTAAAATATCACTACCATTGATATTGCTTTTTTCAATAATCTTTTTAGAGTTTTCACAAAGTGCTTTTATCCAGTCTTCAGGGCTTTGCTCACAGGCGCCTACTGTTGGATAATACGTAGGATATTCAACTGTGTTTTCGGCGATAATATTACCTTCGGTGTCAATTAATGTTGCTTTTGAAGCGCCACCACCAAAATCTATACCTAATAAATATTTCATAATTACTCCTAATAATTTATTTTAAAGTTTTCACCATAAATTCCTGCAATTGCTCCACGATTTAATAAATTTTTATTATCTACGTGCGAAAGCAACCATTTGTTTTTAGCGAATAACAATTTATCATGATTTTTGTTTTCTAAAGGTGTATTTGTTCCTTTTGGAAGCGCAACTATGCATTTGAAACCATTATCACTAGTTTGGCAAGGGCAAAAATGCAAAGAAGTTGCATAAACTTCAATAATAGAGCCTTTTGGTACAAAAAACGCTTTGAAACTCGACGAATTAATTCTATTATTTATAATATCTTGTTTTCTACCTAAAATCAACACTAAATCTGTTATAGCAATGTTGATTTCGCTTGATGTATGCCATTCAGTCGCATTTAAGAAGTTGTTATAACCCCAACAAAATCCAATTTGAGTGTTGATTTCACCAAATAATTCACCTTTAATTCTTTTGGCTATATCTAATTTTTCAAATTTTTCTTCACTTGCAATATATTTTGAATTTACTTCAGGGTTTTCAATAGTTTGAGCAACGTTTATGATTTCTGAAGTATCAAAATCATAAATTATTCTTCCAAATTGCATAAATTCATCATCAAAAATACTATAAATTTCAATGTTATTCTTTTCTTTTAATTTATTTAACATATTTCCCTCTTAATTTAAAATTTCAATAGTATGAGTTTTGAGGCAAGAATCACCAGGATTAACTGGTATTATCCCCTCTTTTTCTTCAATTTTTTGATTAGTGCCAACATTATCACAAATTCCACACCATGGTTCGATACAAATATAAGGTGCATCTTTGATAGTCCATAATAAAAGATAATTAAAATCATTAAAAGTAACTTTTACTTTTCTAGAATCTGTTTTGTTTTTTAAAATCACACTATTAAAATTGATATCTTTAAAAATCAATGCGTCTTCTTCAAAATAATCATATTTCAAAGAAATTTTATCGGTATTTTCAATAATTAATTGTTTTTTATCTCCGATAAGACCGTTTTCTAAAATATTAGAATAAAGCGTTTGTGAATTTTCAAATTGAATTTCGTATTCATCAATACCTTCTGGGCAAAAATATCCTTCGTGAGCGCCAATTGAAAAATACATTGTGTTGCTGCCTGTATTAGTAGTCTTATATGTAATAGCCAATTCCTTGTTTAAAACAGTATAAGTTATTCTTAATTGATAATCAAACGGAAAATGTTTTTTACTATTTTCATCTGAATTGAGTAAGAAAGTTATAGAATCATCGGTATGATTTTCTACTTGAAATTCACAAAATCTTGCATAGCCATGCTTTTGTAATTTATAAGATTCATTTTCATATATGAAAGTATCGTCTTTTAAACTACTACAAATTGGAAAAACGATAGGCGCAGAATAATCCCAAAAACTTCCCTTTTCATTCCAAATATACTCTTTGTCGTCACATATAAGACTATTTAATTCAGCGCCGATTTTGTTGAAACTCGCTTTAATATACTCATTTTCAATTGTTAACATTTTTAGTCCCTTTCAAGCATAATTAGAGATACGAAATTAATCGTATCTCTAATTATAATTACTGTTCTATCCAAGCGTGGTCTGGGTCATTACTTCTGTTGAAGCCTTGATAGTCCCCTGCCATAAGCCATAAGAAATATGTTTGATAGCCAGGAGTTGAAACTGTTGTATGATAACCATAAGGAAATTCAACCAATTCATCGTTTTTAACTCTGTATGCCTCATCAATTTCTCCGTCAGAAGTGTATAAACATTGAACTGCAAAGCCTTGTTTTGGGTCAAATAAGAAATAATAGATTTCTTCTGCAATACACTCTGTAGGCATATTATCTTCATCGTGTTTATGTGGTGGGAAACCTGCCCAGTTACCTTTAGTGCAATATGCTTCGCCAATAGTTAAAATTTTAGCGTTTGAGTTACCATCAATAATAAAACTTGTTTCTCTTTGATATGGTTGCTCGCCTAAAAGTTTGAGAACAACATGGTCTTCTCTAAGCACTTGAGGTTCTGTTTTTTCATCAACAGGAGTAGCACAAACTGCAATTTTAATATGGTCAATTGCTTCAATTGTTAAAGTTTGTTCTTTTGGCATATAGAAACTTTCTGCTTTTCTATTTTCAAAAACATTCATTCTGTTACCGATGTTTTCCCATTTTTCATCATTAACAAAAACATTGCAATGACCTTCTAACATAATAAAAGCAGTTTCTTTATCAAATGTATTAAAATCTAATTTTTCGTTCTTATCAAGTTCGATAATTCCAAACTCTAATTTTTTAAGTGAACTCTCACCTATTTTACAAATAGGAGTATAACCTTTTGCAGGAACATAAGTTTTTTTAAAGTTCATATCCGTTCTCCTTTAAGTATTTTTCTGTTGTTTCAAAGTCAGGCGCACTTTCTCTAGCACCAATACCCATACATTTTAAACCTGAAACGCCACTAGCAAAATGGCAACATTTCAAGTAATCATATCCCTTAACAACACCTGCGGCAAATGCACCGTGAAACACATCGCCGGAGCCGTTTGAATCTACTACATCTGCAGGATATATTGGGTAATCAACTAAATCGTTGCCATCGTAAATGATTCCGCCTTTTTTACCTTTTGTAATAACAACGACTTCAGGTTTATATAATTCATATAATTTTTTAGCGGCTTCCTCTGCGGTTTTGCAACCTGTAATACCGAGTGAAAACTCTTCAGATGGAATCATAATATCAGTTAATTCAAGTAATTTCTCAACACCATCATAAAGTCCGCCACAGTCATATAAAACTTTAGTGTTATTCTCTTTGGCAATTTTAGCAGCATCAATAGCCGCCTCAATTTCATTACCATCAACCATTAATAACTCTGCATTTTTAATTGCATTAATTTGTTCTTCGTTTAATGATAATTGTGGTAAATTTCCTTTATCAAATACGCAGGTACGTGAAGTTGTTTTTGAATTTAACCAAATAACAGATGTAAATGAACGATAACCTGATTTGATTTCAATTAAATTAGTATTTACATCATATTTTTCAAAGTCTTTTTTTAAAAAAGCTCCGCCATTGTCATCTGACAAAACACCAATATATGAAGTTTTTTCTCCAAGTTTAGAAGCGGCAATAAGCCCAGTTGCTACTGGGCCACCACCTGCTAATTTACTTGAATTTGCTCTTAATTTGGTATCTTCTTTTGGAAACTCTGATAATTCGTACAAAGTATCCATAACGCAAGCGCCAATTCCTACGATTTTACTCATAATTTTACGCCTTTCCGTCAGCACCAACTAATTTAATTCTTGAAATGCAAAATTCTTTAACTGCATCAATTGGTTTTTTCATAAAGTTATCAACAGCAATTGCTCTATCAGGTTTTTGAAGTTCATCAAGACAGCAATCAAGAAAAGCATAACAAATATCGGTTGCAAAATTCATTTTTCTGATACCTGCTTTAACTGCTTTTTTGATTTCTTCATCAGGAACACCTGAACCACCGTGTAATACCAAAGCAGTATTATTTGTTGCTTCTCTAATTGCTTTGATTCTTTCAATATCGAGTTTTGGTGGTTTTTTGTATTTGCCGTGTGCAGTGCCAACTGCAACTGCAAGACAAGAAACACCTGTTTCTTCAACAAATTTTTTAGCATCTTCAGCAGTTGTGAATTCGTCCATATCTTCATCGTTTGTTGTGCCTACATGTCCAAGTTCGCCTTCAACTCCAACATCAACAAACTTGCAAGTATCAACCACTCTTTTTGTTAATTCAATGTTTTGTTCGAAAGGTAAAGTTGAACCATCAAGCATAATTCCTGTAGCGCCATAGCGAAGTGAACGAGTTGTTTCAAGTTCAGATGGACCGTGGTCAAGATGAAAACATACAGGAACAGATGCTTTCTTTGCAGCAGCAATAATAACTGGTGAAAGATAATAACCTGCTTCTTCTTTCATAAGACGAGGATAAACTTGCATAATTATTGGGGCTTTCATTTCTTCAGCCGCTTTGATAACACCCATTGCAGTTTCCATATTATAAACATTGAAAGCAGGAATACAAAACTCGCCTTTTTCTGCTAATTTTAAAACATATTGTAAATTTACTAACATAAATTATTCACCTAAAATTAAATCTTCAATAGAAAGAATTTCAACATCTTCTGCAACATCTTTTAATGATTTATATTCAGAAACACTTGCAGTAACAATTACTTTTTCATTAATGCTAGTAGCATTAAAAATTCTTCTTTTTGCTACTAATTTAACAACATTAGGAATATATTGAGCCATTAAGATGTTACCTGCCCATACTGTATATTCCTTGTTTAAAAGCATTTCGTGAAGGTCTGCACAAGCAGAAATAATTGCTCTAGCATCTTCTGTTTCTTCTAAATCACGAGATAATTGGAATGGGTCGTGATAAACAACTACTTTATCAGTTTTTTCTACTTTCAATGCGCCTTCTTTAATTAAGTTAGCAACAAATGAAGTGTATGTAACGATATTGGCAGTTGCATCAACGCCATATTCTTTAGCAGTTTGTTTAAGAAGTTTAGCATCTTGAGGGTCATAAACAACAACAGTTTTATAATCTTCGAAAACTTTCATTGCAGATTTGATTTGTTCTTTTGTTTCGTTTGCAGCGCCAATAAGGAAGTCAAGTTGAGCGCCTGATGCAACTTCATCTGCTAAAACAGTAAAATCAACGCCCGCTTTTTCTAATACTTTAATTGCTTTAACACCTTGTTTGCAAACAACATATCTTGCGTCAACGCCTAAATAAAGCAAAGTATCTTTTTTATCACTATGCTCATCGATTTTAGCACTTAAATCAGAACAAAGTGTGGTTTTACCATATGCATTACCTGTTTTCATGCAATTTTCAACTAAAGTCATAATGTACGAAGGAAGTTTTCCATCCATTGCTGCATGAAGTCTTGTTTCTTTTGTAAACATTACTGGGTCCCAACCTGTTACACAGTCTGTCATACAACCGCCGCAAGTTGCGCATTCATAAATATTATCGATAATTTCTGAAAGGTCAATAGCCTCTCTGTTAACAAGGGAAATACCCAATGCTCTTGCTCTTGCTGTGTTTCTTTCTTGACCTGTTGCATTACCAATCGGGCAAACGTGATGACACATCCAACAAAATCTACAAGAGTCAACGTGTTGCTTTGATTTTTCTGACATAATCATAACTAAATACCTCCCTATTAATTAAAGACCGAGTTTAAACGGATTCATAATTCCGTTAGGGTCAAGTTGTTTTTTAAGTCCTTCAAATACTTGCATTGCAGGACCATATTGTTCTTTCATAAGACGGCCGAGTTTGATACCAACACCGTGGTGGTCATTTACAACACCGCCATGTTTAAGAGCTGCTCTTACACCACAAGTCCAAATTGCTTGGTGTAAACGAAGTGCTTCAACAGGGTCTTGAGGTACATCTTTACCTTCAACGATAAATCTATCATAAACCATTGCGCCCCACTCATACCAGTGTGAGAAGTGAGCAATGAATTTTGCTTGTGGGAAGTTAGTTTCAATTGCTTCTTTCATAGCCCAGTAGATTTCTTCAATTTTGCCATATGGAGCAATAGTATCCATAGTACCAAACATTTGAGGAATATCCATCATATGACCAGGATAGAAGAATGTAATCTTTTCTTTCCACCATTTCTCGCCGTATTCAGAACCTAAATCTTCAGCGCCATACTTTTTGAATGTTTCAAGAAGAATTTTTTCTTCAACTTCAACCATTTCTTTGCAACCTTCAATTGCAACGTTCATAAATGCGCCTTTACGTTCAACACCAACGATTTTTTTGATAAGAGAAGCGGTTTCAGCCTCATCATACAAACGCATAACTGATGGTTTGAATTTTTGTAAAAGTTCACGAGATGCTTTAAATGCACCAGACATATCTTGGAACAAGAATCCTCTAAATCTTCGCTCTTCTGGTTGGTCAAAAATTCTAATTTGTGCTTTTGTTATAATACCTAATGTACCTTCGGAACCGATAAAGATTTGGTTAAGGTCAGGACCTGCAGCATGTTTTGGAGCAGGTGAAGTTTCAATAATATCACCATTTGGTAATACAACTTCCATTTTAAGCACCATATCATCGATTTTACCGTATTTTGTTGAGCAAACACCGATACCTCTGTGTGCTAAGAAACCACCAACTGTTGAGCAAGTAAGTGAAGATGGATAGTGCATAGTAGCCTTGCCTACTTCATTTGCTGCCCATTCAATATGTTTATAAATAGCACCGGTACCACATTCGATGTACATACCTTCTGTGTTTACTTCATAGATTTCGTTCATTCTCTTTGTATCAAGAATAATACCGCCACAAACAGGAATGGCGCCACCTTGTGTACCGCCACCTGCGCCCCAAGTAGTTACAGGAATTTTGTAGTAATTAGCGATTTTTACTACTTTTGAAACTTCATTAGCATCTTTAGGGCAAACAACAAAGTCTGCTTCTGGCATTCTCTCGCCTCTGTCAGCCCACATTCTTGACAACCAATAGTAGTCAACACTGTGTGTAACTTTGTCGATTTGACGAGTTGAACAATTTTCAACTCCAACTGCGTCTTCAAGTTCTGTAAGAATCATTGAAAACAAAAACTTGTTCATATGGTATTGCATAATAAATTCTCCTTAAAATCAATCTATTTTATCTATTTTTAAATTTGGGAAGTATTTTGTAAACTCTTTAATTTCTTTTGTGTAATCGCCTTTAATTTCAACAAAGTGATGAATATAAGGGCCATCAATGAGTTTGTCTTCGATTTTTTGCAAATCTTCAAATTCTCCCCAAATGTATGTTCCGTGAGTTTGCGGACCTTCAGTTGTTTTACAAACCAAAGGTAAAATCATATAATTGCCGCTTTCCTGGTCGATACGAGCAACTGTATAAGTACCGTCTTTTGCTCTTAACCACGCTCTTTGGTTAACAAGACGCGCTTTAGTACCTTCTGCTTTTTCTGAAACTGGGAATGGACCGCAGTGCCATAAAAGTTCGGCGTTTTTATTTTCAGGGTGTCTTACAGTAAACTCGCCAAAAAGTGGTTTGCCTTTACCAAGTGTTGCACATTTTAAAAGTGCCATTGTTAAAGCGCAGTGCATATCACTTTCACACGCTATCATATAACCCATTTCATTTAATAATCCATACAAAGCGCAAGGTGCTAAACCATCAAACATAACAGGTGTAGCAGTCCAACATTCTGCGGAAATAACATCAAGATTAAACTCTTCAAATAAATGTTTATACATTGCAACCATTGTTGCCATAGGTTTTATGTATTGAGGAGTTAAATCATCAAGTTCATAATTTGTCAAGAAATATTTTTCATATTCTTCTATTTCATCTTTATAAAGTTCAGGTGCTTCTTTCATTCTTTGCTCGATAATTGCAAAGTTAATTGGAATGATTCTAACACCGAACTTTTCCATTAGTTCTCCTTCATTCCAAATAACTGAATAAAAAGGAGCAGGACGAGCGCCAACTTGACCAATTCTCATACCTTTGAAGTTTTTAACCATACAAGCAACTCTAACAAAACTATCAAAGCCTTCTTTAAATTCATCACTTTCCACTCTACAACAAGGTAAATGAGAAAAAGGAATGTGATATCTTTGCATTTGACGAGAAACACCAAAAAGACCGCATTGAGAATCAGTTGGACGCATACCATCAACATAATATTCATCATCAAGCGGTGCCCATAATAGAACGGGTTTTCCAAGCGCAGAAGCAATATCTGCAGCCGCTTCTTCATTACCGAAGTTGCAATTTATGATAAATACTGCGTCAACTTTTTCTTTTTTAAATCTCTCGATAACTTCATTAGCGCTTTTCTCATCGAAGACTAAATCTTCAATACCAATGCCTTTGTTATCAACAAATTCAACATTTTCACTTGCGAAATTCTTTTCTATGTATTCAGTGAATCGTTTTCCTCTTTGTTCTGCTGAATACCAAGTTAAAAAAGTTCCGCGAGGTCTATCAGTTGTGTTTCTACGCATAGCAACTAAACCGATTTTTACTTTGTAATCAAACAAATATACTCCACCTTTCATATATTCTATCTTCATTATAAACGCACTATTTAAAAATTAAATGTTAAAAACAACAATTTTTTTGTAAAAAACGTTTCATTTTCCGAAAAGATGTGCTATAATGATAAAAAACTTGATTTTAAGGGGAAAATCTATGAAAATAGTAAGTTTTGAGGAGTTATATCATTCGTTTTTTTACATTACAGAGCCTTTTGTAAAATATCAAAATTGGTATTCTCGTAACAACTTTTATTCTTGTATAGGCAAACCAAAACCATCTCATACATTTTTGTGGTTTATTAATTCTTCTGCAAAAATTACTGATTCTGATAAAAATGTAATTTTGGTTGAAAAGAATCAACTTGCATATATGCCAAAAGGTATTGAATATACAGTTGAATTTTTTGATACTGCGCCTAACAGACCTGATACTATTGTAATGCATTTTGATATGAAAGATATACACGGTAATGATATTGCATCTTTTGATAAACCTGTTGTTTGTTTAAAAAATGTTGATGTGCAGACTTCTGTTGATATAAAAAATGCTGCAGATGAATTTCAAAAAAGTCTTACTTGTGTACCTGAAATAACTTCACTTATTTATAAAGTATTTGCACAAGTTTCAAAGAAACGAAGAAAATCTACTGTTAAGCATAGATTCTCTTATATTAAAGATGGAATTGAACTTTTAGAGAGTGATTCTGATAAGTCTATTGATGAAATTGCAAAGATTTGCGGTGTTAGTGAAGGTTATTTTAGAAAACTATTCCGTGAGTATAGTGGCGATAACCCAATTGATTTTAGACAAAAGCACAGAATTGAAAAAGCAAAACAAATGCTTTTGCTTGATACATTTACAATTGGAGAAATCTCACAAGAACTTCATTTTTCTGATATTTATCATTTTAGTAAAACATTTAAAAAATTCGTAGGCGTCTCCCCTAAAAACTTTTTAAAACAAAATATGTAAACTATAGTCAATCTTGACATTTTTTTAAAATTTCAGATATACTAATAATAGACCTTAAGCGAGAGTTATCATATCCATTTTTAGGACTGGTAATTTTAAGACCTTAAGGTCTATTTTATTTTGTTAAACAACAAAAAATCTCTTAACAATTTTGTTAAGAGATTTTTTATTAAAATAATTCAATTGCTTCTATATAACCATCAAAACCTTTGCCACTTATAGTTTTAAAACAATAGTTTCTAACATAAGAAATTTGACGAAAATCTTCTCGAGAATCAACATCAGAAATATGAACTTCAACTGCAGGAATATTTACTGCTTTTAATGCGTCTAAAATAGCAACGCTAGTATGAGTATAAGCCGCAGGGTTAATAACTATACCATCAAAATTATTATATGCGCTTTGAATTTTATCAACTAAATCACCCTCGTGATTAGACTGAAAAATTTCAACCTCTATTCCCTTTTTTGCGCAATGATTATTTATCATATCGCAAAGCGCTTGATAAGTTTTATCGCCATAAATTTCTGGCTCACGAAGACCTAACATATTAAGATTTGGTCCGTTTATTACAAGAATTTTCATATTTTCAATTCCTTTGATATTTTTTCTATAATTGAATCATCTATTTGTGTGCTTGTGAAGTATTCACAGGCTTTTTTTGCTTGAGCAATAAGCATTATTAAGCCATTTGCAATGTTCATTCCAAGTTCTTGTGCTTGTTGTAATAATTTAGTCTTTTCAGGGTTATAGATTAAATCTAAAACTGCTTCACATTCTTTGAAATTAGTTAAATCAATAAGACTAGCATCAACATTTGGATACATTCCAACAGGTGTTGCATTTACAATGATTTTAGCATCATAATGAAGATGAATATCATCATAAGAAGTAGCGCCCTCTTTATCAAATACAACAACTTCACTTGCTCCTAAATCTTTTAAAACGCATTGACAAGTAAGCGAAGCGCCACCATTACCAAGAATTATTGCTTTTTTACCACTTACATCAACATTAGCAGTTTTAATCATATGAATAAAACCATCGTAATCAGTATTATAACCTGTTAATGTGCCATCTTTTTCTCTCACAATTGTGTTAACTGCGCCTATCTTTTTGGCGCCGTCAGATAACTTATTGCAATAAGGAATAACATCTTTTTTATAAGGAATGGTTACATTAAATGCGTCTAATTCAGTCGATTTCATAAATTTGTCTAAATCTTCAGGCTCGACTTCATAAAGTTTGTATTCATATTCATTTAAAAAAGAATGAATTTGTGGTGAATAACTATGACCTAATTTTCTGCCTAACAAACCACACTTCATTTATACCACCTCGGAGTAACTTCCAAGATATTTAAACTCATCGCAAATACCATCTAATTCACAGATAAGTTGAACAAATTCTTCTGAATAAATTGAAGTTTCTAAATCAAAATAGAACATAAATTCAAAGTCTCTATCTGCAAGTGGACGGCTTTCAAGTTTAATCAAGTTAATATCAAGAGCATAAAGTCTTGAAAGAACTTTATAAAGCGCGCCAGGTTTGTGTGGAAGGACGAGCATTAAACTAGTTTTATCTGCGCCTGGATAGATTTCAAGGTTTTTAGAAATGCAAATAAATCTTGTATAATTATTGTTTTTATCTTGCGCAGATGTTTTAAGACAATTAAGGTTATAAAGTTCTGCGCAGTTATTAGAAGAAAGCGCCGCAATATCGTCACTATCGCTCTCTGCTACCATTTTAGCAGCAAGAGCAGTATTTTCTACTGTAGTGATTTTAACGTCTTTAAGACCGCTTATAAACTCTGAACATTGCGCTAATGCTTGTTCATGAGAAATGATTTCTTTTACGTTTTCGAGTTTTGTGCCTTTTTTAGCAAGTAAACTATGATTAATTTGAATTCTAGCGCTTTTAACAATACTGAAATTATGATGAACCATTAAATCATAAACTTGTTTTACAGAACCTGCAGTGCTATTTTCAATAGGTAAAATTCCGTATTTACAAAAACCTTGTTCAATTGCAGTGAAGACTTTATCCCATTCATCAAAGTACATAATACTTGGGTTTTTAATCATTTTTTCACAGGCAATTTGTGAATACGAACCTTCAACACCTTGACACGCAACAACACACTCTGTTGGGAAAAGATTATTAGTTTCACTAATTGATTTACTGATATTATTATAAAGTTCAGAATTTTTCTCGAGTATTTTTTCTTGATGAGAACGGCTTAACTCAAATAAAAGTGAATACAAAACTCTTAAATAAGATTTCATTTCTGGATTTGCCTTATCAGCAACATCATTGAGTTTTTCTCTTTCTCTTTGCGAATTTAAAACAGGAATATTATTATTCTTTTTGTATTCACCTATTTTAACTGCAATATCCATTCTTTCTTGAAATAATTTAATTAATTGATCATCAATTTTATCTATTTCAACTCTTAATTCATCTAAATTCATCTGTTTTTCTCCTTAATTGTCTAATATTGCGTCATAAATCGCCAAAGCAGTTACTGCTTCTATTACAGGTACTGCACGAGGCACAATACAAGGGTCGTGGCGACCTTTAATTTCTAAAATTGTGTTTTCTTTTCTGCTAAAACTAATTGAGTTTTGCGCTTTAGCAATTGATGGTGTTGGTTTAACTGCAACTTTAAAATATAATGGCATACCTGATGAAATTCCACCTAAAATTCCACCGTGGTTATTAGTACGAGTTTTTATATCATCATTTTCATAATAAAACTCATCATTGTTTTGACTACCATAAAGAGTTGAACACTCAAAACCATTACCAAATTCTATGCCTTTAATAGCAGGAACAACAAAACAAGCAGATGCGATTTTATTTTCAAGGCCATCAAACATAGGATTACCAATACCTGCTTTAAGGCCTGTTACAACGCATTCAATTGTACCACCAACAGAATCGCCATCTTGTTTTGCTTTTTCAATAATTTTTTGCATTAATTGCCCTTTTTCATCATTAATAACAGGAAAATTTTTGCTTGAAATTGATTTTAATAAACTTATATCAGGTTTTATTTTGTCAATTGTATCGTCTGTTTCATTTAAAATTGAATTGATATGAGCAAATATTTCAATTCCCATATTTTCAAGTATTTGTTTTACAATTCCACCTGCTATGCAAATTGGCGCAGTAAGACGGCCGGAAAAATGTCCGCCTCCTGAAACGTCTTGATAACCTTTATATTTAACCTGCGCAGTAAAATCTGCATGACCTGGTCTTGGAATATCAACAATATTATTATAATCACTTGAATGAGCATTTTGATTATAAATAACCGCTGTTAAAGGAGCGCCACAAGTAGTATTGTTAACTAACCCTGATAAAAATTCAGGTGCGTCCGGTTCTTTTCTGGAAGTAGCAAATTTTGCGTTACCTGGTGCTCTTCTGTTTAAAAAAGTTTGCAACTCATCTAAATCAATTCTAATTCCTGCAGGCAAACCATCAATAGTTACGCCTATTGCTTTTGAATGAGACTGACCAAAAATTGAAACTTTAATATTATTTCCATATGTACTACTCATTTTCTTCCTCCTTATATATTCCGCCGAGTTTTTTAAAATCATTATAAAACATTGGATAAGATTTTTCAACCGATTCTGCGTTTATTATTTTAACTTCATTTTCGCATATTAAAGATGCAATAGTAGCACTCATTGCAATTCTGTGGTCATTGTAAGAATTAACAACACCACCGAGAAGTTTGCAACCTGTGATTATCATTCCATCATCGGTTTCTTCGGCAATACCGCCTAAATTATTAATCATTTCTACGACACTTTTAATTCTATCGCTTTCTTTAATTCTTAACCTACCAGCATTTTTAATTATTGTTTTTCCTTCTGCATTACAAGCAGTTATAGCGATTATAGGCACTAAATCCGGTATATCTGATGCATCAACTACAATTCCTTTTAAAGAATTAGCCGAAATATTCGCTATACTACCGCAAATTTCAACATTTGCGCCGAATTCTTTAACGATATCGATGATTTTTTTGTCGCCTTGTTTAGAGTTAAAATTAATATTTTCAACAGTCAAGCCTTTTTCTAAAAGCGCACCTGCGCATATCCAAAAGGCAGCGTTTGACCAGTCACCTTCTATTTCAATATTTTTAGCGTTATATTTGTTTTTTATCAATTCAAAAACATTGTTTTCAAATTTATATTCAATTCCAAAATCTTTTAAAACATCAAGTGTTAAAAGTATATAAGAATATGATTCAAGATTACCCTTAACAATTATTCTGCTTTTTCCTTTTAAAATTGGAATTGCAAAAAGAAGACCGGTTATAAATTGCGAAGATATATTTCCTTCTATTTCAAAATCTGCAGATTTTAATTGTCCGCTAATATGTAATGTATCATTTTCGCGAATTAATGTGCAACCGTGCTTTATCATTTCTCTATCGAGTGGAAACAAAGGCCTGTCAGGTAGTCTGCCGTGCATTTTTATATCAACATCAAGACCTAATGCAGCAATAATGGGAAGTAAAAATCTCAAGGTTGAACCACTTTCACCACAGTCTATTATTTTAGTTGCATTATTAATATTGATAGGTTTTACGCAAAAAACATTGTCTTTATAAGTAATCTCTGCGCCTAAACCATTTAAACAATTTACAGTTGCTTCGATATCTTTTGAAATATTATCACATTTAATATAAGAACCATCGTTTGATAATGAAGCGCATATTAACGCTCTGTGTGCATGTGATTTTGAAGATATTGCAGAAATTTTGCCATTAAGAACTGATTTTTCAATAATTATATTCATATTCCGGCCTCAATATATTCTTTTAATTCGCTTATACTTATCTTTTCGAGCCTTGTATCTCCAATATCATAAGGTACAACAAGATTTAAACTATCCCCACTTCTTTTTTTATCAGTTAAAGCAGGCTTATGTAATTGTTCAACAGAAAACTCTGTAGAAATCGGTAAATCAAACATTTTAAGAATTTTAGTAATGTTTTCATAGCAACTTAAATCGCATATGCCTTTATTATAAGATGCTTTTGCAACAATATTTAAACCAATTGCAACTGCACTACCATGCGAAATTTTAAAATTGCTACACAATTCAACAGAATGACCGATTGTATGTCCGAGATTTAATTTTTGTCGTTCTCCTGTATCAAATTCATCGTTTTCAACAATGTCGCGTTTCATTCTTACACATTCAGAAATCACATATTCAAGGTCAAAATCTTTGCCATTGTCCAAAAGATGTTCAAATAAAGTTTTGTTGCCGATTACAGCGTATTTAATAACTTCTGCGCAACCATCTGTAAATATTTCTGGTTTTAAAGTAGAAAGCGTAGAATAATCACACAAAACTAATCTTGGTTGATAAAATGCGCCTACTAAATTTTTGCCTGCATCTATATCAATAGCAGTTTTTCCGCCAACCGATGAGTCAACTGCTGCTAAAAGCGTTGTAGGAATTTGAATAAATTTTATTCCACGAAGAAAACAAGCAGAAACGAAACCGGTTAAATCACCTATCACACCACCGCCAAGGGCGATGATTAAATCTGATTTTGTAATATGGTTATTTGCAAGATAAGAACAAATCTTTAAAAAATTCTCGCCATTTTTAGATTTTTCTCCGTTATCAACAACATACTTATAAACATCAAAACCACTGTTTTTAAGTGAATTTATAACAGTCGTAGAGTAATATGAATCAACTATATCGTCAGTGATAATTACAACTTTTTTAGGGTTTGCGATTTGTTTGATATACTCCCCTGTTTTGCCTAATAAATCACTACCGATTATAACATTATAACTAGTTGAAGCATTAACTTTAATTTCGGTCATTACCGTCAACCTCTTCTTTGATTTTTCTTCCTTCATCAAGAAGGCTAATCATTTTATCTTTATCATTGTTTTCTAGAGCAGATTTATAATCATTAAGATTATTTATTAAAATATCCAACTCATCTAAAACAAAGTTTTTATTTTCAAAAAATAACTCTGTCCACATTTTAGGATTAAGCCAAGCAACTCTTGTTAAATCTTTATAACTTCCTGCAGAAAAGCCCTTGTGAACTTTTGCATTAGGACTTTTAATAAATCCATTAGAAATAATATGTGGCATTTGAGATGTAAAAGCAATAGTTTTGTCGTGCTCTTTAGCAGTAGTTACAGCAAAAGAGCCAAATCTACATGGACTTAATAACTGTTTTGCTTTGTCAAACATCTTAATATCATCATATCTTTCAGGAACAATAACCATTGGTGCGTCAACAAACAAATCGGCGCTTGAAAATTTATATCCTGAATTATGTGTTCCTGCCATTGGATGTCCGCCGAAAAATGTAAAACCATATTTAGCCGCAAGTTCAAAACCACATTCACAAATTTTCTGTTTTGTACCACAACAGTCTATAACTGTTGATTCAGGTTTAATTAAATGAGCATTATTATTAAGAAAATCAATACAAGCATCTGGATAAAGCGCGATGATTATTAGATCACATTCACTAATAGTTTTGTCATTTAACTTTTTGTCAACATTTCCTTCTAAACAAGCAAAATCGAGCATTGTTTCATCAATATCAAAAGCCAAAATAGTATGACCTACTCTTTTATATGCTTTTGCCATTGAACCACCAATAAGACCAAGACCAACTATGCCAACATTCATTATTTAATCGCCTCTCTGATTTTCATTACTTTTTTAGCAACGCTATCAAATTGTTTTGGAGTTAATGATTGAGCGCCATCACAAAGTGCGTGTACAGGGTCATTATGAACTTCTATCATAATACCATCAGCGCCACAAGCAGCGGCAGCGAGAGCCATAGGTTCAACCATCCAATTAATACCTGTTGCATGAGACGGATCAACTACAACTGGCAAGTGTGACAATGATTTTAACATAGGAACTGCAGATAAATCTAATGTGTTTCTTGTTGTAGTTTCGTATGTTCTAATACCACGTTCACAAAGAACGATGTTTTCATTTCCTTCTGACATAATATATTCAGCACTCATTAAAAACTCTTTAATTGTATTAGCAAGACCTCTTTTTAAAAGAATAGGTTTGTTAGTTTTACCAAGTTCTTTTAAAAGGTCAAAGTTTTGCATATTTCTAGCGCCAACTTGAATAAAATCGACATCTTCAAATAAATCGATGTGATTAACATTCATAATTTCTGTAACTATTGGCAGACCTGTTTCTTTTCTTGCTTCAATTAACAGTTCAATGCCTTCACCACGAAGACCTTGGAAATCATAAGGAGATGTTCTTGGTTTGAATGCGCCACCGCGAAGAATACCTGCGCCTGATTCCTTAACTTGCTTTGCTATATCTACAATTTGTTCTTTTGATTCAACAGAGCAAGGACCAGCGATTAGCGCAAAATTTCCATCACCTATTTTTACACCTTTAACATCTACAACGGTGTTATCAGGATGAAATTTTCTATTACATTGTTTAAAAGGTTCAGAAACTCTTTTAACTGAATCAACTATTTCAAGGCTTTGAACTAAATCCATATCTACTCTACCTGTGTCGCCGATGAGACCTAAAACTATATATTCATCGCCTCGAGAAATATGAACGTCAATATTTTGATTTTTTAACCAACCTATAAGATGGTTCATTTGTTCATCAGTTGTACCATGTTTTAATACTGCAATCATAAATAATCTCCTCTACAAAAATAGCCTACACAGGAGCGACTGTGTAGGCTAAAAAATTTTAATTAAGTAATTGTAAAACTTCATTAAACTTCTTTGCAACACAAATCGCTACTACTTTTGTTAAAAAAGTAATAGTTAAAAAAGTAAAAGTATGAAGTTGTGTAAGCAATTGTTGATTTCATTTTACTTACCCTTTCACAATTAATTTACTGTATTATAGCACTCTAAAACACTGTTGTCAAGAAAATTTTAGATATTTTTTAAATATGATTGAAGTTTTATTTTAAATATGTTAAAATCAATAAAAAAGGAGAATAAATATGAATAAAAGAATTAAAAATTTAACAATAATTGTGTCATTTATACTTATTGCAGCTATCGCAATTTTTGGAATTGCTTTAAATAATGATAAAGTTATACCTGTTGGTAGTGGTAACGTAGTTAACACTCAACAACAAACACAAGAATCAACAACTGTTAAAGAAACTACAATCAAAATCGGTAATGTAGGAGATATTTTAATTCACTCCCCTATTTATAAATCGGTTTATGATTCTGCTACCGATACATATGATTTTAATGATATTTTTAAATATGTAAAAGATATCTATTCAGAATTTGATTATATGGTTGCAAATTTAGAACAACCTGTTGCAGGAAAAGAACGTGGCTATTCTGGATACCCATTATTTAATGCTCCTGATGAAATTGTGGATGCTCTTAAAAACAATGGTGTTGATATGCTTCTTACTGCAAGTAATCATTCATATGACCAAGGCAAAGATGGTTTTTATAAAACAATTTCAACTTTAAAGAGTAAAAACATTGATTTTATTGGCATTAGAAACAAAGAAGACAAGCCATATCTTGTTAAAAATATTAACGGAATCAAAGTTGGTATGATTAATTATACCTATGAAACTCAAAAATTAACGGATACAAAGTATATTAATGGTATTCCAATGGATGCAGAAACTTCACCACTTATTAATTCGTTTGATTATAATAATTTAGAATCATTTTATAGTGACATTTCAAGTAAAATTGATTCAATGTACAAAGATGGCGCAGAAGTAATTATTACATATATGCATTGGGGTACTGAATATTTAATTGAAGCAAATGAATATCAAAAGAAAATGGCACAAAAACTTTGTGATTTGGGTGTTGACGCTATAATTGGCGGACACACTCATTGTTTAGAGCCAATTGATATGATTAGTTCGACTGTTTCAGGTAAACAAACACCTATTATTTATTCTACAGGTAATCAGTTGTCTAATCAGCGAAAAGAAACTATTACAAACTTTTCTTATGATGCTCCTTACTGCGAAGACGGAGTAATTTATAGTATCGAATTTACTAAACGTAAAGATGGTTCTGTTGTTTTATCAAATGTTTCTTATACAGCAACTTGGTGTAACCTTTTTGGTTCAAATTATTATATTTTGCCGCTTGATAATGACGGAAACTTTAAAACTAATTTTTCATCATTTGGCAGAACACAAGAAATGATAAATTCGCTTAATAGAAGCAAAGGTTTGTTTGATAATGGCTTAAATAAAATTAAAACCGAATACAAACAAATCGATTTAAGAAAGGGTAAATAAAATGGACAATAATACTTTTGTAGTTTTTGATTATATAATAAACTCTCTGTTGTTAATTACTTTAACATCATCGGTTGTTTCATTAGTAATAAATTTAACACATAAAAGATGTGAAAAATTATTTAAAATTAATTCTATACTATCTCACGTATTAATTATTGTTTATATAGTTTTGTACTACAGTTTGTTTGATTACCTAAAAAATACTTTTTCCATACATTTTTCATCAACATATACTCACACAATTATAAATATTTTATTGATTTTAATATCAACGATAATCGTTACTTTCAATTATATTTTAAAAAATAAAATTAAATTAGTAAGAATACTTGAAGTTGGATTTTTTGCTATATCAATAGTGTTATTTATTAGTATGTTGTTCTCGAAATATGCCGACTTGAGTTTTATGCTTTTAACAATAATAAACTTGATTTTTGGTGAGTATTTCATCGTTAATACATGTGAAAATTTAAACGAAAAGATTTCAAAGAGAATTTATTTAACAACTAATATAATTGTTTCTGTTATTTTGCTTATTTCTTTAATTTCATTGGTATTAAAAATCTCTTTTGCATTTGATTTATTATTATTGTTAATTGGATTAGTTGTTATAATAATTGCTTTAATTCCGTTATTAGCAGCATACATATACTTAAAAAAGGAAGAAAAAAATGACTAAAATTGCTATAATTGGTGGCGGTGCATCAGGACTTTTCTCGGCAATAACTGCGCTTGAAAATGGTAAAGATGTTTCGGTGACAATATTTGAAAAAATGAATAGAGTTGGCAAGAAAATTCTTGCTACCGGCAATGGTAGATGTAATATTACAAACGAATTTGCTTGTGAACTTTCAAAAGATGGTCTTCCTGTGCATTTTCACGGTGAAAATAATAAATTTTCTGTATATGCCCTATCTTCATTTAATGTTAATGATTTAATTGTTTATTTTAAAAAGAATGGTTTTGTTTTCAGAAAAGAAAACGATAAGTACTTTCCTGTCTCTGAACAAGCAGGTACTGTTCTTGATTTTTTAAGATTAAAATGTGAAATGCTTGGGGTAAATATTGTTACTGATACCAAAATTGAAAACATTAACTATAAAAACAATAAATTTATCATTAACAATGAAGCATTTGATAAAGTAATTGTCGCTTGCGGTGGCAAATCAAGTCCACATTTAGGTGCTGATGGTAGCGGATATTCGCTTCTTGAAAGTTTTGGTCATAAAACAACAAAACTCTTCCCTGCTATAACTCAAATCAAAACCGATACTCAATTTGTTAAACAACTTAAAGGTATCAAAGTAGATGCAAACTGTAAAATTTATGTTGATTCAAAATTAATTAGAGAAGAATTTGGGCAAGTTTTATTCGCTGATTATGGTTTATCCGGTCCGCCGATTTTTCAACTTTCACGAGTTGCGGCAACAAATTACCAAAAAGACTGCGAAATCTTACTTGATTTTATGGCTGATAAAAGTGAAAACGAAGTTTTAGACTTAATAAAATCTGTTATAAACAACCCTTATACCTATCCGCTTACTGCTGAAAATTTACTTTCTTTGTTATTAAACAAAAGACTAGGTCAAATTATCATTAAATACTGTGGATATAAACTTGATACGGACGCTTATTCATTAACAGAAAAAGATTTAATAAAAATTAGCAAAGCAACAAAGTCTTTTATTCTTAAAGTAAAAGGTGTTAATGGTTTTTCTAACGCGCAAGTTACTGCCGGTGGTATTGTTACTAATGATTTTAATGATAAAACACTTGAATCTAAACTTCAAAAAGGTTTGTATGCCTGTGGTGAAGTATTAGATATTGATGGCGACTGTGGTGGTTTTAACTTACAATGGGCGTTTTCTTCCGGATATGTTGCCGCTATGAGCGCTATAGGAGAGGTTTTATGATTAAAGTAAGTAACTTAAAACTTCCAATTAATTATAGCGATAAAGACATTATTAATGCTATTTGTAAAAAGATTAGAATAAAATCTGATAATGTAATTAGTTTTTCTTTAATTAAAAGGTCTTTAGACGCAAGAAAGAAAGATAATATATTTTATAACGTTTCAGTAAAGTTTAATACTAATCTTAATGAAAATAAATTGATTAAAAACTCTAAATCTAATGATATTTCTTTATATAAAGATGAAAAATATTCGTTTTTAAATGTGAATAATGACATAAAAACTGTAATCGTTGGAAGTGGTCCTGCAGGTCTATTCTGCGCTTATACGCTAATTAAAAGCGGAATTAAGCCTATTATTATTGAACGTGGCGAAAAAATCGAAGAACGAGTTTGTACTGTTGAAAAGTTTTTTAATGAAGGTATTTTGAACGCAGAATCAAATGTGCAATTTGGCGAAGGCGGAGCAGGAACTTTTTCTGACGGAAAACTAAACACAGGCATTTCTGATAAAAGAATTAAATTTGTTCTTGAAACCTTTGTTGAATTTGGTGCGCCACAGGAAATTTTATATGATAATAAACCTCATATTGGCACAGATATTCTACGTAAAGTAATTGTTAATATGAGAAATTATATTGTTGATAACGGTGGAGAATTTCTGTTTTCAACTAAATTAATTGATTTCAAAAGTGAAAATAATAGAGTTACTCATGCTATTGTTGAATCAGATAATAAAATCAAACAAATCGAATGCGATTGTCTTGTTTTAGCAATTGGGCACAGTGCCAGAGACACTTTTAAAATGCTTTATGATAAAAAAATTGAATTAGAATCAAAGGCATTTTCAGTTGGAGTTAGAATTGAACATAGCCAGGAATTGATTAACAAAATTCAATACGGAGAAAATTATGATAAAAATCTCCCGGTTGCAGATTATAAAACCTTTGTTCACTTACCTAATGGCAGAACAGTTTATTCTTTTTGTATGTGTCCAGGTGGATATGTTGTAGCCGCTGCTAGTGAAATGAATATGATAGCTACTAACGGCATGAGCAATTACAAACGTGATGGCAAAAACGCAAATAGCGCTATATTAGTTAATGTAACACCTGAAGATTTTGGCTCTTCTCACCCACTTGCAGGTATTGATTTTCAAAGAAAAATTGAAAAAGAAGCATTTAATATTTCAAAATCGTATAAAGCACCTGCTCAAACGCTCGAAAATTTACTTTATGGTGGCGAAAATACAATAAAATCGGTCGAGCCAACTTATCGTCCGAATATAGTTTTGTGTGATTTAAAGGCTGTTTTTCCTGATTTTATATACAATTCTTTAAAAGAAGGTATATTGTTAATTAATAAAAAGTTAAAAGGCTTTGCTACAAATGACGCTTTGTTAATAGCACCTGAAACTAGAAGTTCTTCTCCTGTTAAGATTTTGAGAGATGAAAACTATTGTAGCAAAATAGATGGGTTATTCCCTTGTGGCGAAGGAGCAGGATATGCAGGCGGAATTACATCTGCAGCAGTTGATGGCATAAAAGTTAGTAAAAAAATAGTTGAGAGGTGTTTGTAAATTGAATACTTTTGAAAAAATGCATTCAGGCGAGATTTATAACCCATATGATGAAGAAGTTTTCAATGAACAAATATTAAGACTCGATAAATTATATAACTTCAACTCAACTAGACCTACTCAACTAGAAAAACGCGAAGAATTATTAAAAGAAATGTTTGCAGAAATCGGAGATGGTTGTTATATAGAGCCACCTTTTCATGCAAACTTTGGCGGAAAACATATTCACTTTGGCAATAATGTATATGCAAATTTTAATCTAACCTGTGTTGATGATACTCACATTTATGTTGGCGATAATACTATGTTTGCTCCAAATGTTACTCTCGCAACAGGAACTCATCCTATTTTACCTTCTTTAAGAGAAAAAGGGCTTCAGTTTAATATGCCAATACATATAGGTAAAAATTGTTGGCTTGGCGCAGGGGTTGTAGTGCTACCCGGCGTTACAATTGGAGATAATTCTGTTATTGGCGCAGGAAGTATAGTTACCAAAGACATTCCTGAAAACGTTGTAGCGGTCGGTAATCCTTGCAAAGTTCTTCGTAAAATTGACGAAAAAGACAAAGAATACTACTTTAAAAACAGAAAAATTAATTGGAACGAATTAAATATTTAACAAAAAAGTCTCTTATGAATTTCATAAGAGACTTTTAATTTTAACGAATTCCACTAACATATTCTCCGCATTTAAGATATTTTTTTGTTTGACTATATGGTACAAAGAAATAATACCAATTTCCGTCGTTACCATAATTTCCTGTTTCTAAAACATAGGTCTTGCCATTTTTTAGTTTAACTTCGCCCCAAAAATGTTGCCATCTGTTAGAATTTGAAGTTCCGCGATAGCCTAAAATCAATGTTCCGTTAAGACCCATATTATTAACATACTCTATCATAGCGCCATTATATTGAGCGCATTGACCTAACTGTTTGTTGAAAATAGCATCAACATATGTAGAGCCCCATATTTGTGAATACAAGTTACCTGAAGCATATTTTACATTTTTATGAACATACATAAATGCATAATAAATTCTCTCTGCCGGCGACATATCTGCGGTTAAATAGTTTTTATTAAATGTATTTAATATCTTTTTATCAGCACTTGTAATATCCGTTTTATAAGATGTTTTTTTGTTTCCTTGAACATTAACAGTTTTATAAAATGTTTTAGGCTCATCTATTGAACCGTTTATAATTGAATTTATATCTTTAGAATATTCGGTTTCTGATATGTAAATATACTCTTTCTTTGTTTTTTTATTAACTTTTACATTTTTATATGCCTTGATATAATAGTAATAATTCTTTTTATAAGGTTTTAATTCAAGATGTGTAAAGGAAGTTATTGAATTATCTTTTATTGTTTTTAATAAAGAGAAATTCACATTATCTTCAGAAGAATAAATTTGATATCCTTTTGCTTCTTCGATTTTTTGCCAATTTAATTGAATACTATCTTTAAAAGAAGAAATATAGAAATTTGGTCCAAAATATACAGGAACTATTTTAGAAACATTACTAAATTTTCTTTTTCCATTAACATATTTAAAACTCTTTGCCTTATAGTAATATAAAGTATTGTTTTCAACTTGTGTATCAACATATGTTTCTATATTTTCTTCAATTCTTGCTATTCTTTTCCAAGCGCCACGCTTTAAAGTACGAGAAATTACATAACCATCAGCGTTTTTTGATTTTTGCCAGGCAAGAGTAACGCCCGATAAACTTTCTGTAGCAGTTAAATATTTTGGTTTAACTATATTTACTGCTTGAGTTGTAGTGGTAGTTGTAGTAGTTGTAGTAGTCTTTTTTGCTTTTGCAAAAACATCAGTAGTGCAAAACAAACTTGATAATATAATAACAGTTAAAACAACTGAAATAATTCTTTTCATAAGATTCTCCCAAACTAAAAGTTACAAAATTGTTACTAATTTAGTATATAATATTTTACCTTATTTGTCAAGTTCCAATTATATACAACAAAAAGCACCTAAAAAGGTGCTTTTTTGCTTAATTATAATATTCTACTGCTGATTTAAATAATCCCATATCATAATTACCATCAACATTTTTATAAAGACCATAGCCTGTTCTTTCAGAGTGACCCATTTTACCGAATACTCTGCCATCAGGCGAGCAAATACCCTCAATAGCAAAATCTGAACCATTAGGGTTAAATGCAATGTCATTAGTAGGATTACCATTCAAGTCAACATATTGAGTGATAACTTGACCATTATCAATTAATTGTTTAATAAGGTCTTCGTTTGCAATAAATCTGCCTTCACCGTGGGAAATTGGAACAGTATAAATCTCATCAACTTTAGTGTTTTTAAGCCAAGGAGATTTATTTGAAGCAACTCTTGTTCTAACAAGTTTAGACTGATGTCGATTAATTGTGTTAAAAGTAAGAGTTGGACAATTCTCATCTGTATCAATAATCTTACCATAAGGTACTAGACCAAGTTTAATAAGTGCTTGGAAACCATTACAAATACCACCCATTAAACCATCACGATTTTCTAGTAAATCTGCAACTTGTTCTTTGATTGCTTCGTTTCTAAAGAATGCAGTAATAAATTTACCTGAACCGTCAGGCTCGTCACCACCGGAAAATCCACCAGGAATAAATACGATTTGTGACTGCTTCATTAATTGAGCAAATTTATCAACAGACTCCCCTACTGAATTTGCAGTTAAGTTATTAATAACAAAGATTTCAGATTCAGCGCCTGCGCGAGCAAATGCTTTTGCAGTATCATATTCACAGTTTGTGCCTGGGAAAACAGGAATTAATACTTTTGGTTTTGCAATTTTTATTGGAGAAGAAATATGTTTATCAACAGAATATGAAATTTTATCAATTATCTTATCTTCTGTTTTAATATTACATGGGAATATTTCTTCCAACTTATCTTCGTAACCTTTATACAAATCGTTTAATGAAACAACTTCGTTGTTATAAGAAATTTCTTGTTTAGTTGTTGTATAACCAAGTAAAGTTCCAACATTATCATCAGAATTTAATTCAAGGATAAATGAACCGTATTTATAACCAAAAATATCGTCAATTGATAAACCTTGGTCAAATTTAAAACCTAAAGAGTTACCCATTCCTGCTTTAAGCACTGCTTCTGCAACACCGCCAAAAGTTGGAGTATAGCAAGAAAGAACTTTGCCTTCTCTCATTAATTTGATAACATCTTCAAAAACTTTCTTTTGAGAAGAAGCAACTGGAAGATTATTGCTATCATATTCAGGAGAAAGCATTACAACCTTGCTACCAGGAAGTTTAAATTCATTTGAGATAATGTTATCAATACATTCTGTTGTAACAGCGAAAGAAACAAGTGTTGGAGGTACATCGATATCTTCAAAAGTACCACTCATTGAGTCTTTACCACCAATTGCAGCGATTTCATAATCTTTTTGTGCTTTAAATGCGCCTAAAAGTGCTGAAAGAGGTTTACCCCAACGCTTACCGCAAGTCATAGGTTTTTCAAAGTATTCTTGGAAAGTAAGATAAACATCTTCAAATTCAGCACCGGTTGCAACAAGTTTACAAATCGATTCAACAACTGCTAAATATGCGCCGTGATATGGTGAAGTTTCTGTTATATAAGGGTTGTAACCATAAGACATAACAGAAGCAAGTTTTGTCTCTTTCTTTTCAACAGAAACTTTATTAACCATTGCTTGAATTGGTGTTAATTGATTTTTACCACCAAAAGGCATAAATACTGTACCAGCGCCGATAGTTGAGTCAAATTTTTCTGACAAACCACGTTTTGAACAAACATTCAAATCGGTTGACAATGATTTAAGATTATCAGAGAAACTGCCATTAACAGTTTTGTTGTAATCTTTAGTGTTTTCTGGTGTAATATCAATGTGTTTTTCAGCACCGTTAGAATTAAGAAACTCTCTTGAAATATCAACAATTGTTTCGCCATTCCATTTCATAACAAGACGAGGGTTTTCAGTAACTGTTGCAACAACTGTTGCTTCAAGGTTTTCTTGATTAGCAAGTTCAATAAAACGCTCAACATCTTTTGATTCAACTACAACTGCCATTCTCTCTTGAGATTCAGAAATAGCAAGTTCAGTGCCATCAAGACCATCATATTTTTTAGGAACTGCATTAAGATTAATTTCAAGTCCGTCTGCTAGTTCACCAACTGCAACTGAAACACCGCCTGCGCCAAAGTCATTACATCTTTTGATAAGAAGTGATGCTTCTTTGTTTCTAAATAATCTTTGTAGTTTTCTTTCTTCAGGAGCGTTACCTTTTTGTACTTCTGCACCACAGTTTTCAATTGATTCTAATGTATGAGATTTTGATGAACCTGTTGCACCACCGCAACCGTCTCTACCTGTTTTACCACCAAGTAAAATAACAATATCCCCAGCTTCTGGACGTTCTCTGCGAACATTTTCTGCAGGTGCAGCAGCAATAACAGCGCCTATTTCCATACGTTTTGCAACATAACCCGGATGATAAATTTCATCAACAAGACCTGTTGCAAGACCGATTTGGTTACCATAAGAACTATAACCATTAGCAGCAGTTGTAACAATTTTTCTTTGTGGTAACTTACCTTTTAAAGTTTCAGATACAGGTACAGTTGGGTCAGAAGCGCCTGTAACACGCATTGCAGAATAAACATAACTTCTACCTGACAATGGGTCACGAATTGCACCGCCTATACAAGTAGCAGCGCCACCGAATGGCTCAATTTCAGTTGGATGGTTATGTGTTTCATTTTTAAATAACAACAACCACTCTTCATCTTTGCCATCTATATCAATAGTAATTTTAACTGTGCAAGCATTGATTTCTTCTGATTCATCTAATTTCTCTAATTTACCAACTGATTTTAAATATTTAGCCGCCAATGTGCCAATATCCATAAGATTAATCGGTTTTGTTCTACCAAGTGCTTTACGAGTTTCAATGTACTCGTCATAGGCCTTTTGCAAAAGTTCGTCTTCGAATTTAACACTATCAATAGTAGTTAAAAATGTTGTATGACGACAGTGGTCTGACCAATATGTATCTATCATCTTAATTTCAGTAATAGTTGGGTCTCTTTTTTCAGAAATAAAGTAATTTTGGCAGAATTCAATATCATCATAACTCATAGCAAGAGCATTTTCATTAGCCCACTCTTCGAGTTTATCTTTTGATAGATCACAAAAACCTGTTAAAGTTTTAACTTTAGTAGGAATTTCATAGTTTACCTTTAAAGTTTCATAAGTTTCTAATGATGCTTCTCTTGCTTCAACAGGATTTATAACATATTTTTTGATTTCCTGAATGTTTTCATCGCTTAAATCACCATAAAGCATATAGATTTTAGCAGTTTTAACATCAGGACGTTCGGATTTTGAAATAAGTTGAATACATTCCGAAGCAGAATTTGCTCTTTGGTCAAACTGACCAGGTAAAAATTCAACCGCAAAGATATAATCACTATCATTTTCTAGAGTGTCACAAATATCATCAAGTTGTGGTTCTGAAAAAACGGTAGTTTTGCAATAATCAAACAAATCTTTATCAATGTTTTCAACATCATATCTGTTTAAAATACGAAGATTTGTAAGACCTTTGATTTGTAATAAATTATTAATTTCTGATTTTAAAGATTTTGCTTCATTTTGAAGTCCATCTTTTTTCTCAACAAAAAGTCTGTAAACCAAAATATTTCCTCCTAAGCTTTTAACGCTTTTTGACCAATATCTTTTCTGTAATAAGCATTTTCAAAAGAAACTTCTTTTACAGTTTCATAAGCTTTATTAATCGCATTCTCCAAAGTATCCGCAACTTCTGTGACACCTAAAACTCTGCCACCTGCGGTAAGTAATTTTTCACCATCTAATTTAGCGCCTGCAACATAGATGTTTTTATCAACAGGCATAGTTAACTCTTTGCCTGTTTCATAAGATTTAGGATAACCATTAGAAGCCATTACTACACAGCAAGCGCTTTCATCAGAAAACTCTACTTCTGCTTCGTCTAACTTTTTATCAGCGATTTTGAGCATAATTTCAAATAAATCACTTTTTAAAAGTGGTAATACAACTTGAGTTTCTGGGTCGCCGAATCGACAGTTATATTCGATAACTTTTGGACCATCTTTTGTAATCATAAGCCCAAAATAAAGACAGCCTGAAAAACTTCTTCCCTCTTTATTCATAGCATCAATTGTTGGTTTAAAAATTGTTTTCATACATTCTTCTGCTATGTCTTTTGTGTAGTAAGGGTTAGGAGCAACAGTGCCCATACCGCCTGTATTTAAGCCCAAATCGCCATCTAACGCTCTTTTGTGGTCCATTGAAGAAATCATAGGTACAACTGTTTGACCGTCAGTAAACGAAAGCACAGAAACTTCAGGGCCTTCTAAAAATTCTTCGATAACAATATTGTTTCCGCTAGCGCCAAAGATTTTGTCTTGCATAATTGATTTAATGCCATCAATTGCATCTTCTCTAGTCATGGCGATTATAACACCTTTGCCAAGAGCCAAGCCATCTGCTTTAATAACAGTTGGAATCGGAGCAGTTTCCATATACTTTAATGCGTCATCTGCATTATCAAAAACTTCATACTTTGCGGTAGGAATGTTGTATTTTTTCATTAAATTTTTAGAAAATACTTTGCTACCCTCAATGATTGCCGCGTTTTTTCTTGGACCAAAGCAAGGAATTCCGATTGCTTCAAGTTCATCAACCGCACCTAAAACTAATGGGTCATCAGGTGCAACAACTGCAAATTCAATGTTATTATTTTTAGCAAAATCAACGATAGATGCAATGTCAGTCGCTTTTATATCAACACAAGTTGCGTCTTTTGCTATTCCGCCATTTCCTGGCAAAGCAAAAATTTCATCAATTTTGCTATTTTCTTTTAACTTTTTGATGATGGCATGTTCTCTACCACCGCCACCAACTACCATTATTTTCATTAAAATTTCCTCCGAATATTAATGATGGAACAAACGCATACCTGTAAATGCCATAGCCATACCATGTTTATTACAGGTTTCAATAACATTATCGTCTCTAATAGAGCCACCAGGTTGAGCAATGAAAGAAACACCGCTTCTTGCTGCTCTTTCAATGTTATCGCCGAATGGGAAAAACGCATCTGAACCAAGAGCAACACCTTTAATAGTTGCAAGATATGCCTTTTGTTCTTCTTTAGTAAATGGTTCTGGTTTTTGTGTGAATAATGTTTGCCAGATGCCATCTGCTGATACGTCTTCATCGTCATCAGAAATATAAACATCAATTGCATTATCTCTGTCTGCACGGCGAACAGAGTCTAAAAATGGAAGATTTAAAACTTTATCGTGTTGTCTTAAATGCCAGATATCTGCTTTATTGCCTGCAAGACGAGTACAATGAATACGAGATTGCTGACCTGCGCCAACACCGATTGCTTGTCCATCAACTGCAAAACAAACAGAATTAGATTGAGTATATTTTAATGTAATCAAAGCAATAATCAAATCTCTTTTTGCGTCTTCTGGAATGTTTTTATTGTCAGTAACAACTTCTTTTAATAATTCTTCGTCGATTTTAAAGTTGTTTCTACCTTGTTCAAAAGTAATACCATAAACTTGTTTGATTTCTTGTGGGTCTGGTACATAATTTTCATCAATTTTAATGATGTTATAATTACCGTTTCTCTTTTTCATTAAAATTTCTAATGCTTCTTCTGTATATCCAGGAGCAATAACGCCATCAGAAACTTCTCTTGCAATAAGACGTGCAGTAGTAACATCGCATTCATCTGAAAGAGCGATAAAATCGCCAAATGAACTCATTCTATCAGTACCACGAGCACGAGCATAAGCACAAGCAAGCGGAGAATCATCAAGACCATCAATATCATCAACAAAACAAGCCTTTTTTAATTTTTCAGGAAGCACTGTACCAACTGCCGCAGATGTTGGGCTTACATGTTTAAAAGAAGTAGCGCAAGGCATATTTAAAGCCGCTTTAATCTCTTTAACTAATTGCCAACTATTAAATGCATCTAAAAAATTAATATAACCAGGTCTGCCTGAAAGTATTTCTATAGGCAAATCAGAGCCGTCAGCCATATAGATTTTAGAAGGTTTTTGGTTAGGGTTGCAACCATATTTTAATTCAAATTCTTTCATAATTTTTCTCCTTACTTGTTTTTGTTAACGATTTTAGTAGTTACTTCACCTGTTTTAATATCGATATATCTAACAAACAAAGAAACTTTATTATCTTCATTTAAAGAATTCCAAAGGTTTTCAGTAAATTCATCAATATCATTAGGAATACAAACTTTTTTAGGTTCGCCACAGAATGAAGGCAATGGGTTTCCGTCTCCTTGATATGTATGAATAAAATGACCTTCTCCTGCTTTTGGATTATAATATGAATAGGTAAATCTTTGGCAAGAATCAGGGTCACCATCGTTTGATTTTAAAATTGACATAGCATAGTTATAATCGCCATTGTCAACTTTCATAATACCGGAAATACGAGGAGTATAGTTTGGAGCATCATCTTCAAATTCACGAGTACGAAGTGCTTGTTCAAATGTCATCTGTTGATTCATTAAGTCATAGATAGTATCAGTCTGGTCACCATTTGTAACAATTGTTTTATTACCCAAAACTCTTACAGGTGAATAAATAATCAAATGTGGATCAGTTAAAAGTGATGGATCGTGTGCTTCGGTTTTAATGCCATCTTCAGTTGCAGTGAAAACTCTGTTTCTTGAATTTACACTTCTGCCCATTATAAAATAAGCAGTAACAGCGCTATTGCCGTCTTCTGATTTACCAATAACAATACCTCTGCCAGGATAGTCATTGTTTTTTAATTCTTCATAAATATTAATTGCCTTCATATTTGTTCTCCTTTATAAATCAATATATGCTTTGTTGTTCTTTATTGTAATTCTATCTTCGCAGAAAAGCGAAACTGCTTGTGGCAGTATCTTCCATTCTGCTTGTTCCATAACTCTTTTTTGCAAAGTTTCAGGTGTGTCATCGTTTTCAATATCAACTGCTTTTTGCAAAATAATTGGACCACCATCGCAAACCGCAGTTACAAAATGAACAGTCGCACCTGTTACTTTAACTCCTGATTCAAGCGCCGCTTCATGAACGTGAAGCCCATAAAAGCCTTTTCCACAAAAAGAAGGAATTAAAGCAGGATGAACATTCATCATCTTGTTTTCATATTTTTTACAAACACATTCATCAAGAATAGTCATAAAACCTGCATAAACAATTAAATCTGCATTAGCTTTATCTAAAATTTCAAGCAAAGCCTCACTATAAGATTTATTATCTGAATAGTCTTTTCTTGGCAAAACAACAGTATCAATACCATTGTTTTTTGCTCTCTCTAAAGCATAAGCGCCTTCTTTCGAAGAGATAACAAGCGAAATCTTACCATTCTTTATAAGTCCTGAATTTTGCGCGTCAATAAGTGCTTGTAAGTTAGTTCCACCGCCAGAAACTAAAACAACAATATTTTTTAGCATATTACCACTCTCTCGTCAGATTCAATGATTTCACCTATTATATATGGGTTTTCACCGTTTGCTTTTAATATTTCAAGAGTTTTATCTGCATCACATTTATCAACAACTAAACTCATACCAACACCCATATTAAATGTATTAAACATATCTCTTTCTGGAATATTGCCTGTCTTTGCAATAAGTTCGAATATAGGTAAAATCTTAAGAGATGATTTATCAATTTTAGCAGTAAAACCATTTGGAAGGCTTCTTGGAATATTTTCATAGAAGCCACCACCAGTAATATGAGAAACTGCTTTAACAGTAACTTCTTCAAAAAGCGCAGTCATTGGTTTTACATAAATCTTGGTAGGAGTCAAAAGAGTTTCACCAATTGATTTGCCACCAAGTTCTGCTACAGGTGATTTAATATCAGAGTTTTCAACATCAAATACTTTTCTTACAAGTGAAAAACCATTTGAATGAACACCACTTGATGGAATTCCTATAATTACATCCCCTGCTTTTATCTTTGTGTTATCAAGAATTTTTGATTTATCAACAACGCCAACAGAAAAACCTGCTAAATCATACTCGTCAACAGGATAAAAACCAGGCATTTCTGCAGTTTCTCCGCCGATAAGAGCAGCATTTGACTGAACGCAACCTTCTGCAATACCTGAAACGATATTTGCAACTCTTTCAGGTACATTTTTACCAACTGCTACATAATCGAGGAAAAACAATGGTTTAGCACCACAACAAATAATATCGTTAACACACATAGCAACACAGTCAATACCAACTGTATCGTGTTTATCCATTAAAAACGCCATTTTAAGTTTTGTACCAACACCATCAGTACCACTAACTAACACAGGTTTTTCGATGCCTGTTAAATCAAGTTCAAACAAACCGCCAAAACCACCAATATCAGATAAAGCACCTGCAGTTAATGTTTTTGCAATGTGTTGTTTCATTAATTCTACTGCTTTATAACCTGCAGTAATATCAACGCCTGCTTCTTTATAACTTTCACTAAAACTTTTCATAATTTATCTCCTTTTAACCTTTACCATTCCAACAATATGTACATAATTGACTTTGGTCAAGACCAATAGCCTCACAAATACCTTGAATAGTTTGAAACTCAAGCGAAGCAAAGTTAAATTTATTTGCAATTGCCTTTCTTAAGTTCTTGCCCCTTTGTGTGTCTGAATCACTGTATTCATCAATGTATTTTAGGCCTTCTTCTCCTTCAAGTTCAACGATTACTCTACGGGTGATTAGTTCCATTTCATCATTTGACCTTGAAAAATTGAGGTATTTACAGTTATACATAACAGGTGGACAAGCAGAACGCATATGTACTGATTTTGCGCCGTGTTCATAAAGAAAATCAACAGTGCCTTTTAATTGAGTACCACGAACAATAGAATCATCAACAAAAAGCAAGTTTTTATCCTGAATAAGTTCGTGAACAGGAATTTGTTTCATTTTAGCAACTTTAACACGCTCTGTTTGACGTGAAGGTGTAAAACTTCTTGCCCAAGTTGGAGTGTATTTAATAAATGCACGAGCAAAAGGAATTCCGCATTCGTTTGCAAAACCGATAGCGTGAGGAGTACCTGAATCAGGAACACCACCAACATAGTCAATTCCTTCTAAAGTACCATCTTTTTTGTCTTTTTCTGCCATTATTTTACCGTTGATATATCTCATAATTTCAACGTTTTTGCCTTCGTAAGTTGAAGTTGGATAACCATAATAACTCCAAAGAAATGAACAAATTTTCATTTTCTTACCCGGCTTTTGAAGTTGAGTGAAACTATCAGGTGTAATCTCAACTATCTCTCCAGGGCCTAATTCTTTGTAATCTTCATAGCCTAGTTTTTTATATGCAAAAGATTCAAAAGACACACAATAACCATCTTCTCTTTTACCAATCGCAATTGGTAATCTGCCTAATTTATCACGAGCGGCAATAATTGAGCCGCCATCACGAAGAATAAGAATTGAAGTAGTGCCATCAATTTCATTTTGAGCAAACTTAATACCATCAACAAAATCAGTTTTTTGATTAATAAGAGCAGCAACTAATTCTGTCATATTATCTCTGCCACCAGTCATCATAGCACCAAAATGACCACCACTAAATGAAAGATACTGTTTTATAAGTGAATCTGCATTGTTTATAGCACCAATAACACAAATTGCATATTTACCTAAGTTAGAATGAATAAGCAAAGGTTGTGGGTCATAGTCGCTAATACATCCAATTGCGCTATTACCCTTCATCTCGTCAAATGTTTTATCAAACTTTGTTCTAAAAGGAGAGTTTTCAATATTATGAATTTCTCTTTGAAGACCAAGTTCATCGTCGAAAGCCGCAATTCCTGCACGACGAGTAGCAAGATGAGAATGATAGTCAGTACCAAAAAACACATCTTCAATAGCATCATTTTTGCTTGTTACGCCAAAAAAGCCACCCATTTAAAATTTGTCCTCCTAGGAATTATTTGAATTGATTATAAATTTTCTCGTTTTTTTCTAAAACCGCTTTTTTATTTTCTTCACGAGCAGTAATTAATTTATTTGATAAACTTTCATCATTTACTGCTAATATCTGAATTGCTAAAAGCGCAGCGTTTTCTGCACCATCAATTGCAACGGTTGCCACTGGCATACCACTTGGCATTTGAACTGTTGATAAAAGCGCATCAAGGCCATCTAAGGTTGATGATTTAACAGGAATGCCAATTACAGGCAATGTTGTATTAGCAGCAATAGCGCCTGCTAAATGAGCCGCTTTTCCTGCAGCAGCAATAATAGCACCAAAGCCGTTATCAATTGCACTTGATGCAAACTCTTTTGATGCTTCCGGTGTACGATGCGCAGAAAAAACGTGAACTTCAGTAGGCACATCATATTTTTTAAGAGTATTGATTGCTTTTTCAACGATAGGCAAATCGCTATCAGAACCCATTATAACCGCAACTTTTTTCATAACTATAAAAACCTCCAAAAATACAAAAATAGGCAGTCCTATACAGTGAATATAAGACTGCCCAGACGGTCGACATAATTCCCTAGAAAATTTACTCCTTTGCGGTTAAATCCGCTCATCCGTCAGTCGTAAAAATTCTATATAATATATTTGTTTTAATTTTATCATACTATATAGTGTATTGTCAAGAAAAGTTTTAAGCAATATATATTGATTTTTTTGTGTATTTTGCATTAAATTTTATGCTAAATTAACAATTTTTAAAATTTTATAAATTTCCTTTACATTTTTAAGTGTTTATGATACAATTGACAAAAAGTTTAAGAAGGTGTTTTTTTATGGTTAAACATATCATTTTGTGGAACTTAAAAGACGAGTTCTCAACTGACGAAAAAGCAAAAATAATGAATGAAATAAAGATTGGTTTAGAAAGTTTGCAAGGTAAAATCGAAGGTCTAGTTGAAATCAAAGTTCAAATTGATAAACTTGATAGTTCAACTGCAGATTTAATTCTTGATTCTACATTTGAAAATGAAGAAGCATTAAAATTTTATTCAACTCACCCTGAACATGTAAAAGTTGCAAACGAAAAAGTCAGACCTTTTACTGCTGTAAGAAGTTGTCTTGATTTTGAGATATAAAGAGGTAAAATATAATGAGTATCAAATTTAATGAAAAAACAAAAACGTTTTATCTTGATGGTAAAGGTTTTACTTATGCTTTTAAAATAAACGAAAATAATGTCGCTGAGCATTTATATTTCGGTGAAACAATCGCTCATGATGACATTTCTTATGTTAGACACGGTGGTTCTGGCTCAACCCAAGCAACAATTCCTGGGCGTGATGGTCATTTTTATTCAACTTACCTGCCTGAAATCGCTTTTCATGGCACAGGTGATTATAGAGAACCTTGCGTTTGTGTTGAAAATGAAACAGGTGATCGACTTTGCGAACTTTTATACGATTCACACGAAATTTTAGATAAAAAGCCAAAAATTAATGGTATGCCATCACTTGACGGTGAACAAACACTTGTTGTGCATTTAAAAGATAAAATTACAAATCTTGCTGCTGATGTTTATTACACAGTTTATGAAGATACAGGCATTATTGCAAGAAGAATTGTTTATAAAAATGAATCTGATAAAACAATTAAACTTACTCGTGCTTTTTCATTTACAGTTAACTTACCTGGTAATAATTATGAAGTTTTATCACTTTACGGCGCTTGGGCGTGCGAGAGAAATATCGAAAGAATTCCTATGCACCATGGTGTTGTTTCAATTGATTCTAAAAGAACAACATCTTCCTCTGTTTTAAATCCATTTGTTGCAGTTTTAGAACCTGAAACCAACGAGACACGTGGTAAAGCTTATGGCTTTAACCTTATTTATTCATCTTCCTATGTTCTAAAAGTTGAAGGCACAAATCAAGGAAGAACATTGATTACTGGCGGTATTAATGATTTTGACTTTGCTTGGAATTTAAACCCCGAAGACAAACTTGAAACTCCTGAAGTAGTTATTGCATTTTCAAATGAAGGTCTTGGCGGAATGTCAAGAGCTTTTCACGATGTTTACAGAGAGCATTTAATCAACAAAAGATTTGTTAATAAACCACGACCAATTGTTATTAACAACTGGGAAGGAACATATTTTGACTTTAATAATCAAAAATTAATGGATATTGTTTCAGCAGTAGAAGGCACGGGAATTGACACTTTTGTTCTTGATGACGGTTGGTTTGGCATTAGAAATGGGGACCGCTCAGGACTTGGCGATTGGGTGGTTAATGAAGAGAAACTCCAAGGTGGTTTAAAAGCCATTATTGACCACACTCATAAATGCGGAATGAAGTTCGGTCTTTGGTTTGAGCCAGAAATGGTTAATGAAGATTCTGATTTATTCAGAGCACATCCTGATTGGGCAATCGGAACACCTAATAGACAAAGATGCTACTCAAGACATCAATATATGCTTGATTTAACTCGCAAAGATGTTCGTGATTATATTGTGAATTCAGTTAATAAAGTTCTTAATGAAAACGAAATTGACTATGTTAAATGGGATTATAACAGAAATGTTACCGAATCTTATTCATTCCAATTAAAACCTGAACAGCAAAAAGAATTTGCACATAGATATGCACTCGGCCTTTATGACCTTTGCGAACGAATAGTAAACGGAAATCCTGATATTATTTTTGAAGGTTGCGCAGGTGGTGGCGGAAGATTTGATCCTGCTATCTTACACTACTTCCCACAAATTTGGACAAGTGATGATTCTGATGCAAACGAGCGTACTAAAATTCAATATGGAACTTCAATGAGTTATCCATTGTCATCAATGAGTTGTCATTTTTCAGTTGTTCCTAACCATCAAACAGGAAGAATAACACCTGCTAAATCTCGTGCTGATATTGCTCATTTAGGTGCATTTGGTTATGAACTTGACACCTCTGATTTTACAGAAGATGACAGAAAAATGGTTAAAGAACAAATCGCAAAATACAAAGAAATGCAAGACCTTATTTTAAAAGGCGATTTGTACAGGTTTGAAAACCCATTTGAATCAAATTATTTTGGCTTTAATGTTGTTTCAAAAGATAAAACTAAAGCGGTAATTACTGCATTTGTTAAACTTTGTCACCCTAACCCTGAAGCAAAATTCATTTATCCAACAGGGCTTGATAAAAACAAGAATTATTACATAAAAGAACTTGATAAAACTCTTTCTGGTAGTACAATTATGAATGTTGGTTTGTTTATTGATATCAGAGGCGGCGGAGACTTTAGAACATTTAATTTTACACTTACAGAAACATAAAAAATTCCCTTGCTCAACCGCAAGGGAATTTTTTTATAACAATTCTTTTCTTAAATTTTCAGCAGATTTGCTGCTTAAATACGCAGGTGGAACGTCAAAAACAGTTTTACAACCAGCCATTCCCTCATTAAACATTCTATAAGTTGCTCTTGCATAAGCAACAATTACAGACGCAGTAAATTCTGGGTTTGAATCAAGTTTTAAACTGTATTCAATAATATGAGTGTTTTCTAAATTTGCGCCTGTTTTACCACTGCGAATTACAAAGCCACCGTGTGGGATTCCACTATGGTCACGCTTTAATTCTTCTGCAGTAATAAAATGAACAGTTGTATCATAATCTGCAAAATAGTTTGGCATTTCTTTGATTTCTTTTTCAATTTTTTCTTTATTTGCCCCATCTTCTGCTACAACAAAACATTCTCTTAAATGCTTCTCTCTTGTGGTAAAATCAGGTGTTTCGCCATTTCTTACAGTTTCCAAAGCAGATTCAACAGGAATTGTGTATTGTTTAGCATCCATTACGCCTTCAATTCTTCTTATAGCGTCAGAATGGCCTTGACTTACGCCTTTTCCCCAAAATGTATAATCTTTACCGTCTGGCAAAATAGCGCTTGAATAAAGGCGATTAAGCGAAAACATACCAGGGTCCCAACCAACAGAAATCATAGCAACTTTATTTGATGATTTTGCTGCGTTATCAACATTTTCAAAATGTTCAGGAATTTTCGCATGAGTATCAAAACTATCAACAACATTAAACATTTTTGCTAATTGCGGTGTTTGTTCAGGCAAATCAGTAGCACTACCGCCACAAAGAATCATAACATCTATTTTATCTTTGTATTCGGCTACATCTTTAACATTGCATACGCGAACATTTTCAGTAGCGATTTTTAATGCAGATGGATCACGACGAGTGAAAACTGCAACTAATTCCATATCAGGATTTTGACGTATTGCATTTTCAATGCCTTTACCTAAATTACCGTAGCCATAAATACCAATTCTCATAAATTATCAACCTTTCTTTAAAAGACTTAAATATTTTAACTCATTTTTTAAAATTTGTAAAGTAATTATTAATTATTTCGGCATATTTCATAAATTTTTAAAAGTTTTGTTGAATATAAATGATAATTATGATAAAATCAATTTACAAATTTTAAGCAAGGAAAATATTATGAAACTAAACAAAAAATCTTTATATATTATTTTATCAGTAATACTTTGTTCAATTGCAATGAGTTTGGTTGATGCAATTTTACAACCTACTTATTTAATAAAATCTGCAATTAAAATAATTTTATTCTTAATTGTTCCGTTTACATACTTTATTTTTAACAAGCAAGAATTCCAAAAAATTAAAAAGTTATTCACACCAAGTAAAAAAGGAATTTTAACTGCGCTTTTGCTCGGTGTTGGTGTTTTTTCTGTAATTCTAATTGCTTATTTTTTATTAAAAAATCTAATTGATTTTTCGGGTATTGCAAATCAATTGACTGCTAGTGCAGGTGTTTCTGCCGAGAACTTCATATTTGTTGCAATTTATATTTCAATAATAAATTCACTTTTAGAAGAATTCTTTTTTAGAGGTTTTGCTTTTATAACTTTAAAAAACTTAACTTCTCGCCCATTCGCTTATATTTTTAGTTCTGCGCTTTTTGCTTTTTACCATTTTGGTATGACTGCCACTTGGTTTAATATAGGAATTTTTATTCTTGCTGTTTTAGGTCTTTTTGTTGGTGGTTGCATTTTTAACTTTCTTAACGAAAGCGACGAAAACATTTATAATTCTTGGTTAGTTCACTTCTTTTCAAACCTTGCAATTAACACAATTGGTTTTATAATTTTTGGTATAATATAACTTAAAAGAGATGCTAAAAAAGGCATCTCTTTTTTTATTTTTCCTATTGACAAACGACATATTTTAGTGTAAAATAAATTTATCGAACATTTGTTCTTTTGGGTGATATAAATGGAAAGGGTTATTCTTCATATTGACTGTAATAAGTTTTATGCTTCGGTTGAATGTTTGCATAGACCGGAAATTAGAAATATGCCTGTTGCAGTTGGTGGCGATGATAAAAGTAGGCATGGTATAATACTTACTAAAAATGAAATTGCTTCAAAATATGATTTAAAAGTTGGTGAACCGTTGTGGTCGGCAAAAAACAAATGCCCTGGTCTTGTTATTGTACCACCTAACTTTCCTTTATATATGCGCTTTTCGAAAGAAGTGCATAAAATTTTGTCTGATTATACTGATACCATTGAGGCTTTTGGAATTGATGAGTCTTGGGTTGATGTTTCAAAAACTGCCCATTTATATGGTGGTGGTGAAAAACTCGCGCACATCATCAGAAAAAGGGTAAAATCAGAACTTGGAATTACCGTCAGTATCGGCGTTAGTTTTAACAAAATATTTTCTAAACTCGGGAGCGACTATAAAAAACCCGATGCTGTTACGGTAATTTCCAAGGAAAATTTTAAAGATATAGTGTGGCCACTGCCTGCAAATGACCTATTATATGTAGGTCCTGCAACGTATAAAAAACTGCAAAGTCACTATCGTTATACTATTGGAGATATCGCAAATACAGAGCCTGAACTTTTGCAAAAATGGTTTGGTAAAATTGGTATTATGCTTCATTCTTATGCTAACGGATATGATATGACACCAGTTTATAAGATAAGCAAATTGCCTGATATTAAATCTATCGGAAATTCTACTACTACGCCTAGAGATTTATTAACAAATGAAGATGTTAAATCTGTTTTATTTGTACTTGCAGAAAGCGTTGGCAGAAGACTGCGAGAGCAAGGTTTTAGATGTAAAATTGTTAAATTCCATGCGAGAGACAATAAATTAGTTACAACAAGTTTTCAAAAGAAATTAAAATTCGAAACAGATATTACAAGAGAAATTGCAGACGAAGCCTATTCCCTATTTTTAAACAACTATAATTTTGAAAATCCGATAAGAAGCATTGGTGTTGTAGTATCGGATTTTTCTTCGGCTAAAACTGCGATGCAGTATGATTTTTTCACCAATACCGAGAAAAAGGCGAAGTTAGAGCGAATTGATAAAACTGTTGACTGGCTAAAAAATCGTTATGGCAACTATACCATTCAAAGAGCAAATTTGCTTAAAACTACCGATATTTCAGAATTTAATCCACATGATGACCATTTAATTCATCCTGTTGGCGTGTTGAAAAACAAATTATAAGGAGAAAATATGTATAAAAAAGAATATGTTTCTGTTAATGCTACCTTTGAGACAGATGGTAGCATTATTCCAACATCTATTATATGGGCAGACGGTAAAGTTTTTAATATTGATAGAATTACAAACATCTGTAACGCAGTTTCGCTAAAAGCAGGTGGCGCAGGAATAAGATATACTTGTATTATTTCAAACAAACAAACCTATTTATTTTTAGAAAAAGATAAATGGTTTGTAGAAGTAGAAATATAAAAAGCCTTCCAAACGGAAGGCTTTTTTGAATATTATCCTTTAATTGAATTGCAAATACAGTCTGCTGCGTAAATACCCATAGCGCCTGACTGTGAAAGTCCACGGCAAATACCTGAACCATCGCCTAAAATATAAATACCATCAGCAACTTCAAATTTATCATTAATAAAATGAGGTCTAATTGAATAATATTTATTCTCACAACCATAAAGCAAAGTGTCATCATTTGCAGTACCCGGAGCAACTTTATCAAGAGCGTAAATAGTTTCAATAATATTAGTCATATGTCTATGTGGCATAACCATACTAAGGTCGCCAGGAGTTGCTTTCAAAGTAGGAATTACTGTGCTTTTTAAAAGCCTGCTTTCAGTAGTTCTTCTGCCTTTCATAAGGTCGCCAAAACGCTGAACAACAACATTGCCATCGCCTATCATATTCATATCTTCTGCAATATTTGTTGCATATTTAGTAGGTTGATTAAATGGCTCTGTAAATTTAATTGAAGAAAGAATAGCAAAGTTACAATTCTCACTTTTCTTATCTGCATCAGCATAAGAGTGACCATTAGCAGTAACGATACCATCATTACTTTCTGCAGAAACATAACCACCTTGGTTAAAACAGAACATTCTACATTTATCTTCATAAGTTTTTGTTTTATAAAGAATTTTTGGCTCGTAAATTTTTTCTGAAAATTCTCTCCAGATAATATCTTTCATTTCAACACGAACACCGATATCAACAGCGTTTGCATGGAGTTTTATACCAAAATCATTACAGAATTTTTCTACAAAAGGCGCCCCTGTACGACCTGTTGCAACGATAATATGTTTAGCAAAAAAGTCTTCATTGTCACAAGAAATTCTGTAAACATCGCCTTCTTTTTTAACCTTTTTACAAGTAGTTTCAGAGAAGATTTCAACACCATTTTTCTCAATATCTTCTATGATATTAAACATTGTTTTAAAATTCTTATCGGTACCTAAATGACGAACATTCATATCAAGAAGCGTTAAATTATTTTGAACGCATTTTAATTTCAATTCATCGTTTGAATGATAAAGTTCAGGATAATCTTCAGCATGCTCACTTAAAATACGGTCAACTTCATCTATGTAAAAAGTCGCACGATTCTCGCCAAGTTCATCACCTAATGTACCACCATAAGCAGTACCAAGATTAAATTTACCATCAGAAAAAGCACCAGCGCCCGCCATACCTGAAGTAATACTACAGATACCACAATGAACACATCTTTGTTTATCAGAAGCAGGGCATTTTCTGCGAGTTAACTCTCTACCCTTTTCGATAATCGCAACTTTTCTTGTCTTTTCGTTATCAATCAGGCGTTTCGCCGCCATAATTCCACAAATACCGCCACCAATAATAATTTCATCATAAATCTTCATATTTATACTCATTCCTTTTTACAACACAAATGTCCCCTATTTTTAGGAGACATTTAATTTTCTATGGAATTTTAATTCCAATATATTATATCATACATATTTTAAAAAATCAATGATAAATTTAAAAGCCTAAATCTTCATTAACAAGAATAACTTTAATTTTACCTGCAGGTCTTGAAATTCTTGTAGTAACAATATTACAACAAATACAGTCAGGCGACTTACAGTCAGTGCAACCACCTGTTTGCGAGCAACCTGTGTTTTTATCCGGAAAACGTTGAATATTAAGCGGAGCAGCAACAGTTCTTGCTCTGTTCAATGCATTATCATATCCTTGAACTACTTTGTTCATACCTGCGATAACAATAACATTTTTAGGACCAAAAACAAGTGCTGCACATCTGTTTCCGTTGCCATCAATGTTAATCAATTGACCATCATCACTAATTGCATTAGCGCTCATAATATAGTAATCAGCAAAAAACGCTTCTCTTTGAACATCTTGACCATCTTTAGCATTTGCTCTGTCTAAAAGATTATAATCTCCTTGCTTGAGCGCAGTTAAAAGACCAATTTCTTTCATAGTCATAGTACCGCCCCAAGAAACAGTTGAACCTGTTTCAATAAGTTCAAGCGCTTTTTCTTTTGCATCTTCTTTGGTTTCACAAAAATATGCGTCCATAAATCTTGACTGCATATTTTTTATAACCTTTTGAGCAAAAAGTCTGTTTTTATTTTCTTTACATCCCATAATAATTACTCCTTTATAAACTAATACCAATTAAATCAAAAATAATTCCACAAGAAACACCGATAACAAACAATAGTGCTACAATAAACAAATTCTTTTTCATTGGTCTGTTTACTTTAAATAAAATCAACAAACCAACGCCGCTTCCTACAAGCAAACCAGAAAGACACGAACCAAAACTTATTGCATCAGATAAAAACATTTCGGTTATTACAACACTAGAAGCGCAATTTGGAATAAGACCAACAATACCGGCTAAAACAGGCGCAAAGATACTGTTTTTTAATAAAATTTTAGCGAGCATATCTTCACCAAAGTATTCAATAACGAAATTAAGCACAAATGAAACGATAAAAATAAAGAAAATAACTCTCAAAGTGTGATGAACTGCTGAACGAAAAACGCCATGTTCACATTTACATTTTTCTTGTTCACAAAAATCGTGAATTTTTTCTTTTTCTACAATTTTTCTTTTTCTTAAAATTAAATCAATTATAAAACCTGCAAAAATTGCAATAACTGCTTTTATCAAAACCAAATACAGACCTTTTGTAATAACAGATACTTTATCTGCGGAAGCAAGCATAATTATTAGCATTTCATCTGATGTAGATAAAAATATCGAAATTAAAGTGCCAAGAGTTATCACTCTGGTAGCATACAAATTTGATGCCATAACTGAAAAACCACATTGAGGAATAGTTCCAAGAATTCCACCGATTAACGGGCCAAATTTTCCTGCTTTATGAATAAGTTCATGGCTTTTTTCAGACATTTTATGTTCAATATATTCTAAAAACAAAAACACAATAAATAAAAACGGTAAAATTTTTGCCGAGTCTATCAAAGTATGTTTAAAAGTATGAATTAAAACTTCTAACATTAAACTAAATCTCCTATCTAATCAACAAAAACATTATACAATATTGCTTTTTTATTGTCAATAAAAAAACGAACTAACTAAAAGTTAATTCGTTTTTGAAATTTAAGATTTTCCTTTAAAACTATTTCTGCATTTAGGACAAGTTATTGTTATTTTACCTTTTTTCTTTGGCACTCGAAGTTTTGTGCCACAAGATTTGCATTTAAAATATTTATATCCAGCGTCTTTAGGTTGAGTGTAATTAGTATAAACAGTATTATAATCTTTTTTCTTAAATTTTGATTTAAAGCTTAAAAATTTATTATTCTCATTTGCTCTTGCTTGATGATTACTTGAGAAAAACCTTATAAAAAATAAAACAAGACAAATAGTTTGCAAAATATAAATCAATGAAAAATGAAAAAATAAATTTATAACCGCTAAAACTAAAGCAGCGCCAAGCAAAGTGATATTTAATTCATCATTTCCGTATTTATTATACATTAATTGCATTAATTTCTCACGAAGCATAAACACAAATCCTTTCATATTGTGATTTAATTATAATACAACTAACAAACAAAATTGTGAATAATAAGTAAATAAATTAAAAAACTGCACAAAAAGTGCAGTTTTTTTATAAAATATATGAATTTAAAATATAATCGTGTGCTTTGTTTTCAAAAGTATCATCAATATATTCAAGTTCAACATCACCATATTTTTTAAATAACGCTTTCTTAATAAGCATATCAGCAAATTGTGGATTTTTAGGCAAAACAGGTCCATGTGAATAAGTACAAAAAGTGTTTTTATAAATAGCGCCTTCAGTACCATCTTCGCCGTTATTACCAAACCCTTTTAATACTTTGCCTAAAGGTTTGATTTTTTCTCCTAAATATGTTTTACCGGAATGATTTTCAAAACCAACAATTTTGATTTTATCATCTGTTTCAAAAGCATAGTTTCCGGTCATTCTTGTTTTGTTATCAACGGAGTAAAAATCAATTGCACCAATGAAATCAACTTGAGTGCCATCAGTTTTTTTGAGATAATTACCAAGCATTTGATAACCACCACAAACTGCTAAAAATGTTTTTTCATCTTCAATAGCATATTTAATTGCTTTTTCTTTATCGCCTTTTAAATCATTTAAAAGCAAACCTTGTTCAAAATCTTGCCCGCCACCGATTAAAACAATATCGGCGTCATCAGGATTAAATTTCTCGCCAAGTCTTACTTCCTTAACAGTTGCGCTGATACCTCTAGTTTCAAGTCTATGTTTCAAACAAACAATATTACCCCTATCGCCGTAAAGGTTGAGTAAATCAGGATAAATGTGATAAATATTAATATTCATTATTCCCAGAACTCCTTTCCGCCGAAATTTTGTGCAATTTTAGACCTTTGTTTCATCATAGAAGAATAAGATGGAATAATAAATACATCTCTTGTCTTTGTTTCTTCTAAAATAATTTCGATTTCTTTATCATAATCTTCATTTTCTATAATATTAATTTTTTCAGCATCAAAACCATTATATTTAAATAAAATTGCTAAATCATATGCTCTTTTACCACACATATAAACATTTTTTAAATGCTCACTGTTAAACAAATCATGAAAATGAACATCCCAAATCCAACTGATGTCAGTTCCATCAGAAATATTATCATTTAAGCAAAAAATTGCAGAAAAATCAGTATCAATTCTTGATAAATGAGCAGTTACTTGTGTAAATCCTGCAGGGTTCTTAATCAAAATCATACTAATATTTTTACCATTATTAGTCCATTTTTCCATTCTACCGAAAGCAGAATCAAAACCTGCAATTGATTTTACAATTTCTTTTGCAGAAAAGCCAAATTGAGCAAGAGCAAGAGCAGCGCCTGCTGCATTATAAATATTGTATGTTCCAGGAACATTTACGCGTGTTTCAAGTTTTTCACCTAAAATGTTCATAGTAACAAGAGAGTAATCCGATTTAAGCTCAAGTATTTCTTCAACTGCAACGTCAGGTGTTACTCTTTTATAACCACAATTAGGACAATAAAATCCGCCTAAATGACCAAAAGTGTGATAGTTGTATTCATATTTAGTCTGACAGAAAATACAGTATTCCGCGTCTGAAACATCAGTTTGTGCAGATTTTTCGTCAAATGGTAAATTAACTCCATAAGTTACAATTCTATTGTTAGGAAATTCTTTTGAAATAGAATATGTAAGTGAACAGTCAGTACACAAACATATAGTTGAATCAGGTAAATTTGAAACAGATTGTTTTATAGCATTAAGAGTTTGAGAAACTTCTCCAAATCTATCAAGTTGGTCACGAAAAACATTAGTAATCAAAACGACTTCAGGCTTTAAATACAAACTAACAGTTTTAAAAGCATTTTCATCACATTCAACAACTGCAAATTCGTTTTTGTTTTTTCCAAAAACATTACTGTTTAAAATAAAAGAAGTAGCGATACCTGAAATTAAATTTGCGCCTGCTTTATTTGAAAAATATGATTTTTTACTATCAATTAACATTTGCTCTAAAATTCTGCAGGTGGTAGTTTTGCCATTTGTACCGGTTACTAAAACCACCTTAACACCTTTAGAAACATCTTTTAAAATGTCTTTTTTAATTTTCAAAGCAATTTTTCCAGGTAATGTTGTTCCTGCTTTGCCTAGAACTCTTAACACAAAATATATAAATTTTGCAACTAAACACGATAAAAACCTTAACACTGTGTTCGCTCCTTAATTTTAATGAAAATATTTTACTCCTTTTTTAGCGCAATGTCAAGAAAACAGCCCGAATTTTTTCGGGCTGTTTAAAAAATTACATTGAAGTTGTTTTATCTGTTTTATCGTTTTTTGACGTTGAATCATTATTATCTAACAAGTAATCAGACTTATCCATAGACATTGACTGACTTGTTGTATCAGTATTATTCATCATATTTTCGTTTGAAGTTGTACCAGAAGTTGAATTTTTATTTAAAATTTCACCTGTCAT
>JAZQFC010000016.1:0-2005 GCA_045539315.1 Acutalibacteraceae bacterium | reverse complement strand
ATTCAGGTTCAACCGATGGAACTGTTGTTACTTCAGGCGCTTCGCCTTCGTAAACAAATTGAAAATCACCAATTGAATAGTAAGATGATATGTTTCTAGGACCGTTAACACCAACAACAATACCATCTAATTTATCAAGCCAATTTGATGAAGCAACGGCAGAACCGCCTCCTACTGAAAGATTAGGTCTGTCTACAGTAAGTGCAGAGTTTTTTCTAAAGTTTTTATCGAGGTCCGCCCATTTGAATTCAACCCAAGCACCTGCGCCCGACTCCGGAACAGTTACATTGTAACTTGAGTTTGTATACCAAGCGGCAGCATAAGCAGTATGTGTACCTGCATCTAACGTGTCAAAAATGAAGAAAAGGTTGCTTGTGCTTGTGGTATTGGCATTTTCCCCACCTTCAATCCACACCCTAAAGCCGCTTGATGTTGAAGCAAGTGCGCCAAGTGTCTCATCAAAGTAATAAAGACCTTGATTATCATACCAACCACGCTTTAAAACTAATGCGCCATTGCCATCGTTTGCTTCTGAATCGTAACTATTTTTCTTAAAATCATAAGACAAAGAAAGACCCGAAGCATAATCTCCGCTGTATTGAGAAATAGTTGCATTTTCATAATTAGATGCATCAATTACTGTTACATACGTAGCATCTGCGGATGAAAGCATTGCAGTTGGCACTATTGTAAGCGCCATAAGCAAAGAAAGAATTATTGCTGTGATTTTTTTCATTTGATTTTCTCTCCTTTTAATTTGGTAACTCTATTATATAACAAAGACCTTTTTTAACAATGGAATTTTTCGCAAGGAAATATGGAATTTTTCACAATGCTATTTACTTACAAAAATTATTGTTATATAATGAGTGCGAGGTGTTATTATGAACTATGAGCGAAATTATCATGATGACGATTTAAAACTTTGGTTTGTTAATTGCGATGAAGGCAAAGGTATTCCAAACGATTATCTTGATAAATACATTAATAATTATAAAGACTATTATAATATTGATTTGGCTAACTGTGACGATACGATTGTTATAATTGATGGAAAAGTATTTCATTATAAAGGGAAAATTATAGTTTTTTCAAAACCTGGTTTAAATCTCAAATTGCAATGTGTTAAAGAGCCATATAGCTTTTTATCCATAAAAATTCACTCTAATATTTTTAAAAACTTTCAGGACAATGACAAAGTTTTGCAGTTTTTTTACAACCTAAAAAATGAACAGATTGTTTTAGATTTAAACGCGCCTCAATTTAGTTCATTAAATACTTGTATTGACCTTGTTTTAGCCGCGCTTTTTGCGAGATGTGGCAGATTTGCAATGGAATCGAGAATTAACACACTTATTTCTGAAATGAGTTTGATTTATGAAACAAATTATAAAGAATATGTTACTTCTACCGATAGTATTTCTGCACAGATTATGGACTATATTACAAAACACTATTTAGAAAAGATAACTTTGCAAACAATTAGTGATAAATTTTTTGTTTCTTATAACACTGTGAATACAATTGTAAAGCAATATACAGGAAAAACATTTAAAAAATATGTAATCAGTCGCCGATTAAAAACAGCGAATGATTTAATAGATTCAGGAAATCATTCTATATACTCGATAGCAAATTTAGCGGGTTATTCTGATTATTCTGCTTTTATAAAAGCATATAAAAAAACGTTTGGTATAACCCCAACCGAAAAGGCGCGTAAAAACAACACTTACTACCCGTTAAGAAAGTAGGAAAATAATATGAACAAAGCAGTTATTTTTGATATGGACGGAACTTTATGGGACGCTTCAAAACAAGTTACTGATTCTTGGAATATAGTTTTTGAAAGATACGAAAAAGCCAATAAAATGACATATGAAGATATGCAAAACTCTATGGGACTTATGATGGATGAAATTTTCAAGAAACTTCTTCCTAAATGCAACGAGTGCGAGCGCAGAACAATTCAAGATGAATGCGAAAAATTTGAAAATGAGTATTTATG
>JAZQFC010000015.1:0-133297 GCA_045539315.1 Acutalibacteraceae bacterium | reverse complement strand
CTCGTCTTGTGATAGAGCTTGACGGTTCACAGCACTATACAAATCAAGGCAAAGCACACGATGCCGCAAGAACTGAAATTATTGAAAGATATGGAATTTACGTTTTGCGCTTTTCCAATAAAGACACAGATGAAAATTTTGACGGCGTTTGCCGAATGATTGATAGAGTAATCAATGAGAGAATTGAAGACTTGTCGTAAAACGCCCTCTCACCCGCTATCGCGGGAGTCCAAAGGGAGAGCCTTAGGATGCGTGCAACCTTCATTGTGACGCGCTCTCCCTCAGTCACCTTCGGTGACAGCCTTCGGCCCAGGTCGCAAGCATAGCTTGCTTCCCGCTTTAGCTAAAAATATGCCACCGGCATATTTTCTTAACGCGTCGCGCCCTCCCGGAGGGAGCCTCAAGACGCGCGTATCCTTAGGGGTATGGGCTTTGCCCGAAGCCCACGTTGCTTGCAACGCTGTAATACAAAGGCGAAACTTGCGATAAACAGAACGATAAATAAGAATTTGTAGGTGAGATAATGATTATTTTAATTACCGGAGCATCGCATACAGGCAAAACTGCACTTGCCCAAAAATTGCTCGAAAAATATAAATATCCATACCTGTCAATAGACCATCTGAAAATGGGTTTAATTCGTAGCGACAACACAGAACTTACCCCTATGGATGATAATGAATTGACTGAATACTTGTGGCCGATTGTTCGGGAAATGATAAAAACGGCTATTGAGAATAAGCAGAACTTAATTGTCGAAGGTGGCTATATTCCATTCGATTGGCAGAAGGACTTTAACTCCGAATATCTTGAAAACATCAAATATTACTGTCTGGTAATGAGTGAGGAATATATCAGAAATTACTTTTCTGACATAAAGAAATATGCAAATGTCATTGAAAATCGTTTGGATGATGAATGGTGTACCGTGGAAAGTGTATTGTTAGATAATGCACTGATGTTAGAACTTGCAAAAAAGCATAAAGTCAATTATTTGCTTGTTGATAACAAGTACGAAATTGATATTAACTTATAACGATAAAATCAAAAGGAAGTTATTAAAAATGTTTAAATATTCTGATGATAACAAGCGTTATCATTCCTTGAATTTTTATAACAAACAAAAATATGGTGGCAAGGTTTATAAAGCCGCTATAAATGCAGGGTTTACCTGTCCTAATATTGATGGCACGCTCGGACGTGGTGGGTGCATTTATTGTGAATCAGGTAGCGCATACTTTACAAAGCCTAATTTATCAATAAAAGACCAGATTATATCAGAAATCAATAGAATAAATAAAAATGGTAAAAACAATAAATTCATTGCGTATTTTCAGTCTAATACCAATACTTATACTGATATAAAAACGCTTGAAAATTGCATTAAAACTGCTTGTGAGTTTGATAATGTAGTAGCAGTAACGCTATCTACTCGCACAGACTGTATTGATGATGAAAAGTTAGAATTATTATTAAAATACAACGAGAAAAAAGAGATAAATTTAGAGTTTGGTTTGCAAACTATTCATAATGAAACTTTGAAACTCATTAACAGATGTCAAAGTTTTGAAAGTTTTGTTGAAGGTTTTGAAAAGATTAAAAAAACAGGGCTTCGCAATTGCATTCATATTATCAATGGTTTGCCTTATGAAACTGATGAAATGATGCTTGAAACTGCAAAAGCAGTAGGCGAGTTAAACCCTGATGCTTTAAAAATTCATATGTTGCATATAGCAAAAGGCACAACACTTGAGAAAATGTATAACGAAACCCCATTTTCACTATTAACAAGAGAAGAATATATAAACATAGTTGTAAAACAACTTGAATTTATATCGCAAACTACTGTAATCGAGCGTCTTACCGGCGATGGCGACAAACAAAAACTTATAGCGCCAATGTGGACTGCTGACAAAATAGCAACACTTGGTGGAATTGATAAATTAATGGCAACGCTTGACACTTATCAAGGCAAAAACAGAAAGGAATAAAGATGAAAGCAATATTATTTGATTTAGATGGTACACTTTTGCCGATTACAATGGAAGACTTCGGCAAAGTTTATTTCACGCTTTTAATTAATAAAGGAATTGAAATGGGCATTGAAAAAGACGCTATGAAAAAAGGCGTTATGGGTGGACTTGAAGCAATGGTAAAAAATGATGGCTCCGTTTCAAATGAAGAAGTGTTTTGGCGTGTTTTTAAATTAGCAACAGGGAAGACAAGAGAAGAAGTTGTTGATAAATTCACTGCGTTTTATAACAATGAATTTTTACAACTCAAAACTGTTTGTAAATACACCGAATATTCCAAAAGAATTATTGATACATTAAAAAACAAAGGCTATAGAATAATTCTTGCAACAAATCCAATTTTACCAATGATAGCCGCTGAAAACAGAATGGCTTTTGTTGATTTAAAAGCAAGTGATTTTGAATATATAACTGCTTATGAAAACTCTACATATTGCAAACCAAATGTAAAATACTATGAAGAGATTTTAGAAAAATGCAATTTAGACCCATCTGAATGTATGATGGTGGGCAACAATGTTTTAGAAGATATGATAGCCGAAAAATTAGGCGTTGAAACTTATCTTATAACAGATGTTTTAGAAAACGAGAATAATCTTGACTATTCAAAATACCCTCAAGGCACATTAGAAGATTTTTATAAAAAGGTTTGTGAATTATAAAAGTGAAAAATAAAAAGTTAATAGGAATTTTATTTATATTAGGCGCGGCAGTTTCATTTACATTTATGAATTTGTTTGTGTCGCTTTCGGGCGATGTGCCAACACTTCAAAAAGTGTTTTTCAGAAATTGTGTCGCTTGTGTTGTTGCATTTTTAATGATACTTAAACAACCATCATCCCTAAAAACTATAAAAGGCAACGAAAAAACTATTTTTCTTCGCTCGTTTTTTGGGCTTTTAGGCGTTATTTTAAACTTTTACGCATTAAGTTCAATAAATATAACAGACGCGAGTTTGCTTAATAAATTATCGCCGTTTTTTGCAATGATTTTTTCAATTTTTATTTTAAAAGAAAAAGTAAAACGCTTTGAATGGGGAATAGTTGTTTTAGCATTCATAGGAGCAATATTTGTAATAAAACCAACATTTTCTGTTAAAGTTATTCCTTATATTGCAGGTTTTTTAAGTGGAATGTTTGCAGGTCTTGCATATACATTGGTAAGAAAAGCAACTCAAAACGGCGCAACAGGTTCGGTTGTGGTTTTTGCTTTTTCTTGCTTTTCAAGTATAGTGATACTCCCATTTGTTATTTTTAATTTTGCGCCGATGACTACTTTGCAATGGATATATCTTATTCTAGCAGGCGTTTCGGCAACAGGCGGACAGTTTTGTATAACATATGCATATAAATTTGCCCCTGCAAAAGAAATATCGGTTTTTGATTATACACAGGTGCTTTTTGCCGCAATAGTAGGTTTTTTAGTGCTAAATCAATTGTCTGATATTTATAGTTTTATAGGCTATGCAATTATAATAACCGCCGCAATTATTCGTTGGCAATATAATTTGAAAGGGGCAGATTAATTATGAAAATAGAAGAAATTTTATCTAAAGTTGACCACACAGTTTTATCGGTTGATGCAACTGAAAAAGATATAATCTCACTTTGTGATGATGCTAAAAAGTATAAGGTTGCATCTGTTTGTATTGCGCCTAATTTTGTAAAACTTGCAAGTGAATATCTAAAAGGCGAAATTCCTGTTTGCACAGTTATCGGCTTTCCAAATGGTTATAATACAACTGAAACCAAATGTTTTGAAACCGAGTGCGCAGTAAAAAACGGCGCAGATGAAATTGATATGGTAATCAATATCGGCGACCTAAAAGCCGAAAATTATGATAAAATTTTAGATGAGATAAATAAAATCAAAAAATCCTGTGATGGCAGAATTTTAAAAGTTATCATTGAAACTTGTCTTCTTACTATGCAAGAAAAGATAAAAATGTGCGAAATCGTATCAAATAGTGATGCAGATTTTATCAAAACTTCAACAGGTTTTTCTACTTCTGGCGCTACTTTTGATGATATAGCATTATTTAAAAAACATATAAAAAATGGCAAAAAAATCAAAGCGGCAGGCGGTATTTCAAGTATCAAAGATGCCGAAAAATTTATTTCTCTTGGTGCAGACCGTCTTGGCACATCAAGAATTGTTAAAATAGTAAAGAGTGAGGAGAGCGAAGCAAATGAAACCTTATCCAACACCACATATTAATGCAACACCGGAAGATTTTGCAAAAACCGTTTTAATGCCAGGTGACCCACTTCGTGCAAAATTTATTGCAGGGAATTTTTTGAGTGATGCTAAATTAGTTAATAATGTTCGTGGCATTCAAGGTTATACTGGCACTTATAAAGGCGTAAAAGTAAGTGTTATGGCAAGTGGAATGGGTATGCCTTCAATAGGTATTTATTCTTATGAACTTTATAACTTTTTCGGCGTTGAAAACATCATTCGTGTAGGCTCTGCAGGGGGTATGAATGAAGATATTAAAGTGCGTGATATAGTTATCGCTCAAGGTGCTTGTACTAATTCAAACTACCCTGAAAGTTTTGGAATTAAAGGCACTTTTGCGCCGATTTGTTCTTATGATTTACTTGAAAAGAGCGTTGAATGTGCAAAAGAATTAAATTTGAATTATAAAGTTGGCAATGTTTTATCAAGCGATGTTTTTTATAATGATGATGTAACATTCTTACCTAAAGACCAACAAAGCAGTAGCACATTTGCAAAAATGGGCGTTTTAGCAGTTGAAATGGAAGCAGCAGCACTTTATTTAAATGCGGCACGATCAAATAAAAATGCTCTTGCAATTTTAACAATTTCAGACCATCTTTTAACAGGAGAAGCAACTTCGTCTGATGAGCGTCAAAATTCATTTACAGATATGATGAAATTAGCGCTTGAAGTTGCAGTAAAAATGGAGAAAAATTGATGAAAAGAGTTTTCTTAATTGTTTTAGATAGCCTTGGAATAGGTAATGCTCCGGATGCAAAAGCGTTTGGCGATGAAAATGCTAACACTTTAAAATCAATTTCAAATTCAAAAGAGTTTAATATACCTAATTTGATTAAATTAGGCATTGGCAATATAGATGGCGTTGATTATCTGGAAAACTGTAAAAACCATTCTGCTTTAGTTGCCCGTCTTGTTGAAAAATCAAACGGTAAAGACACAACTATCGGCCATTGGGAAATAGCAGGGGTTGTGTCTAAAAAACCTTTGCCAACATATCCAAATGGCTTTCCAAAAGAAATTATTGAAGAATTTGAAAAGCGCACAGGTAAAAAAGTAATTTGTAATAAAACCTATTCGGGTACAGAAGTAATTAAAGATTATGGCGAAGAGCATTTGAAAACAGGGGATTTAATTGTTTATACATCTGCTGATAGCGTTTTTCAAATTGCCGCTCATGAAAAACTGGTGCCTGTTGAAGAATTATATAAATATTGTAAAATTGCTCGTGAAATTCTAGTAGGCGAGCATGGTGTAGGCAGAGTTATTGCGCGCCCTTTTGATGGCGAGTATCCTTTTAAGCGCACATCAAATCGTCATGATTTTTCTATTTTGCCACCATCTGATACTGTGTTGAATATCCTTCAAAACAAAGGTTTTGATACTATCGCAGTCGGCAAAATTAATGATATTTTTGTAGGTAGTGGTATTTCAGAATATGTTTATACAAAAAGCAATTTAGATGGAATGGCAAAAACCGAAGAATATATAAACAAAGATTTTAGTGGTCTTTGTTTTGTTAATTTAGTTGATTTTGATATGGTTTATGGTCATAGACGTGATGTAGATGGTTATGCAAAAGCCTTATCAGAATTTGATAAATGGTTGGGGCAGGCTATAGAAAAATTAGATGATACAGATGTTTTAATGATAACCGCTGACCATGGTTGCGACCCTGCGTTTTTAAAAACAACTGACCACACTCGTGAGTGTGTGCCATTAATTGTCTATGGCAAAAATGTAAAACCTGATAATCTTGGAACAATAAATGGTTTTTCATATATTTCATCACTTATTTGTGAATATTTAGGAGTAGATTATGACTAATCAAGAACTTATAAACCTTGCAAAACAAAGTTTAAAAAATTCATATTCGCCTTATTCAAACTTTTGTGTAGGCGCGGCGCTTCTTTGTAAAAATGGCAAAGTGTATTCTGGTTGCAATATAGAAAACAAATCGTTTTCTGCAACTAATTGTGCCGAGCGAACCGCTGTTTTTACCGCTATTGCAAATGGCGAAAAAGAGTTTTTAAAAATCGCAGTAGTAGGTGGTAAAGGCGGAGAAATCACTTCGTTTTGTTTTCCTTGCGCAGTGTGTTTGCAAGTGTTATCAGAATTTTGTGAAAAAGATTTTGAAATTATTTTAGATAATGGTAAAGAAACAAAAAGTTATATGTTAGAAGAACTTTTACCTATATCATTTGAAATGTGAGATATATTATGAGAATGTATGATATTATTCAAAAAAAGCGTGATGGCAAAGAACTGTCAAAACAAGAAATAGAGTTTTTTATTTCTGGTTATGTAAAAGGCGAAATTCCTGATTATCAAGTTTCCGCGCTTTTAATGGCTTGTTATTTTAACTCAATGACCAAACAAGAAACTTTTAATCTTACCAATGCAATGCTTGAAAGTGGCGACAGGGCCGATTTATCAATGTTTGAAGGGTTAGCAGTTGACAAGCATAGCACAGGTGGAGTAGGCGATAAAACTACTTTAATTGTAGCGCCTATTGTTGCAAGTCTTGGTTGTTATGTTGCTAAAATGAGTGGCAGAGGGTTAGGTCATACCGGTGGTACTGTTGATAAATTAGAATCTATTAAAGGGTATAACACATCGCTATCAACAAATGAGTTTATAAATATCGCTAAAAAATGTGGCATTTCGGTAGTTGGGCAAACAGGAAACTTTGCTCCTGCAGACAAAAAACTTTATGCGCTTCGTGATGTAACTGCAACTGTTGATAACATTCCGCTTATTGCTTCAAGTATTATGAGCAAAAAGTTAGCGGCAGGCGCTGATACTATTGTTTTAGATGTAAAATGCGGTTCAGGCGCTTTTATGAAAGACGAAAAAAGCGCTAAAGATTTAGCCAAATGTATGGTTGAAATCGGCAATAGTTTTGGAAAAAACACCGCCGCAATTATTACAAATATGGACTTGCCACTTGGCAAAAACATTGGCAATGCTTTAGAAGTAAAAGAAGCAATAGATGTGCTTAAAGGTAAAGGGCCAGAAGATTTAATGCAAGTTTGCGTTGAAATTTCTGCGCTTATTACTTCAATGGCTTTAAAAAAGCCGCTTGATGAAATGAAATTTAAGGCAAAAGAAGTTTTATCAAATGGCATAGCTTATAAAAAGTTTTTAGAATGGGTTTCATCACAAGGTGCTAAAATAGATGTTTTTGATGACCTAAATGAATTTTGCAAACCTAAATTTTCATATGAAATTGTCGCTCAAAAAGATGGTTATATTAACAGTATGAATGCCGAGATTATCGGCAAATCATCGGTGGTTTTAGGCGCAGGCAGAAATAAAAAAGAAGATGAAATCGACTTTTCTGCAGGTATTGTTTTATGCGCAAAAACAGGCTATAAAGTTAATAAAGGCGAAACAATTGCAAAAATGTATTCATCGATTACAGATGATTTTTCATCAGCGCAAAATATGTTTTTGTCAGCGATAGAAATTTCAGATGAAAAACCTAATTTAAAACCATTAATTTTTGATGTTGTAACGGAGTGATGTATTTGAAAACTAAAAAATACATATTCATATCAGTTATTATTTTAACTGTTGCTTTTATCTGGTCAAACTCGCTTAAAGTGGGCGATGATTCTATGAATCAAAGCAATTTTATAAAAGAATTAATTGTTTCGTTCTTTTCAAATTTCGGTATAAATCTTGAAAACACATTTTTCATTGATTTTATTAGAAAATTTGCTCACTTTTTTGAGTATTTTATTTTAGGATTAGAACTAGCAATTTATAAAAATATTTTTCATAAATCATCTAAAAAAGCAAGTTTTATTGCAGTTTTAATTGGCGTTTTAGTAGGGTGCGTTGATGAAACTATTCAGTTAATACCATCTTTGCAAAGAAGTGGCGAAATATTAGATGCATTAATTGACTGCGCTGGTGTATTAGTCGCTTGGCTTGTGGTAAATTGTGTTTATAAATTGTGTAGTAAGAAAAATTCATAATTAATTTACTTTACAATATTATTTAGATATGTTATAATCTATTTATATGTAAATTATAAGGAGTATTTTATGGTTAAATTAATTAATCATTTCAAAAGATACAGATTTGTCTTGAGTGAACTTGTTAAAAAAGGCATAACATTAAGATACCGTAGAAGTTATCTTGGCGTTTTTTGGACAATGCTTGAGCCACTTCTTAATATGTTTGTTTTGTATTTTGTATTTGGATTTTTGTATCATAAAGGCGGAGCATCAGGTTATGGTGGGCTTAACTTTATGGTTTACATTCTTTCTGGTAGGTTGGTTTATACATATTTCAACCAGTCAACAAAAGAGTGCACCAGAGTAATTCGTTCAAATGCCGCTTTGATTAAAAAAGTTCATATTCCTAAATATTTATTCCCATTGTCAAACTTGTTTTATAATTTCCTTTTGTTCTTAATTTCATTAATCGTTTTGGCAATTGTAACAACAGTTTTGATTTTAATGGGCGAGCAACCAATGGTAACCTGGGGCGTTTTCCAGATATTTATACCAATGATTAATTTGTTCTTGTTATCATTAGGCGCTGCGTTTATCCTTTCAACAATTGGCGTATTTTTCAGAGATATGGAGTATCTTTGGAATGTATTTATGACACTTGTTTTCTATGGTTGTGCAATTTTCTATAGTATGGATAAAATCGGTGGCACAGTTGCAAAAGTATTGAGTATAAATCCGCTTTATTGCATTATTACAAACTTTAGAGAATGTTTGCAACCTACAGGTACATTAAATTGGTATTATGTAGCATATTCGTTCTTGTTTTCAGTAGTGGCTATTTTGATAGGCACATTTATGTTTAAAAAGAATCAAGATAAATTTATCTTGCACATTTAATTTAAGGAGTATTAAAATGGCTAAACCTATCTTAAAATTAGATAAGGTCGGAATGAAATTTAATTTAAGTTCCGAAAAGGTTGATAGTTTAAAAGAGTATTTTATAAAATTAATGAAAAAAGACCTTCATTATGATGAGTTTTGGGCGCTTAAAGATGTTTCTTTTGAACTCGAAAAAGGCGATAGATTAGGCATATTAGGTTTTAATGGCGCCGGTAAATCAACATTGTTAAAAGTTATCGCAGGTGTTTACAACCCAACTGAAGGTGATGTTTATAAAAGAGGTTTAATAGCGCCTCTTATCGAACTTGGCGCAGGTTTTGACCCTCAATATACAGGTGCTGAAAACATTTATCTTTATGGCTCTGTTTTAGGTTTTTCAAAGAAATTTATTGATTCAAAATTTGATGAAATTGTTGAATTTTCAGGGCTTAAAAAGTTTATAAACGTACCGCTTAAAAACTATTCATCAGGTATGAAGTCAAGATTAGGTTTTGCCATTGCAACAGTTGTTGAACCTGATATTTTAATTCTTGATGAAGTTTTATCAGTAGGTGACGCGAAGTTTAAAAAGAAGAGTGAAAAGAAAGTTACCGAAATGTTTGACAAAGGTGTAACCGTGCTTTTTGTATCTCATAATACTTCTCAAGTGTTAAGAATTTGCAACAAAGCAATTTTGCTTGAACATGGCAAAGTTATCGCTTCCGGCTCTGCAGAAGATGTTTGCAAAATCTATGATGAAAAGGTAAATAGTTAAAAATAAAAAGAGTGCCGAAGCACTCTTTTTTGTTTTTTATTCAATGCTTGAAAACGGTGTTAAATTATGATAAAATTATTGTATAATCTAAAAGGAGATAATTTATGAAAAAACTTGTCGCATTAGTTTTATCAATAATTTTGTGCTTTGGTGTGCTTTTTGTAACGCCTGTTAGCGCAAATAATATTGTTAGAGGCGATGTGTGTGTTGATGGCATTGTTGATGTTAAAGATTTGCTTGTTTTAAGAAAATATGTGAGTAAATTGGTTTCTTTAACTGATAGTTTGCTTGAAAATGCCGACTGCAATGGCGATAAATTGGTTAATATTGAAGATGTTTTGATTATGAGAAAATATCTTATTAAAGAAGCAGAATTTTATAAAGAACCAGGCTGGGAAACAATTTTAGATTGGGAAAATGAAACTGTGAATAAATGTCCTAAATATGTTACAATTGTTCCGGCTGTTATTGCTACTGTAACTGAATTAAATAGCAATTATAACAGTAAAAATCCTACTAGCGCAAAATCTCTTGCATTAAAATCAGGAGGACTTTATTATCAAGATAGCGTTAAAGGTTCAAACCCTACTTGTTCATATAATATTTCTACTAATGCGCCTACAAGAATTCAAATAATCGCAAATAATAGTGATACTTTGCTTCAAAATTCAACAAATTTAAGATTATCTATGAAATATCAGCCTGTTCAAGATGAACTTTCAGTTGCTTATATTGGCTTTTCATTTAAAGGTTTAACTAATTTTTATTACACTCGTATAACTTTAGAAAGTTATAGTGATTTTAATTATTTTTATTTTGTTGGCAAAGAGTATTGCAAGGTTGATACAAAAAATGGCACACGCAGAACTTTCTTGTCGGATGAAGTAGTTGAAAAAATCACACTAACAAAGCAAGATATACCAAATATTAAGTCTATCTGCTTTTGGTTAGAGTCTGATAAAGGCACTTACGGCGCGCCATTTTATGTTGATGATATACAGCATTTCACAGGCGCTGATGGATATGATTCGTCAAAAGAAGATGCTAATTTAAAACAACCTGAAGAATTAATTGATGATGGCAAAGATAAATATATAGCAATTTCTTTTGATGATGGCCCTCAAACTTATTCGCCAACAGGCAAACATTATATGGAGTATTATTTAGATGTTGCTAAAGCGTATGATGCGAAATTCTCTTACTTCCTTATAGGCAGTAATTGTGGCGAAGATGATATTCCAGTTTTAAAGAGAGCAGTCGAAGAAGGCCATGCGCTAGAAAACCATACAATTGCGCACAATAGATTATCTAATTTAACCGCCGAAGAAGGCGCTTCTAAAATAACGGAGTTTGATAACTGGCTTTACAATAATGTTGGCGTAAAAACCAAGTATATCAGACCACCATATTTAGGTGTAAATGAAAATGCTTATTCGGCAATGCGCTTTGCAGGTATGAAAGCCGCTATTGGAGGCCCTTGTCCGCAAGATTATAATAACCCATCTGTTGATTACAAAGAATTATATTATAAAAAGCATTTGTATGATGGCGTTATTTCATTAAATCACGAGCAATATATAGATAATGTTGAAACCATTAGAAGACTGCTCGAGTATTTTTCAGCGCTTGGATATGAGTTTGTAACTATTGATGAATTGTTTAAAATCAAAGGTGTAACACCAACTCTTGATAAAGTGTATTATACAGTAAACGATTAATATAAAAACACGGGTTGAATTTCAACCCGTGTTTTCTATTTTGCTAATTCTTTTAATTCTTCGGATGAATATTTATAAACCGTATCGCAGAAATGACAAGCAACTTCTGTTGTGTCTTGTTCGTCTGCAAGACGCAAAAGTTCATCTTTACCAATTGATTTTAAAACTTTATTAGTGCGTTCTTTTGAGCAGTCGCATTTATATTCAATATCATTTTCTTCTAAAACTTCAACTTCAAACTCGCAAAGCGCTTTTTTAACAATTTCTAAAATAGTATCGCCATTTGAAAGCATTGAAGTAACACTTGGCAAATCCTTTAGACCTTTTTCAATAAGGTCTGCAGTATCATCGCCTGCGGCAGGGAGCATTTGAATAATAAAACCACCTGCAGCGTTTATAGTTAAATTAGGATTAATCAAAACGCCGAGCGCACAAACAGTTGGAATCTGCTCTGATTCAACATAGTATGCCGCAATATCCTCTGCAATTTCGCCTGAAACTAGTTCAATCGCGCCGTTATAAGGCATATCAAGACCAATATCTTTTGAAACATATAAAGTGCCGTTTCCAATTGCTTTACCAACATCGAGTTTGCCTTTATATTTTTCAACAGTTTCAACCAAAGGATTTAAAACATAGCCTTTTGGGTTGCCTTGATTATCACTAACAGCAACTAAACCTTTAGCCTCGCCATCACAGTCTATTTTAACAGTAATAGAACTATTTTCGCCTTTTAAAACGCAACCCATCATAGAAGTAGCGGTCAAAAGTCTGCCGAGCGCGGCACTCATAATAGGCGAGGTTTTGTGATACTCACTTGCTTTTTGAACAATATCGGTAGTATCAGCACAAACCGCTGATACTAGACCATCTGAAGTTATACATCTAATAATTTTACCCATAAATTTTCTCCGTAGAATATTTTATTTAATTATATATTATTTTTTGAAAATTTCAAGTATCATTTTATTTGTGAGATATAAATAAAAATTATTAGCATTTTTGTAAGAAATATCAATGGAAAAAGATTTTTGCATTTGATATAATATTATCGGAGAAAAATGTGCAAGGAGATATATTATGAAAATTAGAATTTTATCTTTAATTTTAGTAATATGTATGTGTTTTGGCACAATATTTGTAGGTCAAACTGTTAGCGCAAGTTCATTAAGAGGTGACTTGTTTGCTGATGATAGAGTTGATATTATTGACCTTTTGTATTTAAGACAATATCTTTCAAACATTATTTCGCTCGAAGCAAATGAAGTTACAAATGCCGACTGCAATGGTGATGGTAGCGTAAATATAGCAGATATTGCAACACTTCGTAATTACCTTTTGAAAACAGGCGACCTTTATAAAGACCCAAGTTGGCAAAAACTTCGTGACTGGGAAAGTGATGCTCAAGACGTTTCACCAAACAAAGTTACATCCGTTGCTCATGTAAATGCAGTTGTAGGCGGTTTGCAAAGCGGTGAAAATAAAAAGGTTTCTGATAGCAAGCAGGCTTTGTATGTAAAATCAGAGGGCCTTTACTATGAAAACAATATTAACGGTACAAACCCTACTTGTGCATATCATAGTTCATCAAACGCACCTGTTAAAATTCAGGTTATTCAAAGCAATTCTGATACAGTTCTTGCTAATGCTAAAAACATTAGATTATCAATGAAATTTAAACCTGTTAAAGATGAATTAGCAGTTATTTATGTTGGTTTCTCATTTAAAGGTATGACTAACTTTTATTACACTCGTGTAACTTTAGAAAGTTATGAAGACTTTAATTACTTCTATTTTGCAGATAAAGAGTACACCAAAGTTGATACAGTAACAGGCGCTCGTAGAACATTCTTGCCAACAGAAGAAGTAGAAACAATAACTTTAAAACCTGAACAAGTATATAATATCAAGCATATTTGCTTCTGGATGGAATCTAATAAAGGTAACACAGGCGCGCCACTTTATGTTGATGATATAGAGTTTTATGAAGGTGTTGAGCCTTATGATTCATCAAGAGAAGATGCTGCTTTAAAACAACCTGAAGCACCTGTTAATGATGGCAAAGATAAGTATATAGCAATTTCATTTGACGATGGTCCACAATTATATTCAGCAGGCAACAAACACTATATGGATTATTATATGGATGTTGCTAAAGAGTATGATGCAAAATTCTCATTCTTCCTTATTGGAAACAATTGTGATAGTGGCGATATTGCTACTTTAAAACGAGCAGTTGAGGAAGGCCATGCGCTTGAAAATCATACAATTGCTCACAATAGATTAACAGATTTAACCGCCGAAGAAGGCGCTGCTAAAATCAAAGAACTTGATGACTGGCTTTATAGTAATGTTGGTGTAAAAACCAAGTATATCAGACCGCCATTCTTGGCAGTAAATTCGGCCGCTTATTCTGCAATGCGCCTTGCAGGAATGAAAGCCGCTATTGCAGGCCCTTGCCCACAAGACTATAATAATCCGTCGGTTGATTACAAAGAATTATATTATGAGAAACATTTAGGCGATGGTGTTATTTCATTAAATCACGAGCATTATATAGATAATGTTGAAACAATTAGAAGATTACTTGAACATTTCACCGCGCGTGGTTATAAATTCGTTACAATTGATGAGATATTCAAATTAAAAGGTGTAACACCAACTCTTGATAAAATGTACTATTCAGTAAATGATTAAGGAAGGTTTAAGTGAGTTTTAGAAAACTATTAATAGAGGATAAACCTAAATTTAATCGCTTTTTTGAAAACAACAAAAGAATGGGGTGTGAATACACCTTCGCTTGTAATTTTATCTGGCAAGATGTGTTCAACTCCTCGTTCGATATAATTGAGAACACATATGTTGCTAAAACACAAAGGCAACATGAAACTGTTTATAATTTTCCAATAGGGGACTCTAAAGACATAATTAATGCTATGAAGCATATTATGAATTTAGAAAAGGAAAAAACAGTTTTTCGAGGTATTCTTGATTATCATATACCGTTTATAAATGAGAATTTCCCAGGGAAATTCTCATTTTCTTCAAATCGAGATGAAAGCGATTATTTGTATTTATCAGAAAACCTGATTTCTCTTTCAGGTAAAAAATATCAGTCAAAAAGAAACCTAATTAAAAGATTTTGCGATAATCCTAATTGGGTTTATGAAGATATTTCAAAGTCAAATATAGATGAGTGTATCGCGCTTAATTTGAATTGGAGTGATGAGCGTGATGCTTCATCTAATATTGAAATGAGAAAAGAAATCGGTGCCGCTAATACAGCGCTATCGCATTTTAGCGAATTAGGGCTTGTTGGTGGGCTTATTAGAAGAGAAGACAAAGTTATCGCTTATAGCATTGGCGAGAGATTAACCGATGATACTTTTGTTATTCATTTTGAAAAGGCTGATGATAAAATAAAGGGCGGTTATCAAATTATAAATAATGAGTTTGCAAAGCATAATTGCGTTGGCTTTAAATATATTAATCGTGAAGAAGACAATGGCGAAGAGGGGCTTCGCAAAGCAAAACTTTCTTATAAACCAATAAAATTAGTTGAAAAGTTCGAGGCGAGAATTAATGCTTAAAAAAGTTCTTGAAAAATCTACTTGTGCAAATTGCAAAATTTGTTGCGAGTTTGAAAAGAGCGATGAATGGGAAATCCCTGTTATCAACAAAAATTTAAAATTGCAGTTAGATAATAAAGGCATAAAAACTGTTGAAATAGATGGTTGCTATAAGTATGACCTTGAATTTGAAGGCGATGAAACCAAGTTTTGCCCATTTCATAGTAAAAAAACAGGTTGCGTTTTAGATGATGAAAATAAACCTTTTGACTGCAAAATCTGGCCTTTAAGAGTTATGAATAATAATGGCAAAAAAGTTCTTGCAATTGCAAAACTTTGCCCGAATTTTTCAAGTTCATATGAAAGCATTAGAAATCTTTTGAAAAGTGGTTTGAAAGATGAAATTGTAGAGTATATAAACAAAAATCCTTATATTATAAATGATTTAAAAGATGATTATGAGGTTTTACTTGAATTATAAGAGGAAGGTATGATGAAAATAATCAGAGCAATAATTTGCGTAATTTCAGTTTTGTTATTTGTTTGGCTATTAGGTCCACTGTATAAAAACGTAGTGCATATTGGAATGTTGTATCCATTGCCAATTTTAGCGGTTGTGATTTTATTTTGCATAAAACCGCAGTATCTTGCATTTTTATTTGAAAAATTTAAAGTTTTAACCGCAGTAGTAACAAGTGTATTTTGTATAGGCGTTGTAATCGTTTGTGCGCTTTTAGGCGTTATGATAAAACATTCATATGCAAAACCTGAAACTAATTCAACTGTTGTTATATTAGGTTGTCAAGTTCGTGGAACAAGACCAACATTAATGCTTTATGATAGAATGAACACCGCTTTGGAATATATTAATGAAAACCCTGATTCAAAAATTATTGCTTCAGGTGGAAAAGGGCAGGGCGAGAGCATTAGTGAAGCCGAGGCTATAAAAACATATCTTGTAAGCCAAGGTGTTGATGAAGATAGAATTTTTATTGAAGATAAATCTGTTAATACCGATGAAAATATAAAGTTTTCATCAAAAATAATAAAAGATAATAATTTAAACACCAATGTTGCTATTGCAACAGATGGTTTTCATCAATTTAGGTCTTTTTGTTTTGCAAAAGAAAATGGCTTGAATAGTAGCGCAATTTCCGTTAAAACAAGGTGGTATTTCACCGCTTCATACTACTCTCGAGAACTGTTAGCAATTGGTAAAATGTTACTATTAAAATTTTTTTAAAAATTTTTTAAAAAACACTTGCATTTTGTATTATTGTGTGTTAAAATACCAAATGTAGATATGTATATTTTCGCAAAGGAGTTTATATATAATGTTTGTTGGTAAAAAAGATGAGTATGTAAAACCTCAAATTATGATTATCAAATTTGGCTCTGAAGACATTATTACTTCAAGTCCTGATAACGATCCATGGGTAGAGGATCCATTTGAATAAAAAGTAATTTTTGAGAGTAGCCTTTTGACAAGGTTTATTGAGCGACTTTTTGTCGCTCTTTTTCTGTTTATTAAAGGAGTTTTTATAATGAGTAAGTTTGATATTCCTGCTTTAAATTGGTTTGAGTCAAACCCTTGGGCAAAAGTGGGCAATAAATATACAGGTAGCGTTGGCGCAACATATATTCAAACTAATGCGTTTTTATTTTGCATTAATTTTTATAGAAAAGATGAGGGCAATGAATTAGTTGCCGAGGTTTATGATAGCATTTCTCAACTTGATAAAACTGCCGAGCATCTTACTAAAACATTCGCCGGCACTCAAGAGGGCAGAACAGAAATGGTTGAGTGGTTAGAGTTTCAGTATTCAGAATTTGTAAATCAAGGCAAAGATAAATTACCAATAGAATTTTATCAAAAATAAGCGAGGCATTTTGTCTCGCTTTTTTCATTATTTTTTAAAAATATATGTTGAAACTTAAAACTTTATTGTGTATAATAAAAACAGTAAAATAAAAGTAAAAAGTGAGGAAAAATTATGTTTTATCCTGAATCTAAAAATTCATTCACTAAAGAAAATTTTAAAAGTCCAAGTAAGCATTATAGAGCGGCGCCATTTTGGGCTTGGAATACAAAACTTGACAAGCAAGAATTGCTTCGTCAAATAGAAATTTTTAAAGAAATGGGCTTTGGTGGTTATCATATTCATTCAAGAGTTGGAATGGCAACCCCATATTTATCAAAGAAATTTTTCTCACTTATTAGCAGTTGTAATAGAAAAGGCAAAAAAGAAGATTTGCTTACATATTTGTATGATGAAGACCGTTGGCCATCAGGCGCGGGCGGTGGCTTTGTTACAAAGCATGAAGAATATCGTCAAATGTACCTAAAATTCAGAACAACAAAAATAGAGTATAACGCAAAATTAGTTGCTATTTATGATTTAAAATTTAATACTGATAATACTTTTAATTATAAAAGAATTGCAGATGAAGAGTCTGCTAAATATCAGGTTTGGTATGCATATGTTGATAAAGAGCAAGCAGGCAACGGTTGGTTTAATAATCAATGTTATGTTGACGTTTTGAGTAAAAAAGCAATTGCAAAATTTTTAGATGTTACTCATAATGCATATAAAGAAAATTTAGGCAAAGAATTCTCAAAATCAATTCCATCAATTTTTACCGATGAGCCTCAATATACAAGAGTAAATGTTTTTGACCATATTAATGATAACTTTATGTTGCCTTGGACTGAAGGCTTTGATACTACATATCTTGAGAAATATGGCGCAGATATTTTTGATACATTACCTGAAATTTTCTTTGAGAAAAAAGGAGACTATTCTCAAACAAGATATAATTTTTATGAATTAGTATCAGAATTTTTTGCTGAAAACTTTTTCGACCAATATGGTGAGTGGTGTGAAAATAACAACATCGCTATGACAGGTCACGTTTTAGGCGAACAAACTTTACTTTCGCAAACATTATCAGTTGGCGATGCAATGCGTGATTATGTTGGTTTTACAATGCCTGGTATTGATATGCTTATGAATGGTCACGAGTTTTTAACTGCAAAACAAGCGCAGTCAGTAAGCCGTCAAAAAGGCGCAGAAGGTGTGCTTTGTGAGTTAGATGGCGTAACTAACTGGGACTTTGATTTCAGAGGTCATAAACTCCATGGTGACTGGCAAGCAGCACTCGGCGTAACTTTGCGTGTGCCTCATTTATCATGGGTTTCTATGAATGGCGAGGCAAAAAGAGATTATCCTGCATCTATTAGTTATCAAGCGGCTTGGTATAAAAAATATCATTTAATTGAAGATTATTTTGCAAGAGTTAATACTATTCTTACAAGGGGTAAAGCAGATGTTAAGGTGGCTGTTTTGCACCCAATTCGCAATTTGTGGTTAACTCTTGGCACATATGAAAACACTCATCATAAGGTAGAAGAAATCAGCAAAGAATTTAACAGATTAGTTGAAAGACTTGTTAAAAACCATGTTGATTTTGACTTTGTTTCAGAAAGCAATTTTGATAAGCAAAATGTTCATTTTTCAAATGGCAAATTTGTTGTTGATAAAATGGAATATGATGTTTTAATTATTCCAGAAATGCTCACTTTAAAATCAACAACTGTTGAAGTGCTTAAAACTGTAAAAGAGCAAAAGGGTAGGGTAATTGCTTTTGGCAACTCTCCAAAATATATGGATGGTAAGCGTTCAATTGTGCCAAATGAGTTGTATAAATTGTTTGAAACAAAACCTTATGGTATTGAAAAAATCATTGATACTATCGAAGAATATAGAGATTATGCTATTAAAGAAAATGGCGTTATTTCTCGTGATTACTGCGCTCAAATGCGTGTAGATGGCGATGATAAATGGTTGTTCTTTGCAAAAGCAGTTGACCCAAGCATTGAAGAAACTGATATGCATAAATTAACTGTTATAATCAAAGGCGAGTATATTCCAACTGAATATAACTGTGAAAATGGCGAGGTTTATACGGTTAATTATGAAATCAAAGATGGCTATACTTATGTTTATCTCAAAGTTTTTGCTCACGATAGCGTAATGTTGAAATTAGGCAATGAAATGGATAAAGAAGCGATTAAAAAGCCTGAACTGTCAGCAGAATTTATCACTTCATTAAGCCCTCAAGCAGCATATACACTTTTAGATGACAATGTGTATTTAATTGATAAAGCAGAGTTTAAACTTGATGATGGCGAATTTGAGCCTATTTGTGATATTATTAGAAAAGATAATGAACTGTGTGCAAGGCTTGGCTTTAGAGAAAGAGGCGAGGGCGCCGCTCAACCTTGGGTAACAGATAAAGCCGAGAAAATCACTCATAAAGTCACATTAAAATGTCAAATTAAGAGCAATATTAAATATAAAGAAGCAGTTTTAGCGCTTGAAAACGCAAAAGACTGTACTATCACATTCAATGGTAAACCTGTTGATAATACACCGGTTGGTTGGTATGTTGATAAATGCATTGATAAGGTTAATTTAGGTGTTATTAAAAAAGGCGTTAATACATTGATAGTTGAAATGCCTTTTGGCGAAACAACTTGTACAGAAAATATGTATATTCTCGGTAAATTCGGCGTTTATGATAAGAAATCACCTTATATTGATAAGTTGCCAAAACTTCTTAATTTCGGCGATATTTCAAACCAAGGTTTGCTTTTCTATGGCGATAATCTTGAATATCATCTTAAAAATGTAAATGGCGAAAAATTATTTATTCCACATTATAAAGGCGGCTTGATAGAAGTATTATCAGAAGGCGAGTCTTTAGGTCAAATTATTTATAGTCCATATACAATTGATATTTCAGGTAAGAAGAATATTACATTAAGATTTTATGGCACAAGAATTAACACATTTGGTCAACTTCATAATGTGTTGCATGATAAATACGGTTGGTTTGGCTCACAGTCATGGCGCACATGGGGCGATGAGTGGACAGATGATTATCTCCCTTGGGAACAAGGCATTTTAAGAGCGCCAATGGTAAAATAATATTGAATAGTGTAAAATTTTAAAAACATCAAGCATTTTTGCTTGATGTTTTTGCTTTTTATACTTGAAAATATATTAAAATAATGTTATTATAAATATAATTGTAAATTAAATTAAAGGAAGTATTATTTTATGGCTAAAGAACTAGCAAAACAATATAATCCTGGTGAGGTAGAAGACCGCACCTATAAATTCTGGTTAGAGGGCGATTATTTTCATGCAGAAGTTGATGCAAAGAAAAAGCCTTATACTATAGTTATTCCACCGCCAAACATTACAGGTCAATTGCATATGGGCCATGCGCTTGATAATACTTTGCAGGATATTTTGATTCGTTTTAAAAGAATGCAAGGTTATTCAACACTTTGGTTGCCTGGTACTGACCACGCATCTATTGCAACAGAGGCTAAAATTGTTGAAAAAATGCGCGAAGAGGGTATTACTAAAGAAGAACTCGGCCGTGAGGGCTTTTTAGAGCGCGCTTGGGAATGGAAAGAGCAATACGGTGGCAGAATTATTGAGCAACTTAAAAAGATGGGCTCATCTTGTGACTGGAAAAGAGAACGCTTTACTATGGACGAAGGCTGTAATAAAGCGGTTAAAGAAGTGTTTGTAAACCTATATGAAAAAGGTCTTATTTATCGCGGAGAGAGAATTATTAACTGGTGTCCAAAATGTCTTACTTCTATTTCAGATGCAGAGGTTGAGTATGAAGACCAAGCGGGCAAATTCTGGCATCTTCGTTATCCACTCACAGATGGCAGTGGCTTTGTTGAACTTGCAACAACTCGTCCTGAAACATTGCTTGGCGATACTGCAGTGGCAGTTAACCCAAATGATGAAAGATATAAAGAAATCATCGGCAAAACAGTTACTTTGCCACTTGTAGGCAGAGAAATTCCTGTTGTAGCAGATGATTATGTTGCAGTTGATTTTGGAACAGGTGTTGTTAAAATCACCCCTGCTCACGACCCTAATGACTTTGAAGTAGGTCTTCGTCATAATCTTCCTATTATCAATGTTATGACTGATGACGCTCATATTACTGAAGATTATCCAAAATATGCAGGTTTAGATAGATACGAGGCTAGAAAAGCCATTGTTAAAGACCTTGAAGAAGGCGGTTTCCTTGTTAAAATTGAGGACCATGCTCACAATGTTGGTACTTGCTATCGTTGTTCAACTACTGTTGAGCCAAGAGTTTCAAAACAATGGTTTGTTAAAATGGAACCATTGGCGCGCCCTGCAATTGAGGCAGTAAAAAATGGCGAAACAAAGTTTGTTCCTGAAAGATTTGATAAAATCTATTTCCATTGGCTTGAGAATATTAAAGACTGGTGTATCTCTCGTCAACTTTGGTGGGGACATAGAATTCCTGTTTACTACTGCGCAGACTGTGGCGAAGTTATCGTATCTAAAGATGATGTTGATACTTGTACAAAATGCGGCAGCAAAAATGTAACTCAAGACCCTGATACTCTTGATACATGGTTTAGTTCTGCATTATGGCCATTCTCAACACTCGGTTGGCCTGACAAAACAGAAGAACTTGACTATTTCTATCCAACTTCAACATTAGTTACCGGTTATGATATTATCTTCTTCTGGGTAATTAGAATGATGTTCTCCGGTATTGAGCATATGGGCAAACCACCATTCTCAACCGTTCTTATTCACGGTCTTGTAAGAGACCCACAGGGTAGAAAAATGTCAAAATCTTTGGGTAATGGTGTTGACCCATTGCAAGAAATTGACAAATATGGTGCAGATGCGCTTCGATTTACACTTGCAACAGGTAACAGCCCTGGTAATGATATGAGATACTTACCTGAAAGGGTAGAGGCATCTCGTAACTTTGCTAATAAAATTTGGAATGCGGCAAGATTTATCTTGATGAACCTTGATGAAAACGAACCTGCGCCTTATATTCCTGAAAATTTAGCAGTTGAAGATAAATGGATTATTTCTAAATTTAATACTTTGGCTAAAGAAGTAACTGATAATCTTGAAAAATTTGAACTCGGTCTTGCCGTTCAAAAATTGTATGATTTTATATGGGATGTTTTCTGCGACTGGTATATTGAAATCGCAAAAATCAGATTAAATGGCGAAGATAGTGCTACTGCAAAAGCAGTTTTAGTATATGTTATGAGTGGTTGTATGAAACTTTTGCACCCATTTATGCCATTTATTACAGAAGAAATCTGGCAGTCATTACCACACGATGGCGAATCAATTATGATTAGCGACTGGGTAGAGTATGATGAAAACTTGAATTTCGCAAAAGAAGAAGAGCAGTTTGAAAGCATTATGTCAGCGGTAAAAGCAATTAGAACTCGCAGAAGCGAGATGAATGTTGCTCCTTCTAAAAAGGCGGCAATTTATATTGCAACTGCAAAACAAGATATTTTTGAAACTTCAAGCGCAGTTATTGCAAAACTCGCTAGCGGCTCTGAAGTGCAAGTAGCAGAAAATCATACTATTGAAAACGCAGTTTCTATCGTTACAAATGACGCTACAATTTATATTCCACTCGGCGAATTGGTTGATTTTGAGGCAGAGCGCGCTCGTCTTAATAAAGAGAAAGACGCGATTATTAAGAAGTTGGAGTTGACTGAAAGAAAACTTTCAAACGAAGGTTTCTTGGCAAAAGCGCCTGCAAATGTAGTTGAATCAGAGAAAGAAAAAGCGGTTGAAATGAAATCTCAAATCGCCCTTATCGACGAGCAGTTAGCAAAATTATAATGTAATAAAATTAGTAAGGGAGCGCATTGCGCTCCCGTTTTCTATCTATAATATTATAATCGTGTCATTCCGAGCGTAGTCGAGGAATCTCTACTAAAAATCTCAAGAAAAGATTCTTCAACTTCACTTCGTTTCGTTCAGAATGACAAAATTGTTAAAAACACCCCTGACTTGAAAATTTAAGTCAGGGGTTTATTTTATCTTCTTTTTTTATTATTCTTTTTCTTGTATTTATCAAACTTTTTAGGTTTATTGTTTTGTTGTTTATCAGGGGCTACAAGACAGTTTTTGCCTGTCCCTATCAAATCATATCTGCCTGCTCGCTTTAATGCAGAAAGCACCAATGCTCGATTTTCAGGGCGATAATACTGAAGCAGTGCTCTTTGCTCTGCTTTTTCTTTTTGCGTTTTTGGCACATAAACTTTTTCCATTGTATATGGGTCAAGCCCCGTGTAAAACATACAAGTCGAAACAGTACCGGGAGTAGGGTAGAAGTCCTGCACTTGTTCAGGGTGCAACCCCTCTTTTTTCAAAAATAAAGCCAACTCAATAGCATCGTTTATTGTACTACCAGGGTGGGAAGACATTAAATATGGCACTAAATACTGTTTTTTGCCAATGCCTTGTGTGAGTTCATAAAATCTCTTTTTAAATTTATTATAAATCTCAACAGGTGGTTTGCCCATTCTTTTTAGAACATTATTAGAGCAATGTTCAGGCGCAACTTTTAATTGACCACTTATATGATGTTCAACAAGTTCTTTGAAAAAAGATTCGTCCTTATCTGCAACAAGATAATCAAATCGAATACCTGAACGAATAAAAACTTTTTTAATTTTCGGCAGTTTTCTCAATTTTCTCATCAAACTCAAATAATCGCTATGGTCAACTTCAACCGCCTTGCAAATTGATGGCGCAAGGCACTTTTTATCTTTACAAACACCTTTGTTTTTTTGTGAAACACAAGCGTCATTTCTAAAGTTTGCAGTAGGTCCACCAACATCGTGAATATAGCCTTTAAAATCAGGCATTTCAGTAATCTTTTTAGCCTCATCAATAACCGATTCGTGACTTCTTGTGCTTATTCTTCTGCCTTGATGATAAGCGAGAGCACAAAAATTACAAGCGCCAAAACACCCACGGTTATGAATGATAGAAAACTTAACTTCTTCAATGCCTGGCACACCGCCGAGGGCTTCGTAAGAAGGGTGATATGAACGCATAAACGGCAGAGAATAAACCTTGTCCATCTCATCAGTTTCAAGTGGTGGCATAGGCGGATTTTGAATTACAATTCTATCGCCGTGGCGTTGAATAACAGTTTTACCACTAACCGCGTCATGTTCTTGTTGTTGAATTTTACAAGAAATAGCATACTTTTCTTTAGACTGCTCATCATCTTTTGAAACCGCCTCAAAACTAGGGCATTCTTTAACAGGCATAGGCTTGTAATCGTGGGTTTTTACTGCGTAACAAGTGCCTTTAATATCGGTTAAATCTTGAATACTCTCGCCATTATCAAGCCTTTTAGCAATTTCTACAATGTGTTTTTCGCCCATACCATACATTAGCAAATCGGCAGTAGAATCAATTAAAATTGAAGGGCGCACTTTATCGTCCCAATAATCATAATGCGCAAATCTGCGAAGCGATGCTTCAATACCACCAATAGCAATTGCTACGTCGCCAAAAAGCCTTCTTATTGCTTTACAATAAACAATAACCGCTCTATCAGGACGAGCGCCTGCCTTTCCACCAGGGGTATAAGCGTCATCACTACGTTTGCGTTTAGCAGCAGTATAATGCGCCACCATCGAGTCGATATTACCACTGTTAACTAAAAAGCCGAGTCTAGGTTTACCGAATCGTTTATAATCTTCATCACTTCTTGGTTGAGAAATAATGCAAACTTTAAACCCTTCACTTTCTAAAACACGAGAAATAATTGCAGTACCAAAAGAAGGGTGGTCAACATAAGCGTCCCCCGTAACAATAATAAAGTCAGGTCTATCCCAACCGTAATCATTCATTTCTTTTTTATAAAGTGGTAAAAAAGGCATAATATTTCTCCTAAAAGATAAAAATTATTATAAAAATATATTATCATATTTATATTGATTTTTCTACATAAAATTCTTATTTTCCTCTTGAAATTTAATTACTTTAGTGTTATTATCAACACAAAGTATAAAATATGGAGAAAAATTATGAAAAAACTAATTTTAAATGGCGAATGGAACTTGAAAGGAAACGGGTTTGACTGTAATGATACAGTGCCAGGTTCTGTTTATTCTTTTTTGTTGAACAATGGTTTAATAGAAGACCCGTTTTACAGAGATAATGAACTTAAAGTTTTGCCTCTTATGGACCACGATTATACTTTTTCAAGAGAGTTTGATTTTGAAAGAGTTAAAGGCGCTAAAGTATATCTTTGTTGTGATGGTCTTGATAGCGTTACAACTATTTATATTAATGGCGAACTAGTTGATAAAACTTATGATATGCACAGAAGTTATAAGTTTGATGTAACTGATAAATTAAAAGAGAAAAACACAATTTCAATTGTGTTTACTTCGCCAACTAATTATATAGTTGAAAAACATAATGAGCATTATTTAGGTGGAACACCTGACGCTATGACAGGTTTTCCACATTTAAGAAAAGCCCATTGTATGTTTGGTTGGGACTGGGGTCCTCGTCTTCCTGATGCAGGTATTTTCAAAGATATTTATTTGCTTATTGAAAATTCAGCGTATATAGAAGACGTTTATATTCGTCAGCGTCATCAAGATGGCAAGGTTTTTGTAAACCCACAAATTAAAGTTAGTGGTAATGCTGAACTTTTAGTTGAAATTACTTCTCCTGATGGTGAGAGTTCAGTTTTAAAGGCAAATGAGGAAAATGAAATTAAAAATCCAAAACTTTGGTGGCCAAATGGTTTTGGCGAACAACCACTTTATACTGTAAATATCGCTTTATTAGAAAACGGCGAAAAGGTTGATAGTATTAGTAAAAGAATCGGTTTGCGTACGCTTGAAATGGTTCGCGAAAAAGACGAATATGGCGAAAAATTTGCGCATAGCGTAAATGGTGTTGAATTCTTCGCTTTTGGCGCAGACTATATTCCGGAAGACAATATTTTATCAAGAATAACTTATGAGCGTACATATAAATTGCTTAAACATTGCAAAGACTGTAATTTCAATGTAGTAAGAGTATGGGGCGGTGGATTCTTCCCATTTGATGATTTCTTTGATATTTGCGATGAATTAGGCCTTGTTGTTTGGCAAGACTTTATGTTCGCATGCGCTCATTATAAACCACACGAGCATTTTAGAGAAAATGTAAGAGCAGAGATTATTGATAATGTTACTCGTATTCGTCATCATGCTTGTCTAGGGCTTTGGTGTGGTAATAACGAGATGGAAATGTTCGCAAAAGACTATGTTTATGATGGCACAGAAGAAAACAAAAAAGATTATTTAGAAATTTTTGAAAACTTTATTCCATCTATTATGAAGAATTGTGACCCAGATACATTCTATTGGCCTGCTTCACCTTCGAGCGGTGGTAATTATGATGACCCTAACAGTGAAAACAGGGGAGACACTCACTATTGGGATGTATGGCACGGAAATAAACCATTTAGCGAATATAGAAAATTCTATTTTAGATATGCTTCTGAATTTGGTTTTCAGTCATTCCCGGAACTTAAAACGGTTGAAGCGTTTACATTGCCTGAAGATAGAAACATTTTTTCTCGTGTATTTGAAATGCACCAGAGAAATGCATCTGCAAATGGCAAAATAATGAACTATTTGGCATCAACTTTTAAATACCCAACAGATTTTGATACAATTTTGTATGCTTCTCAAATGCTTCAAGCGCTCGCTATTAAATATGGCGTTGAACATTTTAGAAGAAATCGCGGCAGATGTATGGGCGCAGTTTATTGGCAACTAAATGACATCTGGCCAACTGCTTCTTGGGCTTCTATTGACTATTTCGGCAGATACAAAGCGTTGCAGTATTTTGCAAAAAGATTTTTTGCTCCTGTTATGATTTCTTGCGAGGAAATTGGCGAAACTACTCATCGTAACGCAGTTTGTGAGCAGCCAAGACCGTTTGAAATTAGCGCAAGACTTTCAGTTGCTAATGAAACATTAAATGATGTAGAGGGAACAGTTTGTTGGCAACTTCGAGAGAATACAGGCGAGATAATCAAACAAGGTAGCCAAGAAATAAAGGTAGAAAAACTTTCTTCAAAATGGCTTGAAAAGATGAACTTTGATGGGATTGATTATAAGAGTAATTATCTTTCATATCAATTTGTTGTCGATGGAGAAATTGTCAGCGAAGACTGTGTTTTATTCACAGCGCCAAAACATTATGAATTTAAAAAACCAACTTTAAGCGCTAAAATTATAGGCGATGAAGTTGAAATTTCATCAGATGTTTTTGCTTATGGAATAAGAGTTTTAGCAGATGATGATACAATTTTCTCTGATAACTATTTTAGTCTTAATGGCGAAACAAAAAGAATTAAGATTCTTTCAGGAAACCCAAAAACAATAACACTAAAATCTGTTTATGATATTAAATAACTAAAAAACCTCTGACTTAAAGTCGGAGGTTTTTGCTATATATCATATCTACTTAAAACTTGTTTAACATACTCTCTTGGTGTCATTTTCATTTTGCGTTTAAATGCAAAACTAAAATAACTTTGCGAAGAAAAGCCACATTCATAAGCGATGTCTGTAAGACTCTTATCGGTTGACACTAAAATATTAATTGCGCGTTTTATTCGTTGTTCTTCAACATACTCACGAAGCGTCATTCCTGTTGAAGCCTTAAAACAGTTGTGAAAATGAATAGGACTGAAACCTGCATATTTAGCAACTGTTTCAAGCGACAAATCGGCAGTGATATTATCCTTAATATATTTAATAACTTTTTCAATTGTTTTGTAGTTGCTTTGTTTTACATTTCCTTGAATTTCTAAACTCTTTGAATCATCAATTAACATATAAATAAGTTTCAAAATAAGACTTTGAAGCATTATTTCATCTCGCTCTAAAGCGGTTTCATAGTATTCACACATCTTTTTAAATATCTCTAAATACTTTGAAAATTTACTTGTTTTTATGTAATTTTGCAAAGACATAAGCGAATCATACAAATCACCACGCTCTAAAATCATATGAATATAATAACATTTATAAGGTGTTTTTGTATGCCTTATTTGTCCTGGCTTTGCGCAAATAATCATATCAGGGGAAATAGGCATTCTTTCGTCGTTAATATGAGAGATACCCCCATTTGCAATAGGTATTTCTATTTCAAACATTGTGGTCTTTCTCGTTTTTGTTACAGAAACATTTTTTAAAGCTATTTTTGTATCATAAATACCAATAGCAACTATTTCAGGTAATTGAATATTCATAATTACTCCTTAAAACAGTAAGAAATCTAATAAATTTAGTAAGATAAGTATATAAATACGATAAAATATATTATACAATAATTTTAGTAAATGTCAATAATGGGAGGCAAAATAATGAAAGTTACTGATATTAAAACTTTTGCGGTAGATTGTTTTCGAACAAATTGGGTTTTTGTAAAAGTTTATACCGATGAAGGTATTGAAGGTGTCGGCGAAGCAACTCTTGAATATAAAGAAAAGGCGCTCATCGGCGCAGTAGAGCATATCAAAGAGTATTTAGTCGGCAAAAATCCTTTGGAAATTGAAAAGCATTGGCATATTATTTATCGCGATGCTTATTGGCGAGGCGGCCCTGTGCTTATGTCTGCGCTTTCAGCAGTTGAAATGGCGCTTTGGGATATTTTAGGTAAATCTCTCGGCGTACCTGTTTATCAACTTTTAGGTGGCAAGGTTAACGATAAAGTAAGAATTTATGTTAATGGTTGGTTTGCAGGGGCAAAAGAACCGGAAGAGTTTGCTCAAAAAGCAAAACAAGCCGTAAAACGAGGAGTTACCGCTATGAAGTGGGACCCATTTGGAAAAAACTATCTTGAAATTTCTAATAAAGAACTCGATAAAGCATTAAAATGCGTAGGTGCAGTAAGAGATGCAGTTGGCGATGAAGTTGATTTGCTTATTGAAGGACACGGAAGATTTAATATTCCAACGGGTATAAAAATTGCAAAACAACTCGAGCAATTTAACCCAATGTTTTTCGAAGAACCTGTTCCACCGGATAATCTCGATGCATTAAAGGCAGTTAAAGATAAATCGCCGGTTTCAATTTCTGCAGGCGAGCGTCTATATACACGTTGGGATTATAAGCGCATGTTTGATATGATGGCGGCAGATTACATACAACCTGATATTTCTCACGCAGGCGGTATTATGGAACTTAAAAAGATTGCTGCAGAAGCAGAGTGCAGATACATTCCATTTGCACCACACAACCCATCAGGTCCTGTGGCTAATGCGGCTACTTTGCAACTTGCGGCAAACTGTCCAAATTTCAGCATTTTAGAAATTATGTATTCTGATGTCCCTTGGCGAAAAGATGTTACAAATGAATCACTTGAGTACGAAGACGGTTACATCAAAATTCCAAATAAAGCAGGGCTTGGCATTGAAATTAATGAAGAAGAGTGTTTAAAACACCCTTATAAGCCACACACTTTGCGCCACTATACAGGTGCTTTAACTGACATAAGACCAGCAAAAACAGAGTTTTATTTTTAAAGGGGAAAAATTATGAATAAATTTGAAGTCAAAGGACACGAACCATCATATTTGCCAGAAGGTGAGTGGAAACTAGTTTGGGCAGATGAGTTTGATGGAACAGAACTTGATACAACAAAATGGGATTTTAGACTTAATTTCTGGGGTCAACCTGGCACAGCATTTACTGACCAAGGTATTGTTTTAGATGGAAATAGCCATATTGAACTTCATAGAACCGAGCGAAACGGTTACTATGTTTCACCGCAATTGCAAACAGGTTGCAATTCTTTTGATGTTCCAAGAGGGGAAATGATTCGTGGTTGGGAAGACCAAAAAGCCATTTGGCCATTAGGAGTACTCGAAGAACCAAAGTTTGTACATAGATACGGCTATTATGAATGTCGTTGTAAGTTTCAAAAAAATCCTGAAGAAATGTGGAGTGCTTTTTGGACACAATCTCCATCAATAGGCACAAGATTTGAGCCAGAATGGTGTGGTGTTGAGTCAGATATTATGGAATATTTTAAAGAAGGCGAATGTACAACAGGTAATATTATGGGCGGTTATGGTTCTCAATTAAGAGAAGAAGCAAGGGTTAAATATGATTTAGAGCAAACCGAAGATAGTTGGCATTATTTTGGTATGGATTGGCAAGAAGATGGCTATGTTTTCTATTGCGATGGCAAAGAAATCTCAAGAACGAATCAAACAGTTTCTCATGTTCCGCAATTCATTCTTTTAACAACAGAAGTGCAGGGTTATCGTAAAGATGATCCTGTAAAAGTTGGAGAAAAATTTGTAGATGATGCGTTTATAGTTGATTTTGTAAGGGTTTTTGATAAGGTAAAATAATATGAATAAAACAGTTTTAGTAACCGGTGCTTGTATAAATACGGGCGTTGATATTGTAGAAAAATTTGCTTTAGAGGGCTATGATGTTGTGTTCACAGGCAGAAATATTGAAAAAGTTCATTTAGCGCAAAAACAGTATGAACAAAAATTCCCTGATACCAATTTTGTTGGTTATCATATTGACTCGCTTATAAATGAAACAACTATCGATGAAAAAGCAGCTGAAGATATGTTTTTAGATTTAGATAGCAAAGGTGTTTTTGTAGAAACTTTAGTTCTGAATGCCGCAGACCAAGGTCTTAGCATTAAAGTTTTTGAAAACCCACTAACTGACTTTATGAAAGTTATCAACACAAATGTAGTGTGGAATTATCTACTTTGTGAAACTGCGGCAAGAAGAATGATTAAAAACGGTGGGGGAAATATTGTTTTTGTAAATTCAAACACAGCCTACAGAGCCATTCCCGATAGAATTGCTTATGTTGCATCAAAAGGCGGTCAATTAGGGCTTATGCGAGCATTAGCGCTTGATTTAGGTCCGTACAACATTCGTGTTAATGCTGTACTTCCTGGTATGATTAAAACAGACAGATGGGAGGAAAATCCTGAATTTTATAAATCAGTACCATCAAGATTTACACCAATTGGTGATGTTGCGGTTGGTAGTGATGTTGCAGATGCAGTGTATTATTTCGCAGCCCACGCTCGCAATACAACAGGCGCTGAATTAGTAGTAGATGGTGGCAACACAATTCAGTTATATCCAATAATTAAACAATAAAAAAACAGGACTGAAATCAGTCCTGTTTTTTTGCTATTATTAACATATCTTCATTGTAATTAGATAAATGAATTTTAGTTACACCATCAATCACTTCATAATTAGGAGTAAAAGTTTTTTTACTCTCAAGCGCAATCATTTCAACACAGTAGTTACTTAAATCACGTAAAATTTCAACTTCATCGTTATAATCTAAATACACAACAATCATATCGTCGGATTCTGCCATTTGTATAGTATCAGAGGCGGCGTTAAACGCTTTTGAAGGATTAAGATAAAACATTGAATTTTTTTCATATAATTCTTTTAAATATCCCATTTCATAAGCGCCTGGTAATTTCATTGCAACTCTCCAAACAAAAGGCAATCCCGAATGTGCGGTACTTGTAAAATATTCTCCTTGTCTATAAAACTGCCATATACCGTGAGCACCGTAAGAGACGCCTGCTTTTGAACCCGAAAGTAAACTCATAAAAGCGGTTCTGCGTACATCAAAAGCCTTGTGCCTACCACATCTTCTGTTGTATCTTCCAAATCCGTGACCCTCATAGCAAGGCTCGGTGTTAACAATTGGCTTTTTCTCATCAAGATTCAAAAAATAATTTGAATAATGAAGCATTTGAGTCTGCCCATTTAATTCTTCAGGCTTAATTGCTCTGTGCCCTGATTGATAAGAGTAAAAATGGTATTGCGGATGTTTTCTCAAAATCTCGGGTACATCTGTAACTGCTTTTAAATGTAATGTTGTCAGCGAATTAGGAACACGCTTATGTAAAATATCAAGCATTTTAATATAGTATTCTATAACCAAATCAGATTCAAAACCTGTATCGCCGGAAACAGAATAAATAGGGTTAAATTCTTCAAAAATATCTAAAAAGTAATTTGTAAGTTTTTCAACACATTCTAAACTCATAACAGTATCAGGCGTTCTTTGCGCAGCCCAAGTTTCTGGAATGTAATTTGCCCAAATTAAATGTAAAAAAGGAATTATGTTATATTTTTTCATAATCTCAAGCATTTTTAAAGCGCGGTCAAAATATGCTCGATTTAATTTATCAAACTGGTATTTTTCATTTTCAATTTCAAAAGGATGAAAATCATCTTTGCCAAAAGTGTTGTCATGAGGAATTGGCAAAACACTTATCTGAATCGCATTAAAACCTTGATGCTTACGAGTTTTAACAACTTCCTCAAACTCGTCTATGCTTAAACGTTGAAACGCCATCCATTCAGTATCGCTTAATAAAAATAATGGCTTGTTATCTTTGATAAAATAATCTCTTGATTTACTTATTGATATCTTTTCCATTGCCATACTCCTAAAGAACAATTATATGATATACTAGTATTATACCATATATAAATTTAATTGCAATTAAAATTGCGAGATACTCTGCGCCCACCAATTATGCCAACCGCTCCGAGCGGTAGTGGCATCTTGGCAGTGCTCGAGACTACACAGTTCAAAATGCTATCGCGCATTTTGATCGGCTTCGACGAACTACGTTCTCATCTCGCATTTGCAAAAAAATACAGCAACCATATTAAATGGTTGCTGTATTTTGGCGCAGATGGCGAGATTCGCCCGAGAAACTTCTGCGTTTCTCGGCACGCACGCGGGCACCAAAACAGTCTCCCAGACTGTTTTTAACACTTCGTGTTTGCCCTGTTCGAATCTCTAATTTTACAAAAAATAAAAAGCCATACACAAGGTATGACTTTTTATTTGGCGCAGATGGCGAGATTCGAACTCGCGGGGGATTTCTCCCTAACTGATTTCGAGTCAGCCCCGTTATGACCACTTCGATACATCTGCGTATATAGTTAAACTTGGCAGCGCTCATAGTTTTGCGCCACTTCGATACATCTGCGTATATTTAATATGTTGATTTCGATACATCTGCAAATAAAAATTCAACGATAAATATTATACATAATTTATCGTTGAATTTCAATAGTAAATTTAAAAATTAATCTGCATAGAACATATTAAAACCGGAAACTTTCTTATTATCATCAAATTTAAATTTAATCGAAAGCCCTGAACCTATATCCAAAGTATAACCAATACAAGGCTCATTAGGGTCGTTCATCTGGTCTAAATCAGGTGTTCCAAGTTCAGAAATAACGTGGTCAAAAACTGAAAAATATGTGATTTTCTTAAATCTGTAATTTTCTTTGTTTTCAACAGCAGTATAATCAACTTCAATAGAAGCAATATTGCCACTTGCGGCAGTTGAAACTTTCATACCGTCATAATAATACACATTACCACCATAAAATTCATCGGTAGTAGGTGTGCCGGTTTGTTCACCGAAATCGGCAGAAACACTTGAAAAATCAACGCCAATATAACCATCTAAATCAACACTACTTGGGCTAATTTCAGGTTGAGTGGTAGTTGTTGTTTGAGTAGTTGTTGTAGTTGCAAGAGTTGTTGTAGTGGTAGCGCTAGTAGTTGTAGTGGTTTCTTGTGGCTTTTCATCATTATTAGAAGAAATAGCAATTGCAACGATAATTATTATAATCAACGCAAACACACCGCACACAACAGGCAAAAGATTTTTTTGTTTTCTTCTGCTTCTTACTCTTTGCCTTGAATAATCTCTTTCAACAGGCTTTTTATTAACAACCCTTTTAGGTTGAATTACAAAATCTTCGCTGTCATCTCTTTCTTCTTCATAAACAGAAGGCTTTCTTGCAAATCTTTTCTCATTTTCGCTATCAGAAAAACTATAAATATTAGAAGTAAAATAATTATCAGAACTTGTTTTCTCTTGTTTAATAAATTTTGAAACATCAAGCCCTGTGCTATTGCTTCTATCGTTCATATATGTAAAAACTTTTTCTGTCAGCGCTTTGTTGCAATAAGGACAGATTTTTGCATTTTCAGGAACTTCTTTTCCGCAAAAACTGCATAATTTAGTAGTCATTTATATTACATTCCTTTTATATTTATTTCACATTTTTATTCTATAATATTCTTATTAAAAAATCAATTACTTTTTTGTTAATTTTCTCTGTTAAATTTTTCTAAAAAACTATGGTCTTCGCCATCGCTGGTATATTCAACAAAGGTGTCGAGTTTAACATTATGAATTGAATTAAATATACTTTTTTCAATTATATCATTGTCTTTTTTAAGGTTTTTAATTAAATCTTTAATCTCTTTTCGCTTTGAACCAGACGCTTCTTCACAAGAGATGTTCTTTTTAGTAACAGTACAAGCACAGTTAATAAATTCGAGCGAATTATACCTAGCCCAGTTTATAATCGCGTCTTCATGAACACAATAAAGTGGGCGAATAAGCGTCATACCCTCAAAGTTTGTTGAATGAAGTTTTGGCAACATTGCTTGTAATTGTGAGCCATAAAACATACCCATAACAGTGGTTTCAATAACATCAGAAAAATGATGCCCAAGCGCAATTTTATTGCAACCGAGTTCTTTAGCCTTGTTGTAAAGATGGCCTCTGCGCATTCTTGCACATAAATAGCAAGGGGTGTTATCAACAGTTTCGGCAACGGCAAAAATATCAGTTTTAAAAACTGTTATCGGCAATTCCAAAATTTTAGCGTTTTCTAAAACTCTGTCTAAATCGCTTTTGTCATAGCCCGGGTCCATAACCAAAAATTCTATTTCAAAAGGCACTTCGCTATATTTTTGCAAAATTTTCATCAAAACGCCAAGCAACATAGAATCTTTGCCACCTGAAATGCAAACAGCAATTTTATCGTCTTTTTCAATTAATTCATAATCTTTAATCGCTTTGATAAATGGGTTAAAGATTTCTTTTCTGTATTTTTTGTTAATACTGCGCTCAATAAGTTGCGCTTTTGTTAATTCTTTTTTCGCCATTTTTCGCTCCAAAAAAGTGTTATATGAAAATTATATTATAAAACACATAGATTTACAAGAATTTTTTATTTAATTAACCTTGTAAAATGTATTTCATTGTTGTATAATTAACAAAAACTATTAAGGAGAATTTATTATGAAAATTACATACATTGGTCAAGCAGGTTTATTGTTTGAAAAGGGCGATTTAAAGATTTTGGTTGACCCATATCTTTCAAATAGCGTTGAAAAGATAAACCCAAGAAATTATCGCCGCAAACCTATTGATGAATCTTTGTTTGAAATAAGTCCTGATGTTATTATTTTAACTCACGACCATTTAGACCACACAGATGACGAAACTTTGGTGCATTATTTGAGCGAAGACCACGAAAAGTCAGTTTTGGTACTCGCTGCTCGCAATGCTTGGAAAAAAGTGTTGAAGTATAAAGCGTATAACAACTGTGTTGAATTTTTGCCACATACTGAGTGGACAGAATTTGGTCTTAGATTCATCGCAGTAAAAGCGCAACACTCTGATGAAGAGGCTATCGGCGTAATTATTGAAGATGGCGATAAAAAGTATTATATCACAGGTGATACTCTTTATAATACAGACATTTTTGAAGACATTCCTGATGATATTTATGCATTATTCTTGCCTGTAAATGGCCTTGGCAATAATATGAATAAAATTGATGGCGCTCGTTTTGCTAAAAAAGTAGGCGCTAAATTCACAGTGCCATTCCATGTTGGTATGTTTGATGAGTTCACAGTTGATGATTTTGAATGTGAGAATAAAGTAGTCCCTGAAATTTATAAAGAAATTAAATTTGAGTGATATTATGAAAAAAACTAATAAAAATGAAGTTTTAAAATGGCTTATAATTTTATTATGCAGTTTTAAATTATTCAGACTTATAGAAGTAGATGTGTTATCAGTATTGTTTATGATGCACTCTCATGATGTTGATATTATCTATGTTTATTCAAACTATATAAATGCAGTTTTAATGCTTTTAGGTATGTTTTCTTGTCTTTGTGTTATTTATTATTTTTTGGTTTGTTATGGCAAGAGAAAAACTAAAAAACCGCTTTATATAGGTTGCTTTTTACAGGCGAGTTACTTAATTTCAACAACAATAAACTTCCTTGCAATGTATTTTATAACAGATGAGTTTCATACTGCGTCTGGTAATGTTTATGGTATGATTCAACCATTTATATCTGTTTTAGATTCAATAGTGTTGTGTGCAATATTTATCGTTGAAGGAGTAACCGTATATAAAAATTATAAATCTGTGAAAACTGCTAAAAAGACTTGCATTGCGTTGTATGTTTCTTATTTTATTATAAGAGTGCTTGAAACATGGAATATGACTATGTTTATTTATACAGATGCTTATGCCTCAATAGGTGGTATTTACAGTGCAGCAGATAAAGAAGCAGTAATGCACACTTTACAAATGGCGCTTGGTCATGATTCAAATTTAAATGCAGTGCTTTCTGTGATAAGTTTCATTACCAACTTCTATGTTCTTATTTATATGTGCTTTATGGACAAAAAGTATCAAAAAAAGACTTCCTAGCGGAAGCCTTTTTTTAGTCTATAATCAAATCATCGTCTTTGTGTTCATCAAAAACCTTGTAGCAAAGCCGCTCTAAATCAGAAAAAGTTTTAAGTTCGCCACATTCTCGCCTATAAGAAGAAGCGCCCTTAATCCCACGCATATAAAAAGCCGCTTGAGTTCTTGCTTGTCGCATTGCAATATATTCGCCTTTGTAATCTATCATATTTTTTACTTGGCGCATTAAAAGTAACATTCTCTCTGATATAGGTGGGTCAGGAATATAACGAGTTTCATTTAAATAAGCGTCAATTTGCTGAAAAATCCAAGGCGCGCCACAAGCCGCTCTGCCAACCATAACCAAATCGCAGTTTGTATATTCATACATTTTTGCTGCGTCATTCGCATCTCTAATATCGCCATTGCCGATAACAGGAATTGAAACCGCCGCCTTTACATCTTTTATAATATCAAGATTAACAGGTGGCGAATACATCTGAGGCCTTGTTCTTCCGTGAACTGTAATCGCATCAGCGCCTGCTTCTTCGCAATATTTTGCTAATTCAACTGCGTTGATGTTATCGTTATCCCAACCTGCTCTCATTTTAACAGTAACAGGAACAGTTGAGATTTCTTTAACTGCCTTTACTATTTGTGCGGCTAACTTTGGGTTTTTCATCAAAGCGCTACCACCACCGTTGTTAGCAACTTTAGGCGCAGGGCAACCCATATTTATATCAATAAAATCAGGGGAGTGGGCTAATGCTTTTTTTGTAGCAGTTTTAAAACATTCAACATCGCAACCAAAAAATTGAACACCCATAGGGCGCTCGTTTTCATAAACTTCTAAAAACTCTTTTGTTTTAGCGCTGCCGAGTGTTAGTGCTTTAACGCTTGTAAGTTCGCCAACAGTAAATGCCGCGCCAAACCCACGGCAAAGTTCTCTCATAGCCCTATCAGCAACCCCTGCCATAGGAGCAAGACAAGCATTACCCTTAATTTCTAAATTACCAATCTTCATAAAAAATCCTTTGAATGTGTTTTGTTTAGTATAACAAACCACAAAAGATTTTTCAATATAAATTTAAACAAGCCTTCTTTTAAACTGAAATCGTGTCATTCTGAGTGAGATGCAAGAATCTTAAAACCGACCAGTTAAGAAAAGGGTTGACTTTTTGACAAAATATGCTAAAATTACATTAAGGAGATGATAAAATGAAAAAAGTAATGTGTTTGTTTACTGCTTTAATATTAGTTTTCTCAATGATAACATTTACATCAATTACAGCAATTGCTGAAGAGATGTATAATGAGGGTAATTTTTATTACACAGTAGCAAATGGTGAGGCTACAATAACAGCTGTTGATTATTCAATTAGCGACGATATAATTATTCCTTCAACACTTGGAGGCTATCCAGTAACCGCTATAGGTGAAAAAGCATTTTCTGCTTGTGAAAATGTAACAAGTGTTATAATACCTAGTGGTGTTACAAGCATAGGATATGAAGCGTTTGAGGAATGTGTATCATTAACAAGTGTAAGCATTGCAAATAGTGTAACAAGTATAGATAGCTATGCTTTTTACTATTGTATTTCTTTAACAGATATAACAATTCCAAATAGTGTAACAAGTATCGGTGAAAAGGCGTTTTTGAGTTGCAGTTCTCTAACAAGCATTTATATTCCTGAAAGTGTTATAAATTTAAGCAGTAGTGCTTTTAATGCCTGCAAGTCCTTAACTGGCATAATCGTTGATAGTAATAATAAAAATTATTGTGATGTTGATGGTGTGTTGTTTAATAAGGATAAAACTATTATATTGTCTTATATTGCCAGCAGGACAGATAATACTTATTCTATTCCTGAAGGTGTAACAAGTATAGGAGATAATGCGTTTTCATGGTGTGAAAATTTAACCAGCATTACAATACCTGATACTGTAACTAACATAGGCAAAAATGCTTTTAGTAGTTGTTCGTCAATAACAAATATAGTCATTCCTAATAAAGTTAGCAATATAGATTGTGGAGCATTTTTAAGTTGTTCAAAATTAGAAAGTGTAACAATTCCAAACAGTGTAATAACTGTAGGTGATTTTGCATTTGAATATTGTAATGCATTAAAAAATGTATATATAACTGATCTTGTTAATTGGTTAAATATTGATTTTACAAACTGGCGTTCAAACCCTCTTAGTTTTGCTGAAAATTTATATTTAAATGGAAACTTAGTAACAGATTTAGTTATACCAGATAGTGTAACTGCTATAAAACAATATGCGTTTGATAGATACGCGGCTTTAACAAGTGTTACTATCCATGATGGAGTAACAAGCATAGGTAGTTATGCATTTGAATATTGTTCTTCTCTAACAAGCGTTAAAATAGGAAAAAGCGTAACTAACATAGGTAGTAGAGCGTTTTACTTTTGTAAATCGTTAAATAGCGTTACTCTTTATGATAGTATAACAAATGTTGGTGATAGCGCGTTTTATGAATCTCCTGTTAGAGAATTGATTATAGCAGAGGGTTCAAAAACTATTACATCGTCAATGATTAATGGTGAATATATTAATTCGATAATAATTCCAAAAAGCGTAACGAGTATAAGTGAAGATGTTTTTTCAAAAAGTTCATACTTGAGAAATATATATATAACTGATTTGGCAGCTTGGTGTAATATTGATTTTGTAAGTTTAAGTTCAAATCCTTTTTGCTATGCTGAGAATTTATATTTAAACAGTAGTTTGGTAACTGATTTAGTTATTCCTGATACAGTTACTAAAATTAAAAAATATGCATTTTACAGTTGCGAATCTTTGGAAAGTGTAATTGTTCCAAAAAGCGTAACATGTATAGAAGATAAAGCTTTTTATAAATGTGGTAATATAACTAGTATGACATTACCTTTTGTTGGTTCATCAAGAACAGCAACCGGTACTTATGATGCAGTTTTTGGTTATATTTTTGGTTATACATCTTCGTATGACAATTCATATGGAACAACAAGACAATCTTACAACGAGTCAAATTATAATTATTATTTTATTCCTTCAAACTTAAAAACCGTTACTATTACTGATGCGACTCAAATTCCTTATGGAGCTTTTGATAATTGTTCTGAAATAACTAGTATAACACTTCCTGATAGCGTAACGAGTATAGGAGGGGTGGCATTTTCTGATTGCTCAAAGCTATCATATATTGATTTAGGCAATGGTATAACAACCATAGATAAACAAGCATTTTATAGTTGTGAATCTTTAACCAGTGTAACGCTTTCTGACAGCGTAACAAGTATAGGTCCTAGCTCATTTGGTAACTGCAAATCTTTAGTGAGTGTTAGTATAGGAAAAGGCTTAGCAAGCATAGGTAGAAATGCTTTTGATGGTTGCAAATCTTTAGCAAATATTACTGTTGATAGTGAAAATGAAAACTATTGCGCTGTTGATAATGTAGTATTTAATAAAGATAAAACGACACTTGTTTTTTGTCCAAATGGTAAAAATGTAGTTTTTTATGAAGTTCCAAATAGCGTAACAACTATAGGTTCGGAAGCGTTTTATGGCTGTGTTTCGTTAGAAAGTGTAATAATGAGTAAAAATGTAACAACTATAAGTCATTACGCTTTTGCCAATTGCACATCTTTGAAAAAGATTGAAGCATGTGAAAATATAAGTGATATTTTTAGTTTTGCGTTTTTTAATTGCGAATCGTTAACTGACATAGTTTTAGGAAAAAATTTGAAGAGTGTTGGCTGGAACGCCTTTCTTTCTTGCTATAGCTTATCAGATGTACATTATGCAGGAACTGAAAATGAATGGAATGAGATTACTTTTGATACTGGAAATGAATTGTTGACTAAAGCAACTATTCATTATGGTGAAAATAGCATTGTCGAAGATATTTGTTCTCATGAAACAGTAGTGGTATTAGAAAGCAAAGAACCTACTTGTACTGAAACAGGTTTAACAGAGGGTAGTCATTGTTCAGTTTGTAACGAAGTTTTAGTTGAACAAGAAGTAGTTGGTGCTTTAGGTCATACTGTTGTTAATATATTAAAGAATTCTTCAAACTACTTTGTGAAAGGTTTGGCAGAGGAAAAATGTTCAACTTGTAACAAGGTTTTAAGAACCTACACTCTTGCAAAACGCAAGCCTGCTATTCCTAATTTTAGCCTTGTAAAAGGTAAAAAGCAGTTTAAGGTTAAGTATAAAAAGGTGATGGATGCAACAGGCTTCCAAGTTCAATATAAGATTAAAGGCAAATGGAAATCTATAAAGGTTGACACCAAAAAAGCAAAAACTATTACTATAAAAAAACTAAAGTCAGGCAAGTATCAAGTCCGCTTACGCGCTTTCGTTAAGAACGGTAAAAAGACCGCCTACAGTAACTGGTCAAAGGTAAAGAACGTAGTAGTAAAGTAAATCGTAAAAAACACTTGACAAAGAGGGTTTCAAGTGATATAATACATAGGCTTATGATTTCACCGAACCTATTATTCGGGGTGGAGTCAGTGCGAAGGTGAAAACCTAAACAACTGAACGGATGGTCCTCTGTGCACAAAAAGTGCAGTATGAATGTCTGAAATTTTAATAGGAGGAAACAAAAATGGATGTTATCAAAAATTTAGTTGCAGACCAAATTAAAACTGATATGCCTAAAATTCCTGTTGGTGCTACTGTAAAAGTACACGTTAAAATCCGCGAGGGTGAAAAAGAAAGAATTCAGGTTTATGAAGGCATCGTTATCGCTAAAAACAACAGCGGTATCGCAGAAACAATCACAGTTCGTCGTGTAGCATACGGTTGTGGTATTGAAAGAGTATTCCCAATCCACTCACCAAATGTTGACAAAATTGAGGTTGTTATGGAAGGTGTAGCAAGAAGAAGCAAACTCTACTATCTTCGTGATAGAGTTGGTAAAGCTGCTAAACTTAAACAAAAACTTAAATAAGTTAGAATTTAAAGGGACGAATGAAAATTTCGTCCCTTAAATTTTTATAAAAAATTTACATTTTACTCTTTTAATTTTATTATAAGTATGCTATAATACTAAAGTTGAATTAATATGGAAACATTTTTTATAAATTTATGGTGAGCGCAATGAGAGAAAGAAAAAGTCATAACTATGATATTGGTTTAGAAAAAGAAGAAATTGATGCTATTAATGATGAAAAGCATACAAGAAATTACGGCTTGAAAAAGAGTTTTTATGAATGGGTAGATTCATTTGTTGTATCTTTTGTTGCAGTTGTTGTTATTTTCACTTTCTTTTTAGGAAAAGTTAAAGTTGATGGCGAGTCAATGATGAATACTTTAATTGATGAAGACCAACTTATTATTTCTAATGTAATTAAGAACTATAAAAGGGGAGATATTGTTATTGTATCTCGTAACCCTGAAAATGTTGTTAACGATGATGAAGATTATACTCGTCAACCAATTGTTAAAAGAGTAATTGCAGTTGAAGGCGATACTATTCAAATTACAGATAAAGGCGAAGTTTTGGTTAATGATGAGGTTATAGATGAGCCTTATATTAAAGATTACGAGAAAAATCTCGGCACACCACAAGAGCATATGATTAATAAAGAAACTGTGCCTGAAGGTTGCATTTTTATAATGGGTGATAACCGTCATAATTCTCATGATAGCCGTAAAAATGATGTTTGGATGGTTGATACAAGATATGTTTTAGGCAAAGTCTTGTTTAGAATATTCCCATTCGAACAAGCAGAGTCTTTTGTTTGATAAAGAGGTGCAGTAATGCAACAAAGTGGTAATAGTGAGCAAAGGCAAAATATTCAGTGGTTTCCCGGCCATATGGCAAAAACCAGAAGGTTGATTTCTGAAAAATTACCTTTAATTGATGTTGTGGCAGAGATTATTGATGCGAGAATTCCATATTCATCAAGAAACCCTGAACTTGATGAATGGGTAAAATCAAAACCAAGAATAATTTTGCTTAATAAATGTGATATGGCAGATGAAAAGTGCACTGCCGAGTGGGTAGAAAAATTAAATGATGAAAACACTACTGCAATTCCTATTGACTGTAAAACAGGTAGTGGTTTTAATAAATTTTTACCTTGTGTTAAATCTATTTTAGCAGAGAAAATTAAAAAGTTAGAAGAAAAGGGAATGTCAGGCAAAACATTAAAGGTAATGATTGTCGGAATTCCGAATGTAGGTAAATCTTCGTTTATTAATCGCATTGCAGGGGTTAATCGCGCAAAGGTTGAAAACCGACCGGGCGTTACTCGTGGTAATCAATGGTTTATGATAGGCAAGGGTGTTGAAATGATGGATACCCCTGGTGTATTATGGCCAAAATTTGATGACCAATTAGTTGGTGAGCATTTAGCGTTTTGCGGTTCTGTTAAAGACACGATTTTAGATGTTGAACTTTTGGCTATGGACCTAATAAAAGAGTTAAAAGCGCTTTATCCTGAAATGCTTATTGCTAGATATAAATTAGATTTAGACCTTGAAAAAACAGATGATTATGATATTTTGTGTGAAATGGGTAAAAAGCGAGGTATGAAAGCATCTGGTGGCGATGTTGATACCGAGCGTATGGCAAATACACTATTAGAAGAATTTAGAAATACCAAAATTGGTAGAATGACACTAGAAAGACCATAATGATTAAAACCGCTTATCTCAAAATAAGCGGTTTTTTGAAAGGATGTAAATTATGCCGGATTATAATATTGAAAAAGAATATGTAAATCAAGGGTTTAACTATATTGTCGGAGTTGATGAGGCAGGCAGAGGACCACTCGCAGGCCCTGTTTGTGCGGCGGCGGTGATTTTACCACTAGACTGCGAAATTGAAGGACTAAATGATTCTAAAAAACTCTCTGAAAAGAAAAGAGAAGCGCTTTTTGATGTGGTAAAAGAAAAGGCTTTGGCTTATGATATTCAACTTGTTGATAATAATGTTATCGACGAAATCAATATCCTTAATGCAACTATGCTTTGTATGAAAAACGCAGTTAATTCATTAAAAATAAAGCCTGATTTTGCGCTTATTGATGGCAATAAAGTGCCTGACGGTTTGTGTTGTAATGCGGCGGCAGTTGTAAAAGGTGATGCAAAATCAATGTCTGTTGCGGCGGCGTCTATTCTTGCTAAAGTTACAAGAGATAGATTAATGCTTGAATTAGCAGAAGAATATCCTGAATATGAGTTTCCTCGCCATAAAGGTTATGGCACAAAATTGCATTGTGAAAAACTTTTAGAATTCGGCCCATCGCCAATTCATAGAAAAACCTTTATCGGCAAGATTTTAGCCAAGGGTAAATAGTATGAATATTGCAAATATTAATGGAGCAACCGGCGAGACCATTGCAACAAAGTTTTTGGTTAAAAAGGGTTATGATATTGTAGCGCTTAATTATCGCGCAAGATTCGGCGAGGTTGATATAATCGCCGAAACCGATGAATATATTGTTTTTGCAGAGGTAAAAACTCGTAGCGAAAATGCTATTTATAAACCATATGAAGCAGTTACAAAGCAAAAACAGCAAAAAATTCTGCGCGCGGCAATGCAGTATCTCGGCGCAACAGGGAATGAAAAACAAGTTAGATTTGATATAATCGAAGTTTATTTAACAAAAAATCCGTTCAAAAAAACAAAGGTTAATCATATTAAAAATGTTTTTGAAGCGAAAGGGTATATCTAATGAAATATTTTGATTTGCATTGCGATACTTTGTGTAAATGCGCAGACGAAGGCGTGCCGCTTGAGAAAAATGCGTTTGATATTGATATCGAAAGGTTATCAGCGTTTGATAAAGCAACTCAAGTTTTTGCTTGTTTTATCGATGATAAATACAAAGGCGAGAGTGCAACAAATCGTTTTTATGCGCTTTATGATGTCTATAAAAACACAGATTTTAAAGGCGTTACACCGATATTATCAATTGAAAATTTATCCTGCTTGAATGGCGATATTAATAATATACATAAATTCAAAGAATGTGGTGTTAAAATCGCATCTCTTACTTGGAATGATGAAAACGAACTCGCTGGTGGAGTAAATTCTGACGGCTCTTTGACCGATTTTGGCAAACAAGTCGTAAGAACACTCGAAGATGAAGATATAATAATAGATGTTTCTCATCTTAATTTTAAAAGTTTTTTAGAACTTTGTTTTGTAGCAACAAAACCGTTTATCGCAACTCATTCAAATAGTTTTTCGGTATGTCCTCATAAAAGAAATTTATCTGATGAACAGTTTGAATTAATTGCAGACACCGGTGGAATTGTTGGCATTAATTTTTATCGCGATTTTCTTTGTGAAAATGAGAGTTCATTTTATGATATACTTCGCCATATTGAAAGATTTTTGCTTTTAGGCGGGGAAGACGCTATCGGTCTTGGAAGTGATTTTGATGGTTGCAGTATTCATAAATCGTTAAAATCAGTTGAAAATATGCCTAAATTATACGCGTTTTTAGAAAAAGAATTAGGCAAAACAATAACAAATAAGATTTTTTACGAAAATTGTGCATCTTTTTTTCAAAATGCTTTGACAAAATGATGTAAATAGTATAAAATGTAGTTTGAACAAATTTTAGTTAAAGGTGAAATATAATGCAGTTTACAAGTACAAGAGCAAAAGCAGAAATTGAATCAGCAAAGGCTATATGTCAAGGCTTGTCAGAAGAGGGCGGCCTTTTTGTGCCAAAATCTTTTCCGAAACTTTCAGATGAAGTTCTTGAAAAAATGGCTGATATGAATTATAAAGAAAGAGCATTTGAAGTTTTAAAACTTTATTTAACTGATTTTACTGATGAAGAAATCAAATATTGTGTAAGCGGTGCTTATGACAATACTTTTGATGATAATATTCCTGCACCCGTTGTAGAAGTAAAAAAAGGCGAAAACATTTTGGAACTCTGGCATGGTCCAACTTGCGCTTTTAAAGATATGGCGCTTCAACTTTTGCCATATTTGCTTACAACTTCTGCTAAAAAGAAAGCAGCAGGCAAAACAATGGTTATTTTAGTTGCAACATCAGGCGACACAGGTAAAGCGGCGCTTGATGGTTTTGCAGATGTTGAAAATACAAAGATTATTGTTTTTTACCCAGAAGATGGCGTTAGTCCAATGCAAAAATTGCAGATGACAACTCAAGAGGGTAATAACGTTTCAGTTTGCGCTATCAAAGGTAATTTTGATGATGCTCAAACAGGTGTTAAACAAATCTTTGGTAGCGAAGAGATGAAACAGTATCTTGAAGATAAGAATATGGAATTCTCATCTGCTAACTCAATTAACTTTGGTAGATTAGTTCCACAAATTGTTTATTATGTTTCTTCTTATATTGACCTTGTTAAAACAGGAAGAATTAATAAAGGCGATAAGTTTAATGTTGTAGTACCAACAGGTAACTTTGGTAATATTTTAGCGGCTTACTATGCTAAACAAATGGGTATTCCAATTGCTAAATTTATCTGTGCTTCAAATAAAAATAATATCTTAACAGATTTTATTGAAACAGGTGTTTATGATAGAAACAGAGGTTTTTATACAACAACTTCTCCATCAATGGACATTTTAATTTCATCAAATCTTGAGCGTCTTTTATTCCATCTTTATGATGAAAATGAAGAAAAAGTAGCAGAACTTATGAACTCTCTCTCGAAAGATGGTGTTTATAAAATAGATGATGATATTAAAGAAAAATTATCATCAGAATTCTTTGGTGGTTTCTGTGATGATGAAGGCACAAAGGCTACTATTAAAAAGATGTTTAGTGAGCATAACTATTTGTGCGATACTCATACAGCGGTTGCAGTAAATGTTTATGACCAATATGTTGAAAAAACAGGGGATAAAACTCCTACAGTTATCGCTTCAACTGCTTCTCCTTATAAATTTGCAGCATCAGTATTACCTGCAGTTTATGAGGGCGATATGCCGGAAGATGAATTCTCAATGGTTGAAAAACTTTCAAGTGTTACAAACACTAAAATTCCGACTCCACTAGCAGGACTTAAAGAGAAAAAAGTGTTACATAAAACTTGCGTTGATAAGTCCGAAATGAGCGATTTTATTAAAAACTTTTTAGATTAATTAAAATAAGTCGGGTAACTTTTTAAAGTTGCCCGATTTTAGACTATAATACCAAAGATAAGAGGTGATAATTTGGCAGTTTATGCAATTTCTGATTTTCATCTGTCTTTTGGAACAGATAAACCTATGGATATTTTTAAAGGCTGGTCAAATTACACCGACCGATTAAAAGAAAATATTCAAAATGTTGTAAATGAAAATGATACAATTGTAATTCCGGGCGATATTTCTTGGGCTCTAAAACTTAAAGATACTGTTGAAGATTTTAAATTTATTAACAGTCTGCCTGGTAAAAAAATCATAGGCAAAGGCAACCACGATTTATGGTGGGAGTCTTTGACAAAGATGAATAAAATGATGAGTGAAAACGAGTTTGATTCAATTTCGTTTTTATATAATAATTGCTATGTGGTTGAAGATATAGCGATTTGTGGCTCTCGTGGTTGGTTTTTTGATGACAAAGCAGATAAAAAAATTATTCTTCGCGAGGCAGGTAGGGTAGAAACTTCAATAAAATGCGCAATTGAAACCGGAAAAGAGCCGATTTTATTCTTGCATTACCCACCAATAACAAAAGAAGCCGTTTGCGATGATATTATGAATGTTATCAAGCAATATGGCATTAAAAAAGTTTATTATGGTCACATTCATTTGCAAGGTTCTCAAAAAGCATTTGAGGGCGAATATGAGGGCATTATGTTCAAATGTATCAGTTGTGATTTAATGAATTTTGAGCCTCTTTTAATAAAATAATAAAAAAGTTTAAAAAAACAGTAGCATTTTTGATATTAATGTGTTATAATCACTCTTAACGATATAATTTATATATTATATTATTACTTAAATAATTCCGAAAACGGAATAAAATTCGAAAGGATGTCAATAATGAGTTTAAAATCATCAAACAAAGTTGATACCAACAGATATGAGCTTGTTGTAACTATCGACGCTGAAACTTTTGAAAAAGCAGTAGATGTTGCTTTTAAAAAGAATGTTAAAAAACTTCAAGTTCCAGGTTTCAGAAAAGGTAAGGCTCCAAGAGGTATCGTTGAAAAAATGTATGGAGAAAACGTTTTCTATGAAGAAGCATTGAATGAATGCTACCCTGAAGCAATTGATAGCGCTGCTAATGAAGCAGGCGTTGAAATCGTAGATTTCCAAAACGTAGATTTCGACCTTAAATCAATTGGTAAAGAAGGCGTTGAATTTTCAGTTAAAGTAACAGTTAAACCTGAAGTTACTGTTAAAAACTACAAAGGCTTAAAAGCAGAAAAAGCCGCAGTAGAAGTAACTGATGAAGATATCAATGCAGAAATTGAAAGACTTCGCGAGCGCGCTTCAACTATGGTTCCTGTTGAAGACAGAGCAGCAGAAAATGATGACGTTGTAGTTTTCGATTTTGATGGATATGTTGATGGCGAGGCTTTTGAAGGCGGTAAAGCAGAAGGTTATTCATTAAAACTTGGTTCTGGTCAATTCATTCCAGGTTTTGAAGACCAAATTGTTGGCAAATCTATTGATGAGGAATTTGATGTTAATGTAACTTTCCCTGAAGATTACCATGCTGAAGAATTAAAGGGTAAAGAAGCAGTGTTCAAATGCAAACTTCACGAGATTAAAACAAGAGTTTTACCTGAAGTTGATGATGAGTTTGTTAAAGATGTTAGCGAATTCGAAACTTTAGATGAACTTAAAGAAGATATTAAAACTAAAACTGCTGAAAGAAAAGAAAAAGATGCAGAAACAGGCCTTCAAACTCAACTTATCGAAGCAATGCTCGAAGGTTTTGAAGCAGAAATTCCAGAAGCAATGATTGAAACAAAAATTATGGAAAACATTCGTGATTTTGATTACACATTGCAAATGCAAGGCTTGAATATGCAACAATATATGCAATATATGGGTCTTACTCTTGATAACATTAAAGAGCAATATAAAGAGCAGTCTGAAAAACAAGTTAAAATGCGTTTAGCATTTGAAAAAATTGCAGAACTTGAAGCACTTGAGCCAACTGCAGAAGACATTGAAGAGCAATATAAAGAATATGCTGAAATGTATTCAATGGATGTTGATAAGATTAAAGCATCAATTCCTGAAGTTGAACTTGTTAAAGACTTGAAGGTTAAAAAGGCTTCTGACTTTATTAAAGATAATGCTAAAATCACAGAAGTAAAAGCATAAATATTACCGCATTAAACAGTTTTAGTATTTATGCTAAAACTGTTTTGTCGGTTAATAAAGGGAAATTTTGAATTTTCGTAGTAAGAGATAAATTTATTAGAAACGGAGATTTTATTATGAGTTTAGTACCTTATGTAATTGAACAAACAAGTCGTGGCGAGCGTCAGTATGACATTTTTTCAAGACTTCTTAATGACAGAATTATTGTTTTGTCAGATGAAGTAAATGATGCAACTGCATCACTCGTTATCGCTCAACTTTTATTCTTGGAAGGTCAAGATTCTACAAAAGACATCAGCCTTTATATCAATAGCCCTGGCGGTTCAGTTTCCGCAGGTCTTGCAATTTATGATACAATGCAATATATCAAATGCGATGTATCAACTATTTGTATGGGTATGGCAGCATCAATGGGCGCATTTTTGCTCTCATCAGGCGCAAAAGGCAAGAGATATGTTCTTCCTAATGCAGAAGTTATGATTCACCAACCATTAGGTGGCGCTCGTGGTCAGGCAACAGAAATTGAAATCGCTGCAAAACATATTTTGAAAACAAAAGAAAGATTAAATAAAATTTTATCTGAAAACACAGGCAAACCAATTGAACAAATTGCTCTTGATACTGATAGAGATAATTGGTTAAGCGCTGAAGAGGCCGTTGAATATGGTCTTGTAGATAAAGTTATGAAACGCTAGTTTTTTTGGAGGACGCAAATGCCTAACAATGATAAAAAGTCATTTTCTTGCTCATTTTGTGGCAAAGATGAATCGTTGGTTCGTCAAATTGTCAGAGCACCAAATGATATTTGTATATGCGATGAGTGTATAAAACTTTGTTCGCAAGTAATTGGCGAAGAAACTTTTGACGCTTATACTGCACCTGAAACTGATTTCAACTTTGAAATAAAGAAACCTGCAGAACTTAAAACTATTCTTGATGAATATGTAATCGGTCAGGAAAAGGCTAAAAAAGCGCTTTGTGTTGCAGTTTATAATCATTATAAAAGAATTATGCAACAAGAAGTTTCAGATGATGTTGAAATTGGAAAATCAAATATTTTGTTAGTTGGCCCTACCGGTGTGGGTAAGACTTTACTTGCGCAAACATTAGCAAAAGCACTTGACGTGCCTTTTGCAGTAACTGATGCTACTACTTTAACAGAGGCAGGTTATGTTGGCGAAGATGTTGAAAATATCTTGCTTCGTCTTATTCAAAATGCAGATTATGATGTAGAACGCGCGCAAAAAGGTATTATTTATATCGATGAAATTGATAAAATCGCTCGCAAATCAGAAAACACCTCTATTACCAGAGATGTTTCAGGCGAGGGTGTTCAACAAGCGCTTTTAAAAATCATTGAGGGCACAGTTTCAAATGTTCCGCCAACAGGTGGTAGAAAGCACCCACAACAAGAGTTTATTCAAATTGATACTTCTAATATCTTGTTTATCTGCGGCGGCGCTTTTGATGGCATTGAAAAGATTATTGAAAACCGCATTGGCGCTAAATCTGCTTTAGGCTTCGGCGCGGAAGTTGATGTTGATGATAATAAAAAGACTGATAAATTGCTTGAAGAAGTAACTAATCAAGATTTAGTTAAATACGGTCTTATTCCTGAACTTGTGGGCAGATTACCTGTTGTAACCGGTCTTTCAAGTCTTTCAGTTGATGATATGGTTGAGATTATGACTAAACCTAAAAATGCTATTATCAAGCAATATACAAAACTTTTAAGCCTTGATGGTGTTGATTTGCAGTTTGAAGAAGATGCTTTAAAAGAAATTGCAAAAGAAACTATCAAGCGTAAAACAGGCGCTCGTGGTCTTCGTTCACTTATTGAACATCTTTTGATGGACGTAATGTTTGAAGTGCCATCAAATGAACTTGTTGAAAGCGTTGTAATTACTAAAAAGAGTGTTTTAGGAAAACAACCACCTATAATTAATAAAAATCCTGAAAAGGTTGGTTTTATAGCAGAAAAACCAGTGCAAAAAAAGAAAAAAGCACAATAAAATTAAATTAGAAATGAGGGAAATCTTATGCGTCGAGTAATGGCTTTAATAGGGTTTTCCTCTTTTTTCGTGTCACTATTTTGCTTGAATTTTAATTCTTTATTTACAATAATTCTTTTTGCTTTAAGTTTAATTTCACTAATAATATTTTTATGTGTAAAACAACTTCGTCTTACCGTTTTGATTTTATTATGCGCTAGTATAATGATTTCTTGTGTTAATTGTTACATAACAACTAAAAACATTGAGAAAATCAATGAAACTTATTGTTCGGCGCCAATTGAAATAAAGGGCGAATTAGTTGATTACCCTGAAGTAAATAAATCGGGATTCTTTTACACATTTAAAACGTTAGATGAAAATAAAGTTAAATTTTCAATTGTTTGTAATGATGATTTAGAAATGCAACCGGGTGACACAATAAAAGGCGAGTTTGAATTTAATAATAATTACGCAGATTATTCTGAAAAGATATACTTTTCGGCTTATACATATATGGGTGAAAACCTTGAAATTATACATAAAGATGAAAACAATATAGCAAAAATTCGTGGAATGTTAAAAGGCAAAATAGATGATAATACCACCTTTGCAAGAGGGCTTACAAAAGCGATATTATTTGGCGATAAATCAGGTCTTACAGATGAAGTGTATGTTTATTTGCAAAGATGTGGACTGCTTCATGCAACTGCAACATCAGGACTTCATTTAACCATAGTTACAGGTTTCGTTTTTGCGCTTTTATCGTTTTTAGGTGTTTCTAAAAAGAAATCATCTTTGTTTTCAATTGTCTTCATAATTCTGTTTATGATAGTTATAGGTTTCAAATTCTCACTAATGCGCGCAGGCATTATGATGATAATTTATTTTTCAGCAAACCTTTTTGATAGAGAAAATGATGCATTTAATGCAATTGGTTTGAGTATTGCATTTTTAGTGTTGCAAAATCCATATACGGTAACAAGCGTATCTTTTCTTTTATCAGTTAGCGCGACTATCGGAATGATAATTGTTTTCAACCCACTTTATCAAAAAATCGAAAATATGAAAAAGGGAAGATTTGATTATATAAAACGAGGAGTGATTTCGTTTTTAGCAAGTTCATTTCAATCATTAGTTGCAACTGTTTTCACACTTCCCGTTACATATATCTTTTTCGGTTATTTTTCTATCGTAGGTATATTTGCAAATGCAGTTTTATCAATTTTTATCACAGCAATATTAATGTTTGGTCTATTAATTTGCTTATTGTTTTACATTCCGCTTTTACCTGAAATTTTAGGTGGCGCGTTAGATATGATTTGCCTTGGTATGATTAAAATTGCAGGTAAAATATCAGAGTTTAAATACGCTTTAATAAATATTGATTTTATTTATATAGCAATATTGATATTCTTGTGTTTTATAGTTATCGCGGTAGCAGTTTTACTTTATTATTTCACAAAACTAGATGGAAAAAGAATAATTAATGTTTCTTTGTTAGTCTGTGTGAATTTAATGTTGATTTCAATTTTGTTAAATGTTATATTCCCATCTAAAAATATTGATTTAATTGTTCAAAATACAAGCGGTGGAATATGTATAACAACGGTAGTTGATAATGAAATGATAGCTCTCGAAACAGGTGGCAAAAATGGTGTTAGAAAGATTAATTATCAGTTAACCAATAATTGTTTGAATGATGTAAAAGCGCTATTTGTACCTACTTCTACCGATGCTTTAAATTCTGCTTGTGCAATAACAAATTCTTTCAAAGTTGAAAATGTTTTTGTAGATAAATCAAAATTTGATAAGAAGTATTATGATTTAAGCGGAAAAACGATAAACATTTCTGAAAACGCAAATGTAAATTTTGATGAATTAGATATAGAAATAATAAAGCAAGAAAATTCCGATGTTTTCTATTTGACAAATCGTTATGTTTCTGTTTTAATAATAGATGGACAAACTTGTTGCGAAAAATTGCCTAGAAAGTTTAAAAACTGCGATGTTGTAATAGTAAATGATGCAGCGCCAACAGATGTTAGTGAGTTATATCCTGAAAAAGCAATTGTTTGCACATATGATAAGGCTACTGAACAAACTATGGCAAATCTTTGTCCAACATATTCAGCGCTCGCGAATCCAATAGAGATTTCTATGAGTAAGAAAATAAGTATCACGGAGGTGTAAAAATGCCGGAAATTACTGAACAAGATTTATTAAAACATATGAAAGAACGTTCTTTTTCGCCACTTTATTTCATTTTTGGTGAAGATGTTTATTTGCGTCAGTCATATGTGTTAAAATTATGCGAATCAATAGTAACTGAATTACCTGAAATGAATTTGCCTAAAATCGATGGTAAAAACGCTTCATTGCAACAAATTTCAGACGAAGTTTATCAGTTCCCATTGATGAGTGATAAAAGATGTGTGCTTGTTACAGATTTTGATATTGCTTCTCTTGATAAAGACGGCTTGGATACACTTTTAGATATGTGTGCAGATATTCCTGAAACTACCGTTGTTATAATGGTGTTTAATACTATAACTATAGATGCTAAAAAAGGCGCTTGGGCAAGTATTATTAGAAAAATTTCAAAGTTTGGTAGTATTATAGAATGTAAGTTCAAAACTGACGCCGAACTTATGAAATATATTAACAGTTGGGCAGGTAAGCGTGGCGTTGTAATTGAGCGTAGCGTTGCAAAACATCTTATTGAAACCGTTGGCAGAGATTTGAAAAAACTTCAAGTTGAGGTTGATAAACTTTGCTCTTATAAAAAAGATTATATTTCAAAAGAAGATATTGATAAAATTTCTGCTAAAACTGCAGAAGCAAATCAATATATGTTGCCAAAATCAGTTTTAAATCTTAATGTGGCATCAAGTTTAAATGTGTTAGCAGATTTGTTGGATATGCGATATAAGGCTATTGATATCAATAACGCTTTAATCAGCGAATTTGTTGATATTTATAGAGTAAAAACAGCGCTTGATTGTGGCAAAAACCCAAGAGATATTGCCAAAGATTTTGGCTACTCACAAAATAGATTATTTGTTCTTGATAATGCCGCAAGACATGCGAGAAAGTATTCATTTAAAACTATAATGGACTGTTTCGAAATTTTAGATAATGCCGATGAAAAGTTAAAAAGCGGCGAAAAAAATGAAAGATTATTGCTTGAAAAAACAATAATTCTTTTAATTGAAACAATGAGAGGATATAACATTCAAACAAAATGATTAAAATAAATCAAGCAGTTGTTGTTGAGGGAAAGTATGATAAAATAAAACTTTCATCAATAATAGATGCGCCTATAATTGTTACAAATGGCTTTGCAATTTTTAAAGATAAAGAAAAACTTTCATATATAAAACGAGTTGCTAGAACTAAAGGAATCGTTATTTTAACTGATTCAGATAATGCGGGTTTTATGATAAGAAAAAGAATTTTGCAAGCAGTTGAAAAAGATGATAATGTAATTAATGTATATATTCCCGACGTATTTGGAAAAGAGAAAAGAAAAACTCATCATAGCGCCGAGGGTAAGTTAGGCGTAGAGGGAATAGACAAACAATTGTTAATAGATGCATTTAAAAAGTATGGCGTATTTTGTGAGAATACAAACTCTGAAGCAAAAGGCAAAGAAATTACAAAAACAGATTTGTATTTTTACGGTCTTACAGGAAGTGAAAACTCATCTGAAAACAGAAAAGTTTTTTTAAAACACAATAGTTTGCCTGAAGATATGTCAACAAATTCAATGTTAGATGCTATAAATATTTTGTTTAGTTATAATGAATTTGCAAAGATTTGTGAAGAGATTTTTGAAAAGGAGTAACGCTTTTGAGTAAACTTGAAGTTTTGCAACAAAAAGCATTATCTTTGCCAAAGTTACCAGGCGTTTATTTAATGCGCAACAAGGCAAAAGAGATAATTTATATTGGTAAAGCCAAGGCTCTGAAAAACAGGGTTACTTCTTATTTTGCGTCTCAAGAAAATTTGTGGATAAAAGTCAGACAAATGGTAAGCCATGTAGATGATTTTGACTATATCATTTGTGATAGCGAGTTTGAAGCGCTTGTTTTAGAATGTTCTTTAATTAAGCAATATATGCCTAAATATAATATTTTGTTAAAGGACGATAAGGGATATAATTATATAAGCGTTACAGATGAAGAATATCCAAGACTTTTAGCGGTAAAACAACTGCCTAAAGATGGCAAGGTTTTAGGTCCTTATTATTCAAATTATTATCTTAACAATGCGCTATCTCAAGCAAAGAAAATATATAAATTACCACTTTGCACAAAAACATTTTCCAAAAAAACGCAGAAAAATGTTCGCCCTTGTCTTAATCATTTTATAGGACTTTGTTCAGCGCCTTGCGCAGGGAAAATATCCAAAAAAGATTATATTGAATCTGTAAATGGCGCAGTTGAATTTTTGAAAAAAGGTTCAAAAGAAACTTTAAAATCGCTTGAAATTCAAATGAATGAATTATCTGAAAATCTTGAGTTTGAAAAAGCGGCAAAGGTAAGAGATAAAATTATTGCAATTGAAAAACTCACTGAAAAGCAAAAAGTTGTAATGTCAAGATTTAAAAATCAAGATGTTATTGCTTTTGTAAGCGGCGATAAAAAAGACTGTTTTGAAGTATTTAGATTTCAAAATTATAAACTTTGCGATGATGAGCATTTCTTTGTTGAAGATGTTTTAGAACCAACTCAAAAAAGAGCGCAGTTTATTATTCAGTATTATTCAATAAGAGATGACATTCCTAAAAGAATTGTTGTAGATGGCGAAGTTGAAGATAAAAGCCAAATCGAAAAAATGTTGACCGAAAAAAGCGGTAGAAATGTTGAAATAGTAATTGCGCAAAAAGGTGAGCAAAAAAGCCTTGTGGAAATGTGCAGATTAAACGCCGCAGAGCGAGTTTCGAAAATAGATGGTCTTTCTATTCGAGATACAAAAGTTTTAGATGAATTGCAAACACTTTTAGGACTTAAAGCATTGCCTAAATATATTGAAGCGTATGACATTTCTCATACAGCAGGCAAAGATAATGTTGCCGGAATGATAGTTTATAAAGATGGCGTGGCATATAAAAAAGCATATAAAAGATTCGCAATAAAATCATTTCAGGGTCAAGACGACTATGGCTCTATGAGAGAAGTGCTTGCTCGCAGATTTGAAAACTATGAGAAAAATAAAGGCGAAGAAGGTTTTGGAACACTTCCTGACCTTATTTTGCTTGATGGTGGTATAGGTCAACTCAACGCAGTTTTACCAATTGTAGAAAAATACGGTTTTTTAGATAAAACCTTTGGTATGGTTAAAGATAATCATCATAAAACAAGGGCGTTAGTTGGTAGATATGGAGAGATATCAATTAAACCTACAAGGTCTGTATTTAAACTTATAACTTCTATCCAAGATGAAGTTCATAGATTTGCAATTGGTTATCATCGCAAGAAATCGGCTAAATCAATGATGCAAACTCAATTAACCGAAATCGAGGGAGTAGGAAGCAAAAGAGCGCAAAACTTAATAAAGCATTTTAAAGATATTAATAAAATTGCAACTGCAACTATTGAAGAATTACAAAGTGTTGCTGGCATTACTAAAAAGTGCGCAGAAAGCATTTATAATTATTATCGCAATATTTAATAATTGATATTGATATTGAAAAAATTGTATAAAATATTTAAAAATATTATGCAAATCTTAAAAAAAGGTTGACAAACCATAGTAAAAAATGCAATAATATAATGTGTATATTAGAGAGGTAATTTCAAAAATATGAGAATTGTCAGCGGTATTGCAAGGGGCAAAAAGTTATGCACTCCTGATGGGCTTGATGTAAGACCTACTATTGATAGAGTAAAAGAAGCGGTGTTTTCTTCTTTGCAGTTTGATATACAAGGTAGAGTTGTGCTTGACTTGTTTGCAGGCTCCGGTCAGTTAGGCCTTGAGGCAATTAGCAGGGGAGCAAAGTTTTGCAATTTTGTTGACAGTAGTGAGAATTCAATAAAAGCAATTAATGAGAATATAAAAAATTGTTCTTTTGAAGAAAAGTCTTGTGTTTGCTTTTGTGATTCTATTCAGTTTATTGAAAAAACTGATTTAAAATTTGATATTGCCTTTTTAGACCCACCGTATAACAAAGGTCTTATTAATAAGGCTATGCCAATTCTCGTTTCAAAAATGAGCGATTTTGGCATCATAGTTTGTGAGCACACCGAAGAGTGTGATTTAAAAGAAAACTATGGCGAATTTAAAAAGCAAAAAACTAAAAAATACGGTAAGGTATATGTAACATTCTATCGCAAATCGGAGGCTTGAGAATGAGCGAGAGAATCGCAGTTTGCCCAGGTAGTTTTGACCCGATTACAAAAGGGCATCTTGATATTATAAAAAGAGCATCGCAAATGTTTGATAAAGTTATAGTTGTTACTATGATTAATGCAGATAAAAAGCCTTGCTTTAATGAACAAGAACGTGTAGATTTAATGAAGCGCTCAATTGCTGAATTGAATCTTGGTAACGTTGAGGTTGACTCTTACAGTGGTCTTCTTGCTGATTATACAAAAAAGCATAATGCAGTTGCTATTGTAAAAGGTCTTCGCGCTGTGTCTGACTTTGAATATGAATTTCAAATGGCTTTGCTTAATAAAAAGTTAAACCCAAATGCAGAAACAGTGTTTTTCACAACTAGTTCTGAAAACTTATATTTAAGTTCTTCTATGGTTAAGTCTATTGCAAGTTTGAATGGAGATATATCTGACTTTGTTCCTGCTTGTATACATAATGATATTAAAAAAAGATTACAAAAGAAAGGCGTGTAGTTTATAATGAATATTGAAGATTTACTCGATCAAATTGATGAAATGCTTGACAGTGCTTGGGGGTTTGCTGGTAAAAGCGTATTAAATGTTGATAAACTTCGTGATTATATCGATGATATCAGACTTAATATGCCACAAGAAATCAAACAAGCAAGAAATGTTGTAGCAGAGAAAACAGACATTATTAATACTGCAAAAAGAGAAGCAGAGTCTATTATTAAATCTGCTGAAGAAAAAGCAAAAGCACTTGTAGCAGAAGAAGAGATTACAAGACTTGCTCAAGCAAAAGCAGTTGAAATTGTTAATGGCGCTCAAACTAAATCAAAAGAAATGAGAAACGCTGCTCAAGATTTCGTTGATGAACTTATGAAGAAAACTGACGAAGAACTTACACAAACATTAGCAGAGGTTAGAAAAACCAGAGCGTCTCTTCGTCAACAAAAACCTGTAGCTTCTACTATTGAAAATGACTAATTTTTAGTAAAGTTGCATTAAGGTTTTAAATAATCGAAAGTTTGTTCTATTAAAAAACGATAACCAACCACAATATGTTGTGGTTGGTTATTTTTTTATACATATTTTTAAAAAAAATCGCTTTTTTGGGCGATTTTTTTATTGTAATTCCCTTGAAAATATCAAAATTTCCGTTATAATTAACATAAAAGTGGTGCGAAAGTACATAATTGTGGTTAAAAGTGGTGTAAAAACGACTAAAAACCCACAAAAATATGTAAAAACTGTTCGTTTTACTTAATTTAGAGAAAGGATATTACGATTATGTTAGGCTTAATGGGCGAATATCAACATAATATTGATAAAAAAGGTCGTATGTTTGTGCCATCAAAATTACGTGATGCACTTGGCGGCCCTGTTGTAATATCCAAATCTATTGATTTTAAACCTTGCTTGTTTATCTATTCAGCAGAAGAGTGGGACAAGTTGGTTTCAAAAATCAACAACCAACCTTTTATTAAAGTAGCAGCACTACAAAGACACCTTTTTTCAGGTGCAACAGAAGTTGAATATGACGCACAGGGAAGAGTATTGCTTCCTGCAGTGCTTCGAGAATATGCAGGACTTAAAGATTCAGAACAAGCAGTTATCATCGGCGCATCAAACAGAGTAGAAATCTGGAGCCCGGATGAGTGGGAAAAAGTTGCAACTGCTATTACTCCTGAAAATATCGAACAAGCGCTTTTAGAATGTGAGATATAAATATGAGTTCTTTTTCACATATTAGCGTATTGCTTAATGAAACTGTTGATGGTTTGAATATAAAACCAAATGGTATATATGTTGATGGTACAACAGGTGGCGGTGGCCATTCAAGTGAGGTTTTATCAAGATTGGGCGAGAGCGGTAGGCTTTACTGTTTTGATAGAGACCCAGATGCAATAAACGCTTGTAAAGAGAAATTCAAAGGCATTAATAATGTAACGCTTATTAATGAAAAATACTCATCGCTTAAAACTGTGCTTAATAATATAGGTGTTGAGAACATTGATGGGTTGATGCTTGATTTAGGTGTTTCATCACATCAACTTGATACTAAAGAGCGAGGCTTTTCGTATCATATGGAAGCGCCGCTTGATATGAGAATGAGCCAGAGCGGTGTATCTGCAAAAGAAATCGTTAATACTTATTCTGCAAAACAACTTGCAAATATTTTCTTTGTTTATGCAGATGAAAAGTTTTCGTTTAAAATTGCAGATGAGATAGTTAAAGTAAGAGAAACAACTCCAATTGAAACTACAACTCAATTAGCGCAAATAGTTTCAGACTGTTATCCAAATAAATTCAAAAGAAACGGTCACCCTGCAAGAAAAGTGTTTCAAGCATTAAGAATTGCAGTAAACGATGAAATGGGCGAAGTTGAAAAGGGAATAGAAGATGCCTTTTCAATGTTAAATAAAGGTGGAAGACTTTCAATAATAACATTCCATTCAATTGAAGACCGCCTTGTAAAGCAAAAGTTTTTATCATTCACAAAAGGGTGTACATGCCCACCGGATTTTCCGGTTTGTGTTTGTGGTAATAAACCAAAAGCAAAACTCATTAATAAAAAGCCAATTGTGGCAACAGATGAAGAATTAGAGCATAATGCTCGTAGCAGAAGTGCAAAACTTCGGATATTAGAAAAACTATAAAAGAAAGGACAAACCCAAAATGGCATACAATAACACTGCTTATGATTTAGAAAGATTTGCCCCAAAAGCGCCTGCAAGAGCGCCTAAAAAGGCAGTTATCAAAAAATTCCCGGTTAAAAATGCAAAACCATCACCTAAAAATAGCATAGTATTAAATGCCATTGTAGCAATTGCTATAGTTTTGATGGTTTGTTTTAACATCTATTTAAGAACAGAAATCAATGATACAAATAACGCAATAAGAAAAGCAAACAAAGAAATTGAAACATTAACAAGTGTTCAAACACAACTTAATGTTGAAATGGAAAACTTGGTTTCTTATTCAACTTTAGAGCAACAAGCATCTGCACTTGGTATGCAAAAGCGTAGCAAATCACAAGTGCATTACATTGATACATCTGCACAAGATTATGCAGAAATTATCGAAGATTAAATTACTGACATACAGGCATAACGAATATTATATAATATAAACGAGGGTTATTTTTGGCTCTCGTTTTTGCCGAATTTAAAGAGAGGTAAAAAGTGAAAGGAGATTACTGAATTATGGCAAAAGGTCCAACAAAAACTATGTGGTATAGAGCGTTCGTAATCTTGATGGCTTTTACCATATTTGGCTTTGGCGCAACAGGTTTTGGCTTGATTAGAACAATATTTGTTAATGGCGAACATTATGCAAAACTTGCAGAAGAACAACAGTTGCAAGATATCGTAACAAAAGCAAAACGCGGTAATATTTATGATAGAAATATGAATGTTTTGGCTACAAGTGCAACAGTTTGGCAAGTTTATGCAACTCCTAGCAGTATGGATGATGACAAAAAACCTGAAATTGCTAAAAAATTAGCAGAAATTTTAGATTTAAAAATAGAAAAAGTTGAAGAATATCTTGAAAAAGATACTAGTTATCAAAATATCGGCAGTCCGGTTGAACAAGAAGTTGCAACAAAAGTCAGAGAATATATTTCAGAAGAATCTTTGGGCGCAGTTATCGGACTCACCGAAACAAATGAAAGATATTATCCAAATGACAGTTTGGCATCAACCGTTTTAGGCTTTGTTGGTACTGACAACCAAGGTTTAGGCGGCGTTGAAGCGCAGTATGATGACCAACTTACCGGCACAGAAGGTAGAGTTATTGCGGCAAAAACCCCTGCAGGCGCAGAATTACCATTTTCTTATGAAAAGGTAGTTGAAGCGCAAGAAGGCAACGCATTAGTTTTAACAATTGATGAATATATTCAGTCGGTTGTTGAAAAATATCTTGAGGAAAATGTGCAAGAAAACAAAGTTCAAAACAGAGCCGCTTGTATCGTTATGGATGTTAATTCAGGTGAAATTCTTGCAATGGCAACAAAACCTGACTTTAACCCAAATGAGCCGTTTACAATTACTTTAGAAAAATCAGTTAAAAAAGAAATTAAGCAGTTAAAAGCAAATGGCGAGTATTCAGAAGAAAAAGAAAGCGAAATTCGCTCACTTGCCCTTCAAGAACAATGGAGAAACAAGGTTGTTTCTGATATTTATGAGCCTGGTTCAGTTTCAAAAATTATAACTGCGGCAGGCGCATTAGAAGAAAAAAATCTTTTTGATAGTGATACATTCAGTTGTCCTGGATATATTAAAATTGCAGATAGAACTTATAAATGTTCAAATCGTGATGGCCATGGTCATCAGTCATTAGCACAAGCGTTTATGAATTCTTGCAACCCTGCATTTATCACTATTGGTCAAAGATTAGGCGCAGATAATTTTGCAAAATACAGAAAATCTTTTGGACTTGAAGATAAAACAGGTATAGATTTACCTGGCGAATCTGCTTCAAGCACACATAATACAACTCAAATGAGCATTGTAGAACTTGCTTCTGAAAGTTTTGGTCAAACATTAAAAATCACACCAATTCAGTTGATTACAGCAATTTCAGCAGCAGTTAATGGTGGTTATGTATATCAACCACATATAGTAAAACAAGTTCAAAATTCAGAAGGTAATATTGTTGAAAACATAGAATCAACACTTGTTAGACAAGTAATTTCAGAAGAAACATCAAAAGCAATTTGTGGTTATTTAGAGGGTGTTGTTTCAGAGGGAAGCGGTAAAAACGCATATATCCCTGGTTATAGAATCGGCGGCAAAACAGGTACCGCTGAAAAAATAGACGTTCAACAACAAGAAGGCGAATACAAAAAATATATCTGTTCATTTGCAGGAATAGCACCTGCCGATGACCCTGAAATCGCTATTTTGATGCTTATAGATGAACCACAAGTACCAAGCCCATATGGTGGCACACTTGTTGCTCCATCTGTTGGTAAAATGTTTGAAGAAATTTTACCTTATTTAGGCGTAACACCAAGTTATACCGATTCAGAGGCAGAAGAATTAGCAATTCCAACTCCTAATGTATTAAATCTTACTATAAAAGAGGCAACAAAACGCCTTGAAAAAGAAGGTTTGCAATATACAATTGTTGGCGATGGAAAAACAGTAGTTTCTCAATCTCCTTCAGCATCTTCGACAATTCCTGCAGGCGGTAAGGTTATACTATATACTGATGGAAATGAAAATAAACGAACAGCAATTGTTCCTGATTTCACAGGTCTTACAGTATCACAAGCAAATCAAGTTGCTGTAAATGCAGGACTTAATATGTATATCAACGGTAATGCCTCAAACTCAACGGCTTATTCACAGTCAATTGAAAAAGGAAAAAGCGTTGAAGCAGGTACAGTAATTACAGTAAGTTTTAGAGAAGCAGTTAATGTTCAATAAAATGGACTTAAAATAATTATTTGAAAGGTAAACAAAATGAAATTTTCAGAATTATATCGTGGCGAAAAATTAAATATTAAAGACTTTGAAGTTTCAGGCGTATTTTGCGATTCACGCAAAGTTACAAAAGACTCTGTTTTTGTTTGCATTGTAGGCAGTGCAATGGACGGACATAATTTTGCACAGTCTGCATATGATGCCGGCGCAGGCGCTATTGTTTGCGAAAGAGATTTAGGTCTTGAAAATCAAATAATTGTTGAAGATTCCAAAGAAGTTTATGCTATTCTTTGCGCAGGGTATTTTAATAACCCTTCAAAACATTTAAAACTCATAGGTGTTACAGGCACATCCGGTAAAACATCTGTAACTTATATATTAAAAAACGTGCTTGAAGCACAAGGCAAAAAAGTAGGTCTTATCGGTACAATTCAAAATATTATAGATAAAGAGGTTTTACCTGCTAAAAACACAACTCCTGACGCATATGAATTACAGTCATTATTATCACTTATGCACAAAGCAGGTTGCGAATATGTTGTAATGGAAGTTTCATCACACGCGTTAGACCAAAAAAGAGTTTTCGGTCTTGAATTTGAATGCGCTATATTCACAAATCTCACACAAGACCATTTAGATTATCACATTACAATTGAAAATTATTTACAAGCAAAATTAAAACTTTTCAAAATGTCAAAACTCGCTATTGTAAATGTAGATGACGAATATGCTCATAGAGTTATATCTGCAAGTGAGTGCCCCGTTGTAACTTTTTCAGCAGAAAAAGATGAAGCAGATTACACAGCGAAAGGAATTAAATTTTTACCAACAAGCGTTGGATATGAATTTGTAACAAATAATAATATCGGCAGAGTTAAAATCTCAACACCTGGTATTTTCTCTGTATATAATAGTATGGCTGCAGGAATTGCCGCTATAAATCTTGGTATTGATTTTGCGGAAGTAATTTCAAGTCTTTCACAAGTTTCAGGTGTAAAGGGTAGGGTAGAATTAGTACCTTGCGATAAAGATTTTAACATTATTATTGACTATGCTCACACACCGGACGAAATAGAAAATGTTTGCAGTATGTTTAATAAAATCAAAACAGGCAGACTTGTTACTGTTTTTGGTTGCGGTGGCGACAGAGATAAAACAAAACGCCCTATAATGGGTGAAATTGCGTCAAGACTTTCTGATTTTGTTATTGTAACTTCTGATAACCCAAGAAGCGAAAATCCAACTACAATTATTGATGAGATTTTAGTTGGTATGAATAAAAAAACACCTTATAAAGTAATTGAAAACAGAGCACAAGCAATAGAATATGCTATTTTAAATGCCAAAAAAGATGATATTATTCTTCTTGCAGGCAAAGGTCATGAAACCTATCAGGTTTTAAATACAGGCACAATTCATTTTGATGAGCGCGAAGTAATCAAAGAAGTACTTTCAAAAATGTAAAGGAGTAGAAAGTTATGGCATCTTCAATTTCAGCAATTTTAGGTTTTATAATAACATTTTTAATAGGATTTGTTTTTATTCCTTTTTTGAAAAAACTACATTTTGGTCAAACAATTCTTGAAATCGGCCCTGCTTGGCATAAAGAAAAGCAAGGCACACCTATAATGGGTGGATTAATGTTTATCACAGGTACATTAATTGCATCTATTATCGGCTTTATAGTTGCATATTTCACACACAATACAGGCGAAAATTTTGTTTTGTATATAGGTCAAGGAAGACTTATAAGAATAGTATCAGGTTTTTGTCTAGCGCTTTTAATGTCGGCAATTGGCTTTATGGACGACTATATAAAAGCAGTTAAAAAGCAAAATTTAGGTCTAAAAGCAAGTCAAAAAACCGTGTTGCAGTTATTAACAGCCGCTGCTTATCTTTTTACTTTATATTTAAGCGGAATGACAACAACTTACATTCCGTTTTTAGGCGAAGTTAGTATAGTATCGGGTTTTGGCCTTGTATTCTGGCCAATTGCTTTAATGTTTATTTATGGCTTTACAAACGCAGTTAACTTAACTGATGGCGTAGATGGTTTGGCATCAAGCGTTACAGTGGTTGTATCACTTTTCTTTATGTTAGCAGGCGCTATGATAAACAATATTAATTCATCAATAATTCCTGCAGCACTTTGCGGTGCGCTTATTGGATTTTTAGTTTGGAATTTACACCCTGCAAAAGTATTTATGGGCGATACCGGTTCAATGTTTTTAGGTGGCATTGTAGTTGCTTTTTCATTTGAAATTAATTGTCCTATTATCTTAATTCTTGCAGGTATTATGTACTTATTTGAGGCTCTTTCAGTAGTAATTCAAGTTGCATATTTCAAAGCAACAGGTGGTAAAAGAATATTTAAAATGAGCCCAATTCATCATCACTATGAACTTTGCGGATGGAAAGAAAACAAAATTGTTGTTGTATTTTCATTAGTTGCATTAGTAGGATGCATATTATCATTTTTACTTATTAGATTTGCTTAATATTTGAAAGGAGAGGCTTTGTTTGAAAACACAAACGCAAAAGAAAGCAGTTAAAAAACAGTCATTGTGGAGTTTAATCAAACAAGATGGAAAAATGGACTTAACATTTTTATTCTTGGTTTCAGGCTTGTTAGTAACAGGCCTTATTATGCTTTTTTCTGCGTCTGCGCCATATGCTTCTCATTATGAAGGCAACAGTTATCATTTCATTTCAAGACAGTTGATTTTTGCTGTTTTTGGATATTTAATAATGCTTGTTGTTTCAAAAATCAATTATCATATATTACAAAAAATGGTCTGGCTTATTACTGGTTTATCTATTGCGCTACTTATTTTGGTACTTGTAGTGCCTGAAGTAAAACCGGGCTTTAAAAGATGGTTAAGTCTTGGATTTATTCAGTTCCAACCATCAGAAATCGCAAAATTTGCACTTGTAGTGCTACTTGCTTGTTTGATTTCAAAAAATTATAAGTTAATGAAAGATACAAAATTTCAAATTAAATTACTTGGAATTATTGGTCTTTTTTGTGTACTCATATTAATTGAGAACCACTTGTCTGCAACAATTCTCGTGTTTTTAATCGGCTTTGTTATAATGATTATCGGCGGAATGAGTATGAAAATATTCTTTACAATGATAGGCATTGGCATAGGCGGTGTTGCATTAGCAGTAGTAACAGGTCTTATCAGTTATGCGAGCGATAGATTTGCTTATTGGTTAGACCCTTGGGCAGACGCAACAGGCAAAGGTTTTCAAACTATTCAGTCACTTTTAGCCATCGGTTCAGGTGGTTTGATGGGCAGGGGAATAGGTCAGTCAAATCAAAAATATCTATGGTTACCTGAACCACAAAACGACTTTATTTTTTCAGTAGTATGCGAAGAATTAGGCTTTATGGGAGCCGCATTAATTGTAATAGCATTTGCATTACTCGTTTGGCGAGGCTTTACAATTGCACTTAATGCGCCTGATAGATTTGGTGTGCTTTTGTGTATAGGACTTGTTTTCCAAGTAGGTCTTCAAGCAGTATTAAATATTTTAGTTGTAACAAATACATTGCCAAATACAGGTATTAGTTTACCGTTCTTTAGTTATGGTGGTACATCCCTTGTAATGTTACTAGCGCAAATGGGTGTTGTGCTATCAGTTTCAAGAAGTTCAAGTTTAGAAAAAGCATAAGGAGAAATAATATGAATATAGTTTTTGTTGCAGGTGGCACAGGTGGTCACATTAACCCTGCATTAGCAGTAGCAGGTACATTAAAAACTAAATATCCTGATGTTAAAATCAGTTTTATTGGTAACAGAACAGGTATGGAAGCAACTTTAGTACCAAAAGCAGGATACAAATTTTATCCTATTGATGTTGCCGGTTTTCAAAGAAAAATTTCTCTTCAAAATATTAAAAGAAATGCAGTTGCAGTTTATAGAGTATTCAAATCAACAGTTCAAGCAGGAAAAATTCTTGAAAACTTAAAACCTGATGTAGTTGTTGGAACAGGTGGCTATACTTGTGGCCCTGTACTTCGAAAAGCCGCAAAAATGGGTATAAAAACCTGTACTCATGAGCAAAATGCATTTCCTGGTATCACAACTAAAACTTTGTGTAAATATGTAGATGAAGTTATGGTTGCAATGCCTGACGCTATAAAAAGATTACCTGAAAACAGAAATTATATTGTAACAGGCAACCCTGTAAGACAGTCTATTATTGATACAACAAGACAAGAAGCAAGACAAAAATTAGGTCTTGATAAAAATAAACCAATGATTTTATCATTAGGTGGCTCACTTGGCGCTCGTGCAGTAAACGAGGCAATTGCCGATGTTATTGGTTGGCATGCAAAATCTAAAAAATATTATCATTTTCACGCAATTGGTAAATTTGGCGTTGACTGGATGCCTGATTTAATTCGTCAAAAAGGCGTTGAATATGAAAAATACAATAACTTAAGAATCTCTGAATACATATATGATATGGACTTGTGTATGGCGGCAGCAGATTTAGTAATAAATCGTGCAGGCGCTTCAACAATAAGTGAACTTCAAGTAAAAGGAATGCCATCTATATTAATTCCATCGCCAAATGTTGCAGAAAATCATCAGTTTTATAATGCTAAAACACTTTCTGATAACGATGCGGCAATTTTAATTGAAGAAAAAGATTTATCAGGCGAAAGCCTTATAAACGCAATAAAATCTGTTATAGATTCACCTGAAAAGTTAAAACAAATGGGTGAAAATGCAAAGAAAACTGCCGTTTTCGATGCTAATGATAGAATTTGTGAAGTAATTTTAAATCTTTATAACAACAAATAATAACACTTTTTGGTTGCTATTCATAAAATAAAATGCGTTAAAGTTTTATGAATAGAGGGTGTTTTGTTGAGTAAACTCATAATTAATGGCAAGAAAACATTAAAAGGCGAAGTTAATATTCACGGAGCAAAAAACGCAGTTTTGCCAATTCTTTGCGCAAGTATATTGTGCGATGAAAAGATAGTTTTAAAAAACTGTCCTGCATTATCAGATGTTGATAATACTATAGAAATTTTAAATTTTTTAGGGCTAGATGCATCTCGATTTGAAAGCACAGTTGAAATCATTCCATCAAAAACAATTAAGCATTATATTCCTGAGTATTATATGAACAAAATGCGTTCATCAATAATATTTTTAGGCTCGTTAATATCAAAAGAGGGAACAGCAAGACTTTGCTTTCCCGGGGGTTGCGAGTTAGGACCAAGACCGATAGATATTCATTTAATAGGCCTTGAAAAATTAGGAGTAGAAATAAAAGAAAAATTCAGTAGTATTAACTGCAAGGCAAAAAGACTTGTTGGAACATCAATAAATCTTCCTTTCCCAAGTGTAGGCGCAACAGAAAATTTAATGTTAGCCGCAGTTAAAGCAAAAGGCAAAACGATTATACATAATGCCGCAAGAGAGCCTGAAATTAAAGATTTGCAAGACTTTTTAAATAAATGTGGCGCAGATATTTCAGGAGCAGGCGGAAATGATATTGTAATAAATGGCGTTGATAAATTACACGGTTGTGTTCATACAATTTTGCCTGATAGAATAGAAGCCGCAACTTATATGTCGTTTGCCGCAGTAACAAATGGTAAAATACTTTTAAACAATATAAACCCTGAACATATAGAGCCTGTTGTCTTTGCATTCAGAGAAGCAGGTTGTGAAATAGAGTTTGAAAAAAATAATCTAAAATTTTGCGCGCCCGAAAATTTAAGCAGAGTTCATCATGTTAAAACATTGGTGTATCCTGGTTTTCCAACTGATTTTGTAATGCCACTAATGGCAATGTGTTCAGTTGCAAAGGGAACATCGGTTTTTGAAGAAACTATCTTTCAAAATAGGTTTAAGTCTGCAGATGAATTAAATAAATTAGGCGCAGAAATTAAAGTTTATGATAGGTTAGCAATTGTAGAAGGCGTAGAAAAATTATACGGCGCAGAAGTCAAAGCAACCGATTTAAGAGGCGGCGCGGCACTAATTTGCGCAGGACTTTTTGCACAAGGCACAACTACAATTACGGAACTTAAACATATTGATAGAGGATACGAAAATATAGAATACAACCTTGGTTTAATAGGGGCAGATATAAAACGGAGCAGTTAAAATGAAAAGTAATGAAAACAAAGAGAACATAAAGCGCAAAAGAAAAAAATCATTGATAAGTGTACCTAAAAAGAAAAAACAGGCAAGAGCGCAAAAAGAAATAATTTCTAATGAAACACCAAAGCAACAACCAAAAAGAAGAACACATATTTCAAAAGAAAGACTTAAAAAAAGAAGAAAAATAATGCTTATAACAAGTCTTGTTTTAATTTTTTCAATAACATTAACAGTTCTTTCGTTTACTGTGTTTTTCCCAATTAAAACGATAAAGGTAACCTCATCTGGCAGATATAATTCAAAAGATATTATTGATTCATTAGGAGTAGTAAAAGGCGATAATCTTTTACTTTCCAGTCAGTCAAGAGCCACAAAGGCGTTAAAAGAAAAATATATTTATATTGAATCGGTCGATTTTATTAAAAAATTGCCATTTACACTTGAAGTAAAGGTGAATGAATATAAAACTTATGCACAGTTTTTGAATAATAAAAACTATGTTAAAGTCAGTAAAGACGGACTCGTGCTTGAAAATTCGCAAAAATACACAAAAAATGCTATTGTAGTAACCGGAATAGAACTTGAAAAGGTTACAGTTGGCACAGAAATATCATTTAAAAATCAAGAAAAAGACAAAGATATTCTTGAAAAAATAAAAGAAATAAGAGAAGCATTTGATAAAAATGAAATAAAAGATATTACTTTGATAAACTTAAGTGATATGCAAGATATCAGAGTAACATATCAAGATAGAATTGTTATGCTTTTAGGTTCAAGTTCAAATCTTGATAAAAAACTAATACACGCAAAAGCAACTCTTGAAATAAAAGGCACATCAAAGGATACTGGCACACTCAATTTAAGCCGTATTCCAAGTGAAAAAAACGAGGCGAGTTTCATTCCAAGGGAACTTATGCCGGAAGAAAAAGCGAAAAACAAAAAATAATTTACTAAAATTAAAAAATAATTGTTGCATTATTTATCAATTCGTGTTACAATTATTCAGTAAAGTAGACTTATTATGGGATTTAACATATTTAGGAGGATAAAATAATGAGCGTAGAACTTGCTAATGAAGTAAATGAAGTTGTTCAAATTAAAGTTGTCGGTGTAGGCGGCGGTGGCGGAAACGCTATTGATAGAATGGTAGATGCTGGTGTAAACGGCGCTGAATTCGTTGCTGTTAACTCTGATAAACAAGCGCTTCTTAGATCAAAAGCTGATTTAAAAATCCAAATTGGTGAAAAATTAACTCACGGTCAAGGCGCAGGTGCTAAACCAGAAATCGGTAAAGGCTCTGCTGAAGAATCTAAAGATGATATTATCTCTGCTTTAAAAGGCACAGATATGGTATTCGTAACTGCTGGTATGGGCGGTGGTACCGGTACAGGTGCTGCTCCTGTAGTTGCTCAACTTGCTAAAGATATGGGCATTCTTACAGTAGGTGTTGTTACAAAACCTTTCGCTTTCGAGGGTAAACGTCGTATGGAGCAAGCAGAAAAAGGTATTGCTGATCTTGCTGGCCATGTTGACTCACTTATCGTTATTCCTAACGAAAGATTAAAATTAGTTTCAGAGCAAAAAATCACATTTATGAACGCATTCCAAATTGCAGATGATGTTCTTCGTCTTGGCGTTCAAAACATTTCAGAACTTATCAAAATGCCTGCAACTGTTAACCTTGACTTTGCTGATGTTACATCAGTGATGAAAGATTCTGGTTATGCACATATGGGTGTTGGTACAGCATCAGGTAGAGATAAAGCTGAAGCTGCTGCTCATGAAGCTATTACTAGCCCACTCATTGAAACATCAATGAACGGCGCTAAAGGTCTTATTGTCTGCGTTGTTGCTTCACCTGACATTGGTCTTGATGAAGTATCAGAAGCATCAACTATCATTCAAGAGGCTGCTCATCCAGATGCAAACATCATTTGGGGTATTATGTTTGATAACAAACTTGAAGATACTATCAAAATCACAGTAGTTGCAACTGGTTCATCAGACACTCCTGCATCAAAGAAAACTGAAATGCCTGCATTTAATGTAGATTCAGATGATGACAATGATTTTTATGATGATGTTACATCTATTTTCAACAAATAATAATATTTAATATTACTTAAATTAAATCCGACAAATTCTGTCGGATTTAATTATTATACGGAGATTTTTTATGGACTGGATAGAGATTTTAGTTAACATTTCTGTTAGCGATGTTGAGCGTGCGTCTGATATATGCACAATGGTTGTGCCTTATGGTTTTTATATTGAAGATTATTCTGAACTAGAAAAAGATGCGCTTGAAATTGCACATATTGATTTAATTGATGAAGATTTGGTTAATAAACCTCGTGATAAAGCGATTATTCATATTTATATTGATCCTGAATCTAATTATAAAGATATAATTGACTTTTTAAGTCATCGTTTACAAGCAGAAGGCATTGATTTTGATATTGATTCAAACGGTGTTAACGAGGAAGATTGGGCAAATAACTGGAAAAAGTATTTTAAACCAACTGAAATTGGCGATAAATTGCTTATTTTACCTGAATGGGAAACCTGCCCTGAAACTGATAGAAAAATTTTAAAAATCGACCCAGGCGCTGCATTTGGCACAGGCACTCATTCAACAACAAAACTTTGCCTTGGCGCTATTGAAAAACATGTTTCAAGTGGCGATGAAGTTTTAGATATTGGCACAGGTTCTGGTATTTTATCAATTGCTTCAATGCTTTTGGGTGCAAAGTCTGCATTTGGCGTTGATATTGATGCGCTCGCAGTTAAAACTGCTATCCAAAACGGCGCTAAAAACGGCCTTTTTGAGCCTGAATTTAAAATGGTAAACGGAGACCTTGCTGATAAAGTAAAGGGCAAATATGATGTTTGTATCGCAAATATTGTGGCAGATATTATTATTAAACTTTGTGATGATGTAACAAATTATTTAAAACCTAATAGTTTGTTTATAACATCAGGAATTATTGATACAAGAGTAGATGAAGTTATTGAAAAACTTGAAAACAGTGGTTTTGAAATTATTGAAAAACTTACTGAAAAAGGTTGGTTTTGTATCATTTCTAAACATATAGGAGAGAATTTATGTTAGTTTATGAAGAGCAAAAACAAAGGCTTTGCGCATATGAGTCGGAATTATTAGACCTAAAAGATGCTTTAAACTTAACTTCTGTTGAGTCAGAAGTTGCCCAATTAGAGCAAAAAGCGGCTCAAGATGGCTTTTGGGATGATGTTGAAAATTCTCAAAAAGTATTAAAGAAAACAAGCAATTTAAAAGCGATTATTAAGGGTTATAACGACTTAAAATCATCTTATGAAGATACATTGGTGCTTATAGAAATGGCTGATGAAGAGGAAGATGAGTCGCTTTTAGAAGAAGTTGTTACAGGTGTTGATAAATTCATTGCAGATTATGAATCAATGCGACTTTCAACTCTTTTAAATGGCGAGTATGACTCAAATAATGCTATTTTAACATTCCATGCAGGCGCAGGTGGAACAGAAGCGCAAGACTGGGTTGAAATGATTTTCAGAATGTACACTCGTTGGGCAGAGCGCCATGGTTTTACTGCAAAAACGCTTGACTATCTAGATGGAGATGATGCAGGCCTTAAAAGCGCAGTAATGCTAGTTGAAGGCGTTAATGCCTACGGTTATTTAAAGAGTGAAATGGGCGTTCATAGATTAGTTCGTGTATCTCCGTTTGACTCATCAGGCAGACGACATACATCATTTGCGTCACTCGAAGTTATGCCTGAAATTAATGATGATATTCAAATAGATATTAACCCTGATGACATTCGTGTTGATACATTCCGCGCTTCAGGCGCAGGCGGACAACACGTTAATAAAACATCATCTGCAATAAGAATTACTCATATTCCAACAGGAATAGTAGTTGCTTGTCAGAATGAGCGTTCACAACATCAAAATCGTGACCAGGCGATGAAAATGCTTAAATCAAAATTGCTTGAAATCAAAGAGCGTGAGCATCTTGATAAAATTGAAGATATTAAAGGCGTGCAAAAAGAAATTGCTTGGGGTTCTCAAATTCGTTCTTATGTATTTATGCCATATACTTTGGCAAAAGACCATAGAACTAACTTTGAAAATGGTAATATAAACGCTGTTATGGACGGCGATTTAGACGGATTTATCAACGCATATTTAAAAGCAAAATCAAAAGGCGAAATATAATTTTATAGGAGTGCTTCGGCACTCCTTTTACTTTATATCGTATAATAGAGGATTGGATGATTTTTATGTTGAAACTACTCAATTTGTTTGACTATGAAAAAACATAATAATTATGTTATTGATTTTTTTAAGTAAAAGGTATATAATAAAAATGAAAATGTCGTATAAACGACAAATAGGTGGTGATATAAGTGAAAATGAGTGTAAAAGAAGCAGCAACAAAATGGAATGTATCTGTAAGAAGAGTTCAGGATTATTGTGCAAAAGGTAAAATAGAAGGAGTAGTTCGTTTTGGTTCAAATTGGATGATTCCTTCTACTGCACAAAAACCTATTGACTGCAGAAAAAAGCATTCAGAATTATTTTCTGAAACATTACTGCGTCGAAGCCCTTTTCTTGATATGACAGATTTGTTTAGCGAGTCTGGCAGTGCAGATAAGGTAATAAAAGAAATTGGTTACAACAAACAAACCCAAGCGTTGTTTTCGGCTGAAATTAGTTACCGCCGAGGTGAAATTGATAAAGTTTATAATTCTGTTATGGATTTATTAAGCAATAAAGATGATCTGTATTCGGTTATTTCTGGTGGATTTTTACTTTCGCTTGTTGCAATATGGAAAGGCGATTTGTATCTTTGGAATAAAGCAAGAAGATATTTAGTTGAAGCACCTTGTAAAGATGATAATGACAAAGATATAATTGAATTAACTATTGCCGCAATGGATAGTTCTGTTCGCAAAGCGGATGATTTTCCGCAATGGTTTATAAGAGGGTGTTTTGACTATCTTCCTTATGATGCTCATCCGGCTGCAAGAGTGTATTATGTGAAACAACTTTTGATTTCTGCTCAAGAACTTGCGATGGGAAATATAGAAATAGAAGGAGTTCAAGGAATAGCTCTTATTAAAACAATTCCGTATATTGTAGAACCTTTAATTTCTCAAACAGTTGTAGAAAAAATTGTTTTAGTTGAAATACATTTAAGGATTTTATGTAGTATTGCTTATCATCAAAGTGGAGACAATAAATCGGCAAGTAAACATTTAGATAAAGCAATAAAGCTTTGTCTTGCAGATGGTTTTTACGGATTGCTTGTTGAATACAGAAGACAATTGGGAATATTTTTAGATGAGAGAATTGCATTGCAAAGTATTGAAGCAGCAAGAATAGTGAAACAAATGTATAAACAATTTCATATTGGTTGGACAAATTTGCATAACAAAGTTATGCAAAAATCCATTTCTTCTAACCTATCTTTAAGAGAAAGAGAAGTTGCAAGACTTGTTGCCTATGGCTTTTCTAATTTGCAAATCGCAAAAAGATTGTATATTTCTGAAGCCTCTGTAAAAACAATAATCAGATCTATAAAAAATAAAACAGGAGCAGAGAAGAAAAAACAATTTATTTATTTCGTTTAAAAAAAGTATACTTTTTTAATAAAATAAGGTGGATGATTTTTTCACTTAAAACCTTTATACTATTGTTGTAGTGTAAAGGTTTTATTTGTTTTTAATAATTCAAAAAGGGGGAGAAAATATGAAAAAATCAATAATAATGTTGATTAGTATTACTATGATACTTTTAATGACTGCTTGTGGAGGTAATAAAGAAACCCCAATTGATAAAACAGATGTTAGCGCTAATCAGATTGAAACTGAACAACAAAGCGATAGCATCGAAGAAAATTCTAAAACATTAAAATTATTCAAGGAATTTTTTACAGGAAATTATACTTTGAAAATGGAAACTTATAAAAAAACACTTGAAAGTCCGGAAGATAAAAAGGTTTCTTCAACATTGACTACTGTTGTTTTTGGAGATAAACTTTATAATTCAACAGAGACTGAAGCAGGAACTCTGACAACAATCAAAATGGATGGTTATACATATTCTATTGATGATAATTCAAAAATTATTTTTAAAACAAAAACTGTTGACAGTTCAAAAAAAGATGCTTTGGCAACCTTTGATTCAGCAGAAGACACATACAAAGATATGAGTGGAGAGCCGGGAACTGTAGAAGTATTTGGAAAAGAATATTATTATGAAAGTTTTATTGTTGATGGAGAAGGCATTAAATATTGCTATGATGGAGATGAATTAAAATATATTATATCTAAAAATGGCGGAGTTGAAACCAAGATAGGTATTATTGAATTAAATTCGGATGTCGATGAGTCATATTTTATGCTTCCTGAGGATTATGAAATGTTTGGTGATTAAGGAGGAATGTCTTATGAAAAAACTTATAGCGATTCTTGTTTGTCTGTTAATGGTATCAACGCTTATTTCGTGTAGTAATGCAGCAGAACAAGCGCTTATTGGAACTTGGAAACTTGTTGATACTGAAACTGAAACCGACTATGGTTTGGGAATAGAATTTACAAAGGATGGTAAAATCCGTTATGGACTAACAGAAGAAGTTTTTGAAGCATTAGCCGATGGCGAAGATGCAGAAGATGCAATGGCAGGTTTAGATATGCTAATGTCCATTGAGTATAAAGTTAAAAGTGAAACAGAAATGGAAATCACAGCGAAAGCACTTTTTGGCCTTGCAAAAGAATCTGAAATAGCGAAATATTCGCTTAAGGGTGATACTCTTATTTTTGATGGAGCAACTTATACTCGTGTTAAATAATTAACTGAAAGCGGAAAATAATATGGCAATTTGTAAAAAATGTGGTGTAGAAATAAATGAGGGCGTAAAGTTTTGCCCTGAATGCGGAGAAGTTATTGCTTCGGCAGCGGAATCAAAAAAAGATTTTTCAGCGAAAATAGCTGATATAAACAATACTTTGGATACAACTGCTGATTATGATAATAAAGATATAGAACAAAATAAGGCAATGGCTATTCTTGCTTATTTTGGTCCGCTATGTCTAATTCCTATATTTGCAGCGAAAAATTCAAAATTTGCTCGTTTTCATTCAAATCAAGGACTTGTTCTTTTACTCGCTTGTATTGCGTGGTCTATTGCATCAAGTATAATAAATGCTGTTGTTCTTGCAATTTCTTGGAGATTGTATTTTATTACAACAATTATTAGTTTATTGTCAATTGTTTTTGCGGTTATTGCTATTATTGGTATAATTAACGCTGCAAACGGAAAAGCAAAAGAACTACCTATAATAGGAAAAATAAAAATCCTTAAATAAAACTTCATTCAAACACACCTAAAAGACCTTGCTTCTTTTGGGTGTGTTTTTTTATGGTTTTGAAATAAATTAAAATTGATTTTGTAGGGATTTAAGCCCTCTGTCAAGCACGGATTGTTTTTGGTATAAACTACAATACATACATTAACAAAAAATTAACTAAAAATTCATTGTAATTTTTTCATAATGTGGTAAAATATAATTAAAGTTTATATTGGAGGAAAAATATATGTTTCATAATATATCTAAAACGGAAGTTTTGTCACAGTTGCAAACAGATGTGAAAACGGGTTTGTCAACTGAAAATGTAACAAAACTTCAAGAAAGATATGGCTTTAATAAGTTAAACGAGAAAAAGAAGAAAACATTTTTACAAAGATTCTTTGACCAGTTTAAAGATGTTATGATTATAATTCTTATTCTCGCGGCAGTGGTATCTTTTGTTGTAGCCTGTGTAGAGGGCGAGCCAAAAGAATTTTTTGAGCCTGTTCTTATTTTGCTTATCGTTGTTCTTAATGCTTTTATGGGCGTTATTCAAGAATCTAAAGCAGAAAAAGCATTAGATGCGCTTAAAAATATGTCTGCGCCTCATGCAAGAGTAATTCGTGATGGTGTTGAACAAGTTATTGATTCATCAATGCTTGTTCCTGGCGATATTATAAAACTTGAAGCAGGTGACTTTATTCCTGCAGATGCACGTCTTATAGAAAGCGTTAGTTTAAAAAGTGAAGAATCTGCGCTTACTGGTGAGTCTGTTCCATCTGAAAAAGAAGCAAACGCAGATGTTGAAGAAGATGCACCACTCGGAGATAGAACTAATATGGTTTTCTCTGGTTGTTCTGTAACATATGGTACTGCAGTTGCAGTTGTAACTTCAACAGGTATGAGCACAGAAATGGGCAAAATCGCAAACTTACTTGAAGGCGAGAGCGAAACTCAAACTCCGCTTCAAAAGAAACTTGCTCAACTTGGTAAATATTTAGGTTTTATGGCGCTCGCCGCTTGTGCAATTATTTTTGTGGTAGGTATTTTAAGTGGCACACCTGTAATGGAAATTTTTATGACTGCAGTATCTCTCGCAGTTTCTGCTATTCCTGAAGGTCTCCCTGCAATTGTAACAATTGTGCTTTCAATTGGCGTTCAAAGAATGGTAAAAAGAAACGCGCTTATTAGAAAACTTCCTGCAGTTGAAACATTGGGTAGCGCTTCAATTATTTGTTCAGATAAAACAGGTACTCTTACTCAAAATAGAATGACTTTAACAAAAGGTTATTTTGATGGTATGAATGAAACTGTTGATATTTCAAGTGATAATGATGAAAACATCAGAAAACTTTTAATGTTTGGTACTCTTTGTTGTGATGGCTCTGTTATCTTTGAAGAATCAGGCGAAAAGCACATTGGCGACCCTACTGAAACTTCAATTATAGTAGCCGCATATAAAAACGGAATGACTAAAGATGAGTTAAATGAAAAATATACTCGTGTTGGCGAGATTCCGTTTGATTCTGATAGAAAATTAATGTCAACTATTAATAAAATTGACGGTAAGTATGTTGTTATTGTAAAAGGTGCTTTTGATGTAATGGCAACTCGTTGTAGTAGTGGCGATATTGAAAAAGCAAAAGAAATAACCGAAAGTATGAGTGAAAACGCGCTTCGTGTTTTGGCTATCGGTTATAAAGAAATTAAAGAAATCCCTGAAAATTTAACTTCAGAAGATATTGAAACAGACCTTACTCTTATGGGCCTTGTAGGTATGATAGACCCACCAAGAGAAGAAGCAAAAGTGGCGGTTGCAACTTGTAGAAAAGCGGGTATTAAACCTGTTATGATTACCGGCGACCATGTTGTAACTGCAAAAGCAATTGCAAAAGAACTTGGCATTTATTTAGATGGCGATATGGCTATTACAGGTGCAGAACTTGATAATATGAGCGATGAAGAACTTGATAAAACGGTTGAAAAAATCTCTGTTTATGCTCGTGTTTCACCTGAAAATAAAATTCGTATAGTTAAGGCTTGGCAAAGAAAAGGTCAGGTTGTTTCTATGACTGGTGATGGTGTAAATGATGCGCCTGCATTAAAAGCGGCAGATATCGGTTGTGCTATGGGTATTACAGGTACTGATGTTGCAAAAGGTGCCGCTGATATGACGCTCACTGATGACAACTTTGCAACAATTGTTGAAGCAGTTAAAGAGGGCAGAGGCATTTACGCAAATATAAAGAAAGTTGTTGGTTTCTTGCTTGGAACAAATATTGGCGAAGTTATCACAGTATTTGCGTCAATGCTTTTATGGCAAGAGTCTCCATTCTTGTCTATGCAACTTTTGTGGATAAACCTTGTAACAGATAGCCTACCAGCAATTGCGCTTGGTATGGAGCCTGTTGAATCAAATATTATGGACCAAAAACCAAGACCAAAAAATGAAGGAATATTCGCTCATGGACTTGGCATTAGAGTAGTTCTTCAAGGCTTTATGTTCGCAATTATTTCGCTCATAGCATTCTATATTGGTTGGGGTGGAATTGAAGCAAATTTAGCTACAGGTAGAACAATGGCGTTTACAGTATTAGCGTTTTCACAAGTAGTACAAGCGTTTAATATGCGTTCAGAGCGCTCATTATTTAAAATTGGTTGGTTTACAAATAAAACACTAAATCTTGCCGCTTTAGCGTCAACTTTGATGATGGTACTTGTATTATTCACACCGGTTGGCATAGCATTTGGTTTAGTAATACTTTCTGTAAAACAATATTTAATCACACTCGGCTTATTATTAATTCCAATAGTAGTTATGGAACTTTCAAAAGCAATTGGTTTGATAAAACATAAACATTAATTTAAAAAAGACACTCTAAATGAGTGTCTTTTTTTCGCCACTTGCGTGGCAACCGAAAAACATGGTGATGGGTTCGATTCCCACAAGAAATAAAAAAAGCACTCATTAAGAGTGCTTTTTCATTTGGAGCAGGTGATGGGAATCGAGGTGCGTGCTACGCACCTCATATTGCTACGCAATACGCTTATTAAAAACCGTTTTTCTCGCCGATAAATCGGCAACCGAAAAACATAGTTATGGGTTCGATTCCCACATAAATACTAAATTAAAAACAAGGTACTCAAAAGAGTACCTTGTTTTTATGGAGCAGGTGATGGGAATCGAACCCACGTGTTCAGCTTGGAAGGCTGACATTCTACCATTGAACTACACCTGCACAATATTCTCAACGAATGATATATTAACATAAATATACTTTAAAGTCAAGTGTTTTAGAGTAATTTTTTAAAAATTAAGAGCCGTTTTTTCAAACGGCTCTTAAATCATAGTTAGATTTTTTTAGCAAATGTAAATACTCTGTCTGGAATATCTTTTTCATCGCAAGAAAGAGTAAATGTGAACTTAACATTTGAATCTTCAGCAAGAGCAGAAACTCTCTCAAGAAAATCAGCAATAAGGTCAAAATCTTTGCCACCAACGATTTTATAAGTAGCATCGCAGAAAATATCAGTAACATCATAGTTACCAGCGCAGATGCCGCTTAAGAAACCATAATAAGCGTCATAACCTTTAACGCCGTATTCATCAACATCACAAAGTCTAACTGAAGATGAAATGTCAAATCTTAATGTATTTCCTTTTTCTATACAAACAACGTTACCTTTTGAGGTTTTAGCAGTTTCATTAACATTCTCAATAAGATGTTTAGTTTTACCCGAGCCTCTTGTACCGATAATTAAATTAATCATAATTTTAATCTCCTTTTATTATATATTTAACCACATTACGTGGAAAGGTTTAATTTATTCGCCTAAACGAGCTTCAAGTGCTGCTTTTTCACCCTCATAACCTGGTTTGCCGAGCAATGCGAACATATTTTTCTTATAACTCTCAACACCTGGTTGGTTAAATGGGTTAACTGCGAGCATATAGCCTGAAATTGCACATGCTTTTTCAAAGAAGTAGATAAGATAACCAAGAGTTTCTTCATCAGCCTTTGGTAATTCAATAACCAAGTTTGGAACATTTCCATCAGTATGAGCAAGAATAGTACCTTGGAAAGCCTTTTCATTAACAAAAGACATTGGTTTGCCTGCTAAGAAGTTAAGGCCATCGCCATCGTTTTCTTCTTTTTCAATAAAAATCTCTTTTTCAGATTCTTTAATTGAAACAACTGTTTCAAAAAGCATTCTCTGACCATCTTGAACATATTGACCAAGAGAGTGCAAATCAGTAGAAAATACTGCAGAAGCAGGGAAGATACCTTTGTTATCTTTACCTTCTGATTCGCCGAATAATTGTTTATACCATTCAGCCATCATAGTAAATCTTGGCTCATAAGCAACGAGCATTTCAATTTGCTTACCTTTGCGAAGAAGAATGTTTCTTGCTGCTGCGTATTTATAACAGTCATTTTTATCAAGGTCATCGATAGAATACTCTTCACGAGCCTTACTAGCGCCTTGCATTAACTTATCAATATCACAACCAGCAACTGCGATAGGAAGTAAACCTACTGCAGTAAGGACAGAAAATCTACCGCCAACATCATCAGGAACTACAAATTCTTCATAGCCTTCTTCATCAGCCAAAGCCTTTAGTGTACCTCTTGCTTTATCAGTTGTACAATAAATTCTCTTTTTAGCCTCTTCTTTACCATATCTAGTTTCAAGATAGTTTCTGAAAACTCTGAAAGCGATAGCAGGTTCAGTAGTAGTACCGGATTTAGAGATAACATTAACTGAAACATCTTTACCATCGCAGATTTCTAATAATTCTGCCAAAGCAGTAGAACTAATAGAATTACCTGCAAAATAAATATCAGGTGTATCTTTCTTTTTATTGTTGTAATAATGAGATTTTAAAAACTCAATAGCGGCTCTAGCGCCAAGATAAGAACCACCAATACCAATAACAATCAAAATATCAGAATCTGATTTGATTTTATCAGCGGCTTTTTTAATACGAGCAAATTCATCTTTATCATAATCAACAGGCAAATCAACCCAACCTAAAAAGTCAGAGCCTGGACCTTTTCTTGAATTAAGAAGCTCGTGCGCTGCTGTTACCTGTGAAGCGATAGCGCTATATTCATCGTCACTGATAAATGGAGCAGCAAACTTTGTATTTAATTTAATTGCCATTAAAAGTTCCTCCAAGAAATTAACAATTATTTTTTATTATTTTACTATAAAATTAACTGTTTTTCAAGCATATTTATAAAATTTTTAAAAATAGTTTGAAAAAAGTTTCATTTAGTATTATAATTTATATAAATTCGTAGAAAAAGGAGAAATTATGAGAGCGTCTTTTCACACATTAGGTTGCAAAGTTAATCAATATGAAACCGAATTGATGAAAGAAGATTTAATTAAAAACGGTTATGAAATAGTTGGCGAAAACGACCAACCTGATGTTTTTATAATAAATTCTTGCACAGTAACTGCCGAGAGTGATAGAAAAACTCGTCAGATGGTTAGAAAATACCGTAGAAAACTTGATAACGCTATTATTGTGCTTACAGGTTGTATGCCACAGGCATTTCCTAATGAAGCGTCACAATTAGATAGCGCAGATATTGTTCTTGGCAATGGTACTAATGATAAATTAATCTTTGCTATTAATGAGTTTATGCTTACAAATAATCGACAGGTAATCGTTAATGAGCATAGAAAAGAAACTGTTAATTCTACTATTAAAACTTTTTATGATAGAACAAAAGCGTTTTTAAAAATTGAAGATGGTTGCGATAGATTTTGTTCTTATTGCATTATTCCGTATGCCAGAGGCAGAGTGCGCTCAAAATCTCTTGAGAATATAAAAACAGAAGTCGAAACTTTAGTTGAAAATGGCTTTCGTGAAGTTGTGCTTATTGGTATAAATTTATCTGCTTATGGTAAAGATGAAGGGCTAAATCTTGCAGACGCAGTTGAAACTGTAGCTAAAACAGGAATTGAAAGAATAAGACTTGGCTCAATGGAGCCTGACCAATTTACTGATGATGTGATAGACAGATTATCAAAAGTAAAATCATTATGCCCGCAATTTCACCTGTCATTACAGTCAGGTTGCGATAAAACCTTGAAAAGAATGAACAGGCATTATGATACCGCATTTTATTATGATTTAATCACAAAACTTCGCGCTAAATTTGAAAATGCATCTATTACTACTGATATTATGGTCGGTTTTGCAGGGGAAAGTGAACAAGATTTTAATGAATCGGTTGCCTTTTTAAATAAGGTTGCTTTTGCAAAATCGCATGTCTTTGCATATTCAATTAGAAAAGGCACAAGAGCCGAAAAATTAGATGGTCATATTCAAACATCTGTAAAAAGACAAAGAAGTGCAATTATGATTGAAAATGCATTAAAATGTCAAACAGACTTTTTGAATTCGCAAGTTGGAATTACAAGTCCTGTTTTGTATGAAAACCGTGCAAAAGATGGTTTTTATGAGGGTTATACACCGAATTACACCCTTGTCAGAGTTAAGTCTGATAAAAATATTTCCGGGGAAATAATTGACACAAAGTTGGTGTCTGTTGAAAATGATTATTGCATAGGAGAAATATAGTTGAAAAATATTAAAAATGTTATTTTGCTATTAATAACCGTTTTTATGTGTTTTTCAGTTGCTTGCACAGGTGACCCTGCTGAAGAATTTGTTCCGCAGGTTACATATAATAATTTGTTTACCGAGCAAACAACAACTACAACTGCTACTCAACCAAAGCCAACAAAAACAAGCAAGAAAAACAAACAAAGCAAAACAAAGGTTGTTAAAAAGTCAAAATCTAACAAAAACAAGCAAAAAGTCAATGTTGTTGCAAAAGATAAAGCAACTTTAAAAATCAAAATTACAAAAGTAGTTGCTACTGTTATTGAAGCTGAAACTACAACGAAAATAGAAACTCAAGAAACAATAACAACTACACTCGCACCGTTACTTGATACTGATATTTGTTATATAACTGCAAATGGCGAAAAGTATCATAGGCAAGGTTGCAGATATTTAAAAAGAAGTTGCATTGAGATAATAGTAGGCGAAGCAAAGGAAAAGAATTACACGCCTTGTAAAGTGTGTAAACCATAAAAAACACTTGACAATATATTTGTTGATAAAGTTGTAATATTATGGTATGGTTTTATATTAAAAATTCCAAAAAATGTTGCGCTATGCGTCTATATTTATATAATGTAAAATGGATATAAACAAACTTTGCATAAAAGGTGATGTTATGAAAAACAAAAATGAAATATTTAGATGGATAATTGTTGCTATTTGCACATTTGAAGTTTATAGAAAAATTAAGAATATTATAAAGGTTATTGCTGATTATGATTTAGCGATGTTGACCAGTGATTATAGCGCTACAGAATTAAAAAATTTAAAGTATGCAACACCATTACAAGTGTGTTTAACAGTGATTACTATTCTCTCGCTTTTAGCTATAATTTATTATTTTGTTTTCTGCTTTGGCAAACAAGTGAAAACAAAACTTTTAGGTAGTGCGCTACTAGTTAATTCAGGTTGTGATTTCGTGTTGATATTAGCTTCTATAATTAACTTTAATAGAGTTTTGGATATGCCATCATTTGTTGAAGATACATATTATAATTTATGTTATATTTCTTCTTATTTACAAGAATTTGTTGTTTTTGTAGTTTTACTACTTGTAGCAACTGCTATTTTTAAGAATATTCAAAATAACAAAAGCATTAAAATTTTTGGTATAGTTTTATTTGTACTTTATATTTTAACTGGTGTATTAAACATTGTATCAAATTATTTATGGTATAGTACATTTGATACAGAGATAGTTAGACCGGCATATGAATATTTGTCACTAGTTTTCGATTTTGGAATTTTGATTAGATTATTAACAGATTTATATATTCTTTTCTATATATTCTTTATGGATAAAGATTATAAACGAGTAAAACAAATTGAAGAATAATAAAACGGGCATCTTTAAGATGCCCGTTTTTACTATTTAGTAATACTTTCAAATAAATCTTCTAACCAGTCGCCATCAAAAAGTTCAATAGTACCTTTATCACAAGCGGCTGCAAGTTTTGGATTTATTGGAATTCTTGCAGTATTTTTAATATTGTGCTTTTTAGCGATTTCTTCAACCTTGCTTTCGCCAAAAATCTCTAACTGTTTGCCACAGTCAGGGCAGGTAAAATAACTCATATTTTCAACAAGACCAAGAACAGGAATGTTCATGAGTTCTGCCATTTTAACTGCTTTTTCAACTATCATTCCAACGAGTTCTTGTGGCGAGCCAACTATTACAATGCCATCAAGTGGTAATGACTGAAAAACAGTAAGTGGCACATCGCCAGTACCCGGAGGCATATCAACAAACATAAAATCAACATCGCCCCAGATAACATCAGACCAGAATTGTTTAACAGTTCCTGCAATAACAGGGCCACGCCAAACAACAGGGTCAGTTTCGTTTTCTGTAAGCAAATTTAATGACATAACTTCAATACCTGTTTTTGATTTAGCAGGGAATATGCCATCATCAGTACCCATAGCGCGCTCGTGAATACCAAACGCTTTTGGTATAGATGGGCCTGTGATATCTGCATCTAGTATTGCTGTGTTGTATTCCATTCTTTTAGACATTACTGCTAAAAGCGAAGTAACAAGGCTTTTACCAACGCCACCTTTACCACTAACAACACCAATAACTTTTTTAATGTTTGACATTTCGTGTGGAGCAACTAAAAAGCTCTCCTTAGTTCTCTCGCTACAATTTTGAGAACAACTTTCACAATTGTGTGAACATTCGCTCATTTTTTTACATCTCCTTAAAAGAAACTAATTTGATTTGATTTTGGTAAGAAACTCAAAACACCGAGTTCATCTAACTTTTCAATAACTGATTTTGTAACATTTGAAGATTGTTGAATATCTTCTTGCGAAACAAAACCACCGATTTTAGCCGCTTCTTCCAAAGCAATAGCAGCGTTTTCGCCGACACCGTTTATTGAACTGAAAGGAAGTCTGATTTTACCATCTTCAATTTGGTAAACAGTTGCTTTTGATTTATAAAAATCAATAGGCAAGATTTCGATTCCTCTGCAAAGCATTTCAACAACAATTTGCAAAGTTGGAATCATACCTTGTTCTTTTGGTGTTGCTTCTTTACCTTTGTTTTCAATTTCTGTAATTTTTGCTCTTACACCATCAATTCCGGAAAGAGCAATTTCAGCGTCCATATCTTCGCCACGAACAGTAAAATAAGCCGCATAATATTCTAGCGGTTTATAAACCTTATACCAACCCATTCGAAGCGCAGAAATCATATAAGCCGCCGCGTGTGCTTTAGGGAACATATATTTTATCTTTTCACAAGAGCCAATGTACCATTCAGGAACATTACAAGCTCTCATATCATCTTTCATCTTTTCCCAGTCTTCTTGTGAAATTTTGCCTGATGCGATCATACCTTTTCTAACAGTTTCAGTAATTTTAAATGCTCTACCTTCATCCATTCCCTTATGAATAAGATAAACCATAATATTATCACGAGTACCAATAACATTAGAAATATCACAAGTACCATTTTTAATAAGTTCTTGCGCGTTCCCAAGCCATACATCAGTACCGTGCGAAAGACCTGAAATCTGCAAAAGGTCAGAGAAGTTTTTAGGGTTTGTTTCGGTAAGCATTCCACGTACAAAACTTGTTCCAAGTTCAGGAAGCGAGAAAGTACCTGTAAGCGAGCCGATTTGTTCAGGTGTTACACCGAGTGCCTCTGTTGAATTAAACAAACTCATAACCTTTTCATCACTCATAGGCACACTCATAACAGGAATACCTGTGTTTTCTTCAAGATAATGATAAATCGTAGGCACATCATGGCCGAGAATATCAAGTTTCAAAATATTATCGTGAATAGAGTGGAAATCAAAGTGAGTAGTAATAATATCAGATTCAGTATCATCGGCAGGGTGTTGAACAGGGCAGAAATCATAGATTTCTTTATCATTAGGTACAATAATCATACCGGCAGGGTGTTGTCCTGTTGTACGCTTAATACCTGTACAACCAAGAGTTAATCTCTCAATCTCTGCCTTTGAGAGCATAAGCCCACGTTCTTCGGCATATTTTTTAACAAAACCAAACGCAGTTTTAGAAGCAACAGTACCAATTGTACCCGCTTTAAATACATTTTCAGAGCCGAATAATGTTTCAGTAAATTTATGTGCGTGCGCTTGATATTCACCAGAGAAGTTAAGGTCGATATCAGGCACCTTGTCACCTTTAAATCCTAAAAATGTTTCAAAAGGAATATCATGGCCATCTCTATTATAATCAGTACCACAGTTAGGACATTTTTTAGGTGGCATATCAAAACCTGAACCATATTCACCCTTTGTAAACCATTCACTTTTTTTACAGTTAGGGCAAACATAGTGAGGCGCTAATGGGTTAACTTCAGAAATACCTGCCGCAGTTGCAACATAAGATGAACCAACGGAGCCACGAGAACCAACTTGATAGCCATTTTTATTTGATTCAAGTACCAATTTTTGCGCCGAAACATACATAATAGAGAAGCCATTGTTGATAATAGAGTTCAACTCTTTATCAAGACGCTTTTGAACGATTTCAGGCAATGGGTCGCCATAAATCGCTTTTGCATTTCTATAACAGTCTTCACGTAAAGTTTCGTCAGAGCCTTCAATGGTCGGAGGGAAACTGCCTTCAGGCACAGGTCTTATATCTTCAACCATATCAGCAATTAAATTGGTGTTATCAATAACAATTTCTCTTGCTTTCTTTTCGCCTAAAAAAGCGAAATCTTTAAGCATTTCATCAGTAGTTTTTAAATAAAGAGGTGCTTGGTCATCTGCATCTTTAAAACCTTTGCCTGCCATTAAAATTGCTCTGAATTTAGCATCTTCAGGTTTTAAGAAATGCACGTCACCGGTTGCAACAACAGGTTTGTTAAGACGCTCACCAAGTTTAATAATAGTCTTTGTATGCTCATTCAAATCATATTCAGAGTTGAGTGTGCCGTTTCTTATCATAAACTCGTTGTTGCCATTAGGTTGCACTTCTAAATAGTCATAGTAAGAAGCAATATCTAAAAGTTCTCCCCATTGTTTTTTGGCTAAAATTGCTCTATAAAGTTCACCGGCTTCACAAGCAGAGCCAACTATCAAACCTTCTCTGTGCTTATCCAAATCAGATTTTAAAATACAAGGCATAGAAGCACCTCTGCCTTTGTAATATGTTTCTAGATTTGATTTAGATATAAGTTTATATAAGTTTTTAAGACCTGTTGAGTTTCTTGCTAGTATAATCATATGATAACGGCGAAGTTGTTGCCAATTACCACCTGCAAGAGCAGAGTTAATATCATCTGTACATTTATATCCCTTTGCATCAAGCATATCCAAAAACTTAATGAATATATGACCTAAAACTTTAGCATCATCACAAGCCCTGTGATGATTGAATGGTGGAAGTTTTAAAGCATTTGCTACTGTATCAAGTTTATGATTTTTAATATCAGGCAAGAGTGAACGTGCCATAGGCACAGTATCAATATAAGTTGGGTTATAATTTATCTGACATCTTGTTGCAGCAGAATTTATAAAAGAAATATCAAAGTCTGCATTATGAGCAATTAAAGTTGAGTTGCCACAAAATTCAATAAATTTTTGCAATGCTTCGTTTTCTTTCGGCGCATCTGCAACCATTTCATTAGTAATACCTGTTAGTTCAGTAATCTTTTTAGGAATAGGAATTCCTGGATTAACAAAGATATTAAATTCATCAACAATAACACCATTTTGAATTTTAACTGCACCGATTTCAGTAAGCCTGTCAGTAGCAGGGGAAAGACCTGTAGTTTCAACATCGAAAACAATAAATTCACCATCAAAATTGGTGTTGTTATTACCCTTAACAGCCGAAATAAAGTCATTTACAAAATATGCTTCAACACCATAAATAACTTTAAAATCAGAGCCACTTTTTCTCAATTTCTCAACAGCGCCCATAGCGGCAGGGAAAGACTGAACTACACCGTGGTCAGTTACTGCAATGGCTTTATGACCCCATTTACTTGCAGTTTTAATAAGGTCTTCAACAGAAGCCATACCATCCATACTAGACATATTAGTATGCATATGTAGTTCAACACGTTTAGTTTCTGCCGAATCAGTTTCATAATACCTGTCAACAACGCAGATAGAATCAGGGTTTAAAACATTTTCTTTTTCAAAGGTATCATAATCAATTCTACCATTAACTATAATTGTTTTACCCTCAATATCTTCTAACTTTTTATATTCATTTTTTTCAATAGGGGAAAGCGTTTTAACAATATATGAGCCGGTATAGTCAGTCATATAAATACTGATTCTATATCTGTTTCCAAATTTAGTTTCTCTTGCCTCAAATTTAAAAACATCGCCCCAGATAGTTGCAAAACCAAAATCAGGGCGCACCTGATTAATAGGAGTAGGCTCAATACTGCTTTTAAGCGGCCTACCGTATAACAACTGCATAGAGTCAGGATAATATTTTAAATTATCAGGAGGCGGAGCGTCATAAACTCGTTTTTTAGGTTTATTTTCTTTTTCTTGTTTTTCTTTTAATTCTTCAGCCGCTTTTTTAGCCTCTTGTTCATTTTCTTCAACAGAAACTTCTAAAGTGCCTTCAAATTCAACATCAATAAACAAAGAAAAATGCTCGCTGATATAGTCTTTTATCTTCTTTTTAGCATTTAATTGCTCTAAAATTTCAATTCCGCCGTGTTTTAAATTGATTTTTAAAACATTATTTTCAAAACTATATTCGGCATCGTTAAAAAAGCCGTTAAGTCCTGAATATTTTTTCTTAATATCAATAAAGATATCATCAAAATACTCTGATTTTAACTCAACACCTTCATAAACAATATCAAAAACGATAGAATTTAAAGACATTCCATTCTTAATCTGCACTTTAATATCTTCTAAACAATTATTGTATATGTATTTATCAGAAACTGCCTCGCATTTTAAAAAGCGATTTTCTCTATTAATACCGCAGTAAGATAAAGTCAAATCCTTAATACTCTCTTTTATTTCAGTATTTAGCACACTGCCAAAAACATCAATAACTTTTTTATTCATTATAACTTACATTCCTTCAATTTCTTTCATTAATTCAGCAAACAACTCATCTTCGTTAACTTTTCTTAGTATTTCGCCTTTTTTAAATATAATTCCACAACCATCGCCACCAGCAATTCCGATATCTGCTTCTTTTGCTTCGCCAGGGCCATTTACAACGCAACCCATAACAGCAACAGTGATGTTTTTATCAACATCACAAAGCGCTTCTTCAACGCGTTTTGCAAGAGAAATAAGGTCGATTTTTGTTCTGCCACAAGTAGGACAAGAAACGATATTAACCCCACCTGTGCGAAGACCTATACAAGATAAAATATCTTTAGCGGCTTTGATTTCTTCAATAGGGTTGTCAGTTAGCGAAACCCTTATAGTGTCGCCAATGCCATCAAGCAAAAGTCCGCCAATACCTGCTGCAGATTTTATAATACCTTTGTATTTAGTACCCGCTTCAGTAACACCTAAATGAAGAGGATAGTTAACCATATCAGCCGCTTTTTTGTAAGCGTCAAACATTAGTCTTACATCAGACGCTTTCATAGAAATAACAATGTCATCAAAATCAAACTTTTCTAAAAGTTTTGTATGATATAAAGCGCTTTCAACAAGAGCATCACTTGTAACACTGCCGTATTTTTCAAGAATACTTTTTTCAACAGAGCCGGAATTTACGCCAATTCTTATAGGTATATTTTTTAACTTGCAAATATCAACAACCTGTTTAACTTTTTGGTCATCGCCAATGTTACCAGGATTAATTCTAATTTTATCAACACCTGCATTTGCACATTCAATTGCAATTCTATAATCAAAATGAATATCCGCAACAACAGGAATATTAACTGCGTTTTTTAGAGCATCAATTAATGCAACTGATTTTAAATCAGGCACAGCAGTACGAATAATCTCACAACCTGCCTTTTCTAATTCTTTAGCCTGTTTCACATTGCCTTGTATATCATTTGCAGGGATATTAAGCATCGACTGAATAGCGATAGGATTACCGTTTCCTATCGCTATATTGCCTATATTAACTTGTTTTGTGTATAAAGCCATATATTTCACCACTTTAAAATATCCAAGCCCAAAGGTCTTTAAAAATAATCAAAACCATAAAGGCTAGAAGTATAATCATACCAATAGAATGAACAAGAGCCTCTCTTTTAACAGGTTTACCTCTTACTCCTTCAACAATTAAAAACCATATTCTGCTACCGTCAAGCGCAGGAATAGGGAGAAGGTTAAATACGCCTAAATTAACAGTAATCAAACAAAGAATTCGTAGTAAGGAAACTAGCCCCACAAGACCATTAGTAGCAGTTGTAGAAACTGCATCTGACACTACTTGAGTAACACCAACAGGGCCTGAAACCTCATTGATACCGAATTTGCCTGAAATTAAATCACCAAGCGACATAAACACAATTCTACCCATAGAAACAGTGCGCCAAAAACCTTGTTTTACGCAATTAATAAAGGTTGCTTTTTCGCCGATGATATAAAAATCAATAGTAAGCATTTTTCTGCCTTCAAATTCGGTGCTTGGAAATTCAACATCGTTTAGATGAATTTTTTCGCCATCTCTTTTAACAACCAAGTCAACTTTGTTACCTTCAGCGGTGCCAAGAATATAAGAAATTTCGTCAACAGAAAAAACATTTCTACCATTCATTTTTATAATTTTATCTTTTTCTTTTAGCCCACCATCTTTGTTAGTAGTAGCGTTTTCAGAAAAAGAAGCAATAGAAGTAGTTGCAATTAAATTTTCACTTTGAATAGCGCCTGAAACTGCAACGGTAGAAACCATAAGAATAAAGCCTAAAATTATATTAAATATAGCGCCTGCCGCAACAACGATAATTCTTTTCCATATTTTTGCTTTGGAAAAAGCACGCTCATCATCGCTATCTTCGTCTTCGCCTTCCATAGCACAGTATCCACCGAAAGGCAAAATTCTTAAAGCGTATTTTGTTTCGCCTTTTTGGAATTTAAAAATTGCAGGGCCAAATCCAATAGCAAATTCATTAACTTTGATTTTAAAAAGTTTAGCAAAAATGAAATGACCAAATTCATGAATAAAAACTATAAGTCCAAACACAACAATAGCCACTAAAATAGGCCAAACTGTGTTGAAAATATTTAAAAAATTAATGGTAATCGCCTCTTTATAAATATTTATTCAAAACAGCCTCACGAGCCGCCTTATCAGTTTCAATAACTTCTTCAATAGTAGAATAATTAATCTTGCTTTGATTTTCATAAGCATCAAGAGCAATGCTTTCAATGTTTAAAAATCCAATTTTATCTTGCAAGAAAAGCTTAACCGCTTCTTCATTAGCAGCATTAACCGCAGTAGGCACAAGACCGCCTTTAGCAATTGCTTTTTTACAAATCTCTAAACAACCAAAAGCGGTTGTATCAGGCTCATAAAAAGATAGCGTGCATAACTTTGCTAAATCAAGAGTATCAACAGGAGATTCAAAGCGTTCAGGGTAGGTGAGCGCATACTGGATAGGAATTCTCATATCAGGCACACCAAGTTGAGCGATAACAGAGTTATCAGTATATTCAACCATAGAGTGAACAATGCTTTCTCTATGCACTAAAACATCAACATTTTTAGGTTCAACACCAAATAAATGCACCGCCTCAATAAGTTCAAAACCTTTGTTCATCATTGTAGCGCAGTCAATAGTTATTTTTTGTCCCATATCCCAGTTAGGATGTTTGAGTGCATCGCGAGCCTTAACATTTTTTAATTGCTCGCGTGTATATTTAAAGAAAGGTCCGCCTGATGCAGTTAAAATAATTCTTTTAAGCGCATTATTAGGAGCGGCGCCTTGCAAACATTGAAATATAGCAGAATGTTCAGAGTCAACAGGTAAAATGTCAACACCTTTTTCTTTTGCTAATTTCATAACATAGTCGCCACCGGCAACCAAAGTTTCTTTGTTAGCAAGAGCAATTGTTTTTTTAGCATTGATAGCCGCAACAGTAGGCACAAGACCTGCCATTCCAACAAAAGAATTTAACACTGTGTCAGCGCCATCAAAAGTTGCAACTTGCAAAACACCATCTTCGCCTGAAAGCACTTTAGTAGAAGTATCTGCAACTTTAATTTTTAATTCTTTAGCCGCATTTTCATCACTTAAAACAGCGATTTCAGGTTTGAATTCTCTTATTTGTTTTTCTAATTTTTCAACACTTTTATTCGCGCAAAGCGCTTTGATTTTATAACCTTGTTTTCTGGCAACATCGAGAGTTTGAGTGCCAATTGAACCGGTTGAGCCTAAAATAGATAAATTCATAAAAATCCTTTATTTGTGAACTATAATTGGTAAGTACATAAGTACAATATAGATGAATGGAGCAACAAAAATTAATGAATCAACTCTGTCTAAAATGCCACCATGACCAGGCATAATTTTGCCAAAGTCTTTAATGCCAACTGACCTTTTGATGTAAGAGAAAAACAAGTCGCCAACAAGACCAACAATAGGGCAAAGGACAGAAAGCAGAATTAACCATCCATATTGAATGTAACTATTATCATCTAAAATAAATAAACTCCAAACAGCAGCAATGAGCAACACACAAACAACTGTAGAAGCAATACCACCTAAAACTCCTTCTAGAGATTTTTTAGGGCTAATAACAGGGGCAATTTTGTGTTTGCCGAATTTGCTGCCGATAAAATATGCGCCGATATCTGAAAACCAAGCGCCACCGAGTGCCAATAAAAGCAAGAATAAACAGTCAGATGAAGCATACATATAATCTTTTAATTTGTATAAACTGTTTATCGACATAATGCTTGAAAGTCCAAAAGATACAAGCACAGTTATTCCAACACCATAGAAAGTTTGATACAAATCCATCTCTTGAGGATTAGTAAGTATAAGCAAAACAACGGCAACAATGTAAACCCCGGTAATAAGCACACCTGTAGGCACAAAGCCGAATAAAGGAATAAAAGCGCAAATAAAGCTAAAAACGCAATTTAAAATTATGAAATACTTATTTTTAATAAGATTTGTTGAAAACTGTGATTCAAGCATAGCGAGAACCAGCGCCGCGCCAACTAATAAATTTAGCACAAAAGTTTCTCTTAAGCAAAGAGCAAGAATAACTAAAACTGCGCCAATAACACCTGAAATAATTCTTTTTTTCATTTATTTTTTTCACTCCTTAATTTGATTATACTCCGCCGAAGCGTCTATTTCGTTTTTGAAAATCAATAATAGCTTGGTCTAAATGTTTTGGTTTAAAATCAGGCCATAAAACAGTTGAATACCAAAATTCGCTGTACGCTGCCTGCCAAATCATAAAGTTAGATAATCTGTATTCACCACTTGGACGAATAATTATATCTGGGTCAGGCTGATTAGCAGTGTAAATTCTATTTGATATAGTTTCTTCGCAAATTTCATCTGATTTTAAATTTTTATCTAAAACATCATTAGCAATTTGTTTAACTGCCCAAACAATTTCATCTCTACCGCCGTAATTTAGAGCAATATTAAGATTAAGCCCTGTAGCGTCTTTAGAGCCTTCTTCTGCTTCGATAATTAACTGTTTTAATTCATCGTTAAGAGGGGTAAGGTCGCCTATAAATTTAACTTTTATATTTTCATCTTTAAAGTTTTTAGCGTCAACCAAATAATCTTTTAAAAGTTTCATAATCGCTTCAACTTCGTCTTTTGGTCGTTTCCAATTTTCAGTTGAAAAAGCATAAACAGTTAAATATTCAATTCCAATTTTATTGCAGTATCTAGCAATGGTTTTAAAAGTATTCGCGCCAACAGAATGACCTGCTTTTCTAGGCAAATTTCTTTTTTTAGCCCATCTGCCATTGCCGTCCATAATAATGCCAATGTGTTTTGGTAAATTATCAAAATCAACTTTTTGTTTTTGTTTAAACATAAAAATACCTTTCAAAAACGAATTTATAAGGCGACAAAATACTTGTCGCCTCTAAACTTAAAATTAAACTGACATAATTTCTTTTTCTTTTGCAACGCTTAAATCGTCAGCCTCTTTGCAATATTTATCAGTTAAATCCTGAACTTTCTTTTCTAATACTTTAACATCATCTTCAGTGATTTCGCCATCTTTCTTTTGAGCCTTAATTTTTTCAATAGCATCTCTTCTGGATGAACGAATAGAAACTTTAGATTCTTCTGCTTGTTTTTTAATATCTTTACATAAATCTCTTCTGCGTTCCTCTGTCAAAGGAGGGAAGTTGAGGCGAATAGCCTTACCATCATTAGCAGGGTTAATGCCAATATCAGATGCCTGAATTGCTTTTTCAATTTCTTTTAAAGTAGAAGCGTCCCAAGGGGCAATCATCAAAGTTCTTGGTTCTGGAACAGAAACTGCAGCCATTTGAGCAACAGGAGTTGGAGTTCCATAATAATCAACAACAACTTTGTTTAAAACTGCAGGGTTTGCTCTGCCTGCTCTAATTGCAGCGTATTCTCTATCCAACGCATCAATAGTTTTGTTCATTTTTTCTTCGCATCTTGTAATAATTTCACTCATGATTATCTACCTTTCTATGTTAAAACTTATTATTTTTTATTTTACAATAGTACCAATATCTTCGCCACAAAGAGCCTTAACAATATTGTCAGGTTCATCAAGTGAGAAAACAAGAATTGGCATATTATTGTCCATACTAAGTGAAGCAGCGGTGCTATCCATAACCTTAAGTCCTTTATCAAGTACATCCATCTGACTTAATTCGTGGAATTTAACTGCATCAGGGTTGAGTTTAGGGTCGCTATCATAAACGCCATCAACGTTTGTTGCTTTAAAAATAATGTCAGCCTCAATTTCAATAGCGCGTAAAGTAGCGCCTGTATCAGTTGAGAAGAATGGGTTGCCTGTACCACAACCAAAAATAACAACTCTGCCTTTTTCAAGGTGACGAGTAGCGCGGTTTCTGATATATGGCTCTGCAATTCTATTCATCTCGATAGCAGTCTGAACTCTAACTTCAACACCTAATTGTTCAAGACCGTCAGCAAGACCGAGAGCGTTAATAACAGTTGCAAGCATACCCATATGGTCTGCTCTTGTTCTGTCCATCTGGCCACTAGAGCGACCTCTCCAGAAGTTACCACCGCCAACAACAATAGCAATTTCTGCACCTAAATCAACGCATTTTTTTATACTTTTACAAACTTCAAGCACTTTATCAAAATCAAGACCAACGCCTTTTTCACCGGCTAAAGCCTCACCTGAAAGTTTGAGCAAAATTCTTTTATAAACAGGTTTCATAATTTCAAAGTCCTTCCAAATATTTTGTTATATATAATAATACTATAAATACTTTATAAAGTAAAGCGAAATTTTAAATATTTTGTGAATTTATTGAAAATGACGAAAAAAAACAAAAAACACTTGACATTGGAGCATAGTTTCAATATAATAAATAACGCAACAAAAAATGCTGCTATGGCTCAGTCGGCAGAGCACTTCCTTGGTAAGGAAGAGGTCACCGGTTCAAATCCGGTTAGCAGCTCCAAACGAAAATCCGTTCTCAAAAGAGGGCGGATTTTCGTTTGTATTATTCATTTTTCAATATTCATTCTTCATTATTCATTGAAAGAGAACGGATTTTCAAATGAAAAATGAAGAATGAAGTCGCATTCGGCTGATGAATGATGAAAAATTTTGACTTGATTTAAGTTTTATGGTATAATTAAATAAAAGGAGTGGTTTAATGAAAGAAAATATTCTAATTGATAAATCGATTGTTTTTGCATCACAGATTATTAAGTTACATGATTTTTTGATTAAGAATAAAAAAGCACTGACAATTGCAAAGCAAATTATTCGTAGTGGAACAAGTATTGGTGCGAATATAAACGAAGCAAATTACGGTCAAAGTCTTGCTGATTTTATTTCGAAAATGCACATCGCTTTAAAAGAAACTGCAGAAACAGAATATTGGATCAAATTGCTTAATATGTCTAACTATATTGATGATAAAATGTATAAATCTCTTCTCGATGATTGTTTAGAGATAAAACGAATTTTGATTGCTTCTATAAACACGGCAAAAGAAAACAATAAATAACTCCATGGTGGTGCTGTTATGAGTAAAGGAAAGAAAAATTTGGTTATAAGTGCAATCTTTATTATAGTTTTTGCAGTTATAACAGTCGGGCTATGGCTTTCTATAAGTTCTATCATGCCCAAAACATATAGTTCTGCTAAAAAAGAATGTGAAAAAATTCTTGATAAGCATCAGGTTCAAATGGAGGAAACTGCTGTTGATTCTTTAAAATCAGGTAAGAGTGTTTCGGGAGATTTCAAAGAATATTATTACAGTTGTTATATTGAAGAAGGACTTGTTTCATTTGATATTGATGCACAAGGTTTTCTTGGAGGACAGTATTGGGAATTGGTTTATACTCAAGATGGAACTTTTTATGATGAAACCGAATCGTATTTACAAAAAGAAACCAACGGAAACAATATTGTCAGAGCAGAAAAAATTAACGAACATTGGTGGTATCTTTGGACGGATTATGACGGAACACAGAGAAGTTATAAATAAATTAAAGAAAATTAGTTTTTTAACCAGTTCTTTTTTATCCAATTCGAAGGATTGGTGTGTAATCTCGCGTTAGCGAGTATGTAATCCGTTTGCTTTGCAAACAGTTTCATCGGATTACATACAAAGCTTTCCGTTGGTTTTTTCGCCGTTTTTATGCTATCATGGACTCGAAGGAGGGATTGACTTGACACTATATATTTTGGCAGTGGTACTGGCGTTTTGCGCAAGTGGATGCCTTGTTTGCGGTACTTCGGCGGTTTTTAGTCTGGCGTTTTCGGGCATAGCAGAAACTATGCACGGAGTGGAAAGCAATGTCCTTTGGATATTGGTTATCCATGCTGTTATAGCTGTAGTTTGTTTAGCAGCATTTATTATCTGTTTGATAAAATACATCAAGGTATGTATCCTAAAAAGAGATCCCAAAAAGATAACGTTGAGCATTTTGCTCTTGGTGGTTTTATTGCCGGTTTTCATAGGTCTTCTGTTAAACATCATATTTTGGGGTTGAAAATCCTATGTTTTTGATCAGTTCTTTTTGGAATGATGTTTACCTATCGGAAAAGATGTCGTTTCACTAATGATGACACTACGCTAATGATGTATGGCTTCGCTATGTTTTTTTGCCAAACATCGCATCATTACGAATGAAATGAGCAATATCATATTTGCGAAGCAAATGCATTGTAACGCCAATGGCGATGCATCATTTCCCTTGCGCCACCATTGCTTTTTTGTTATAATTAAAAATGAGGTAATGTTTAAAAACTAATTTCCTCTTGACTATATTGATTTTTTTGGTATAATAAGACCATTATGGTAAATAAGGAAGTTAATTATGGGATTTTTAAAAGGTAAAACCGCTATTATTACAGGCGCAGGGTTTGCATCATTAGACAATGGCAGATGTGGTTCGATTGGTTACGGTATTGCAACTGCTTATGCAAAAGAAGGAGCAAATCTTGTAATCACAGGCAGAAATGTTGAAAAACTCCAAAAAGCCAAAGAAGAACTTGAAAAACTTTTTGGCATTAAAGTTTTAATCTTTTCTGCTGATATTTCTGCAGGTTCTGATAATGAATCTATTGTTAAAAATGTTGTTGATGCAACAATTTCAGAGTTTGGTAGAATAGATGTGCTTATAAACAATGCGCAAGCATCTGCCTCTGGCGTTACAATTCAAGAGCATACAACAGAACAGTTCGATTTAGCGCTTTATTCAGGTCTTTATGCAACATTTTACTATATGAAAGCGTGTTATCCATACTTAAAAGAAACCAAGGGAAGTATTATTAATTTTGCTTCAGGTGCTGGTTTGTTTGGAAACTATGGTCAATGTTCATATGCTGCTGCTAAAGAAGGTATTCGTGGTCTTTCAAGAGTTGCTGCTAATGAATGGGCTAAAGATGGCATTAATACAAATATTATTTGTCCACTTGCTTGGACTGCTCAACTTGAAAACTTTGAAAAAGCATATCCAGGCGCATTTAAAGCAAATGTAAAAATGCCACCTGCTGGTCATTTTGGCGATGCCGAAGATGATATTGGTAGAGTTTGCGTTCAACTCGCTTCACCTGATTTTAAATATATGAATGGTGAAACCCTTACACTTGAAGGCGGTATGGGTCTTCGCCCATAAAATAGATTTTAATTAGTTTTCAAAAGCCGTGAATATTCACGGCTTTTTGTTTTTATATAAAATAAATTTGTGCTAAACTGTCAAAAACACTTAAAAAACAACAAAAAAATTGTTGACAATTAACAATAAATAATATATAATAAGCATATAAAATATAAAGGAGGTTAGATTTATGTACGAATCTAAAGATTTACCTTTGTTGTTACTTGATAACAGCAGTATGATGTCTGTGCTTAATGAAGGAGAATTTAAATGTTATAATCTTTCTTTCGAAGAGGCAAAGCATGTTTTAGAAGTTTATGATGAAAAAGATGTATTGCGTTGCTTTAGCAATGGAGATATCGAAACAATTATCTATGATTATTTAGGAGTTTCAAAGCGTAATTTTGAGTTTAAAAAAATCCGTAATATGCGCCCAGGCCAAGATGGAATCGTATTTAAATTATATGTAACTCCTTCTGAAACTCAACCTATAATTCAAGCTGATGATGGTGTTGAAGCTAAAAAAATTCAAAATGTATATGTATATTGTCAATTTATAACAAGATTATCATAAAATTAAGCACACAAAACGGCAGTTTTTAACTGCCGTTTATTTTTATATTGAAAAAGTAATGATAAGTATTATAATAAAAATATAATATTTTTAGGAGGAATTATGAAAATTCTTGTTGTTTTTACAGGTGGAACAATTTGTTCAACCTTGTCAAACGGTGTTATTGATGTTGATAGCAAAAAGCCATATACTTTGCTTGAAAAGTACAAGGCAGTTGATAGTTCAGTTGAATTTGACTCCATTGAGCCATATTTTATTTTAAGCGAAAATTTATCGTCAGAGCATATTTTAAAACTATATAACTGCGTTAAAGAAAATCTTGACAAAGATTATGATGGGATTATCGTTGTTCACGGAACTGATACTTTGCAATATAGCGCGTCTGCTTTGCAAATTATGTTAGGCGAGTTGAAAATTCCTGTTTTGTTTGTTTCAAGTAATTTTCCGCTTGATGATAGTCGAGCAAACGGCTTTGATAATTTTTGTGCCACAGTAGATTATGTAAACCAAAATAATCAAGCAGGAGTTTTTGTTGTTTATAAAAACAATGGAGAAGAAACGAAAATTCATAACCCCAAAAATTTACTTGATTATGATGCGTTTTCAGATAAACTTCGTAGCATTGAAAAAGAAATCAATGACAAGAATTTAATTTGTTTAGATGATTTTAATTTAAGCATCAATTCTCGTATTCTTCGCTTAAAATCAAGTGTTGGAATGGATTATCCTGAATTAAGCGATGAAAAATGTGTTATAATTGAAACCTATCATTCTGGTACATTAAAAACCGATGATGACAAGTTTTTTAATTTTGTAAAATATGCTGAATCTAAAAAAATACCTGTTGTTTTAACAGGCGTTTCTAATGGCGATGTTTATAATAGCGCTAAAGATTTTAGCGTTACAAACAATATTGTTATGTCAACTTATTCGCCGATTTACACATATATGAAATGTTGGATATTATCAAGCAATAATCTTGATATAATTAAAAATCTTTAATTAACCGAAAACCATCTCAATTCATAAAATACTGTGAGAGGTGGTGGCTATGAGATATAAATATAAGCGAAATTTAAAAACATTTTTATGGTGTTTTATAATTTCGCTTTTATTAATTTGCGTGATTATTTTTACTGAAACTAATGTGCGCCCTATAATGCTTGAAGTTGCAATAAACGATGCTCAAGCAGTTAACGAAAGAATAATAAACAAAGCAGTTTATGATGCGTTGCAGTCAGAAAAAGTAGATTTTTCAACACTCATTAATATTAATTATGATGAAACCTCTAATGTAAAATCGGTTGCAACAGATAGCGTGTATTTAAGTAAATTAAAATTAGTTATTTTAAAAAATATTGTAAATGGTTTTAAAGATTTAGATATAGATTCAATTGAAATTCGTTTAGGCTCGTTTATTGACAATGAATTTACATATGGCAGGGGACCTAGCATTAAATTTAATTATGAAATGACTAATACCGTTGATTGCGAGTACAAATCATCATTCATAAGCACAGGAATTAACCAGTCAAAACATAATTTTGCAATTGTTTTTACAACTGATGTAGCAATTATTACACCGCTTTTTAATACTTCAACCACATTTAAAAGTGAAGTGCTGTTAAATGAAATGGTAATAGTAGGGCAAGTGCCTGAAAATTATACTAATATTGCAATAAAATAAAGACTCATAAAATTATGAGTCTTTGTTTTTATTTTTTATAAATTCTCTTGCTCTAACAGACATAGTAACTTTTTCATATGTCTTTTTAAATCTAAATGTAACTGCAATTTTCTTTTTGCATTTATTACATCTTGCAATATTGGTAAAAGCCTTTATTTTAGTGTTATATTTGCCATTAAATTTAATTTTATTATTGCAAACAGGACACTCAAAAAACAAACTATCTTTGTTAATTCCTTCTGCTTTTAAATCGGAAATAGAATAGGGCTTGAATAAAAGTTTTTTATAAAAATCAGGCTCGTTAACACTTCGAATATACTTATTAAAAACATCCTCTTCGTAAGAACTACCTAAAATTTTACCGCAAACTCTGCTATCATCTTCTGCTCTGTGAAGTTTGAATTTATCAGTATTAATATTGTAAAACTCTGCAGCGGATTTTAGACTGATTTGATTATTATTTTCAGTTTTAATAAAGTTTTGAATGTATTTTTGCAAGTCTGTATATTGTTTTATAAAATCAACTTTGTCAATTTTTAAAATCTCTTTATAATTTTCAACTAAAACGTGCAAATCAGTATCAGACCAAGTAAGAAAAATAGTGTTATCATCGGCGTTGCACCATTCAATGAATTTATTAATAACTACTTCAAAACTATTTGCTTTTTTCAGTTCAACATCAGTGATTTGAGTGATTTTTTTAACAAATGAATTAAGTTTTTTAGAAAAAATCGGTTTAACCATAGAAGTAAAAGAATCGATTTCAACAAATCTATCATTAAGTTTAACAGCACCGATTTCAATTATTTCATTAATATGTTTGTCAGTATTAGGAATTGCTGTGCTATTAAATTCTAAATCAAGAATAATATAATTCACAAAAATCACCCCGTTTCGTATAAGATATATGAATTTTAACATAAAAATCAAACCTTTACAATAAAAAAGTATAAAATTTATTATTTTTTAAAAAAAATACTTGCATTTAGAGTTGATTTGTGATAATATAACTTCGTTAACGAAATAAAGTGCGTTTTAATACGCTTATAAAGAAAGGATTGATATAGAATGAGAAAGGATATTCATCCAGATTACGAAGTTTGTACAGTAAAATGTGCATGCGGTAATGAATTTGAAACAAAATCTACTAAAAAAGAACTCCGTGTTGATATTTGTTCAAAATGTCATCCGTTCTTCACAGGCAGACAAAAACTCGTTGATTCAGGCGGACGTGTTGACCGTTTCAACAGAAGATTCAATGCTGCAAAATAATTTTAGCAGAATATGCCGTAGCTGTCATTTGATAGTTACGGCTTTTTCCGTTATTTAGAGATATTAGTGAGGTGAGGTTTTGGCTGGTTATTTAACTGTTGATAAGATGAGTGAATACACTTTTGTTGAGAAAAAATCAAGATTTATTGGCTATATAAAACCTTGTCAAACTGAAGTGGAAGCAATTGATTTTGTAAACAGCATTAAGAAAAAACATTCAGATGCAAGGCATAATGTTTACGCTTATGTTTTAAGAGAAAATAATAAACAAAGATATTCTGATGATGGCGAACCGCAAGGCACAGGTGGTCTTCCTGTTTTAGAAGTGCTTACTAAAAAAGGGCTTACAGATGTTTGTGTGGTTGTAACAAGGTATTTTGGTGGAATTTTGCTTGGCACAGGCGGTCTTACTCGTGCATATTCATCTGGATGTAAAGGCGCAGTTGAAAGCAGTGGCATTGTTGAAATGTGCGAATGTGACTGCTTTTTTGTGGAATGCGATTATAACTTTTATAATACACTTCAAAGTATTTTTGTTAAATTCAATGTTCAAATTGAAAGTTCTGATTTTTCTGATACTGTTAAATTAAATTGTTTTGTAAAAACTGAAATTTTTGATTCGCTTGTTAGTGAAATAGAAGAAAAATTTTCAGGAAAAATAATTCCAAAGAAAATGGGAAAAAGTTTTTTCAAATTTAATGTAAAAGATTAAAGGAGAATTTAACTTTTTGTCGAATAATTAAATAAAGGAGTGTGAATAGTAATGAGCATTAGAGAAGTTATTGAAAATAATGAGAAATTAATCTTATGTGAAAAAGCCTGTTTTTCTGCAGATTCAAAGGGAAGAAAGAGAGCAGAAACCAAGTGCGATATTAGAACAGATTTTCAAAGAGATAGAGATAGAATTATTCACTCGTCTTCTTTTAGAAGATTAAAGCATAAAACTCAAGTTTTCATCGCTCCCGGTGGCGACCATTACAGAACTCGTTTAACTCATACTTTAGAGGTAAATCAAATTGCTCGTACTATTGCTCGTGCTTTGCGCCTTAATGAAGATTTAACTGAGGCTATCGCTCTTGGTCACGATTTAGGGCATACTCCTTTCGGCCACGCAGGTGAACGTGCGCTCAATGATGTTTTAGATGGTGGTTTTCGCCATTATGAGCAGAGCGTAAGAGTTTGTGAAACGCTTGAAAAAGGCGGCAAAGGTTTAAATCTTACATATGAAGTGCTTGACGGAATTATTTGTCATACTAATAAAGATGCTATTACTTTAGAAGGCAGAATTGTTAAATTTGCAGATAAAATTGCTTATATGAATCACGATTTTGATGATGCTGAAAAGGCAGGAATTTTAACTGAAGATGATATTCCTGAAATTGTTCGCAATGCATTTGGTAATTCAAAATCAAAAAGAATTAATGCAATGGTTAATTCAATTATTAACAATGGCACTGATGATATTGAATTGAGCGAGTGTGACAGAGAGGCGTTTGACTGTTTCCATAAATTTATGTTTAAATCTGTTTACACTAATATGACTGCAAAATCTGAAGAGCCAAAAGTAGAAAAAATGATTAAAACTTTATTTTGGCATTTGTGTGAAAATACTGATAAATTACCTGAACAATATAAGTTAATTGCACAAAAAGAGGGTGTGCCTCGTGCAGTTGCAGATTATATTGGCGGTATGACTGATAGATATGCTACTCATATTTATAATGAATTATTTGTTCCAAAGTCTTGGATGGTATTTTAAGTTATTTTGTTTTGAAAGGTGGGTGAGGGCTTGAAATTATCAGAAGATTTTATTAATGAATTGCAGTATAAAAATCCAATTGAAGAAGTTATTTCTTCTTATGTTGTTTTGAAAAGGACAGGCTCTACACTCAAAGGATTATGTCCGTTTCATAATGAGAGAACACCTTCTTTTACTGTTTATCCTAACACAAATTCGTTTTATTGTTATGGTTGTCAAAGCGGTGGCGATGTTGTAACTTTTATCAAAACTGCTGAAAACCTTGATTATATTGAGGCAGTTAAATTTTTAGCAGAAAGAAGTGGAATGTCAATGCCTGATACAGGCTATGACGATTCGGTTGAAAAACTTCGCAGAACAGTTTTAGCGATAAACAGAGAAACTGCAAAGTTTTATTTTCAATGTTTAATTGAAAAATGCGATGATGGTGTTGGCGCAAAATACTTTACTTCAAGAAATTTATCTATTGAAACTATAAAGAAATTCGGCTTGGGTTATGCGCCTGATAGTTTTGATAAGTTGCGAAATCATCTTAAATCAAAAGGCTTTTCTGAAAATGATATGATTATTGCCAATGTTTGCGGTAAATCTCAAAAAACAGGCAGGGCATATGACAGATTCAGAAAAAAAGTAATGTATCCTATTTTTGATTTAAGAGGAAATGTTATTGCTTTTGGTGGTAGAAAATTGCCGGGTGATGAGGGCGCGAAATATATTAACTCGTCTGATACACCTGTATTTAAAAAGAGCAAGAATTTATATGGTCTTAATCTTGCTAAAAATTCAGGCAGTGAGACCGTTATTCTTACCGAAGGGTATATGGATACAATAGCGCTTCATCAAGCAGGTTTTAATAATGCAGTTGGTGCTTTAGGTACATCTTTTACTGCAGACCAGGCAAATTTATTATCTCGTTACTTTAAAGAAATTGTTGTAACAATGGATATTGATGAAGCAGGTCAAAAAGCAACAAAGCGCGCAGTTGAAATTCTTAAAACAACAGGCATTAAAATTCGTATTTTGCAAGTTGAGGGTGGTAAAGACCCTGATGAATACATAAAAGAATTTGGTGCAGAACGCTTTAGAATGTTATTAGAAGGCGCAAAAAATGATATTGAATTTAAACTTTTAGGCGTTAAAAATTCAGTTGATATTAACTCTGATGCTGGTAAACTTGAATATTTAAACGGCGCTGTTGAGGTTTTATCTGACATTTTTGATGATATTGCAATAAACCTTTATGCTTCAAGAGTTTCAAGCGAAACAGGTGTTGATAAAAATACAATTTTAACCCGTATTGAAAAGTTAAAAAAGATAAAAGAGTCTAAAAAACTTAAAAAGACTTTAATTGACTTTACTGTTCCAAAATATAATGCAAATGATGTTAATCGTCAGGCAAAACAATTTAAAAGAGCCTGCGCTGCTGAAGAAACAATTATTTGCGTGTTAATGCAGTATCCTAAATATTTGGAATATGTTGGGCAAAATATAAGTGATGATGATTTTTTAACAGATTTTAATAAAGATTTGTTTAAAAAACTTAAAGAAATGTTAGGCGAACATGAGGAGTTTAATATTTCTTATTTGTCTGATTGTTATGATTCAAAACAATTAGGCAAAGTTATAGAAATAAGCAACAAGTTATCTTCTTCTAAAAACATAGAGCAGACTATTGATGACTGTATAAAAGTAATAAATGAAGAAAAAGATAAACTTGGAATTATTTCACCGTCTAATATGAATGACGATGAATTTATACAAGCTATGAAAAATTTAGGAAAAAACAAGAAAGGTTAGGACTAAAAAATGGCTGAACTTAACAAAGAAATTAACAATGAAATCAATGACAAAATGAGTGAAATTGAAAACGAAAAAAATGATATCATTGATGATACAAATGATGTAAAAATTGATGATGATTTTGATAAAGAACCTGATTTTGATGAACTTGAAGAACCACCGGTAGAAGAACTTGAAGAAATATCACAAGAAGAACTTGACAATGCTCTTGTTATTGATGATGTTACTTTAAATGACCCTGTAAAACTTTATTTAAAAGAAATCGGTAGAGTTCCGCTTTTAACAGGCGAAGAAGAAATTGAACTCGCTCAAAAGATTTTAGATGGCGATAAAATGGCTAAACAACGTCTTACAGAGGCTAACCTTCGTCTTGTTGTATCTATTGCAAAAAGATATGTTGGTAGAGGAATGCATTTCTTGGACTTAATTCAAGAAGGTAACGTTGGTCTTATTAAAGCGGTTGAGAAATTCGACCATACAAAAGGTTTTAAATTCTCAACATATGCTACTTGGTGGATAAGACAAGCCATTACAAGAGCAATTGCAGACCAAGCAAGAACAATTCGTATTCCTGTTCATATGGTTGAAACTATCAATAAATTAAAGAAAATTCAAAGCCAACTTCTTCATGAAAATGGCAAAGAGGCAACAGAAGAAGAAATTGCAAAAGCAATGGGACTTACAGTTGCTCGTGTTAGAGAAATTGTAAGAGTTGCGCAAGAACCTGTTTCTATGGAAACACCTATTGGCCCTGAAGAAGATTCAAGACTTATGGACTTTATTAAAGATGATGACGCTTTAGCGCCAGATGATGTTGCGCTTAAAACTATTACTAATGAAGATATTGACGCAGTTTTGAAAACGCTTACACCAAGAGAAGAAAACGTTATTAGACTTCGTTTTGGTCTTAAAGATGGCAGATGTCATACTTTGGAAGAAGTGGGTTCAGAATTTGAAGTAACTCGTGAGAGAATTCGTCAAATCGAGGCAAAAGCATTAAGAAAACTTCGTCATCCTGTTCGTTCTAATAAGTTCAGAGATAAATAAGAGGTGCTAATATGCGTATAAGCCTTGAAACTGATTATGCAGTTAGAATAGTTGACTGCCTTGCCAGTGAAACTTCTAGAATTAGCGCTTCAAAAATCGCCTTGAAAACAAGAGTAACCGAAAAATTTTGTTTAAAGATTTTGAGAAAACTTGTAAGCGCTGGTATAGTAAGGTCTTATAAAGGTGTTGGTGGTGGCTATGAATTAAATAAAGCCCCTGAAGAAATAACTTTAAAACAAGTTATTGAAACTATTGAAGGACCGATAGTATTAAGCAGATGTTTGCAAAATGACTTTAATTGTGAGCATAAAGACGGAAATTGTACTTGTTATTTTCATAATGTTTTCTATGAAGTTTCAAAAGAAATGGCAGAAAGATTTGATGCAGTAACGTTTAAAAAGTAAATAAAACAAAGGAGTGCAATGATGAAAAAAGCAAAATTGACTTATTTGATTGTATTGTGTATTAATTTTGTATTGCTTCTCGCTTCGTTTGTTGTAGAATTGATTACTTCTAATCCTGGTAGATATTTAAAAAGTTTTGCATATATCAACAATACGATTTCAACAGAAGAAGTTAATTCTATTATGAATACAGAAAGTGAAATCAACTTTTATTTTTATGAAGTTTCGAGAATTCTTTGGAATGTATTTGTGATTTTACTCGCAATTTTAGTGATGTATTTTTTGCAAAAACTTGTTGTGTTTATAATTAATTGTTTTAAAAATAAAAAAATTGTATTACCAAATAAAATGCAAATTTTTATTCCATTAGTTTTAACATTTGTTATTTTCTCAAGTATATTTACAGTTCAATGTTTTAAATTAGATAATTATTCAAAAACAATAGAAAAAATTCTTACTTCTGCGTTGTACGGCAAAAATAATGAATTTAAAATTATCGTTGACGATAATAATTATGAAGAAATAATAGAAAACGATGATGAAAATACAATTAGTAATGTAAAGATTAATAGAGTATATTATGAAAATGTTTATGATGCTAAATGTTTGATTTGTTATGTTACATATAATGATGATGACTATAATTACAAAGTAAAATACTACTTTGAGTTTAAAAATGATAATCAAGTTGAGCAAGCATGTAAGATAGATTTCTTAATAGATGAAAATAATAGTTAATTAAAAAGGGCTTCGAAAGAAGCCCTTTTTCTTATACAAAAACAAATTGAACAAGCAACATATAACAAACAGTGCCACTGATAATGCTTAATAAGGTGTTGCTTTTTAAAATATGTAACACAACCACCACTAAACAAGCAATTATTTCCGGAATACCATAAGGATAAGCAATAAACGAAGTATTTCTTAAACAGTAAATTACCAACATTCCCATTATAGCAAATGGTAAAACACGGCTTAAATATTCAATATATTTCGGAGTTTTGCGTTTTTCATTGAAAATAATAAACGGTAAAAATCGAAGTGCTATTGTCACTAACGCAATTACTACAATTAGCAAAATAGAATGTAATTTATCCATTGTTTTCACCTCGCTTAAAATGTCTTAAAACAGTTAAAACAACGGTAATTAAAATCATAGTAGGAATTAAAAATTTATCTGCTTTAAATATTAGCAAACAAATTATAGAACAAACAATTCCAACAATGCTTGGAATGTGATTTTTTGCAGATTTATATTGCTCAACAAAAATTGTTACAAAAAGCGCTGTTAGTGCGAAATCAATACCCTTTGTATTAAAAGGAATAATATTTCCTAACACAGAGCCGATTAAAGTGCCAATAACCCAGTAACTTTGATTAAAAACAGAAACTAAAAAGTAATAAAGCGACTTGTTTTCAACATCTTCAGGCGCTGTTGCACAATTCAAAGAATATGTTTCATCGGTCAGCGCAAAAATTAAATACGGCTTTTTTAGCCCTGTATTTTTATATTTATCTATCATTGAAATGCCATAAAATAAATGTCTTCCGTTTACCATAAGAGTAGTAATCGCGGCAGTAATTAAAGACACGCCACCGGTTAACAAATCAATAGCAAGATATTGCATAGAGCCGGCATAAATAAAAACACTCATAGCAAGAGCCCAAAAAATACCATAACCTTTAGCATTCATCAAAATTCCAAACCCTATCGCTAGTACAACATAACCGGCCATAACAGGTAGGGTAGAAATAAATGCTTTTTTTGTTGTTTTAACATTCATATCAATAAAAAATCCTTAAAAAATATAATCTTTTATATATAATATCATTGAAAAAAGTAAAAATCAATGGTATAATAATTATAATTTTAATAAATTTAAGTGGAGGCTTGGATTTTGGTTTTTAGAATATATATTGAAAAAAAGCGAGGTCTTGATAATAGCGCTAAAAACCTTTTAGGTTTTATTAGAAATTACATCTCGTTAGAACCACAAAGTGAGGTAAGAATTTTTGAAAGATTTGATTTTGATGGTCTTACAAAAGATGAGTTTGACTCGCTTTGTAAAAATTACCTTGTAAATGAAAATACTGATACTACTTTTCTTGATTATTTGCCACTCACCAGCGGTTGGCGTAACTTTGCAGTTTCTCCAATTGACGGCAAATTTGAAGAGAAGTTGTTTAACTTGCGCAGTTTTGCCCGTTCTATTGGAATCAACGGAAATTATAAAATTAAATATTCTAAAATCATTGCAGTTTCTGAACTTTTAAATGACTATAAATTAGATGAAATCAAAAGCCTTCTTATTGATAAAAAATATTATACATTGCCTGACAACAACAAAGCATTAAGCATTGCAGATGATGAGTATGATTTTGGCGATTCTTTTGTTGATGATGACTTTTTAGAGAAAAATGATGTTCAAATTTATCAATATCTTAATACAACATCTTTGAAAATGTCAAAAGAAATGCTTTGCATTATAAGAGATTATTTCAAACTTCTTAAAAGAAATCCAACTTTAGTCGAATTATATGCAATTGATTCGGTTTTAAACTCAAAATTTTCAGCGCAAAACAGAAAGTTTAATGAGATTAATTTTGATGAAGTTTTAGGCAATTCACCACTCAAAACTACTATTGATGAGTTTGTAAGTTTGCGTGAACAAGCAGGTATTGAAAAATCAGGCGCAATTTCTATTAAAGATATTGCAGACGCAGGCTATGATTATATGAAAAATAAAGGTCAGATTCAAGATATTATTATTGAAGATGGAAAACCTTATATTCAAACTCCTGTTGATGTAAATGGCGTCGTTGAACAATATTTAATATCATTTAAAGCAGGAAAATCAGATGGTCAAAATGGTTTTGATATAACATTAAAATCAAGCGATGAATCTTTAGAAGCATATCAGTCGCTTTGTTTAGACTGCCATCCGTTTGTTGATAGAAAACATCGCCCATTTTCAACACTTACTTTTGATAATGTTTCAAGTGGTGACTACATAACATCAAAAGTAGCCCAAATGAATAGGGAACTTGGTATCGCTTCGGCATTAGGCGGTCAGATTTATAGTAAAAACATCAAAAGACCGATAAATTATACTGCAACTGCGTTTTCAGGTATAAAATCTGCAACAGTTTTAAAATTAGTTGAAGATGACTATGTTGTAATGCTTGGCAGTAAGTTGAGAACCGAAGATTTGTATGATAAAAACTTTAAGCAAAAGAATAACTTTTTACAAAGAGAAAAAATTAACCAATTTTATAAATTAGTTGCAAATGAAACCTATATTAAAAAGACTTTGGACTTTTCAAATGGTATTGTTGCAGGTCTTTTAAAAGAGTTTTATGGTGTTGAAATTGACATAAACAGAATGGTTAAAAGTCATTGTTTGCCATTTTCTCACTTGGCTTTGAGCGTTAGCAATTGCAGAAGCGCAGTTGTTGTTTCAAAAGAAAACATTGATAAGGTTAAAGCAGTTTGCTCTAGCGTGGGGCTTTCTTCTCACATTATTGGTCAAATCAAAAAAGAGCCTTATTTAATTGTTAAAAACGGTAAAAAACAAGTTGCTAACATCTCAACCGAGTTTATTAATGCACTTGAAGACACTGAAAGACACAGCGTTTTGATAAATGACTTATCTGGCAAAAAAGTTGACTTAAATAAAAGCCGCTCTGATTTGCAAAATTTATCAACAAGTGAGGCGTTTTTGCAAAATCTTAAAAATATCTCAATTTGTTCTAAAAAAGGCGTTTCATCAAGTTTTGATTCAACTGTTGGTGGAGGTTGCGTTGTTGCGCCATATGGTGGCAAAAACGAAATAACTCCTGCAGATGCTTTTGTTTGTAAAATTCCTACTTCAACAGGCAATACAAACACTGTTACTGCGATTTCTTATGGTTGCAACCCAAGAATTACATCTTTAAGCCCTTATCATGGCGCTGCATTTTCAATAATGGAATGTATTTCTAAAATCGTGGCAGCGGGCGCAAACTCAATTAATACCAAACTTGGTATTTGTCAAAGTGTTTCAGAGCCAAAAGGGTTCCCATCAAAATATAGCAGTTTGTTTTCATCTGTTTTTGGTGCTTTTGCAACTGAAATAGGTATGAATATTCCATCGATTTCATATGATTTGAATATTGAAAAATCAGGCGAAGATGTATTTGATTTTTCTTGCTTTGCGATTTCTGTATTAAAAGGAAATGAAGTTATTACACCTGATTTTAAATCATCAGAATCAACCATTATTTTAGTACCAATGCCTATCGTTCAAAGAACAGGTTTGCCTGATTATGACAAAGCAAAAGTAATTTATCGCCAAATTCACTATTTATCGCAAAATGGTAAAGTTTTATCTGCTAGTGTTGTAAACGAAGGTGGTATCGCAGCAGCAGTTGCAAAAATGAGTTTTGGTAATAACATCGGCGTTGAATTTGAAGATTTAGATGCAGATACTTTGTTTTCTGCAAAAACCGCATCTATTGTTATTGAAACTCAAAATCCAGGTGCGTTTTCTGGTATGGATACATTGATTATCGGCAAAACAATTAAAGAAAATAAGTTTATTTTTGATAATGAAACTGTTTCGTTAAGTGACGCTTTATCTGCATTCACAAGCCCAATGCAAACATATTATCCTACTAAAACTGCAAAGAAAACTGCAATGGCAAAAATTGAGCCTTATTCAACAGATGAAAAATATTCGTCAAAAGAAGAAGTTAAAACACCAAAGGTAATTATACCTGTGTTTACTACTTTTTCGGGCGCAAATGACTGTCGCAGAGCCTTTGAAAATGCAGGTGGCGAAGTTGATATTTACTGTGTTAATCCAAAAGATTATCAAAACTCTATTAACACATTGGCACAAAAGATAGATAACTCGCAGATTCTATGTTTACCATCTGGCGCAAACAGTAATTATTCAGTTGAATTTGCTTATAGCGTTATGATGAATGAAACTATTAAAAATTCAGTTAATGGTTTGATTTCGCGTGATGGTTTAATTATCGGTTTTGAAGAAGGTTTTGACGTGCTTCTTCGCACAGGTCTTTTAACTGATGGCGAGTATAAAGAAACTCAACAAGACGCTTTCCTAGCAGACAGTGTGCTTTCAAGACCATTTTCTGGCTTTGTAAGAACTAGAATCACATCTAATAAATCGCCTTGGTTGGCTAATTGTAAAACAGGCGATATTTATTGTCAGGCAACTTATCAAACAAAATCAAGATTTGTTGCAAATGAAAAGTGTATGTTATCGCTTATTAATAGCAACCAGGTTGTTGGTCAATATGTTGATAACAATAATAAAGTTGCGGCAAAATTACCATTTAATCCTGATGCATCTACTTGTGCAGTTGAGGCAATTGTTTCGCCTGATGGTAGAATTTTAGGAAAAGTAGCACAACCACAAAGAAGAACAAATGGTTGTTTTGCAAATATACCTAATAATAGAGGTATGCATATTTTTGAAGCAGGAATTAATTATTTTAAAGCAAACTAATCGGAGGGTTATATGAAATATTTAGTTGTTTTATGTGATGGTATGGCAGACTTGCCAAATGAAGTTTTAGGTGGCAAAACTCCAATGCAAGTTGCTAAAAAACCTATGATGGACAAACTTTGTAAAAATGCAAAAATCGGTATGTGTAAAACCGTTGCCGAAGGTTTGAAACCAGGTAGTGATGTTGCAAATCTTTCAGTTTTAGGTTATGATGCAAAAACTTGTTATTCAGGTCGTTCTCCGCTTGAAGCCGCTAATCTTGGTATTGAACTAAAAGATGATGAAATTGCAATGCGTTGCAATTTAGTAACTTTGTCAGACGCGAAAAACTATGAAGACAGAGTTATGGTTGACTACTGCGGTGGAGATATTTCAACCGAAGAAGCAGATGAACTTATAAAAGCGTTGCAAGAGGCTTTTGGCGATGAAAACAATGCTTTTTACACAGGTGTTCAATATCGTCATTGTTTAGTTTCTAAACTCGGTGGTTTAGGTCTTGAATTTACTCCGCCACATGATATTTCTGATAAAGTTATTGGCGAATATTTGTCAAAAGTAAAAGCCGCAGAGCCTTTTGTTGAAATGATGAAAAAATCGGTTGAAATATTAGAAAATCACCCTGTTAATATCAAAAGAAAGCAAGAAGGCAAACGCCCTGCAAACTCTGCTTGGTTTTGGGGAGAGGGTAAAAAACCACAATTACCATTCTTTAAAGATATGTTTGGTGTAAGTGGCGCTGTAGTTTCTGCGGTTGACTTGATTCGTGGTATTGGTAAACTTTCAAAAATGGAAGTTGCCGAAATTGATGGTGTAACAGGTTATATTGACACCGATTTTGATAAAAAAGCAAATACTGCTAAAGAACTTTTATCAAGAAATGATTTTGTTTTTGTTCACCTTGAAGCGCCGGATGAGTGCGGACATAGGGGAGAGGCAGAAAATAAAGTTAACGCAATTGAACTTATTGATGAAAAGATTTTAACTCCACTTTATGATGAAATTTCAAAATATGGCGAGTTTAAAATACTTGTTATGCCTGACCACCCAACACCGCTTGTTACTAAAACTCATTCATCAGACCCAGTGCCATTTATGATTTTTGATAGCAGTGTAAAATATGATGGCGCAGAAACTTTCACAGAAGAAAATGCAGAAAAATCAGGACTTTATATTGATAAAAGTGTTGATTTAATGCCAATGTTTTTAGGGTAAGACGACAAATCCCAACCCGCCTTAAAGCGGTATATTTTGTCACTTTTTATCCTATTTGTTCTTGCAATATGCAAATATTACTTCGCCCAAATAGAACAAAAATCAATCAAAATCTTTACGCTTTAAGGTCGAAGATTTTAAAAAGAGAAGATTTTTGTTCTACTAAGGCACAAAACGCAGGTAATCCTGTCGGATTACCGAGTATTTTAACGATAGTATGGCGAAAATCCTCCTTTTTAAAACGAGTTCGGATTTGTCGTCTTACCCTAGGTAAATAATTATGATAAAAAATGTAATTGTAACGGGTGTTACTCGTGGAATTGGAAGACAAATAGCGCTTGATTTAGCCGAATGCGGTTATTTTGTTATCGGTCTTTATAAAGAAAATGAGAGTCTTGCAAAAGAATTAGAGCAAAATTCTCAAAACATCAAAACCTATAAATGCAATATTTCAAATTACAATCAGGTAAATGAAACCGCTCGAATAATTTTATCAGAGTTTAATAATATCTATGCTCTTATAAATAATGCAGGTGTTGCTAAAACTGCATTGTTTACCGATATAAGCGAGCAAGATTATGATAAGATTTTTGATACAAATGTTAAGGGCGTTTTTGCACTAACAAAAGCAATTTTGCCGAATATGATTAACAATAAGCAAGGTAAAATCGTAAATATTTCATCTATTTGGGGAGTTTGCGGTGGCTCTTGTGAAGTTGTTTACTCTGCTTCAAAATCTGCTGTAATCGGTATGACAAAAGCACTTGCAAAAGAAGTAGGTCCATCTGGAATTAATGTAAATGCAGTAGCGCCGGGTGTTATTTTAACAGATATGCTTGATAATTTATCAAATGAAGATTTAGACGCTCTTGCTAGTGATACATCTCTTATGCGAAATGGTACGCCAAGTGATATATCAAAAGTTGTTAAATTTTTGATTAGTGATGACGCTTCTTTTATAACTGGCCAAACAATTACCGTTGATGGTGGAATGATATAAAATTAAAAGCCTTGAAATCATTTGATTTCAAGGCTTTTTTTACAATTTTTTCAAAAAAATTAAAAAAGTAGTTGCATTTTAAAATAAAATATGGTAAAATATTCTTGTAAAAAATTTGAATATTTTTTACATACTGCTTCTAGCAGTATCATAATTTTATGTAGATTATTAGATTTATTCTAATTATCTTTGAACACCAAAACACACCCCACAGTTTTTGCTGTGGGGTGTGTTGATTTTTTATTATTCTACATCAAAACCTAAATCATAAATAACTTCTTTTGCAGTTGCTAAACAATGCTCACAACCGTCAATAGAAACAGTAGCGTCTGCTAATGAAATCTCATGGCTAATACCTTTTTCATCGAGAGCGGTTTTGATTCTTTGAACGCATTTTTCACAATGCATTCCTTCAACTTTAATTACTTTCATTGTTTTTACCTCGCTTTATCAAGTTTCTTTGTTTTTAATCTTAAAGCATTACCAACAACACATACAGAACTCAAAGACATTGCAAGTCCTGCAAACATTGGGTTTAATAAAACACCAAAGATAGGGTATAAAACACCTGCCGCAATTGGAATACCTATGCAGTTGTAAAGAAATGCCCAGAATAGATTTTGTTTAATATTTCTTATAGTAAGTTTAGATAAAACCACCGATTTTAAAACACAATTCAAGTCAGAATTCATTAAAACAATGTCTGCCGATTCAATAGCAATATCGCTACCGTTTGCAACCGCAACACCAATATCTGCAGTTGCAAGAGCAGGGGAATCGTTAATTCCATCGCCAACCATCATAACTGTACCGTTGCTTTTTAGTTTTTCAACAACATCTGCTTTTTGGCCAGGCAAAACTTGTGAATATATTTCATCAATATCTATTTGTTCGCCGATGAATTCTGCACAAGATTCGTTATCGCCTGTAAGCATAACAGTTTTGATATTCATTTGTTTTAATTTATTTATAACATCTTTAGTTTCATTTCTTATTGTATCTGAAACAGAAACAATTCCAAGCAATTTATCGTTTTTTGCTAAATAGACAATTGTCTTTCCTTGTGAAACTAATTTGTTAGCACTTTCTTCAAACTCATCAGTTGAAATATTATTTTCCGCTAACAAACGTTTGTTACCACAAAGGTATTTATCGCTGTTATAAATAGCAAATAAACCTTTACCCGATATGTTTTTATATTCAGAAAATTCAAGCCTTTCTCCAGTTTCACAGTAGTTACAAATCGCTTTTGCAATTGGATGTTCAGATAAACTTTCAATAGACGAAATAACTTTTAAAAATTCTTTTTCATCAATGTTGCACTCAACAGTGTCAACAGTCATTTTGCCATTTGTTAATGTGCCTGTTTTATCAAAAATAATAGTTTTAGTATCATTTGCTCTTTCGAGCGCTTCACCGCTTTTTATAAGAATTCCGTTTGAAGCGCCAAGACCGGTGCCAACCATAATCGCAGTAGGAGTAGCAAGTCCAAGCGAACAAGGACAAGCAATAACCAAAACACTAACAAATGTTTTAAGCGCTAATGACTTATCGCTTGAAAAGATTAACCAAATAATTGCAGTTATTATTGCAATTGCAATAACAGTAGGAACAAAAACACCAGCAACTTTATCAGCAATTTTGGCGATAGGTGCTTTTTTGCCTTGAGCATTTTCAACTATTTTAATGATTTTTTGCAAAGTAGTGTCTTCGCCAATGTGTGTAACTTTTGCGTATAAAACACCATCTAAATTCAAACTTCCGCCTGTTAAATTATCATCAGTAGTTTTGTGCACAGGTAAACTTTCGCCTGTGAGCATTGATTCATCAACATCACTTTCACCACTAATTACAACACAGTCAGTAGGAATTTTGCTACCTGGTTTTATTAAAACTGTATCGCCGATTTTAAGTTCATCAGTTTTAATAATCTGTTCTTTATTATCTTCTATTAAAACAGCAGTTTCTGGAGATAAATTCATTAATTTTTTAATAGTATCTTTAGTTTTTTCTTTGTTTCTATTTTCCAAAAACTTGCCAAGCATTATAAAAGTCAGAACTACCGCAGAAGATTCAAAATAAAGTTCGTGAGCAATGTTGTGATTAGAAATTGGAATAGTAAAAGTTAAGTACAAACTATAAATAAAAGAGGCAGAAGAGCCGATTGCAACCAAAGAATCCATATTAGGATGAAGCAAGAAAAGCGAACGAAAACCGTTGATAAAAAACTTTCTGCCAATAAACAAAATAGGAATTGTAAGTAACATTTGTGCAATTGCAAAGTTGTATGGGTAAATGTCAGGGTTTAAAAAGTGGGGTAGTGGTAAACCTTTAATAAGCATATGCCCCATAGAAATATAAAGAAGGAAAAAGCAAAAAACAAAACTCAAAATAATAGGCATAGTTGATGATTTTTTATTAGAAGTTTTATCACTCTTAACTTCTGCTTTTTCTTCGCTAATAGTAAATCCTGCTTTAACAACGGCAGAAATAATTTTCTCTTGTGTTTCATTCTTGCCATCAAAAACAACATTCATTTTAGCAGTGGTAAGGTTAACAGAACAACTTTCAACACCGTCAATTCTCTTTGTGACTCTTTCAACACTTGCACTACAAGCAGCGCAACTCATACCACCAATAACAAAAATCTTTTCTATCATAAATTCTCCTTAATTTTATTGATTATATTATACACATTAAAACATTAAAAGTCAACCGAATTAGTATAGTTTTATAAACAAAATAAGGCGCCGCAAGGCGCCTTATTTTGTTTTCAAAGGGGAAATATGAAAAAGTACAAATTCTGTACCGTAGTAAGTTACTTTGTCTGTTCAGCCGGTCGGGGGAATCACTTCCGACCGGCAAACAGTTGCAAGTATTAATATTTTAGGGGGAATATTTACCTTGCATATTTATAATAACAAACAAATTTTAATAAATCTTTAACACGCTTTTAAACTTATATTAAAGTTTTGTGAAAGAATTGATGCTTTTTGAAGTTATTAGTAAAATAAACAAGTAATTTGTAAAATAAAAACGGCTAAACAAAGTTTAGCCGTAAAGAGTAGTATTTTTAATCCCGCCCTGCCGTAAGAGTCAAGCATTAGATATAACCTGAGCAATAGTCAGGTGGGTGTTCGCCGAATGGTTTATGCGCTTCCAACGTCCCGCAAAAACGGGGAGGCCTGCAGGTCCGGCCATCCGAGTCAAAACTCCCTAAAATTAAGTGTAGGGTTATAGTAGCCTAACTGTAAGCGAACAGGGCAGGTAAATATTAAATTATTTTTCGTCAATTTCGTAATAATCTTCTAATCTATTGATAAAATTATCTGCAACAGTTTCATATTCATCATCATCTTCAATTTCTTCAAAATATGTGTCGCCGCTTTCTTCTTCAATAGATTTCATAATAACAAGAGTTCCGTCATCATCTTCAAGCGGTGAGCCATCTTCATTGCAAGGTGTGAGAGCAACATATCTGTCATCGCCGTCTTCATAAGCGTCAAGCACTTCAAAATTATAAGTATTACCTTCTTCATCAGTAAGTTCAACTAAATCAGGTGTGTATTCTTCGTTCATAATACTAATCTCCTTAAAGTTTATTCTACACACATTTTACTATGAATATTACTTTTAGTCAATATTTTTTGTTAAATTATTTTGTTGATTTTTTTGCTATTTTAATGTATCATTATATATAAGTATAATTTATAAAGGAAGATTAAATTGAATTTTGTAGCACCTTGTCTTTTTGGACTTGAAGGAATTTTAGCAGATGAGTTAAAAAGGCTTGATATTAAAGATGTTAAAGCAGAAAACGGAAGAGTGTTATTTTCAGGCGATAGTTATACTCTTGCTCGTGCTAATATTAATTTAAGAACTGCGGAAAGAGTTTTGATTTTAGTTGGCAGATTTAAAGCAACTAATTTTACCGAACTTTTTGAAAATGTAAAGAATTTACCATTTGAAAATTTTATAGGCGAGAATGACGCTTTCCCTGTAAAAGGTTGGTCTTTGCAGTCTAAATTACATTCAATTCCAGACTGTCAGAAGATTATTAAAAAAGCAATTGTTGAAAGATTAAAGTCAAAATATAAAACTGACTGGTTTAATGAAACAGGTAAAAAGTATCAAATTCAGTTTTCTTGCCTTAAAGATGAAGTTTCGATTATGATAGATACTTCTGGCGAAGGTCTTCATAAAAGGGGATATCGAGCAAATGCAAATGAAGCGCCAATTAAAGAAACTTTGGCAGCGGCTTTTTGCTTGCTTGCTAGAATTTTCCCTGATACAAAAATTTACGACCCATTTTGCGGCTCCGGAACAATTTTAATTGAAGCGGCAATGCTTGCTAATAATATTGCTCCTGGTCTTAAGCGTGGCTTTATTTCAGAAGGTTTTGATTTTATAAAACCTGATGCTTTTAGAGTTGAGCGAGAAAAAGCAATTGAAAAAATTTCAAGAACAAAAGATTTTAAAGCGTATGGTTCTGATATTGATATGTCTGCTTTGGTAATTGCAAAAGAAAATGCTAAAAAAGCAGGTGTTTCTGACTGTATAGAGTTTAATAAAGCGGATATTAAAGACTTTGAGTTGAATCAAGATAGAGCGCTAATTATTACGAATCCGCCTTATGGCGAGCGTTTGCTCGACATCAAAGAAGCAGAAAAACTTTATAAAATTATGGGCGAAAAATTCATAAAACAAAAAGGTAAAAAATATTATATTATTACTCCAGATGAACAGTTTGAAAAGGTTTTCGGTAGAGAGGCTGACAAACGCAGAAAACTGTATAATGGTAATATTAAATGTCAATTGTATATGTATTTTAAAGCATAGGGAAGTGGAATTTATGAAAAATTATTTTATCGTTAATCCTACCTCGGGCAATAAAACCGCGTTGAAAACAATAAAAAATTTAATTGGAGATAATGATTTTGATTATGAAATCATTGAAACCGAATATCAGCACCACGCAATTAATATTGTTAAAAATATCGCTCAAAAAGGTGAAGAGTGTAGAGTTTTTGCTTGTGGTGGCGATGGCTCGCTTTTTGATGTTGTTAATGGTGCTGTAGGATATGATAATGTTGAAGTAGGTATTATCCCTTGTGGCACAGGAAATGACTATATCAAATACTATGGAAATAAAAAAGATTTTTTAACTAATGATTATCTTTTTAATGGCGAAGCAATTGATATAGATTTAATTAGATTTCAAGATAAATACTGTGTAAACATCGCTTCTATTGGTATGGATGCTTATGTTTGTCAACAAAAAGAAAGATTAAAATTTTTATCTAAAATCAGTGGCAAGTTGGCATACATAGTAGCGCTTCTAATTACTTTTCTTTTTCATATGAGCGCAAAATTCAAAGTTAAAATTGATGATGAAGACTTTTTTGAAAGAGAGTTAATGTTTATTGTAGCCGCTAATGGCAGATATTATGGTGGTTCATTTAACCCAACCCCAAATGCTATTGTTAATGATGGCTTTATAGATGCAATGACGATTAATAAAGTTAGCCGACTTGACGTTTTAAGTCTTATTGGAAAATATCAAAAAGGTAAACATATCACTTTAGAAGATTTGTGTACTATAAAACGCGCTAAAAGAGTAGAAGTTATTAGTGAAAAAACTATCCCTGTTAATCTGGATGGTGAGTTGTTTGATTCAAATACTGCTGTTTTTGAAATGGTTGAAAGTGCAGTTAAATTTGTTATCCCGTCAAAATTAGTTAAAGAACATACAAAAAAAGAAGTTGCATTAAAGGCATAAAAATGTCAAATTTGTGAACAAATTGATAATAATTTGACCTTTTCTGACTTTTTTATAAAAAACACTTGATTTTTTAAAAAAATGTATTAAAATAAGTTATGTCTTAATGAAAAATTATTTTAAAGGAGAATATATTATGACAATCAAACCTTTAACAGATAGAGTTGTTGTTAAAATGGAAGAAGCAGAAGAAACAACAAAAGCAGGTATTATTTTAACAAACTCTGCAAAAGAGAAACCACAAATCGCTGTTGTAGTGGCAGTAGGCCCTGGCGGTGTTGTTGATGGTATGGAAGTTGATATGCTTGTTGAAGTAGGCGACAGAGTGCTTTTAAATAAATATGCAGGCACAGAAGTAAAAGTTGACGATACTGATTATATTATCGTTCGTCAGTCTGATATTTTGGCTATTGTAGAATAATTGGAGGTAGATACAAATGGCAAAAGATTTAATTTATGGCGAGGCTGCTCGTAAAAAATTACAAGCAGGTGTTGACAAGTTAGCGAATACTGTTAAAGTTACACTTGGCCCAAAGGGTAGAAATGTAGTTTTAGATAAAAAATACGGCGCACCACTTATCACAAATGATGGTGTTACAATTGCAAAAGAAATTGAACTTACAGATAATTTTGAAAATATGGGCGCTCAACTTGTAAAAGAAGTTGCAACAAAAACAAATGATGTTGCCGGTGATGGTACTACAACTGCAACTCTTTTAGCACAAGCATTAGTTCGTGAAGGTATGAAAAATGTTACTGCAGGTGCAAACCCAATGGTTATTAGAAAAGGTATGCAAAAAGCAGTTGATGTCGCAGTTAGCGCTATTATTAATAATTCTAAAGCAATTGATGGCACAGAGGATATTAAAAGAGTTGCCGCTGTTTCATCTGCAGATGATTATGTTGGCGAACTTATTGCAGACGCAATGGAAAAGGTAACAAAAGAAGGCGTTATCACAATTGAAGAGTCAAAAACTGCTGATACAACTTGTGAAGTTGTTGAAGGTATGATGTTTGACAGAGGTTATTTATCACCTTATATGGTTACTGATACTGATAAAATGGAATGCGAATTGGATAACCCTGCAATTATTATCACTGATAAAAAGATTTCTAATATTCAAGAAATTTTGCCACTTTTAGAACAAATCGTTCAAGCAGGCAGAAAGTTTTTGATTATTGCAGAAGATGTTGAAAACGATGCTATTTCTACAATTGTTTTGAACAAACTTCGTGGTACATTTACTTGCGCCGCTGTTAAAGCACCAGGTTTTGGCGATAGAAGAAAAGAAATGCTTCAAGACATCGCAATTTTAACAGGTGGTACTGTTATTTCTGATGAACTCGGTATGGACTTAAAAGATGCTACTTTAGATATGTGTGGTAGCGCTAAAACTGTTAAAATCACTAAAGAAAACACAACTATTGTTGATGGTATAGGCAATCAAGCAGATATTAAAGCGCGTTGTGAACAAATCAAAATGCAAATTGAAAAAACAACTTCTGATTTTGATAGAGAGAAACTTCAAGAACGTCTTGCAAAACTTTCAGGTGGTGTTGCAGTTATTAAAGTTGGCGCCGCTACTGAAATAGAAATGAAAGAGAAAAAACTTCGCATTGAAGATGCTCTTTCTGCTACAAAAGCCGCTGTTGAAGAAGGTATTGTAGCAGGTGGTGGTACTGCGCTTCTTAATGCTATCCCTTCAGTTAAAGAAGTTGTTGATTCTGCAGATGGCGATGAAAAAACAGGCGCTCAAATTGTTCTCAAAGCATTAGAAGAGCCTGTAAGACAAATCGCTGCAAACGCAGGTCTTGACGGTAGCGTTATCATTGCTAAAATCTTTGAGTCAGGCAAAGTAAATTATGGTTTTGATGCTTATAAAGAAACTTACGGCGATATGATAGAAGAGGGTATTGTTGACCCAACAAAAGTTACTCGTTCTGCACTTCAAAATGCCGCTTCTGTTGCTGCTATGGTGCTTACAACTGAAAGTTTAGTTTCTGATAATAAAGAAGATGCCGCTAAAGAAGCAGCAGCCGCTGCAAGTATGGCAGGTGGCATGGGCGGTATGTATTAATATCGTAAAAATAAAAGACCGACTGAAAAGTCGGTCTTTTTTAATTCTAAAAATTAGTCTGTTAAATAATATTTTAGTAAAGACTGCAAAAGTTCATCTCTGTCAAGTTTACATATCTGACTTCTTGCGCCTTTGTGAGTAGTAATATAAGTAGGGTCTTCAGAAAGAATATAGCCAACAAGTTGATTTATTGGATTATATCCTTTTTCTTTTAATGCTTCATAAACTTGATTTAAAACAAGTCTAATTTGCATATCTTTTTCACTTCCTAATGAAAAAGGTATTGTCTTGTCAGTCATAAATATCTCTCCTTCTGTAACAATTTAGTTCATTATAACACAAAATTCTCAAGATGTAAATTAAAAAATTGAAAATTTACATTAAATTTTTAATTTCATCTGAAATTTCTTCGATTTTTTTATCGTCAACATCAATTATATAGTCTGCCGCGTTTATATATAAAGGCATTCTTTTTTGAAGTAAATCATTAATTGCACCTAATTTATCATCTGTTTGTAAAAGTGGTCTTGAAGTATCGTCTTTAAGCCTTTTATACACTTCTTCAGCAGATATATTAAGAAAGAAAATCTTGCCTGATTTTTTTAGAATTTCAGCATTTAAAGGGTTTAAAATAGCGCCACCGCCAAGCGCTACTATATAATTATCAAATTCACTTATTTCTGTAATGGCTTGAGTTTCAATTTCTCTGAATTTTGCTTCGCCGAATTCCTTGAAAATATCACTTATACTCATATTTTGTTTTTCAACAATATAATCGTCCAAATCAATGAATTTTGAGTTGTATTTTTGTGCTAAATGCTTACCAATTGTAGATTTTCCGCAACCCATAAACCCACATAAAATAGTGTTCATTATAACATTCCTTTAATAAAAATTAAAATTTTTTTCAAAAAAATATTGACAAATTGAAAAAATTCTCATATTATTGTTTAGTACAGTATAACTATAACAAATTTTTACTTGTTTGTCTACTGTATTTATGAAATTATTTTTGGAGGAAATTTTATGGTATTCGAAAAAGTTAGCAATATTTTGGCTAATCAATTTGATGTTGATGAGTCTGAAATCACTATGGAAACAAATTTTATTGAAGAATTAAATGCTGACAGCCTTGATTATGTTGATTTAATTATGTCACTTGAAGATGAGTTTTCACTTGAATTTTCTGAAGATGATGCAGATAAGTTCAAAACTGTAGGCGACGTAGTAAAACATATTGAAGAATCATTATAAATATTACATTTTTTTAGCAACCAACCAAATGTTTTTAGTTGGTTGCTTTTTATTTGTGTAAATAATACAAATTTATATTGAAATTATACTTGAATTTAAATCAAAAATATGATATTATATTATATATTATTATGACTTGGAGGAAGTTTAATGAAAAAAAGATTTATTTTCCTTTTTTCAATTATTCTAACTGTTGTAATTATATCATCACTTTTTGCTACAACTCTTGCTGCTGAACCTGTAAGTTTTGATAATAATGGTGATGGTAAAGTTACAGTTGCTGATTATCATTTGCTTGAAAAATATTTGGCAGGTTATAATCCTGACGGTTTAGATAATTTTAAAGTTGAAAATTGTGACTATAATGGTGATGGTGAAGTAAACTTTTTAGACTTAAATCGTTTAGGTAATTCTGGCATTTATGAAAGATATTCTCCAAGATATTAATTAGTTTGAAAGGATTTTTACTATGAAAAGGCTTATTTCTATTTCTTTGATTTTTTGTTTAGTTTTATCATGTGGTGTTTTGTTTTCATCATGTAAAAAAGACGAAGAAAACACATCAACTGTAGAAACTTATTCTGAAAAACCAACCGATGAGACTGAAGTTGTTTATGTTTATGTTACAGATGCTAATGGTCAAACAGTAACTGATAGCAATGGTAACCCTGTTACTAAAGTTGCAGGTCAAACTGAAAAATCAACTAAATTTACATATGAAGTAAAGGGTGGCTCTGATCCTTACGTGGAAGATCCTTGGGGTTGATTTTAATATATGTTTAAAATTAAAATTGCAGATTTTGTTATTGAAATTCACAACAAATATGATTTTGTAAAACATCTTTGTAAAAATTATATTGTTGATGATAGTTCAATTGCTGATTTTTCTGTTGAGGCAACCGATGAGGAAATTGCACTTGAAAATGCTACTGCTCAAAGAAAGTTTGATGTTGGTTATTTAGAGAGTGTTTGCATTTATAGAAACATTGCTCTTGTTTTACCAAAGTATAACGCTTTTCTTTTGCACGCAGCCGTAGTATCAGTTGATGGTAACGGTTACGCATTTACTGCAAAAAGCGGTGTCGGTAAATCAACTCATATTAAACTTTGGGAAAAGTTATTTGGAAATAAACTTCAAATAATAAATGGCGATAAGCCAATTATTAAAGAAGTAAATGGTGAATTTTTAGCGTATGGCACTCCTTGGTGTGGAAAAGAAGGGTATAATGTTAACTGTTCTGTACCATTAAAAGCGATTTGCTTTTTGGAGCGCGGCGAGACAGATGAAATTGAATTAATTGATAAATCTTTAGCCGCAGGAAAAATTATTCATCAGGTTATTGTTCCTAAATCTTCTAAAGATATTATAAGCATATTAGATATGCTTGATAGCGTAATTAAAAAGGTTGATATATGGAAGTTGAAATGTACTATGAACATTTCTGCTGCCGAAGTTAGTTATAATGCAATGAAAGGCGGAAATAATTAATGAAAATAAAAGAAGGATTTGTTGTAAGAGAAGTTGCAGGCACATTTCTTGCTTTAGCAACAGGCGATTTGAGCAAAATTTATAATGGCTCTATTACATTAAATTCATCTGCTAAATTTATTTTTGATTGCTTTTTAGTTGATACAACCAAGGATGAAGTTGTAGCAAAAATGTTAGATAATTATGATAACCTTGATGAGCAAACTGCACGCGAGGCTGTTGACGAATTTGTAGGTAAACTTATGGGGGAAAACTTAATTGATTAATTTACCTATGAGTGAAATGGTCGGATTGATTGAAGAGGTTATTTCCGGCGATGGTGAGTTTAGATTATACCCAAAGGGTACAAGTATGCTCCCATTGATAAAGCAAGGAAAAGACTCGGTTATATTAGTAAAACCGGGTCTTTTATCAATTGGCGATATTGTTCTTTATAAAAGAAAAAGCGGTCAATTTGTGTTACATAGAATTATAAAAATCAAGGGTAAAGACTTGTTTTTATGTGGCGATAATCAGTCGGATATTGAAAAAGGTATTACCACTGATAATGTAATTGCAAAAGTAAAAGCAGTATATCTTGATGAAACTCGTTATGAAGGCGTTGTAGGCGATAAAAATAAACGCTTGTATTTTTTAAGACTCAAGTTAAAAAGAACTTTTAAACCGCATATAAACAGATTTAAGAGAGTTATTAAAGACCCATCTTTAATAGGAAGGAAATTAAAACGTGAAAGAAAAAGCTAAAAAACCGCTATCACCATTAAAATGGACCTATAATGCAGTAAAAAAACAACTACCAATTGTTTTTGTGTTGGTGGTTTTGAACTCTTTACTTGCATGTACAGGAACGGTTATTGCATTAGTATCAAAATACATAATTGATAGTGCTACAAGTAGAAATATGTCAAAGTTTACTACTTGGGTTGTAGCGCTTGTTTTGGTATATGCATTTATGCTTGTTTTCGGCTCTTTAACCAACTATTTAACAGAACGTTGCAGAGCGTTAATTGAATTAAAAGTTAAAGCAAATCTTTTTCAAAAAATGACAATGAAAAAGTTTGAAGAAATAAGTTCTTATCATAGTGGAACATTGCTTAATAGACTTACTTCTGATGTAACTATTATTTGCAACTGTGTTACTCATGCTTTGCCTTCATTTGTTTCTACAATTGTAAAACTTATTTTTGCATTTTTTGTTATTGTTTTGTTTGAACCTTGGTTTTCACTTGTGTTTAGCGTTGGTGGAATAGCAGTATTTTTTGCCACCAAAATTATGCGTAAAAAATTAAAATCGCTTCACAAAAAAGTCCAGGAAGAAGACGATAAAGTTCGCTCATTCTGGCAGGAATGTTTGTCAAATTTACTTGCTGTTAAAGTTTTTTCTAATGAAAGCAATATGGCTGAAAAATCTAATGATTTGCAAGGCAATTGCTTTAAAGCAAAGATGAAAAAAGCAAGATTTACTGTGTTTACAGGCGCTTGTTATAGCGGCGTTATGTATGTAGGCTATTTATTTGCTTTTATTTGGTGCGCTATAAAATTGTTTTTAGATGCAACCTTTACTTATGGTACATTTACCGCTATTATGCAACTTGTTTCACAAGTGCGTCAACCATTTTCAACAGTGTCTGGACTTATTCCGCAATATTATAATGCAATGGCTTCTGCAGAGCGTATAATGGAAATTGAACAAATGCCAGATGAAGAAATAACAGATACAGATTTTGATTTTAACGAAGTATATAGCAAGTTAAAATCTATTAAGATAAACAATTTGTCTTTTGCTTATAAAAGAGACAAGGTTTTTGAAAGCCTTAATTTTGAAATTGACAAGGGCGATTTTGCGGCAATTGTTGGTCATTCAGGTATTGGTAAAAGCACATTGTTTAAAATTATGCTTGGTGTTTATACGCCAAAATCAGGCTCTATTGATTTAATTTGTGAAGATAAAACTTATAGTTGTTCAATAAATACGAGAAAAATGTTTTCATATGTGCCACAAGGTAATTTGATTTTCTCCGGTAGTATAAAAGAGAATATTTTATTTGTGAATTCAAATGTTTCTCAAGAAAGAATTGATAAAGCGCTTGAACTTTCTTGTGTAAATGAGTTTGTTGAAAAGTTGCCTGATGGAATTGATACATTGATAGGCGAAAAAGGTCTTGGACTGTCAGAAGGTCAAGTTCAAAGAATAGCAATTGCAAGAGCATTATTGTCAGATGCGCCTATTTTATTGCTTGATGAGGCAACAAGTGCGCTTGACCCTGTAACAGAAGCAACAATTCTTGAAAACTTAAAGAATTTGCAAGAGAAGACTTGTATGATAGTTACCCATAGAAAGCAAGCATTAGGTGTTTGTAATAAAAAATGGGAGATAAAAGTAGAAAATTAAAAAAAGTACTTGATTTTTTAAAATCAGTATAGTATAATGCTATAGTCGTATGACTATATTTGCCGGTGTGATGGAATTGGCAGACGTGCTGGACTCAAAATCCAGTGGTAGCGATACCGTATCGGTTCGACCCCGATCACCGGCACCAAAAAGCAACCACCCAACAGGGTGGTTGCTTTTTTTTATGTATTTTGTGGGTCGAACCGATTGCAGATGTTTTTCGGTTGCCGATTTATCGGCGAGAAAAACCTGCTTAAAATAAGCGTTTGCGAAGCAAAATAAGTGCGTTAGTCACGCACTTCGACCCCGATCACCGGCACCAGAAAAACCACCCTTTTGGGTGGTTTTTTATTTTATTCCAAGGTCGAACCGAGTAGGATGTTTTTCGGTTGCCGATTTATCGGCGAGAAAACCGCTTTTTATTAGGCGGTTTTATTTTTTATAATTAAAGAATTGCACTATTTTAATCATATTTTGTATAGTTTATATTTCGACAAAATGTTACAAAATTGTCACTCTGGTTGACATAAATTGAATGTTGAAAACTATGTTGAAAATGTTAAAACCTTTAAAATAAAGCTTTTTTATAATAAAAACAAATTTTCGATTTACATAATATTTTTTTAAAAAATTATAAATTAAAAAATCTACAATATTTTCAAAAAATACTTTATTATTTCGACAAAATGTAGTATAATTATTTTAATTGATTTATTGTTTAAATTGTGTTTACAAATTAGGCATCAAATTGCTGTACAATTAATTTAACTAATATTTTGAGAGGATGTATATATACAAATGATAGAAATAAAAAATCTCAAAAAAGATTACGGCGGACATCTCGCTGTAAATAATATTTCATTTAATGTAAAAGACGGTGAGATTTTAGGCTTTTTAGGTCCTAACGGTGCCGGTAAATCTACAACTATGAATATCATAACCGGATATCTTTCTGCAACAGAAGGAAGCGTTATAATCAATGGCTATGATATTTTAGAAGAGCCTAAAGAAGCAAAGAGTGAAATTGGTTATTTGCCTGAAATTCCGCCTTTGTATCTTGATATGACGGTTAGAGAGTATTTAGGTTTTGTTTATGAGTTAAAAGGTGTAAAATTACCTCGTGGTCCTCATATAGAGGAAATTTGCAAATTAGTTAAAATCAAAAATGTTTATCATAGACTTATTAAGAATTTGTCAAAAGGTTATCGTCAAAGAGTTGGTATTGCAGGCGCGCTTATCGGCAACCCTAAAGTGCTAATTTTAGATGAGCCTACTGTTGGTCTTGACCCAAAACAAATTATTGAAATAAGAAACCTTATCAGAATGCTTGGTAAGCATCATACTGTAATTTTATCTTCTCATATTTTGTCTGAAATTCAAGCAGTATGTGATAGAGTAATTGTAATTAATAAAGGTAAAATCATTGCAGACGATACTCCTGAAAATTTATCTACAAATCTTTCTGATGACCATTCGTTAACAGTTGTTTTCGAAGGTAGTAAAGAAAAGATAGAAAAAGAATTAAAACAAGTTTCTGGCGTTAAAGCAGTTTCTTTTGTAAGGGAAAATTCTTATAACAATTCTGTCGAATTTAACATTGATCCTGTGGCGGGTTATGATATAAGAAAATCAATATTTAATATGGCAAGTCTTAATAATTTTGCTATTTTACAAATGTCGAGCAATGAATTGTCGCTAGAAGACATATTCTTGCGCCTTACCGATGAATCTTATAATACCGAAGCAATTGAGCGTTCACTTGAAAATAGAAAAACTGTTGAAAGAGAGGAAGATAAATAATGTGGGCAATTATTAAAAGAGAATTTAAAAATTATTTTTCTTCGCCACTTGGCTATGCAATTTTAGCAGTATTACTATACTTTTCAGGTAGATACTACAATGCAGTATTTAGCACAGGTCTTGCGGATATGACTTATGTGTTTAACTCTATGATTACATTTGTATTTTTCATAATCCCAGTTATCACAATGAGATTATTTTCAGAAGAAAAAAAGCAAAAAACAGACCAACTTTTATTTACCGCACCTGTTAGTATTTATTCAGTTGTATTAGGCAAATTTATTGCTGCGCTTCTTTTCTTCTGCGTATTTATCGTTTTTATGACGATATATAATTTTATATTCATGTTTTTTGGCGCTACCCCTGATATGAGCATCTTTTTTGGCAATGTTATCGGTATGGTGCTTTTTGCAGGTTCATTAATTGCAATAGGTTGCTTTATTAGCGCTTTAACAGAAAGTCAGGTTGTGGCAGCAGTTGGCAGTTTTGCAGTTTCATTCTTTTTAATATTTATTGAAACAGGCACTTCTAATGACTTTTTAAATAAAATTACAAGTTGGCTTTCTTTTTCTGATAGATATTATACATTTACAGAAGGCATTTTTGATATTTCTAATTTTGTTTTCTTTATTAGTATCATTTTGGCTTTCTTATTTCTTACTGTCAGAGTTATCGACAGAAAACGTTGGGCTTAAAGGAGGGGTTTAAAAATGAAAAACAATAAACAAAAAACAGATAAAATCCCTTTTTATAAAAAGAATAAATTTAAGTTCAACTCTATTTCTACTACAATAATCGTTGTATTTTTAGTATGTCTTGTTGCTGTTAATATTTTAGCGTCAGTATTATCAGATAGATTTACTGCGTTTTCTATTGATATGACAACTTCTGATGACTATACTATCAGCGAAAACAACAGAGAATACATCAAAAAAATTGACAAGCCTGTTACTATTGTTGTAACTTGTGAAGAAGATTATTATATATCAACTTATGCGTCTTCTGTTTCTCAATATTATGCAGATGCATCAGGCGGTAAATATTTTAATCAAACAATTGAACTTTTGAAAAATTATAAAAAGATTAATAAAAACATTGACATAGTTTTTGTTGATGCTACTACACCTGATTTTAATGAGTATAGCAAAAGATATTCAGATGCTGACATTAATTTAGGCGATATTATCGTTGACTATACTTATGAAGAAGACGGTGTTGAAAAAACAAAATATAAAGTTTTAACTTTTGATGATTTATATACAATTGAAGAAGTTTCTGATTATGAGTCTTATACAAGCAACTCTTACGGAACTATTAGTGGCTCATCGGTAGAAACCGAAGTTACTTCGGCTCTTTTTTATGTAACAAAACTTGAAGAAGATAAAATCGCAGTGCTTACTGGTTATGGTAGCGCAGATGTATCTGACTATGTGCAAAGTCTTGCAATTAGCGGATATGATTATGTAGAGATTAGCGATTTGCAAGTAGATGATATTCCAAGCGATGCAACAATGTTGTTAATCGCATCGCCAACGCTCGATTTAACACAAGCAGATGTTAAAAAGATAGATGAATTTCTATTAGGTAAACCAGGGGATAAAGATTTTGATTATAACAAAACATTAATCTATTTCTCATCTAATTCTCAATTTGATACACCTAATTTAGATGGTTTGCTTGAAGAGTGGGGAATTGTTTTTGAAGATGGCACTGTTTATGAAACTGATGACAGTAAACACGCTTCTGGCTCAAATTCAATTATATTATTGCAAGATGCTGAATCAGAGTTTACAACTGAAATCAATTCAAATCTTCAATATATAACTGATAATTTAAGACCGATGAATCTTAAATTCCAAGCAAGTGGTAAATTCACAACATATGAGGTTGTTAAATCATCTGATACTTGTGTTGTAAAACCAAATAAAGCGGCAGGTAGTTGGGACGCTAATGCGCAAAATCAGTCATCTTATTCATCTGTTGTGTTAAGCAGATATGCTACCGAAGACCCTAATGATGATACTTTAGCGAGATTTTCAAATGTTCTTGCAGTTGCTTCTGTTGATTTTATTGGCGAGTATTACACGGACGGAAACTATTTGGCAAATGAGTCATTAATGACATCGCTTATCAATACTTGCGCAGGCAGAGTAAGTGAAACTTATACAATTCAAGATAAACAAATAGATTATTCTTCATTTACTCCAACACAAACTCATTCTTATATTATTTCTGCAATTTGCGTATATATCATCCCAATTTTAACAGTTGTGTTAGGTATTGTTTTGTTTGTATTAAGAAAGAGAAGATAATTTTTATTCTGGAGATGAATTAATGAAAAATACAGATAAAAATTCATTTGAAAATTACGAAAAAAGAATAGAAGCAGAGTTTAAAAATTCAACTATTTTTAATTCTGAAAATATGGCACAAAAACCTAAAAAGACCAAGAAGTCAAATAACTATGTAAAAATGTTGTCATTGCTTTTGTGTTTGCTTTTAGTTTTAGGTGCAAGTATATTTTCAGTTATTAAGTTTTGGCCAAAACCTGTTGAAGAAAATGTAGATGATCCTACAAGTGAAGTTTCAACGTTTTCTTTAACGAGTAGTGCTAATGTTAGCCTTAAAGATATGAAAAATGCTAAAAAAGGCGCTATTTCAAATGTTGAAAAAATAGTTGTAACAAATGAAACTGATAAGTTGGTTTGCGTACCGTTTGAAGATACCGAAATTGACGAAGAAGGCAATAAAAGCAAGGTTGTTAAATTTAAACTTGATGGAATTAATGAGGATATTCCAATAAATTATGGCTTTGTTACCGGTATTTATGACAGTTTGTTTGATGTAAATGCTATATCAAAACTAAATAGCAAATATACTGAAAAAGACTGCGGGCTTGATAATCCTAAAATTTTAGTTGAAGTTACTATGGCTGATGGCTCAACATTTGATATTAAAGTGGGTAACACCGTTGCAACTAATGATGGTTATTATTATGTTTCAACATCATTAAAAGATGGTATTTATATTGGCGAGGGTGCTATTTATGAGGCTTTTTCTGCTACATTTAACAGTCTTGTTGATGTGCAAATGATTTCGCAATATCAACAGAACGATGACAATAAAGACTATTTCCAAAATGGCTCGCTCTTTAAGTATGATTCTATCAAAATTAATGGTAAGAATTTTAATAATGTTGTCCTTGATTATGTTGAAGATGATGCACAAGTAATTTCATATGTTATCACTCAACCTATTGACGCTTATGCTGATGATGAGAAAATTACAACCATTTTATCTCCGCTTATCAATGGACTATCTGCTTCGGGTGTTTACACCGTAAATCAAACATATGATGACCTTGTTAAATATGGGCTAGATGACCCTTATTTTGAAATTGAATATGTTATAGCAGGTAAAACTTATAATATAAAAGTCTCAAAGCCAGGTGTAATTGATAAAAACTATTGCGCTTGTATTGTTAATGATGTTCCGGTTGTTTATTCTATGTTGAAAGAGAGCATGGAGTTTGTTGACTGGAATATAGATGATTTGAGATTTAATCTTTTGTATCTCAAAAATATCGAAACATTCAAAGATTTCAAGGTAAGTTATAATGGTAAAACTTATGATTACAATTTAAGTTTTGACGTTGTCAAAGACAAAGAGAATAATACTGAAGAAACTGTGCTAACAGTTGT
>JAZQFC010000014.1:0-16869 GCA_045539315.1 Acutalibacteraceae bacterium | reverse complement strand
TCACCCAATGTTTTGGACAATGCCATTTGTTTTAGCATATTTAACTTTTGATGGCAAGTTATTTAAAAACAAAAAAATTAACAATATTATTCTAATATTAATTGCAATAGGTTTTTTAATTAATTGGTTAATTAAAATCTTTGTCTAAAACTGTAAAAAAATAATGATTTTTGTTGACAAGTGTTGTGTAATCTGTTATACTATATACAGTATATATTGTGTTTATACTTAATTTATTTTAAAAAAAGGGGACAAAATTATGTTTTGTAGAAATTGTGGCGAAGCTATGAATGACAATCAAGCTATCTGCTTGAAATGTGGAGTTAAAGCAGGCGTAGGCAGTTCTTTCTGCGCTAACTGTGGTAAACCTGTTGATGCTAACGCTGAAGTATGTTTAAATTGTGGCGTTGCTATTAAAGGTGGCGTAAATGGTGACTACCTCAATGGTAAAGATAAAGTTACTATGGCTTTAATCTGCTTCTTCTTGGGTGGCCTTGGTATTCATAACTTTATGATGGGCGAAACAAAGAAAGGCGTTATGAAAATCGTTCTTTCTCTCTGCGTAGGTTTAGGTGGAATTTTTGCTTTAATTGACTTCATCAAAATTCTTACTGATAAATATGAAGTTAATCCAGAAAAACTTATCTAATTTTGTAAAGTAAAAAGTTCCCCTAATTTCAAGGGGAACTTTTTGTTGATTTTCAAGAAATTTGGTGATATTATGTTTTGTTCAAATTGCGGTAAAGAAATTGCTGATAACGCAAGTGTTTGCGTAGGTTGTGGCGTTTCAGTCAAAACTATGAAAGCCAAAAATGATACTGCTAGCGCTGGCTGGTGGTGGTTAGGCTTTTTAATTCCATTAGCAGGTTTATTAATATGGATATGCTGTAATGATTCTGCTCCTGCAAAAGCAAAGAAAGCAGGCATCGGCGCATTAGTAGGCTTTATTTTAAGCATTGTTTTGTGCGTTCTTATTTATGTTGCCATCTTTGTAATTGCTTTTTTAGGAATTACAGAATATTCAGGTTATTCATATTATATATAAAATAAAAAAGGAGAAAATATTATGGAAAATCAAGTAACTGCACCTGTAGGTCAAGTTAAAACAAACAGAGGATTGTTAAAATTTATTTTGCTTTCAATCGTAACACTCGGCATTTATTCACTTGTATTTTATTCATCAATTTCAAGTGATATCAACGTAATTGCTTCTCGTTATGATGGCAAAAAAACAATGCATTTCTGCCTTTTATTCTTCATTATTGCACCTATTACTTTGGGTATTGGTTCAATTGTTTGGAGTCACAAAATTTCAGACAGAATCGGCAATGAGTTAAAACGTAGAAATGTTGATTATAGTTTTAGCGCATCAGATTTCTGGCTTTGGAATGTTCTTGGTTCATTGATCGTTGTAGGTCCATTTATTTATCTACATAAATTGGCTAAAGCAATGAACAAACTCGGCGAAGACTATAATGTAAAAGGTTAATAAACAAAATGAAAAACCGCACTCGTTTGAGTGCGGTTTTGTTTTATAAAACTTTTGATAAAAAGTCTTGAAGTCTTGGGTTTTGAGGGTTTTCGAAAAAGTCTTTCGGATTATTTTCTTCAACAATTTTGCCCTCGTCCATAAATACAACTCTGGTAGCAACTTCTTTTGCAAATCCCATCTCGTGAGTAACAACAACCATTGTCATACCTGCATCTGCGAGTTCTTTCATAAGTTCAAGAACTTCGCCAACCATTTCAGGGTCAAGCGCGCTCGTTGGTTCATCAAAAAGAATGACATCAGGATTCATAGCAAGCGAGCGAACAATTGCAACACGCTGTTTTTGACCGCCTGAAAGAGAAGAAGGATAAACATCTGCTTTGTCTTCAAGACCAATTCTCTTAAGCAACTGTTCGGCTTGTTCTCTTGCTTCTTCTTTAATTTGATTAACACTTTTAATCTCTTCAGTTATTTCTTTCCCGAAGAATTTTGCTCTTTTTAGTTTTTTTCTTTTCTTTTTCTCAACATATACAGGCGCTAACATTATATTTTCAATAACAGTTTTATTATTAAAAAGATTAAAATGTTGAAAAACCATACCCATTTTTTGACGATGAATATTAATATCAACTTTCATATCAGCAATATCAACGCCGTTGAAAATAATGCTACCTGATGTTGGGTCTTCCATACAGTTAAGACAACGCAAAAAAGTAGATTTACCAGAACCTGAAGGACCAATTACAACTACCTTTTCACCTTTTTCAATAGTAATATTTATGTCTTTTAAAACATGGAGTTTGTCAAAGCTTTTATTAAGATTAACGACCTCTATCACTTTTCCTCAAACTCCTTTCCATAATTCTTATCAAAAATGCAATGAGCATTACAAGAACAATATAAATTACTGCCATTACAGTATAAGGAACAATAAAATCATAAGAGTTACTACCAATATAGTTAAATGCAACAAACAAGTCGGTTGCGCCTACAAAACTAACAACAGCAGTTTCTTTTATAAGAGCAATAAACTCATTACCCAAAGTTGGCAAAATGTTTTTAACCGCTTGAGGAATAACAATTTTCATCATTGTTGTACCATAACTCAAGCCAACACTTCTACCGCCTTCCATTTGTCCGGAATCAACAGAACTAATACCACCACGCATTATTTCAGAAATATATGCGGCAGAATTAAGTCCGAAAATTGCAATACAAACATTTACTGATGTGAAATGCATTCCGAAAAGAGGGAGTATAACAAAATAACCCACAAGAAGTTGAACAACAACAGGAGTTCCTCTAAATAACCCTACGTAAAATGAGCAAAAACCATTTAAAATTTTAGGCAGAGTTTTGTATTTCGGCAATACTCTAGCAGTTGCAATAAGCGTGCCTATAACAATACCTATAAGCAAACCTAATATTGCAATTAATAATGTGTTTTGAAGACCTTCAAGAACTTTTACATATCCATTTTTTTCAATGAATATGAACCAGAACTTTTCAAATCTAGCTTCTAAATTTCCCATAAGTTAATCCTTTATCTATAATAAAGCCCCATCAAAAGATGGGGACTAAATTATTTTTGATTTTTAATATTAGTTCATTTCATTCAAAGCTTCAGCAATGCAATTAGCAGGAGCTTCATCAAGAACAACATAACTAATATTTCCGTTGATCATATCTTGCATAGCGAGTGAACCGTTGTCATAACCAACACATTCAGCCTCAAAGCCAGCAAATCCCCAAATTTCATCGCCTTCTATGTAATATTGACCAGTTGTACCATTTTGAACACCGATTTTAACTGTTTTATCAAAACCATTAAGAATAGCTTCAACATCTTCTACAGTTTTGCATTCGTCAAAAGTAGTGTCGTCTTCTTTAACAATGATTTTTTGTGAAGCATTGTAATAAGAATCAGAGAAAGTAACGTCTTTCTTTCTTTCTTCATTAATAGTAAGACCAGCCATAGCAATATCGCATTTGTGTTGACCAACACTAGTACAAACAGATTCGAATTTCATATTGTTGATAACGAGTTCGAGACCAAGTTTGTCAGCCAAGAGTTTTGCGATTTCCATATCGATACCGAGGTATTTATCGCCCTCTGTGTATTCAAATGGTTCAAAAGCCGCGTTTGTTGCAACAACAAGTTGGTCTTTTGAAGGGTCTTCTTTTGCGGATTCTACTGGTGTAGGTGTACCGCCACCAAAGTACTTGTCGCAGATTTCGTCAAATGTTCCGTCTGCTTTGATTTCAGCAATGAAATCATTAACTTGTTTAAGAAGTTCAGGTTGGTCTTTATCAACACCAAAAGCGTATTCTTCGTTTGTTAATTGGATGTCAATAACTTTTACACCATTTGAACCGCCACAAGCAGCGAAGCATGAAACCATCATAACAACTGCGAGTGCAAGTGCCATAAATTTAATTAACTTTTTCATAAATATTGTCTCCTTTTAATTAAGATACTTCGATTATACATCTATATACATTAAAAGTCAAGTGTTTTATGCATTTTTATTTAATTTTATGAATAATATTCAAAAAATATACAGAATATGCAAAAAAGCCACCAAAAAGGTGGCTTTTTAAACTTAAAATTTAATTTTATCTGCAAGATATTGCTCGAGGTCTTCTATTGCAACGAGTTCTTGTTGCATAGTATCTCTGTCACGAACAGTAACTTTGCCTGTTTCTTCAGATTCAAAGTCATAAGTAATACAGTAAGGAGTACCGATTTCATCTTGTCTGCGGTAACGCTTACCGATAGAACCTGTAACATCAAAGTCAACCATAAATGATTTTGAAAGTTTTTGTTGAACTTCAAAAGCCTTGTCAGAAAGTTTTTTAGAAAGTGGTAAAACTGCCGCTTTATAAGGAGCAATAACAGGGCTTAAGTGTAAAACAACACGAGTGTCATTTTTCTCTGCGTCAAGGACTTCTTCGTCATATGCTTCGCAAAGTAAAGCGAGAACAGTTCTGTCAAGACCGTAAGTAGATTCAATAATAAACGGAATAAATTTCTCATTTGTTTCAGGGTCAAGATACTCTTGTTTTTGACCTGAATATTCTTGGTGACGAGTTAAGTCAAAATCAGTTCTGTTATGAGTACCATTAATCTCGCCCCAGCCAAATGGGAATAAGTATTCAATATCACAAGCGGCTTTTGCATAGTGAGCAAGTTTCTCATGGTCGTGGAATCTTAACTTTTCAGCAGGAAGACCAAGGTCTTGATAATATTTCATACCATATTCTTTATAAAAATCATAAAGGTCAGTATCAGTACCTTCTTTACAGAAAGTCTGAAATTCCATTTGTTCAAACTCAATAGTTCTAAAAGTAAAGTTACCAGGAGTAATCTCATTTCTAAATGCTTTACCAATTTGACCGATAGAGAATGGAAGTTTTGCTCTCATAGTTCTTTGAACATTAAGGAAATTTACATATTCACCTTGGGCATTTTCAGGACGAAGATAAATAATGCTCTTTGAATCGTTAGTAACGCCTCTAAATGTCTGGAACATAAGATTAAACTCACGAATATCAGTAAAATTATGTTTGCCACAGTGAGGACAAGGAATAGAATGGTCTTTAATAAATTGGAACATCTCTTCTTTTGTCATACCGTCAGCGTGAGCATTAGGGTCAAAGTCATCAATAAGGTTATCTGCTCTGTGACGCATTTTACACTCTTTACAGTCAAGAAGTGGGTCAGAAAAGCTAGATACATGACCAGATGCTTCCCAAACTCTTGGGTTCATCAAAATGTCAGCGTCAACCTCATAAGAATTAGGTCTTTCTTGAATAAATCTTTTTCTCCAAGTATCTTTTACATTGTTTTTAAGTCTTGAGCCGAGAGGACCATAGTCCCAAGTGTTAGCAAGACCACCGTAAATTTCAGAACCAGGGAAAATAAAACCTCTGTTTTTGCAAAGCGCAACCACTTTGTCAATAGATTTCAATTTGCTTTCCATAATTGTTTTCATTCCTTAAAATAAAATAATATCTACAACATTATAACAAAGGTTGAATACAATTTCAAGTACAATTTACTATAAAATATCCTTCGTGTGCAGTGTTTATATCTATAAAATTTCCAAAATTTAATATTGCACAAAAATGCGCGCGCTTTTTTGTTAAACATGACAACGCTAAAAAACTGCTTGTTTCCTTGATTTTTATACTAAAAAGTGGTAGAATTATTATGTAAATTTGTATAATTTTCTTTTGAGGATATTGTGCTTAAATGATGATTTACGAAAATATTAAAAGGAGATGATGATTTTGAAAAAAATCACCGCGATAATGTTAGCACTTTTGATGGTTGTTAGCATTATTCCAATGTCAGTATTCGCAGATATTGAATATGATTTGTCTAAATCAGACTGCGACTACTACAACATCATTGAAAAAAATGATTATGCTTTAGCACCTGGTGCTACTGAGTCAGAAATCGTTATCAATGATGACGAAGGCAGCAGAAGAAATGTTGTTCACGTAATGGAGGTTGATTTATCCAACCCTAACATTTCTGTTATGCCTGGTCAAAAAAATATTTCAGAAGATGTCGACTATACTGACACATCTAACTGGGGTACTCAAATCGTTAGAGATCACGCTACTCACGCTGAAGAGAACCTTGGTCTTAACGTAGTCGGTGCGATGAACGTTTCACTTACATGGAGCTTCACACACCCTTATGGTTTGCTCGTTTACAAAGGCAAAGTTCTTTATGATGACAGAGCAAATTCGCCTGGTGGCGGTTATCTTGCTATTACTAAAGATGGTAAAGCAGAACTTCGTGAGCCAAAAGCAGCACTCACAGGTAACGAGTGGATGGCTCAGACGATCTGTTTCCATTGGTTAGTAAAAGACGGCAAGAGTCTTTATGCTACCGAAGACCATACAAGTGAAGGTGCACCGCGATCAGTAATTGGTATTAAAGAAGACGGTACACTTGTGCTTATGATGAACGACGGTCGTCAATCACCTTATTCAGCTGGTTTTACAAACCATGAAATGGCAGAAACTATGCTTGCTCTTGGCTGTGTAAACGCTATCAACTGTGACGGTGGCGGTTCTTCAACATTTATAACAGAGCGCGAAGGTACAGGCGAACTAGTTATGCAAAGCCGTCCTTCTGACGGTTCAGAGCGTCAAACACTTTCAAGTATCTTGGTTGTTTCTGATGCAGTAGCAGACGGAAAATTTGACCACGCTACTTTGGAAGCAGAAGATACTTTTGTAACACCAGGCGCATCTGTAAAAGTTAATGCTACAGGCGCTGATAAATCAGGTGGTCCTGCAGATGTTCCTGAAGATATCTCATGGCAACTCAAAGATGCATCAATGGGTACTGTAAAAGACGGTGTGTTCACATCTAACGGTACTGTGGGTCAAGCAGTTGTTCAAATGGTATATGACGGCGAAGTTGTAGGCGAAGACACTATCAACGTAGTTGTTCCTGATACAATTAAATTTGCTCAAAATACAATTACTGCACCTTACGGCAAAACTGTTGACCTTGATGTAACTGCTATGTATGGTGTAAGTGAAGTTGCGCTTCAAGATGATGATATTTCTTATGAATTATCAGATTCAGCGCTTGGTACTGTTTCAGACAATAAATTTACTGCGTGTGATGCTTCAACTGGACTTACAAATGGTAAAATTACTGCTAAATTCGCAGATACAGATATAACCTGCTCTGCAGATTTAGTGCTAGGTAAAGCATCCCAAGTTTTGTATGACTTTGAAGAAGGAACAGAAGACTTTATCCTTCAATTAGGAAGTAGTTATGGACTTGGTGCTGATTTGTATCAGGTCACAAAGGATACCGGCAAAGTTTATAACGGCGACGGCGCTCTTGCTATGGAGTTCGATCTTACTAATTCTAAATTTGGTTATACCGGCGGTTGGCTTCAATGCTACGCTACCAGTCAATGGGTTGAATTGGACCCAGGTGCGAAAAGGCTTGGTGTATGGGTTTATCTTCCTGAGATTGAAGAATTAGATGGCCTTGCTCTTCGTTTATATGCAGAGGACTGGAACTATAATTCAGTCGATGTTTATACTATTAACCCTGGTGATGATTTGGGTTATAACGGTTGGCGTTATATTTCAGCGGATATATCTTCTTTCAATGATACATGGATATACCTTGCTTTCTTTCCGATGATTAATGCAACTGCTGACGGTTTTTCAAGAAATGCTAAGTATACTTTCTATATCGATGATTTTACAGTGGATTATTCGTCTGCAGTTGATGATCGAGAACCACCTGTGTTTGGCGATATTAGTGTTTCACATGACAGAACAGATGATCCTATTCCTGTGGATGGTCAGGTTGTGGATTCAAATAAGGTTGCCTTTACCGTTAAAGCAACTGAGGATACTACAAAGTCAAACTATACAGGCATAGATGTTGATTCTGCTAAGGCATATATTGATGGCGTTATGCTTGAACAGGGTGTGAAATGTACCGAAGATGGCTTAATGAGCATCAGCGATGTTACGCTTCCTAACGGAACGCATACAGTACGTTTTGAGCTCTGCGATAATATGGGCAATAAATCCTATGAAGAGGGTTATATTACTATTAAAGGAACATCTGATGAAAATACGATTTCTATAGTTCCGTCTGATCCAAATGCGGACAGAATTCCTATTGGTTCTTTGTACTGGTTGGATGTTAAAGCTGACGCTATTGAGGATGTAAAGAAAGTATCTACTGTAATCAACTTAAATAGCATTAGTACCTGGGAATTGGATCATATGGAAGTTGCAGAGGGCTTCGAAGCTTTGTATGAAATTGATGAAGTTACTAATAATGCCAAGATAACGATCTCTAAAACAGGTGAAAGTGATTTGACAGGAACTGCAGTTCTTGCAAAATTGCCTATTCGCACTTGGGAATCGGATCGTGTGAAAAACGGAGAATATACTCCTGAACAAATGTGGCAGAATAAATGGATTTGCTCAATGGGCATTAAAATTAGTACAAACTTGGGCAAGGTTACTTTTGTTGATGGTTCTGCTTCTACATTCTCAATGACACCTGTAAAAGTAGATACAGAATTGTATTCAAATGCAGCAGGTATGGGTGAAGATTACAGCAGTAAGACAAGTTGGCACCAACATACAGCAGTTGCTCTTGATGACAAAGCCGCTACTTGCACAGAAACCGGTTACACAGGCAGAACATTCTGTGAAGCTTGTAACTCAGTAGTTGACTGGGGTACAACTGTAAAAGCTACAGGTCATACTTATGAAGTAGAAGACGGCGTCCTTAAATGTAAAGATTGCGACAAACTCTTCAACGGCGAACTTGATGGCAAAACTTATGTTGACGGTATCGCACTTGACGGCTGGGTAGGCGATTCTTATTATAAAGATGGCGCTATGCTTAAAGGCATCCAAGCAGTTGACGGCGTTTACTATGACTTTGGCGAAGACGGCGTATGCAAGAACAAGGTTAAATACACAGGTCTTTACAAAGACGGCGATGTTTACAAATATCTATATTTAGGCGCATTTAAAAACGGCTGGCAGATGATCAACAACGAGTGGTATTATTTCGATACTACCACAAACGAAGCCGCAACAGGCGAACAAGAGATTATCAAAGGCGTAACCTTTGAATTTGAAGAAACAGGTCGCTTGGTAAACGGCGCTTGGTATAAAGATAGCATCGGCTATAAATATTATTATGGCCCAGATTGCTACGAAGATTGCTTCGCAGACATAGATGGCGAAAGATATTACTTCGCAGGCGTATATCGTTATGAAAAAGGTATTCATGGCATTAAAGGTTCTGTTGGTAACGACACCTTAGCTTATGAATTCGGTAAGAACGGCGTTCTTATTGGCGAATACAAAGGCACAGGTTTGGTTGTTGCATCTGAAGGTACATATTACTTTATCGATGGTGTAGCACAAACAGGATTGCATTTTGTTGATGGCAAATACTATTATTTCCACGCTTTATATGGTTGGTCTTATGCTTATAGAACATACAACGTAACAGACCTTAATGGTTATGACTTCACACCAGGCACTTATGAGTTTGACGAAAATGGTGCAATCATTGATAAGAATGGTTATTATGAAGAAAATGGTGTTAATTACTATTACATCAACAATGTAAGAATCAGAAGCAAACTTGTAAAAATTGATGGTGAATACTATTATCTCGATGCAGATGGACAAATTTTCAAAGATGGTAAAGTTTATGTATCTTCATCTGCTTGTGATTTACCAGCAAAAGCAAATTACTACTTTGGTGCAGACGGTAAAGCACTCAACGGCGTAATTGATGGTAAACTTTATACTAATGGTCAATTAGCTCCAACAGGTCTTCATAAAGTTGGCGATGATTACTATTATAGTGAATCAGGTAAGGTTATCGTTGATAGAAAATACTATGCTTCTAAAACAAACTGTGATTTAGCTGCAAAAACTTATTATTTCTTTGATGCCGAAGGTAAAGCACTTAAAGGTGTTGTTGATGGCAAACTTTATATCAACGGTCAAGTTGCACCAACTGGTTTAACCAAATATGGTGAAGATTACTACTATAGTGAATCGGGTAAAGTTGTTGTTGATAGAAGATACTATGCAGCAAAGACAAATTGCGATTTAGCTGCAAAAGAGTACTATTACTTCGGCGCAGACGGTAAAATGCTTCAAGGTGTAGTTGATGGTAAACTTTATATCAATGGTCAACCTGCAAAACGCGGTCTTGTAAAATTCGGCGATGACTATTATTATAGTGAATCAGGCAAAGTTATCGTTGACAAGAGATACTATGCAGCTATGACTAACTGCGACCTTCCTGCAAAAGAGTACTATTTCTTCGGCGCAGATGGTAAAATGCTTCAAGGTGTAGTTGATGGTAAACTTTATATTAAAGGTCAAATTGCACCAACTGGTCTTACTAAGTATGCGGACGATTACTACTATAGTGAATCAGGTAAGGTTATTGTTGATAGAAGATACTATGCAGCAAAAACAAATTGCGATTTAGCTGCAAAAGACTACTATTTCTTCGGTGTAGACGGTAAAATGCTTCAAGGTGTAGTTGATGGTAAACTTTATATTAAAGGTCAAATTGCACCAACAGGTTTAACTAAGTATGCGGGCGATTACTACTATAGTGAATCAGGTAAAGCCGTTACAGGCAAGTACTATGCAGCAAAAACAAATTGTGATTTAGCTGCAGACACATATTACTACTTCGGCGAAGATAGTAAGATGCTTGAAGGTGTATCAAACGGCAAACTTTATATTGGTGGTCAAATCGCACCAACAGGTCTTACAAAGTATGAGGGCGATTACTATTATAGTGAATCAGGTAAAGTAGTAACAGGTAAGTATTATGCAGCAAAAACAAATTGTGATTTAGATGCAAAAGCATATTACTACTTTGGTGAAGATGGTAAAATGCTCGAAGGCGTTGTAGATGGTTACTTGTATTTAGGCGGTAAGAGAGCACCAACAGGTTTAACTAAGTATGGTAAAAACTATTACTATAGCCAATCAGGTAAATTAGCAACAGGTAAGTGTTATGCTTCTGTAACAAATTGCGACCTTACTGCAAAAGAGTATTATTACTTCGATGAAGATGGTACTTTCCGCAATGGTGTTTACACAGAAACTGATGGCGTTTACTACTATGAAGCAGGTAAACGAGTATTCGCAGGTCTTGTAGAAGTAGATGGTTCATTCTACTATGCAGGTTCAGGCGGTAAATGTGCAACAGACACAAAACGACTTTGCTTAAAATCAAGTTGCGTACTTCCTATTAACCGTGAATACACATTCGGTGCTGATGGTAAAATCGTAAAATAATAATTTACAAACAAAAAGCGTTCGTTTAAAACGAACGCTTTTTGTTTGTGAAAATTGTAAAATATCGTACAAAAACCAGTTCGGTTTTTTGTATAGTTTTATGATTGAAATTTGCTTGAATTTTCTTGACTTTTTGCGCGAGGGGGTAGTATAATGAATTTGTATACATAATGGATAATTGTGTATACAAATTTTAATAAAATTTAGGAGTGATACCAATGAAGAAGTTACTTGCGGCAGTTCTCGTTATGTTGATGGTTATCAGCGTAATTCCAATGACTGCCATGGCAGCAACAGTTGATGTGGATTTATCAAAATCTTCAACTGACTACTACAGTCTTGTTGAGAAGACTGATTATGTGTTGGCTTCAGGCGCAACAGAATCAGAAATCGTTATCAACAATGCTGAAGGCACACAAAGAAATGTGGTTCACGTAATCGAGGCAGATACAACTAACCCTAACATTTCTATTATGCCTACATACGCAAACATTTCAGATGACCTTGACCTTTCTCTCGAGGAAAACTGGCAAACTCAAGTAATGACTGAACAAGTTAAGCACATCGAAGACGACTTAGGTCTTAATGTTGTCGGTGCGATGAACGTGTTCTTGTCATTCACATACAAGTACCCAAATGGCGTTCTTGTACACAATGGAAAAGTGCTTTATGATGACAGAGCAACAACTCCACTTACAACAGGTGCTTTGTTAGTTTACAGAAAAGACGGCACAGTTGAATTCCTTGACCCAATGGCACCTATTACAGACGATGTTTTAGAAGCACAAGTTTGTAGCCAATGGATGGTTAAAGACGGTAAAAACCTTTACCCTGCAGAAGACCATACTTCAAATAACGCTCCTCGTTCTGTAGTTGGTATTAAAGCGGATGGTAAACTTGTAATTATGGAAAATGACGGTCGTCAATCTCCATATTCAAAAGGTTTTACACCATATGAAATCGCAGAAATGATGATTTCACTTGGTTGCGTTCAAGCTGTTAACTGCGATGGTGGTGGTACTTCTACCTTTATTTCAAAACGTGCAGGTGAAGAAAAAGCATCTTTGAAATCAAGACCTTCTGATGGTCAACAACGTGCAACTACTACAGGTATTGCTATTATTTCAAATGCAGTTTCTGATGGTGTTTTGAACACAATTTCACTTTCAGCAAAGAAAACATCAATTGCTCCAAACGGTAAAGTAACAATTACTGCTCAGGGTTATGACGCTGCAGGTTCTTCGGTAGAATTACCTGAAAACTTTGAACTTGTTGTTGCTGATGAAGACTTTGGTTCAATCGTAGATGGCAAATTTGTTTCAAGTGGTAAATTCGGCGATGCAGTTATCAACGCTTTAGTTGATGGTAAAGTATATGGTTCTATTACTATCAACGTTCAAGCTCCTGATAAAATTCGTTTTGAATATGACGCTGTTGAATACACTACTAAAAACGCAACTGCAGGCAGAAAAGTTGAACTTCCAATGATGGGTTATATGGGTAACAAACCTATCGAAGTAACAGAAGATGATATTACTCTTTCATGTGATGCTGCAGATGGTACAGTAGAGGGCTTAAAAGTTATTCCTAACGAAACCTATGCAGGTGGTAAGGAAATGACTGTTACTGCTACTTTGAATGCAGACCCTTCTGTTAAAGCAACAGTTAAACTTTTCGTTTACAGTAAAAACGAAATTGAGTTTGATTATGATAATCCGGAATATTCAAACTATGTTGAAAGAATTACAGAAACTACCACTACTACTACTACGATTTCTTGGTGTACAAAGTGCAATAAAGAAGCAGGTACTACCTGTAAACTTCTTCACAGAAAATATCTTGAAAACAGAACTACCGAGAAAACTACTACAAATGTAATTCAAGAAGGTGTTGAAAAATCAATTGCTTGGAACAGAGATTCTGATGATGCATTTGATGATGTAGCAACATCAACATATACAGTTAAAAAGGACCCTAAAAAGAATGGTATCGACGTTGAATATTTGATGGGTCTTGACATTAGAAAAATCAATCTTCCAAGTGGCGCAGATTCAATTCTTGCTATGGTTGACTCAGAAGGTAAGTATGAAAACGCTTGGGATACAATGTGTAGTTTAGCACCTCGTATCACAACCGATACATTAGTTACTGCAACTGTTGCGGTTGATAAGAAAATGAAAGTTGATGTAAGTGAAGCGTTTATCGTTTCTGACTTCTTTGATTTGGTTTCAGCAACAGTAGATGAAAACAACAACATTATATTGAAAATTTGTTGGAAAGTTCAATATACATCACTCGACCCTGCTACTGAAAACCCAATCGTTGTAGTTGGTGGTATTAAAGGTAGTGGCGTTGGTCTTGAAAGAAACCAAAAGTATACAATCGAAGCTACAGGTAATATTGACTACCACGTATGTATGCTTACATCAACCGGTTATAACTACGGTTCATTGCTCGCTTTGTATGGCGGTGGTAAGTATGAAAAAACACCTGGTGCACAAAGTGGTGTAAATGCTTCACAAGGTATCTATCTTGATAAATCAAGCGTTCTTACCTTTGCAGATAAATTCTATATTGATACTGCTTGGGATACTGACGTTTGGGTAGGCGACTACTACTATGTAAATAACAAAGTTCTCACAAACGACGTTAGATACATTGCTGCTAAAGATGGCTCAGGCGCATACTACTATTACAGTTTTGATGAAAATGGTAATGCAACACTTTACAACGGCAGACTTGAACATGACGAAAAAATGTGTGACGTTGTAGATGGTGTTCCAACTCCTGTTGATATCTTGTTTGAAAATGGTCTTTACTATGTTGACGGTGATTTAGCAACCGGTGTATATCGTTTGCCAGATGTTGACGTAGAAAACCCAACTGAAGAATACTGCTACAGAATCAAAGACGGTGTTGTTACAGGTAAATACACAGGTCTTTACAATGATAACGGCACTTATAGATATTCATATCTCGGTAGCTATGATTCAGGTTGGCAAATGATTAAGGGCGAGTGGTATTACTTCGATGAAACTACTCTCGCAGCTCAAACAACTGATAGAAAGTTCTTTGATAAAGTTACTTACTCATTTGAAAACACAGGTAAATTAGTAGACGGCGAGTGGTATGAAACACTTCATGGTTATCAATACTACTATGGTCCTGACTGTTATAAAGACTGTTTCGCTGAAATCAATAGCAAAACATACTATTTCTACGATTCATATCGTTATGAAAAAGGTATGCACTGTATCAGAGGTGCTGTTGGTAACCCAATTCAATGTTATGTATTCGGTGAAGACGGTGTTTACATCGGCGAATATAAAGGTACTGGTTTAGTTAACACTGCAGAAGGTAAATTCTATCTTAAAGACGGTGTTGGTCAAACAGGTCTTTATAATATTGATGGCAACTTCTACTACTTCAACACAAGCTATGGTTATGCTTACGCTCAATGTAAATACAATGTATCAATTCTTAACGGTTGCGACTTCACACCTGGTACTTATGAATTTGATGAAAACGGTGTAATCGTTTCAAAGAATGGTTATATTGAAGAAAATGGTGTAACTTACTACTATGTAAACAGCGTAAGAGTTAAAAACGCTCTTGCTCAAGTAGGCGAAGACTACTATTACTTCGGTAATGATGGTCAACCTGTTACAGATGTAAGATACTATGTATCAAAATCAAGATGCGACTTACCAGAAAAACAATATTACTATTTTGGTAAAGATGGTAAAGCATTACAAGGTATTGTAGATGGCTATCTCTACATCAATGGTCAAAAAGCCGCAACAGGTATCCAAAAAGTAGGCGAAGATTACTATTACAGTGAATCAGGTAAAGTTATCGTTGATAGAAGATACTATGCAAAAGTTTCTAACTGCGAATTAGCAGCAGCAGATTACTATTACTTCGGTGCAGATGGTAAGATGCTCCAAGGCGTTGTTGATGGTTACTTATATCTCAACGGTCAAAGAGTAAAACGCGGTCTTACAAAGATTGGCGAAGATTACTATTACAGTGAATCAGGTAAAGTAATTACTGACAGAAGATACTATGCAACAATTTCTAACTGTGATTTACCAGAAAAAGAATATTACTTCTTCGGTGTAGACGGTAAAGCATTGCAAGGCGTTGTTGATGGTAAACTTTTCATCAATGGTCAAATTGCAAAACGCGGTCTTACTGAATTTAATGGCGACTACTATTATAGTGAATCAGGTACAGTTATCGTTGATAGAAGATACTATGCAACAATTTCTAACTGTAACTTACCAGAAGCACAATATTACTTCTTCGGTGCAGACGGTAAAGCATTACAAGGCGTAGTTAATGGTAAACTTTACATCAACGGTCAAATTGCACCTACTGGCTTGACTGCATACGGTGAAGATTACTATTATAGTGAATCAGGCACAGTTATCGTTGATAGAAGATACTATGCAGCAAAAACTAACTGTGATTTAGCTGAAAAAGATTACTATTACTTCGGTGAAGACGGTAAAATGCTTCAAGGCGTTGTTGATGGTAAACTTTACATCAAAGGTCAATTAGCACCAACAGGTCTCACAAAATATGGCGAAGATTACTATTACAGCGAATCAGGTAGTGTAAAAACAGGTAAATACTATGCTTCAAAAACAAATTGTGATTTAGAAGCAGGTGATTACTACTACTTCGCAGATGATGGTAAAATGCTTGATGGTGTTGTAGATGGTTACTATTACTATCAAGGTAAGCGTCTCCAAACTGGTCTTACAAAGATTGGTGAAGATTATTACTACATCGAATCAGGTAAAGCAGTAACAGGTAAATACTATGCTTCAAAAACAAATTGTGATTTAGAAGCAGGTTCATACTATTACTTCGGTACTGATGGTAAAATGCTTAACGGTGTTGTAGATGGCTATTGCTATGTTGGTGGTAAATACGCTGCAACTGGTCTTACAAAAGTAGGCGAAAAATACTACTATGTAGAATCAGGTAAAGTTGTTGTTAATAGAAAATATTATGCAAAAGTTTCTAACTGTGATTTACCAGAAGGTCATTACTACTACTTCGGTGAAGATGGTTCATTCCGCAATGGTGTTTACACAGATGAAGATGGTATTTATTACTATGAAGCTGGTAAACGTACATTCGCAGGTCTTGTAAAAGTTGGCGATGACTTCTACTATGCAGGCGAAGGCGGTAAATGTACAACTTCTAAGAAAGTACTTTGTAGAAAATCAAGTTGTGTACTTCCTGTAAACCGTGAATACACATTTGGTGCTGATGGTAAAATCGTAAAATAATAACCTAATAACAAAAACTCGAATGGGGGACCATTCGAGTTTTTTTGTTAAGTCGGATCGTAGCCATGTCGTTCTGTGAGCCAAGGAGTTGTTATCAGGTCTTGTCTTCCTAAGACCGCTTGGCCTCCGACTTATACACATTTGGTGCTGATGGTAAAATCGTAAAATAATAACCTAATAACAAAAACTCGAATGGGGGACCATTCGAGTTTTTTTGTT
>JAZQFC010000013.1:0-20933 GCA_045539315.1 Acutalibacteraceae bacterium | reverse complement strand
AAGAAAAAAGATTTTGGCTCAAATATCGATTTTATGATAGTTGGTCTTGGCAACCCCGGTATTGAGTATGAAAACACAAGGCATAATGCCGGCTTTATCTGCATAGACTATATTGCAAATAAGTGTGGCGTTAAGCTAAATAAATTCAAACACAAAGCATATTATGCACAGGCCGATTTTGGTGGTAAAAAGGTGCTTTTGGTAAAACCGCAAACCTTTATGAATAATTCAGGTCAGGCAGTTTCCGGGCTTTTGAAATTCTTTAAAGTTAACACTTCAAATATGCTTGTTGTTTGCGATGAAATCTCTTTAGATGTAGGTAAACTTCGTATTAAGAGAAAAGGCTCTGACGGTGGTCAAAAAGGTATGCGCAGTATTATTGAACTCACCGGTAAAGATGATTTTGCAAGAATTAAAGTTGGTATTGGCAAAAAGCCTAACCCTGATTATGACCTTGCTAAATGGGTGCTTTCTAAATTTAAAAAAGATGAAATGGCCGATTTAGACACAGCGGTTAAAAACACTTGTAGTGCTTGTGAACTCATTGTTAAAGGGCAAATTGACAAAGCAATGAATAAATATAACAGTTGAGGCAAAAAATGAGTTTTTTAAGAAACGCATTAAAAACTGTTCGTGAATACTGCGATGTTTTTAATGCAGTGAAATCACAAAAAACGCCTGTTTGTATTACTAATTTATCAAGAATACACAAGGCAAATATAATTGATACACTCCCCGCTGATACTTTTCAGCGGGCTTTAGTCGTTGTGCCAGATGAAACAGAAGCCGAAAGATTACAAGAAGATTTAGCATCTTTTGGCAGACGCGCTAGTATCTTCCCTGCTCGTGATTTGTGTTTTAGAAAAATAGATGGCGTTTCTCGTGAGTTTGAAAGAAAAAGAGTTGGCGTGCTTTCAAGTATTTTATCAGATGAGATAGATACTGTTATTGCGCCAATTGACGCGATTATGACTTACACAATACCAATTGATGTTTTAAAAAGTCTGTTTATAAAGCTCAAGCCACAAGATGAAATTAGCATTGAAAATTTAGCGAGCAAACTTATTTTTGGTGGATACTCCAGAGTTGATATGGTTGAAGCCGAAGGTCAGTTCGCTTTTCGCGGTGGTATTTTTGATGTGTTTATTCCAGGCGAACAAAATCCATTTAGAATTGAGTTTTGGGGCGATGAAATTGACACTATTACAAAATTTGATATTTCTTCTCAAAGAAGTATTAATAATGTTGATGAGATTTCGATTTGCCCTGCTAGAGAAGTTTTATTTGAAAACACAGATGAGTTTATAAACAAAATTAAGGCTTTTGCAGATAAGTTGACTAGCAAACATACTAGCGCAAAAGAAAATATTTATTCTGATATTGAACTATTAAATTCAGGGCTTGTTATTTCAAACATTGATAAATATATGAACATTTGTTATAGCGATAAGCAGACGATTTTTGACTATTTTGATGACGGTCTTATTTTTGCTTATGAGCCTAATAAAATCGCAGATAGAATCCGCACATTTACTTGGCAAAATAATGAAGATATAAAGGCTTGTTTTGAAGAAGGCGTTTTAGTTAAAGGGCTTGATGACTTTTATCTTGAAAAAGCGGAAGTTTATAACAAACTTAACAGCGCAAAAACTATTGTTCTTGAGAGTTTTAACGCAACAAAATCAGGTATAAATTCAAAATCGTTTATTAACTTTAATCTTACTACCATTTCTGCTTGGGGTGGTTTAGTTGCCGACCTTTTTGAAGATATAACTTCAAAAATTAATCTTGGTTATTGTTGCATTGTTATGGCAGGAACCGAAAGAGCGGCGATTTCACTCTCTGATGAGTTAAGTAAGTTTGGTATTTTAGCAGATTATCATAGCGAAATTCCACAAAAATTTGCTAAAGGAAAAGTTTATATCACAACGGGTGGACTGCCGAGCGGTATTGACTACCCTGCTTCTAAAATTGCGATTTTTACCCACGCAAAATTAGTTAGCAAAACTAAAAAGCGCAAGAAGTTTTATTCAAAACAAGGCGCTTCTTTGGGCTCGCTTGATGAATTAAAATCAGGCGAACTTGTTGTACACTCAATTTATGGCATTGGTATTTTTGAGGGTATTAGAAAAGTTGAAACACAAGGAATTATTAAAGATTATATTACTATTCGTTTTCAAAAGAATGATATTTTGTATGTTCCTGTAACTCAACTTGATTTGGTTGCAAGATATATCGGCGGTGGCGATGTTACTACTGTAAGACTAAATAAACTTGGCACAGATACTTGGCGCAACACAAAACACAGAGTAAAATCTGCAGTTAAAGATATGGCAAAAGAACTTATTGCGCTTTATTCTCAAAGAATGAAGTTAAAAGGTTTTTCTTTCACTGAAGACACCGATTTGCAACACGATTTTGAATATCATTTTCCATTTGAAGAAACCGAAGACCAACTTCGTTGTATTGATGAAATTAAGAATGATATGCAAAGAGATGTGCCTATGGAAAGGCTTTTGTGTGGCGATGTTGGTTTTGGTAAAACTGAAGTTGCATTAAGAGCCGCTTTTAAGGCGGTTTGTGATGGTAAACAGGTTGCAATTTTAGTGCCTACTACAATTCTTGCTTGGCAGCATTATCAAACTCTGCTTAAAAGAATGGAGTATTTTGCAGTAAATGTTGAAATGTTATCTCGTTTTAGAACTGCAAAACAATCGGCTGATATTAAAACGCGTCTTAAACGCGGTGAAATAGATATAATTGTTGGCACTCACAGAATTATTTCAGGCGATGTCCAATTTAAAGATTTAGGGCTTTTGATTATTGATGAAGAACAGAGATTCGGCGTTGCACAAAAGGAAAAATTAAAACAAAAGTTCCCTGTTGTTGATATTTTAACACTTTCTGCTACGCCTATTCCGAGAACGCTTAATATGGCGATGACAGGTATTCGTGATATGTCTATAATTGAAGAAGCGCCATCTGACAGGCACCCTGTTCAGACTTATGTTTTAGAACACGATAAAGGTATTATTTTAGATGCAATTAGAAAAGAACTTTCTCGTGGTGGACAGGTTTATTATGTTTACAACAGAGTTGAAACGATACACCAAGTTGCCGCAAGACTTCAACACGAGTTGCCTGACGCTAATATTGAAATAGCGCACGGACAAATGAGCGAAGATGAACTATCTAAAAAGTGGCAAGGGCTACTTGAAAACACCATTGATATTTTGGTTTGCACAACTATTATTGAAACCGGTGTAGATGTGCCAAACTGCAACACATTAATTATTGAAAATGCAGATAGATTTGGACTTGCGCAATTACATCAACTTCGTGGTAGAGTTGGTCGTTCATCTCGCAGAGCGTATGCATATTTTACTTATCACAAAGGCAAGGCGCTTTCGGATATTGCAACAAAAAGGCTTGAAGCAATTAGAGAATACACCGAATTTGGCTCTGGTTTTAAAATTGCAATGAGAGATTTGGAAATCAGGGGCGCAGGTAATATTTTGGGCGCTAAACAACACGGTCATATGGACACAGTTGGTTATGAAATGTATGTTAAACTTTTGGCAGACGCTATTAGTGAGGAAAAAGGCGAAAAGCCACAATTAGAAGAAGCAGAGTGTCTTATTGATTTACAAGTTCAAGCGCATATTCCTGAAAGATATATTCCTTCACTTTCGGCAAGGTTGCAGATTTACAGAAGAATTGCTGAAATTAGAAATTTGGCAGACTCGCAAGATGTTATTGATGAATTAATAGACAGATTTGGCGAGCCACCAAAAGCAGTGCTCGGGCTTATTGATATTGCGCTTATAAGAAACAAGGCTATAATTTCAGGCGTTACTGAAATTAATGATAAGCACAAGAATATTGTTTTGTATTTCAAAGAATTTTCACTTGAAAAGATTAAACCACTTATGGAAAAATACAAACAAAGAATTCTTATTTCTGCAGGTGAAAAGCCTTATGTTACTATAAGAACAAAATCTAGCGATAAACCAATTGAAATTATTAAAGAAATTTTAGAAAATCTACAAGACGAAACAAAAACGGGTTGACATTAAGTCAACCCGTTTTTGTGTAGTTATAAATATTGAATAATCTTAACTCTGACTTGCTTTACTTAATGGCGAATAGGCATAAAGCATGTACCCATTCTTTCTCTTTGCTAGCCAACAATGACCTGCTACCATCAAAGGTTTATTAGTTCCAGAGTCAATATATGATGAAACATTTTGTAGTTTATAATAACTGATATCACTAAACTTTGCTGCAAAACATTCAAAATATTCTTTCTTTAAGTTGTTATAAATTTCTTTGCTTTTTTCAATATCTGTTGAAAAAGTTTTTGAAATTTCATTAAACTCTTTTTCTGTAATTATAGCGCTCGCAATATAACCCCAAAATTTTTTATTAGTATTTCCTTTAAAACTAATTTGTTTATAAAGACCATTTATACCTTTTGAAAGACTAATACCAAAATCTTGTTTAATATATTCAGCATTAACCTCTGCACGCCAAGTTGGATATGGCATAGTAGGTTCGGTTGTAGTTGTTACTTTAAGAATAGTCTTCTTTTCTTGATACTCGCCTTTTTTGCTTATCGGACAATGAACATACAAAGTATATTTATCATCGTTTTTTGCTAACCAGCCTTTTCTTTCGGTTGTTTTAACATATATTGTTTCTGTTAATCTCGCAGATGCAAAACATCTTTTAGCAAATTTAATATCTTTAAAATCGGCATCAAAACACATTTTATACTTATCTTTTATATAGTTGTATGAAAATTCATCGCCTTTAGAAAATGGTGTGTTAAACGATTTTGAAAGTTTATTATACCCTTCTTCGCTCAAACTGAATTTTGCAACATAACCCCATATATTTTTATATTTTTCGTCATCTGTTTTTTTGAAAAATAAATTGTTTGCATCATTTGGAAGTTTTATTTGCAAATCTTCTTCGACTATTTCTTTAATTTCTTCAGTTGAAAAAGCAGTTGTGGTAGTTTGAGAAGTTGTAGTCGTGGTAGTTTGAGAAGTTGTTGTAGTTGTTTGGTTATTTGTTGTTTCATCAGGTGGTAGTGGTAGGTCCTTGCAAGAATTATTACAAGATGATAAAGAAATAACCGATAAAATAATCATAACAAAAATTATAATTTTTTTCATAATATCACCTTATTTCACAACCTTAAATGTATTAAGGTCAACAACTATTATCTTTTCACCATCACTAATATAGAAATAATCATCTATATAAAGTCCGCGAATTTCGCCACCTTCATAATCTCTATAATACTTATTCACAGTCATATCATATACTTTAATTTTCGTTAATTGCTTAAACCCGTCTTTTTCATCATAACTGTAAATATGATAATATGCCCTACATCTACCAGATTTGTTTTTTCTAAACTCATCTTTTTCAACTGTGAATGCAATTAAGTTCTTTTCTGCTGAAATTAAAATTGCTTTATGATTATAATTTGCTTCAGAATAACCATCGCCTAATTTTAAAACATTTTCTTGTGTTACATTGCTTTTATCGGTTATATCAAACATTGAAAGTTTAAGCCCTGTAACCTCGCCTTTTTTTGTTGCACTTTGTCCAAAGCCAAAAAGTTTGTTTTTACCAAATGGGTGCAAGTAATCAGAAAAACCCGGAACTTTAAGTTTACTTAATATTTTAGGTGCTTTAGGATTTGAAAGGTCTGCACAGAAAAGCGGGTCAGTTTCTTTAAATGTTACAAAATAAGCATAGTTCGCCATAAATCTAGCAGAATATATGAGTTCACCTTTCGCCAATTTTTTAATTGAAGAAATAACATTCATGTCACTATCAAGAATGCACAATGAATTATATGAGTCATTTTCCCAACTATCTTGCGTTGCAACAAGTCGCAAATATCCTTTATATTCGTCCATTGAAAACTGATTTAATATTTCTCCGCTAAATTCCCCTTTTGCTTGTTTTTTAATAAAGCCATTATCAATTGATAATCTAGTGACTTTTGTTTTTAAAGTGTCATAATTATCATTATAAACTCTTTCGGTTAAATAAATATTATTTTTTGAAACATAGGCAATTTCGCTTTGACCAAAAATAGACATATCATCAATTCGAGAAAATTTTTCTATATCATATGAACATATAACAACATATTCTGTTGAAGATGTATCATCAGCAAAATGAATCTTGTCTTCTTTTTGGATTTTTTGTGTTTGACCATCACAAAGCAAAGGTAAATATCTTGTTTTTTCTTTCTTATCTATTTTTGAATAAGTAGAAACATAATAATTTGAACTTACATACAATTTACCATCAATCATTCTTGAATTATCATAATAACCAGATTGTTTAAATTCTTTTAAAAACTTTGGATTGCTTTTATTTGAAATATCAAATATGAAAACTTGAGTGAAATCTTCATAGTTTTTCTTTTCACAATATCTACATTTACATTCTTTTGCGAAAATCTTTGTATAAGATTCATAAATTGCAACAAGTTTATCACCATAAAGATACATGCCACTTGCATTTGACTCTGAATAATACTCGTCATCTAAGTAATAATCATCTAAAAGTGGATATACATCGATAGTAGAAACTTTCTTTGTTTTTTTGCCATCTGCTTTATATATCACAATTTCATCTTGATAATTTTCTTTTAATCTATAAATATAATCTCCATCTGTTTTAATGATATCTTCTTCATCAACATTTGCGTGTTGGGTATTGGTTTTTGAAAAATCTTTAGTACCACTAGTCGATGGTGTTGCTATGTTTGAATCTAAATCTGCGTATTTCCTAGTCGCACCAAGAATAAAAGTGGCGTCCTTACTCTTTTTTTCACTATACTTTTTATTTACAAGATTATAAATCTTATCGTAAACAGTTTTAGCATTTTTAACATTTTTTTTAGTTATGATTGTTTTTTTGGTTTTATTTTTATTATTCTCTTTTTTTGAAGTTTGTGCCGATATTGTTTCCTGTGACGTAGAAGAATAATTCACATCGCAATTACCGCCAACAGCAACATCATCAATTGGCAAACAAACGCTTAAAACTACACTTAATGCAATTACAATAGCAAGGCAAGCCGCTATAATAGATGATGTTTTAAAGTTTAAAAAAACGGTTCTTGATTGTGATGGTTTATTCAACTTTTGTAAAATAGCAGATTTTGTGTTTTCGCTTGGGCAAAGTTTATTAATATCTGATTTTAATTTTTCTCTAAACATCAAACTCAACCCCTTTCAATTGTTGTTCTAATTGTTTCCTGGCTCTGAAAAGCCTTGTCTTTACTGTTGACATTGTTGATTTAGTGAAAGTTGCTATCTCGTTAATTGAATAGCCTTCATAATAATAAAGGTGAATTACAGTACGATATTTTTCAGGGAGTTTTAGTACCTCGCTATAAACCTCGCTGGTTTCTTCTAATTCTACACTTAAATTTTCATCTAAATCTGCTCTGCGTTTGAAATGGGCAGATTTAAACAAATTGTTTGCACAATTAACGGTTACTCTAATAAGCCACGCTTTGCAATGCTCGGCATCATAAAACTTTGGCTTTTTATTTAAAAATTTTAGAAAAACATCTTGCAAAATATCATCGGCATATGAGCGATTTGCAGTTTTAGAAAGCGCTAATCGCCACACAGTATTAGAATACTTATTAAAAGCCTCTTCAACTGATATTTCATATTCTTTCTTTTCTTCACCGGTTACAAAAAAGAGCACTGTTACTCCCCCTTTCACTAATAAAACAATTAAAACTGTCAAAAGGTTACAATTATTATAACAATTTTTTGAAAAAAATTCAATCTTTATCAAATCTTTACTTTTTCTTTGTTCATTTTAAAAAAATCATTGGTTTAATATACTCAACGGGTTTATTTTTGTGTTTTCTTATGTTACAATAATGAAATGAGGTGAAGATATGAATAAGTATAAAGTTTTAGTTTGTGACGATGATGAGGCGATTTTAGAGTCGCTTCGTATTTATTTATCAAACAGTGGTTACGATGTTTTAATGGCGTCTGATGGTTTACAAGCGCTTGAAATTGTGAACAAGGAAGACATCTCTTGCATTGTGCTTGACATTATGATGCCAAAACTTGATGGGCTTAAAACCACTTTGAAAATCAGAGAAGAACATAATATTCCTGTGATTTTGCTCTCTGCAAAAAGCGAAGATACTGACAAAATTGCAGGGCTTGAATTTGGCGCTGATGATTATGTTACAAAACCTTTTAATCCACTTGAATTGGTTGCAAGAGTTAAATCGCAAATTAGAAGATATGTAAACTTTGGCAATATTGAAACAAAACCTACGCAAATTGTTACAGGTGGGCTTTTGCTTGATACAGATAAAAAGCAGGTTTTAGTTGATGGCGAAAATGTTAAACTTACCGCAAGAGAATTTAAAATTTTAGAGTATCTTATGCAAAATATGGGCAAGGTTTTGTCTTCATCTCAAATTTATGAAGCAGTTTGGAAAGAGCCTTCTTACGGCGTTGAAAAAACTGTAACAGTACATATTCGCAACATAAGAGAAAAAATTGAAATTAATCCAAAAGACCCGAAATATATTAAGGTGGTGTATGGTCTTGGATACAAATGCGAAAAAATCGTTTAAATTAGCAAAAATCATTAATATTATCACTTCAATTGTGATGATTATTTTAACTGTTATTGTGATTATTAAAATCAAAGGTGGTGTTAAATTATGAAGAAAAAAGGCATAACAAACGCGATTTGTGTTTTACTAGCGATTATTTTTATTACTTGTAGCGGTGGAATGTTTTACAATGTTTTTAGGGCTTATTTAGTGCTTGATGCAGATGTTCTTATTGATAATGATTTTGCAAAATCAATTCCAATGGAAAAAACTCAACCTTTCCAAAATGAACTTTACAGCGATTTATTTTCTTTGAATGATGATACTGAAGTTAGATATTTAAGCGAAAAATTTGAAAAGTATAGCAAAAGTATAAAACAAGAAATTATTGAAGAATTTTCAAAAGAATATTTAAGGCAAAGAGCGTTGTTTATTGAAAATTATTTCATAAATTCACTTAAAACAGTAGATTATGCTTATCCTCAAGATTATTTTAGAACAGACACAAACTACTCTGTGCCTGAAAAAACTTTTAGAGAAACAGTAACCTTTGATAAAGATGCTCCGGGGCTGATAAGAGATATTCAAACCATTGTAAACGGAACAAAAGGGCTAAAGTTTAATGATTATGCACTTTTAGTGCCTTATGAAGAACTTGAATCAAGACATTTTGAATATTCAAAAGAATTTGAATTTGAAGGTGACTCTTATATATTTTCAATTGATGATTTTTTACTTTTAGAAGATGATATTGTTGATGAAGTTTCAGAGCGTTTTGATTATTTTTGCGAAATTTCATATGAACAATATGACGCTTATTCTTATAATCAATATCATTATCAAGCCAAAGATAGTTTTAAATACTATGTTAAAAACACAAAGACGGGCAAAATCACAACAAATTTAGAAGATAATAATTATAAAGATTTAACTAAAAACGAGATGTTTTATGTTAATAATCAAGGCAAAACAACTGCAAGTAATAATTTAGCATATCTTCTTGAAGATGAAATTTTTACAACTGATAATTATATTTGTTATGTTGCAATTGATATTGAAAATTCTAAAACGCCTGATTTTTACACGGTTTATGATAAATATTACACTAATTTACAGAAATCAGGAATAAATGATGATTTGGTGTTTGGTTTTGTATTTTTAGCACTAGGCATAATTCTTTCAATTGTCACCCTCGTCAGAACAAAAAGAGAAAGAGTATTTATTGATAAACTGTTTACAGATGTTCATTTGTGTTTAGTAGCACTTGCGATTATCGGCATTATTTGTGGTTTAGTTTTTATTTGCGATAACAATAACTTTATGATTTTTGGCGAAGATTCGCAGTATTTAGTGGCATTTGGTTGCGGTTTAGGTTTTGCTATTGTTATTGAGTTTTTATGCTCACTTATAAGAGTTTGTAAATCAGATAAAAAACTTCTTGATAATTGTTTGTTCTGTGTTATTCTAAAATGGATATTTAATAAAATTGCAAAGGTAATAAGAAAAATTAAAGAAATTCTTTCTTATGAACCAAATAAACTTCATAAAACTTCAATTTTCAGCATTGCTTTAGCATTAATACTTGATGCAGTTTTAGGTTTTCTTTTAGTTGTTTTTTGCCTTGAGAGAGAACAATTTTTTGCCTTGTTAACAATTTTTATGCTAGTTGTTTTTAATGTATTTTTGGCATTAAAATGGATTAAATATTTAATAAATCTTGATAAAATTATTACTTGCGCTGTTAACAGGCAGAATTTTGAAGAAGATTTAGAAAAATTACCTGCCTCGCTTAAAACTTTGCAACAAAGCATGAAATATACTAACGATGAATTGAGATTAGCAGTTGAAAAAGCAGTTAAAGATGAACGACTAAAAACTGAACTTATAACCAATGTTTCTCACGACCTTAAAACACCGCTTACTTCAATTATTACCTATGTTGATTTGCTTAATTCTTGCAATATTAAAGACAAACAGGCAAAAGAATATATTAAAGTTTTAGATGAAAAGGGCTTAAAACTTAAACGACTTATAGATGACCTTATTGAAGCATCAAAAGTTTCAAGCGGAAATATAACTTTAAACTTTTCAAACATTAATCTGTCGGAATTAGTTGTTCAGGCAGTGAGCGAAACTGAAGAAGATTTCAATAAAGCGATGTTAGAAATTAAATATAGATTACTTGATAATCAACCTGTTGTTTTTGCAGATGGCAACAAGACATTCAGGGTTGTTGAAAATCTTTTGTCTAATGCTAAAAAATACTCTGCAAAAGGCAGCCGCGTTTATATTTCTGTTTACAAAGAAGCAAGTTACGGTGTGTTTGAGATTAAAAACATTTCCGAAACTCCGCTTGATATTTCTCCTGATGAATTGACCGAAAGATTTGTTAGAGGCGATAAATCAAGAACAAATGACGGAAACGGTCTTGGACTTTCTATTGCAAAAGAATTGTGTCACGCTATGGGTGGCTATCTTGAAATAAGCATAGACGGAGATTTATTTAAAGCAAAGGTTTATTTGCCTGCAAAATAATAATAAAAAAGACTATCTTTTACAGATAGTCTTTTTTATTTAGAAAATTATTATCATTAAAACAAAAGATAATATTGAAATTAATGCGCCGACTATTACGTCTTTTATAAAATGCACCCCTGCTAACACTCTCACAACTGCCAAAATTGTTGATAGTATGAGAAAAATAATGCCCGACAGAGTGTTAAAATGCAAAATCATAAGAGAGATTATAAATGCCGAAAAAACATGACGAGATGGGAATGATTTGCCGACTGTTTGTTTATCATAAATCGGTGTAAAATCTTGAGTTTCATAAGGTCTAGGCGCATTATAAATATATCTAAAAACGCTTACTAAAACAAACAAAACTGCCGGCACTAAAATATATTTTAGTAAATGCTCTGACCTATAAGAAAAAACAACTGCTAAAAACAAAAAGTAAGAAATATAAATTGCAACAGTAATAAACCTGTTTAAAAATAGAACAAGTTTTTTGCTATTTTTATGATTTTCAAAATAGTTCATTAAAGCAACATAATCTATCATAATTCAATCCTACCAAATAAATGGAATTAGTTTGTATTTTGTCTTTTGTTTATATTCCGTATAACCTTCGAGTTCTTTTTCTAAAAACTTCTCTTCCCCATTTAACCTTTTTACAATTATAAATGGGTAGATAAGAAAAATTATAAATGAATAAACAGAGCCTAGTATAAGTGGCATTGATAAAAACAAAAGCAAGGTCGCGCTATACATTGGATGGCGCACTAGGCTATAAAGCCCAGTATCAACTACTGTTTGGTTTTGACTAACTTCTATTGTACGGCTTAAATATGTATTTTGTTTAAGCACTACTGCATATAAAACATACGCTAAAAGGAAAACAACTGTTGCGATAATTACAACTGTTTTCGGTAAGGTGTACCAATTAAATCTATAACCTAACCCTGCAATTATAAAGCCGATTATAAACATTAGTCCGCTCAATTTAACAACTAAATTCTGGTCTTTTTGTTTCTCTTTTGCATTAAGGCGTGATTTTAATAAATCAGGATTTTTAATCATCATCACAATTCCTGCAAAAAACATCGGCACAAATAAAATTATCATAAAGAGCCAGCCGTTGTAATAAGAGAAACTTCCTGCAGGCAAAAATATCAGCAAACCAACTAAAACGACGCCTAATATAAATTTAAAAATCGCCGAAAGAAAAAGTTTTATTGTCATAAAGTTTCTCCTTTAGTTAATAAAACTACTGTCTCCACATGGTTTGTATGTGGGAACATATCAACAGGTTGAATTTTGCGTACCTTATAGCCACCTTTAATAAGTTCAAACAAATCTCTTTTTTGTGTTTCAGGGTTGCAAGAGATATAAACTACTCTTTCAGGTTGCAATGTTACAACGCTTTTTAAAAACTCTTTTGTGCTTCCCTTTCTTGGTGGGTCTAAAATAACAATATCTGCTCGTTTGCCTTCTTTTGCATAAGTTGTGATAAACTTTGTTGCGTCACACTCATAAAACTCTGCGTTTTCGATATTATTCACTTTTGCATTTATTTTGGCATCTTTAACTGCGTCAGAATTTAATTCAACGCCGATTACTCTATTAGCAAATTTTGCACAAGCAAGGCCTATTGTACCTGTGCCACAATAAGCATCAATAACTGTATCTTTTTCTGTAATACCTGCAAACTCAATCGCTTTATTATATAAAATTTCTGCGCCGATAGGGTTTATTTGATAAAAAGATTTTGGCGAAATTCTAAATGTTAAACCACAAAGGGTGTCTTCAATATAACCATTGCCAAAAAGCACTTCTTCATACTCGCCTAAAAGCATACTAAATTTATCCGTGCTGACATTGAAAACAACCGTCGTTATTTCAGGGAATTTTTCTAACAATGCTTTGCAAAACTTATCTTTTTGCGAAAAGTTTTTGTTTGCGCCAACTAAAACAACCATAGTTTGATTAGTGGCAAATCCGCGTTTTACAAGCACATGACGCAAAAATCCCTTGCGAGTAAACTCATTATAAGTGCTAATTTTAAACTGTGGCAACATTTTTCTGATTTCTACAATAATTTCATCTGCGAACTTGTCTTCAATCATACACTTATCAACATTTACAACCGACTTTGTTGACGATTGATAAACACCAGATATAATTTTGCCGGAACGAGTTGTAGTAAATGCCGCTGACACTTTATTGCGATAATTATACGGATTTTTCATTCCGATTATCTTTTTAACACGTCTGAATTTGCCCAAAAGTTTTACCACTTTCGCCTGTTTGAAATTAAGTTGACGAGCATAGTCCATATTAGACAGTTGACACCCACCGCATTTTTTTGCCTGTGGGCAATTTAATTTATTATTGTTCATTATTTATACTCTTTTAAAACCTCTTTTAAAAGTTTTGGGTTATCGGTCATAATGCAGTCACAACCGAGTTCTGTAAGTTCACGCATATTTTCTTCATCATTTATAGTCCAATATTGAACTGCGATATTTCTTCTATGTGCACGTTTTATAATAGAACTTCTTTTCAACCCTAAATCAAAGCCAACATCATAACTTGTTGGAATTTGCAAACAAGTAAATGAAGTTGAGTCGAAAATATTTACTCTTGCAAGTAATGTTACAATAAATTCTTTTGCAGATGGGTTGCTTGCGCCACGCATAATTTCAGGATAATTTTCTTTGATTTCTGTTTCAATTTCACCGTGTTCAGAACCAATTACAACACGATTTTTATATTCCGGGTATTTCTCTAAAGTATCCCAAACGATTTTACAAGCAGTTTTGCCTTCTTCTTTATCATCTTTTATTTCAATTATAAACAAAAGGTCTTTATCATCTTTAAACTCTTGCAAAACTTCATCAATTGTTGAAATTTGAAGTCCTGCGCGCTTTAGATTTTTCACATCTTTATAAGGACGATTACCGTTTTCATCCTCATAATAATAGCCAAAATTATACTGTCTTAATTCTTCTAGTGTCATATCTCTGACATTATGTCTTTTTTCTTCATCTTCACAGATTTTAAGCGCTTCACTATATGGTATATCGCCATTAACGTTACAAACTCTATCAATATACTCATCGTGAACATAAACCAAATAACCATCTTTAGTTAAATTCAAATCAGTTTCGATAATATCAACGCCTGTTTCTCTAGCGGCGGTTTTAAAGGCGAGCATTGTGTTTTCAGGGCTATTTTCTGCGCCACCTCTGTGGGCCGCTACCATAGGAGCGCTACCCTCTGCAACTAAAAATGGGTTGTTTTCAATATTTTTCTTCGGTGGAATGATATTTAACACTCCAATAATTAAAACAAGAGATAAAATAGTTGCCAAAATAATTTTTAACGCTTTCATTTTAATTTACTCCTTTTCTAAAAGCACAACCGTTTCAACATGTGCTGTTCTTGGGAACATATCTACAGGTTGAACTTGTTTTACTTTGTATTCAAAGTTTTCAAAAACTTTTAAATCGCGAGCGAGTGTACCTGGGTCGCAAGACACATAAACAACTCTTTCTGGGCTAAAATCATTACAAATTGTACCGATTAAGTCATTTGTGAGCCCTTTTCTTGGTGGGTCAACGATTACCACATCTGCTTTTATATTCTTATCTGCTAATTGTTTTGCAGCGTTTGCCGCAGTATCGCAGATAAACTCGGCATTTGTAATACCATTTAATTTTGCGTTTTCTTTTGCATTTTCTATCGCTTGCGGTACAATTTCAACGCCGATAACCTTTTTAGCCGAGTTTGCCATTGTAAGCCCAATTGTTCCTGCGCCACAGAATAAATCAAGCACGGTTTTTCCTTGTACATTTGCAAAATCTGACGCGCATTTATACAACTTTTCAGTCATTTTCCTGTTAACTTGGAAAAATGCAAGTGGCGAGATTTTAAACTTAACACCAAGTAAGGTATCAACAATAAACTCATCGCCCGATAAAACTTTTATTTTCTTGCCGAGAATAACATTTGTTTTTTCTTTATTTATATTAAGAATAACGCCTGAAACTTCTTCGAATTTTGACAAAACATCAACCAATTCATCTGAATAAGGCAAACTGTCACTATTTATTATAATACAAACTACTGTTTTATTGGTGTAACCGCTTTTTCTTAAGTAAATATGACGAACTACGCCTTTATTTGTTTGCTCATCATAAGGGGCAATACCTTTATCATTAAAAAACTTAATACAAGTATCAACAATTTTTGAAAACTCTTTTGGTTGCAAAACGCAGTCATCACAAGGAATAACTCTATGAGAATGAAGCGAATAAAAACCGGCTATAGACTTGCCGTTTGCATCTGCTCGTACAGGATACTGACCTTTATTGCGATAACGAGTTGTTTTTTTATTAGACAAAACTTCGTTAACAGGTATATCAATTCCACCGATACGAGAAATCGCATCGCTAACTCTTTTTCTTTTAAACTCTAATTCTGCATTATAATCTATATGACGAAAAACGCAACCACCACAACGAGAAAAAACCGAACAGTCAGGTTCGGTTCTATCAGTTGATTTAGTTTTAAACTCGATTATTTTACCAAAGCAAAATTTCTTAAGCGCTTTTACAATAAGAACTTCTGCCTCATCGCCAACTGCAGCGCCAGGCACGAATACAGTCATACCATCAGGCGCTTTTGCAATTCCAAAACCCTCGGTAGAATAATCAATTATTTTCATTACTGCGGTTTCATTTTTCTTCATTTTTATATCCTAAAAAAGTGGCGCCAGGCCACTGTTATTTTAAATTAGCGAGTAAATCTATAAGCCGAGTTCTGTCGTGTACGGTTATCTATCTGGGACAATTGTTACCAACTGCCTCAAGCCGCTTTTCAGGGTAGCATCGAGCAAATGCATAGCCCCTTGTCAGCGTTGCATCGGATAGGGTTTACAGGGCACCTTGTGTTACCACAAAGTCGGTGAGCTCTTACCTCGCCTTTCCATCCTTACCTGTTGCCAGGCGGTTTATTTCTGTTGCACTTTCCCGGGAGTCGCCTCCGGCGGCCGTTAGCCGTTATCCTGCTCTGTGATGCTCGGACTTTCCTCACTTAAAAATTAAGCGCAACCGTATAATCTACTCGCTTATATTATTTTAAAATAAAACGCTCAAAAAGTCAACAATTTACTTATATAAGTATAATATTGTATTTTTAAAACTTTTGTAGTATAATTTATTTAAAAACAACAGGAGATTTTTATGTTTGAATTTGCAATTTATTTAGTAATTATAAATGTTTTTACTTTTATAATTTTTGGCATTGATAAACTAAAAGCAAAATTAGATGCTTACAGAATAAGCGAAAAAACTTTGTTGACATTTTGCTTAGCCGGTGGCGTTTTAGGCGGAATTTTTGGAATGCTTATCTTTAGGCATAAAACTAAAAAGCCTAAATTTATATACTCTCTTCCTGTTATTTTAATCGCATATTTAGTTGTAATTTTACTTTTGATTTTCAAATAAAAAAAGAGTTAACTTAAAGTTAACTCTTTTTTTCTCTTGTATATTCTTGATTTCTATAAACAACAAATTTGCAGAATAAATATTCAAGCACAAAGTTTGATAACATTGTTACTGCTAAAACAATATACTCATTTACACCACTATTTTCTGCGAAATTGCCAAGAATAGTTGAAACAGGTGTAAACACTAAATAAAAGCCGAAAACTTTTAACATTGCTATTGGAATATTTGCTGCAGACTGAAATGTATATCTGCGATTCAATGTAAAATTCCAAACAATTGATAAAACAAGCGCAACTAAATAAGCAACCCAATAATCAACCTTTAAAAGTTCGTTAAGCAATGTAAATGATACAACCTGAATAATTCCTGCAGAAATTGAAAATAGTGTAAATTTAATCATCTGCCAAATATTTTTATTTTCTGACATAAAAATTCCCCCTTCTTTCCCATTAACATTATTATACAAGAATCAAAGAAAAATTGCAACAAAAAAGAGTTGACAAAATTGTCAACTCTTTTAGTTTACTGTGCAGGTTGATTTTTCTGTCTTCTTGTAAACCCTTCTGGTTTTGCAGTAATATCGCCTGATTTTTTAAGCGCCCATTTTGTCATAACAGGACCAACAATTTCATAAATAAGCACTGCAAACAAAATTACAAATCTAACTACATTTGCAACATCTGCGCTAATAATTTCATCTGCCGATACGGTGCTAACCATACCCAAAGCAACACCTGCTTGTGGGAACAATGTTATACCAAGATATTTTACTATTTTTTCATTACATTTTGTAAATTTAGCAGAAATATATGCGCCATAGTATTTACCAATACAACGAGCAAGTATGTAAACCAAACCAACAAGAACAAAAATAGGTTGTTTGAAAACTCTTAAATCTAACTCTGCGCCACTAATTACAAAGAAAAGTATAAGCAATGGTTTTGTCCAACTGTCCGCTCTGTGCATCATTTCATCTGAACATTCACAAACATTGCAGAAAATAGTGCCACACATCATACAAGTAAGAAGCGATGAAAAACCGATATGAACTCCGCCGATATGTAAGTTTTTAAGTTCGGTTATTGCAACTGTGATAAACACAAATACAATAACAAGACTTAAACGGTTACTGTTTGAATGAAATAATTTTTCAAGTTCTGATAATACAAGACCTAATATTGCACCGATTACAAGTGACAAAACAATTTCAATTAATGGCTCTATAACAATTGATGTTACTGATACTGCGCCACCGTCTATTGCTTTTGATACACCAAAAAGCACTGCGAAAACAATTAAACCTACTGCGTCATCAAGCGCTACAATTGGCAACAAAAGTTTTGTAAGCGCGCCTTTTGCTTTGTATTGACGAACAACCATCAATGTTGCCGCAGGAGCGGTTGCAGTTGCAATTGCCGATAAAATTAAAACTGCAGAAATTGGCAAACAGTCAACCCCTGTTGAATTTAAAAGTATGTAATGTAAGCCTAATAAAACCAAAGCACAAACAAAAGCCGCGGTTAACGCTTGAAAAACGCCAATGATAGTTGCTTGTTTACCTGTTTTCTTGAGTTCTGAAAGTTTAAACTCGCTACCAATTGAAAATGCTATAAAGCCAAGCGCAACATCTGATAAAATTCCAAGCGCATGAATATCTTCAAAATCAGGACTGCTAAAACCAAGATGATAGCCACCAGGCAAAGTTATTCTTCCAAGAAAAAAGCAACCTACTAAAATACCTGAAATCAAGTATCCTGTAACTGCAGGTAATTTTAAAATTTTGCAGATTCTTGACATCAAAAGTCCAACTAAAACGCAGACCGATATACTAAGTAAAATTTGAACTGTATTATCCATTTTTATCCCCTTCAATTCAAAACAGCCGTAAATATGGCTTGAAATCAAATGATTTCAAGCCTATTTATAATTCTATTTAATTTCAACTCCGCCAAACATACTAAAACATTTAATATAAATTGTTGGAGTGCCTTCACAACTTGTAGTTTTATTATCTGTGCCACCAAAAATGTTAACAGAACTTACTTTCACATTAACATTTGGAGGAACTATTATATCAACACCACCGAAAACTGCTCTTGCTTTTATTTCACAATCGTTTTCAACAATGGCATTTTTAAGATTACAATCAACACCACCAAAGATGGCAGAAAGTTTAGCGCCTTCAAATTTTTCACCGGTGCAATCTATATCACAACCGCCAAATAAAGCGCAACCCACTTTTAAATTATCCATGAAAATCCCTCTTTTCATAATAGAAATCTTTTGCCTAGCCATTATAACACAAACAATATATAAATTCAATTGTTTTACTAAAAAAATTTAAAATTATCTTCCTCTATATTCCTGTTTTTTACCATTGTGCTATTTTTTCAAGATGCTTTCTTATTTCAATGCTCTGCGGACAATTCTTTTCGCATTTTCCACATTTAATGCATTCTTTAGCGCCTGATGGCATCTTATTTTTTGCTTCATCAAAAGTAATTTTTGCTGATAAATGCTCGTTGTAAACCGAGAAAATATCAGGAATAGGAATATCTTTTTCACAAACCTCGGTGCAATATCTACACGCAGTACAAGGAATCTGCCTTACTCGCCTAATTATCTCACGAACTTTATCTGTTGCCTTATATTCTTCTTTTGAAAATGGCACAAAATTTGTGAATGTATTTAAATTATCATTCATCATATTCATATCGCCCATTCCCGAAAGCACCATAAACACTTCAGGGAAACTCGCCGCATATCGAAGCGCATAAGAAGCATAAGAGCCACCGTTAAGGTTATCAAAAATCTGCTTGGCTTCTTCTGGCAAATCAACTAGTGCGCCACCTCTTACCGGCTCCATAACAATAACTTTTTTACCGTGTTTTACTGCTACATCATAACACGCTTTACTCTGCACACCAGGGTCATCATAATCAAGATAATTAAATTGCAACTGAACAAATTCAACAAAAGGATATTTTGTTAAAACTTCATCTAAAAACTCTGCATTATCATGGAATGAAAAACCGATATGCTTAACTCTACCTTGCTCTTTAAGTTGCTTTATAAACTCAAAACAGTTACATTCTTCATACTTTTTATATGTATCTTTTGTTACGCAATGAACAAGATAAAAATCAAAATAATCAACACCGCAACATTCTAATTGATTTTCAAAAAGCGGTAATATATCTTCTTGGCTTTCAAAACACCAAACCGAAAGTTTATTAGCAAATACAAAATCTTCACGATTATATCTAGCCGAAAGGCAGTCCCTCAAAGCAGTTTCGCTTTTACCGTCAATATACCCGTGAGCAGTATCAAAATAGTTGAAACCTGCGCTAATATACGCGTCTATCATCTTGTTGAATTCATCATAATCAACCTTATCTTCATTCATTTTAAGACGCATACAACCAAAACCAAAATTCCCTTTAATCTTTTCAAAAGACATATTATATACCTCATTTAAATTTATATGATTATTCTATCATATATATCTATTGTTTGCAACTAAAAAACAGGCAGAGAAATCTCTGCCTGTTTTGATTATATAATTATTCCCACTCGCTCCTGAAAATCATAACCTAAACAATTTTGTATAGGTGTTATTATTCGTATTATCAGGATTATTCAGATTATCCATTAAAAATGGACTATCAAGATTTTTGTTGTCAAAATGTTGTCATACTGACAACATATTTGCAAATAATTTTGATTGCTTCATTATTTGCTTTTTAGTATAACACAAACACTGTTAAAAATCAAGCGCTGTAAAAAGGCAGGTTTAAAAGACGGCGAAGTGGCTTTAATTGGCAGTATTTTTACACATTTTGATATCATAAAAACCCAATTTGAAGAAATGTTGAACTTTACATTGCCAAATGTGAAAATAGTTACCCCTCGTTTTTCTCCATCACAAGACGCCGCTATTTTAGCAAAAGAAATTTAAGCAAAGTTAAAAGATCTAACTTAAAAAAGTTAGCTCTTTTTTGTTTGATTTTTACCAAATGTCGCTTCCGCCTGGGTCGCGAGATATTTCATATTTTTTAGCCCAAGCTACTACTCTGTCTGCATAAGGAGCGTAAATATCTTTTGAAAATTCTGCGGTGTCGTTTTTAAGCATATAAGAAACATAGCCTAATGAACGGCCATTATGCTTATCATAATCTGCATAGATGATTAAAGACTCTCCGCTTTCATCAGTTATTTTAGCATAACCACGGGCTACAAAGTTTCTAACAATGTTTCCGCTTTGTTTGTTAGAAGATGTAGACTCT
>JAZQFC010000012.1:0-33875 GCA_045539315.1 Acutalibacteraceae bacterium | reverse complement strand
TGGCGAATGAACTTATAAGCATTGTCGAGAACGCTGGTTTGATGGGCGTTCCGATTCCGTCGATTATTACCAAAGCAATTGAAATTTTAAAAGAAAAAGGAAAGGAAGAATAGTTATGAGTAATAGTCCATTAGTTACTTATAAAAGATTAAGTAAAAACTATAGTTATCGTTTGCACAAAAAAGATACAATTACAATTCATTGTTATGTGGGTCAAGTTACTGCAAAACAAGGTTGCGATTATTTTGCTACTACTGATAGACAAGTTTCTGCTACCTATGTTATAGGTTATGATGGTTCTATGGGTCAATCTGTTGATGAAAAATACAGACCTTGGACTTCGTCTAACAGGTCTAATGACCATAGAGCAATTACTATCGAAGTTGCTTGCGATACTAAACCACCATATAAGGTTACTGATGAAGCATATAAAGCACTTATTGAGCTTGTTGCAGACATCTGTAAAAGAAACAAGATTAAAGAGTTAAAGTGGGAAGCTGACAAGTCGCTCATTGGTAAAGTTAAAAAGCAGAATATGACCGTACATAGATGGTTTGCTAACACAGACTGTCCTGGTGAATATCTTTATAGCCGAATGGGTGATATCGCTGATAAAGTTAACAAGAAACTGAAGCAGTATGGCAAGGTTGTCGGCGTGCCTGCGCCTTGTAGATGGAAAGCGAATGTTAAATCCAAAGTTAAAGGCAGATTTGCAGTTGGTAGCAAGGTTGAGATTTTGAAGAAGGTCAACGATAATTGGTATCGTGTTAAAGGCAAGAACCTTAAAGGCAAGACAATAAAAGGTTTTGTTTACAGAAAAAGAATTAGAGTTGTAAAATAATAATTTAAGCCGAGTGGGAACAATCCTACTCGGCTTTTTTTGGTTACAAAATATGTACTTGAATGTCCGGTTGAGTTTATGAGATGATTGGGATGTGGAGTGATATGAAAAAATTCCCTTTACATTTGTCGAATTATGGTGTATTATGTAAAGGGAGGATGATGACAATGATAAACTTTATAAAGAAACATAGAATATTGTTTACAGTATTGTTGGCTATATTAGCTTTGTGTTCTTTCTTTTTGCCTCAAATCATTATTAAGTTGCCCTTTTGCGAAAAAGAAAAAATTTTAGGAATCGAACTTATAGCTTTATGTGCAGAAATAACTTCGGCTTTCTTTGTTATTGTGGGTTCTATTATTGCAGTATGGCAATATTATTTATCTTCATCTCAAAAAATTAAAGAATTTCAATTTTCTAAAATAAAAAAAGCGATTGAATTATCTGAATATTATAAAGATAATATTTTGAATCGTTATTCTTGTGTTAAAAAAGTTTTTGATGAATATGGAATTACGCCCATAATTGAATCAAAACGAAAAAATTTAGAACTTAAATATTTTGATATAGAAGAATTAAAAACTATATATACTGAAGGTGAAATAGAAAAATTTAGAAACCTTAAAACTGATGAAAAATTTATAGAAGCAATAGTGAAGGTTAATCTTGTATATAATATGAACCTTAATGGTTGCGAGAAAACTTTTGAATACGACCCTTCAGAAGAAGGAAGAGTAACAAAAAGAATTGAAGCAAATCCACAAGAGATAGTTGCTGATTTTTTCAATAAATATATCGTAGATACTTTGAATAACGCTGAATATTTTGCTATGGCATTTACTCACAATGTTGCTGATGAAAGTGTTATTTTCCAATCGATTTATCCTACTTATTTAGAAATGTGTTTTATAATGTTCTATTACATTTCACATAATTCCGACCCGCGTTCAGCAAAACTGTATACCAATGTAGCTGAATTATATTGTACATGGCGCGAAAAAGAACGACAACAAAAAGCAAAAATGTCCTCTCATTCACGAAACGAAGGAAAAGATTTAGGAACTGTCGCGGAATAGCAACAATACATTTTTGTGTTGACAGTGGCATAAATATATAGTATAATCTTTAATTAAGAAAGGAGAATTACTATGGGAACAGGAGATAAACCAATTTTATAATATACTCGAAAGCCTACCGCTTGGTAGGTTTTTCTTTTGTTTTAAATTTATAAACAACTAACACACAACTAACAAATATCGAAAAAATGGCTTTATTAAAAGGTTTGGTAATTCTCAAAGAGATAATTTCTTATACAAATCAAAAGAGCAACCAATTTTGGTTGCTCTTTTTTATATATTTAATTAAATTTATATAAAAATATTTAATATTAACTGTTTACTTATTTGCAAAATTGGTGTATAATAATTTTGTATATACTAAAATAGGAATGTTATGTTCTTTTTTAAATTCAAGGAGGATAAAAAGTGAATCCGATAGTTGCAGTTGTAGGCAGACCTAATGTTGGTAAATCTACACTTTTTAATAAACTTATTGGTCAGCGTTTGTCTATTGTTGATGATACACCGGGTGTTACAAGGGACAGAATCTTCGGCGATTGCGAATGGCGTGGCAAGGCTATCACTATGATAGATACAGGTGGTATCGAGCCTAAAACTGATGATGTTATTCTATCTCAAATGAGAGCGCAGGCAAATCTAGCTATTGATATGGCGCAGGCTATCATTTTTGTGGTTGATATGAAAACAGGTATCACCGCCGCAGATGAAGAAGTAGCGGCAATGCTTCAAAAATCAGGCAAACCTATTGCTCTTTGCGTTAATAAATGCGATGGCATTGGCGATGTGCCACCTGAATTTTATGAGTTTTATAATTTAGGTCTTGGCGAGCCGATAGCAGTTTCATCTGTTCACGGTCACGGCACAGGCGATTTGCTTGACGCGGTATTTGAAAACTTAACTTTTGATGATGAAAACAGTGAAGAAGCGCAAGATGTTATAAATGTTGCTATTATCGGCAAACCAAATGCCGGCAAATCTTCGCTTATAAATAAAATAGCAGGGGACGAGCGCGCAATTGTTTCTGATATTGCAGGTACTACTCGTGATGCTATTGATTTTATGGTTGAAAATAATTACGGCAGATTTAATTTTATCGATACGGCAGGTCTTCGCAGAAAATCTCGTGTTGATGATAAAATCGAAAAATATTCGGTTATTCGCGCTAAAATGGCAGTTGAGCGAGCAGATGTTTGCGTTATTATGATAGATGCGGTAGAAGGCTTTACCGAGCAAGATTCAAAAGTCGCATCAATTGCGCTTGATGGTGGCAAGGCGTGTGTTATTGCTGTTAACAAGTGGGATTTAGTTGAAAAAGACGGTAAAACAATGGACCAATATCGCAAAGATTTGGCAGTTGATTTTTCGTTTATGTCTTATGCGCCGATTATCTTTATTTCGGCAAAAACAGGGCAAAGATTAGATAAATTGATGGAAGTTGTAAAATATGCGTATGAGCAAAATAATATGCGTATTTCAACAGGACGCCTTAATGAGTTGTTAGCAGAGGCTACTGCTCGTGTGCAACCACCATCAGACAGGGGTAAGCGTCTTAAAATTTATTATATGACACAGGCGACTACTGCGCCACCTACCTTTGTTTTCTTCTGCAACAATGCAGAGTTATTCCATTTTTCATATCAAAGATATTTAGAAAATCAAATCAGGCAAACCTTCGGCCTTGAAGGCACTCCTGTTAAGGTTATTGTCAGAGAAAGAGGCGACAAATAATGTTTTATTGGCATGGATATGCAAATGAATTATCAGTTTTAATTTCAGTTATTATTTTTTGCATTATAGCTTATTTATTAGGTAGTATAAATTTTGCTATTATTTTCACTAAAAAGTTTTTAGGCACAGATATTCGTGAGCACGGTTCAGGCAATGCAGGTATGACTAATGTTATGAGAACTGCTGGTAAATTACCTGGTATTTTAACCTTTGTTTGCGACTTTTTAAAAGGTACTGTTGCAGTTTTACTTGCTAAATTTTTATATGTGCCTTTAGCAAATTTACTTCTTGATAATGGCGTTCAAACTCTAACATTACGTAGCTACGCTATAATAGATGCAGATGTTTGCTTAAACCCTGAACTTGTAGGACCAATTGTAGCAATTTTTTGCCTTTTAGGTCATATGTTCCCAATATTCTTTAAATTCAAAGGTGGAAAAGGCGTTGCAACAATTGTTGGTACTGCAGCAGCATTCTCACCATTTACTGCGCTTTGTTCATTCGCAGTATTTGTGCTTGTGCTACTTATGACAGAGTATGTTTCGCTTTCATCAATAATCGCAGTAACAGTAGCAGTTCCGTTCACATATCTATTCTTTAAAGATGGTGGCATATTCATTTGGTTCTCTGATTATCAAGTATGGGTTGCAGTTGCTTGTACATTTATAATGTCAAGTATGGTTATAATTAAACACAAAGAAAACATTGTAAGACTTAAAAATGGTACAGAGAGAAAAACTTCTGATAAAAAACGCAAGAAAGGTTAAACTTTTATGAAAATTTCTGTTTTAGGTTCTGGTGGTTGGGGAACAGCAATTGCTATTTTAAGTTATAATTGCTCCCATAAAACAGTGCTTTGGGGAAAATTTGAAAGTGAAATTGAAACTATAAAAAGCGCACAAGAGAACCCACTTTTAAAAGGTGTTGAAATACCAAATGGTATTGAAATCACAAGTGATTTTGAGTGCGTTTTGGATAGCGATATTATAGTTATCGCAACTCCATCTTTCGCAGTAGAAGAAACTGCTTTAATGCTTAAAGATAAAGTTTCAAAAGATAGCATTATAGTTTCAGTTGCAAAAGGCTTTGAAAAGAAAACTTTAAAGAGATTTACTGAAATTATTAAAGAATGTTTGCCAAATAATTCGGTTGTTGCGCTTTCAGGTCCGTCTCACGCAGAAGAAGTGGGCAGAAAAATTCCAACTTCTATTGTTGCGGCGAGCGAAGATTTTGAAGCGGCTAGCGTTGTTCAAGAGGCGCTTTCTAATAAATATTTCAGAATATATACTAATTCAGATGTTGTCGGCGTTGAAGTTGGCGCGGCGCTCAAAAATGTTATCGCAGTGGCGGCAGGTATTATCAAAGGTATGAAATTAGGCGATAATACTCTAGCGGCTTTAATCACTCGCGGCCTTTCAGAAATGTCAGCGCTCGGCGAAGCGTTAGGTGGTAAACGCGCCACTTTTTCAGGGCTTTCCGGTATTGGCGATTTGGTTGTAACTTGCACTTCAGAGCATTCAAGAAATAATGCTTTTGGCAAACTTGTTGGCAAAGGCATTTCGGTTGAAGAAGCAAAAAGAGTAGTCGGCACCGTTGAAGGTTATTTCGCAACAGAAGCGGCTAAAAAGTTGGCAGATAATCACAATGTTGAAATGCCAATTATCAATGAATGTTATGCGATTTTGTATGAAAACAAGAATGCAAAAGAATCTATAACAAATCTTATGAGCAGAGATAAAAAGAGTGAAGATTTTTAGGGTGATATTATGAAAAAAACAAGTAAAATTTTATGTATTATTTTAGCGCTTTTAATATCTTTTAGCGGCAATGTTGTTTTAGCGCAAGGCTCTGTTAACAATAGCAGTAGCAACACTTCAAGCACTACTGGTTTTAAAGGCACAAAACTAATGAAAAAAATGAAGGTCACTTCTAATTTCAAAAAAGCGCAAAAGGCTTTGATTAAAGGAATTAAGAAAATGGCAAAAACCATTGACCTTACAAAATATAAAATTCCTCGTGCTTCTGCAGACTTTTTCTATATGGGAACAGTTTATGACAACCCTGAATTGTTCTGGGTAAATTCAACTTATTACTACTGGTATAGCGGAAAATACATAACAAAAATTCAACCTGTTTACCATTTTACAAAAGCAGAATTGCCTACAAGAAAAAAAGAGTATAATTTAAGAGTTAATCAGTTCTTATCATCTGTTCAAGTTGGTATGTCTGATTATGATAAAGCATTAGTATTGCATGATAAATTAGTATCAGAAAATGCTTTTAGTTATGAAGCAAGTAAATTATATAGCGGTTATGGCGCTTTGTATGACTGCAGTTCGGTTTGCCAAGGCTATGCGCTCGCATATTCTCACTTGTTAGAAGAAGTTGGCATTGATAGTTATCTTGCATACAGCGAAGAAATGAACCATGTTTGGAATATTGTTAAAATTGATGGAAAATGGTATCATGTTGACGCTACTTGGAACGACCCAATAGTTTATAATCAAAAAACCAAAAAAGATACTGATACAACCGGTAAAGTTGAGCATAAGTATTTTCTTATAAATACTGCAAGAATTAAATCTGAAGGTTATAATCATTATAATTGGACAACTTTTTACAAATCATTTTCTTGCAAATCAACACTTTATCACGATTCGTTTGATAAAGAGATTTACTCAAAAATCATAAAAATTGATGACACTTATTATTACGCATCAAATGATTATAAATTCACAACAAGAACTAATGATATTGTAACAACTTATGATGACAAAACTGCATATACAACAGATAGAGTTCATAATTATATCTATTTTAACGATGCAACAAGTCTTTATTATTATGATATAAACACAAATGAGTTTCATTATAAGTTAACTTTCAGAACAACTGAAAATAAAACATATATTCGTGGATTTTCGATTATTTCTCAAAGAATTTTCTACATTGAGAAAAATTACAATGAAAACTATTATAGCCTTTATTACCTTACAGATGCTTCATTCCCAAGTGAGCAAATTGTTAAACTCAAAAAGGCTTATAATGTTAAAAAAGGTATAAAATTAACTTGGGATAAAGCAAAATATGCAACAAGTTATGAGATTTACAGAAAATCAAAAGGTGGTAAATACACCTTGATTAAAACTGTTTCAGGAACAAAAACAAGTTTTATTGACACATCTGTTAAAAACAAAGTAAAATACTATTATTACATCAAAACAGCGCCACAAAGAGTAACATCTTTTGCAAAAAGCGTTGTAAGAAAAAAATAAGTTGAAATTTCAATGTGTATATAGTAAAATAAATAAGATAAATTGAACTTTTGGAGAGATAAAAATGGCTGATAATAAAAAGTTAGTAGAGCAAATCACATCAATGGATGAAGATTTTGCAAAATGGTACACTGACATCTGCAAAAAAGCAGAGTTAATTGAATATACAAGTGTAAAGGGTTGCATGGTAATTCGCCCTTATGGTTATGCAATTTGGGAAAACATTGTTGATATTCTTGATAGAATGTTTAAAGAAACAGGGCATGAAAATGTTTGTATGCCTATGTTTATTCCTGAATCACTCTTGCAAAAAGAAAAAGACCATGTTGAAGGTTTTGCCCCTGAAGTTGCTTGGGTAACTCACGGCGGTTCTGAACCTTTAGAAGAAAAACTTTGTGTTCGTCCAACTTCTGAAACACTTTTTTGCGAACATTATAAAAATATTATTCAGTCATACAGAGATTTGCCAAAACTTTATAACCAATGGGTTTCGGTAGTTCGTTGGGAAAAAACAACTCGTCCTTTCCTTCGTTCTAGAGAATTTTTATGGCAAGAGGGCCATACTATTCATGCAACTGCCGATGAGGCTATTACTGAAACAGAAAAAATGCTTAATGTTTATGCAGACTTCTGTGAAAATTCACTTGCAATTCCTGTTGTTAAAGGTAAAAAGACTGAATCTGATAAATTTGCAGGCGCAGTTTCTACTTATGCAATTGAAGCGTTAATGCATGATGGTAAAGCACTTCAAGCAGGCACATCTCACTACTTTGGCGATGGCTTTGCAAAAGCGTTTGATATTCAATTCTCTGATAAAGAGAATAAAAAGTCTTATCCACATCAAACATCTTGGGGTGTTACAACTCGTTTAATCGGTGCTATTATCATGACACACGGTGATGATAGCGGTCTTGTATTGCCACCTGCAGTAGCGCCAATTCAAACAGTTATTATTCCTGTTGCTTCTCATAAAGAAGGCGTTTTAGAAAACTGCGGCAAACTTTATGATAGATTAAAAGATAAATTCAGAGTTAAACTTGATGATTCAGATAACTCACCTGGTTGGAAATACTCTGAATATGAAATGAAAGGTGTTCCTGTTCGTATTGAAATGGGCCCTAGAGATATTGAAAATGGCGTTTGCGTTGTTGTAACTCGTCATAATCGTGAAAAAACTGTTGTTCCAATAGAAGATATTGAAACAGTAGTAGCAGAAAAATTAAAAGAAGTTCACGAGGGCATTTACAATAGAGCGCTTGAAAACAGAGAAAAAAGAACTTATTCTTGCACAACTTTAGATGAAATCACACAAGCATTAGAGCAAAACGGTGACGGTTTTGTTAAGGCTATGTGGTGTGGCGATGAAAAGTGTGAAGAACAAGTTAAAGAAATTACCGGCGTAGGCTCAAGATGTATGCCATTTGATGCTGAAAAGATTTCTGATAAGTGTGTTTGCTGTGGTAAACCTGCAGATAAACTCGTTTATTGGGGAAAGGCTTATTAAGGTAAAATGATGAGTAAAACTAATGTAAATATTCTATCGGCTTTGTTGATTTTTGTGTTTATATTAAGTTGCTTTTCGTTCTTTGGAGTATCGGCAGAAGATGTTGAAAATGAAACAACCGCTCCAACAGAAGTTGTTACATCTACTACAACAGAGGTTGTTATAACAACAACTACCACAACAACTGTTGTAACAACAAATGCAACAGTAGCAGACCCTGTTTATACTTCAAAAACTCAAAAAACAACTAATACCACAGAAAAAGAAACCGAAAGTACCGAACCTTCTTATGTAGCACCTATCACAAAAGAAACAAAAGATATTATCGAAACTGAAACAACTACCGAGCCTACAACTCCTGCAAAAAACATTGTAAACTATGGTAGTAAATATCGTCCATTAAAATGGGTTTCTCTTGTTTTGATGATAAGTTGCGTTATCGCATTAATCGCAATTAATGTAAGATATCAAAAATTATATGGTAAAAACGCAAAATCCAAATCACGCGTAAGAACAAAACCTTCTTCTAGAGCAGCATCTCAAAGAAGACCGCAATTAGATACTAATGCAAGATTTGATGATATGCCAAAACGCTCGGAAAACACTTTTGAAGATGTAGATATTTCATCTCGCAGAAGAAGTGTTGATGAAGAGCAATTCAAACGCAGAAAACCTGTTGATGATGATATTTTTGGTGTAAATAATAATGACGATGATTTGTTCATCTAAATAAAAAGCCACTCAAATGAGTGGCTTTTAAATTTGTTTATTTTTTAGTTTTTGCAAACCATTTAAATGTCAGCGGCCAAACCAAACCTGCAAATAAGACCATAATAAAGTAAGCGAGCGCTCTTACTAAAAATGCAGAAACAAACAATTCAAAAACAACATAGCAAAGTTTTTGAACACCAACAGTTAACAATAAACCGCCGATAAGTTTAATTAATTGCGCCCACCAAGCCGCTTTTGTAGGGAAGTTAATGTATTTTGAATCAACAATATATACAATAAACAAACCAACAGTAGCGCCAAGCATTTTATAAGCGGTTTTTGTTGCGTCAAATATTTCTTGCGCTTGAGCGTTTTGAGGGAAAGGATATGTGTGCATAAAAACAACTTGCGCTATCGACCAAACAGTTAAAATCGAGAATAAAACATACATAATTTTAGGGTTGTTTTCTGCTTTTTTAACGATAGGGTAAAGAAGAAAAACAAGCGCACTAGCAATAATAATAGAAGTAATTACATCTTTTGGTGTATGTACACCTAAATACATTCTCGAAAAAGCAACCAAACAAAAAACAACAACGCAAACAATTCTCAACCAATTATTTTTGCACCAACGAGCCACCGAGCCGAATGTACCAACTGCGCTTTGTGTATGCCCGCTTGGGAAAGAATAGCCGGTCGCACGTTCAATTGAGCCTTCAACAGGTTTGAAATTTTTGTCTAACACCCAAGGTCGCTCAATTCTAAAAATAACTTTAAGAAGTTGATTAATCTGTACGCCAACAAAACCAACAAAAAGCATATAATACCCTTGATATTTATTAACGCACCAAAGCAAAAACATTGCAATGATTAAAAACGGATACTCATCGCCTAAATGAGTAATAAGTAGCATAAGTTCGTCTAAAAAAGGCGTTCTAATACTTTCTAATGCGTATAAAAAGTCCATAATATTCTCCTTTTGTTTTTTATTATATTATCATAAACATAGCCAAAAGTAAACTAAAGTTTTATGTTTCTTGAATAGTCAAAAAGATACTGTTGAGCAATACCTTCAACGCCTTTTGTGCATTGAGGCAAACCGTTTGGATAAAGTTTTTCAAGCACTTTTTTAATCCAAACATCAACAGGAAAAGCATTGTATTTTTTGCAAGAAAAAAGCAAAACACACTCTGCAACTTTAGGGCCGATGCCTTTGATTTTCATTAAAGTTTCGCGAGCATCTTCTATTGGCATATCTTCTAAAGCGTCTAAATCAACTTCGCCGCTATGTATTTTTCTCGCCGCATCAATAATATATTTTGCTCTAAAACCTGCGCGAATAGGAGCGAGGTCTTCAACTTCTAATTTCGCAATAGTTTCAACCGTTGGAAAATCATAAAACTTATCATCAATTTTCTCGCCAAAGTTTTCGCAAAATCGCTCAATTATACCTTTGATTCGTGGTATATTGTTGTTTTGCGAGAAAATAAATGAGCAGATAGTTTCAAATTTTTCTTGATTAAGAAGACGAATTCCAGGGGAAAACTCAATAGCAGTTTTTAAAATCTCATCGCTTGATAATTTTTTCTTGATTTCATTATAATCAATATCAAAAGTGAAATAATCGTAAAACTTATCATAAAATTCAGTTTCACTCATATTTTCAATTACAACAAAATCGCCTTTATAAAAGCATTTTAGCACTCTGTGTTTAGCAAAACCTGTCCAAACTCCATTTTCATCAACGCTAAATCGAAAAGCCTGACCACAGTCAAGAGTTTGCCTTAAATCAAAGTCTTTTCTGTTTATCAAAACGCAGTTTTCTTGAAAAATAATGTCCGCCATTTTTAACTCCTTTTAAAAATCTATTGATATTATAACATAAAAATGATATAATTCAAATAATAAAATATGGAGATAATTTTATGCGTGACGATATTTGTACTATTCCTATAAGTGAAATTTTTGAAAAAGATGATGGTTGCCCAATTTGTCATATGAGAAATATGCTCAAAGAAAGAATTGTTGATTATGTTTTAGGCGCTGCTATGATGGAGCCTGATATAAGAATTCAGACTAATAAACAGGGCTTTTGTAAAGACCATTTGAAAGATATGATGAGTAAGCGTAATCGTTTGCAATTAGGCCTTGTTTTGGAAACCCATCTTAAAGAATTAGATGAAGAAGTTTTTAAAAAAGGTATGCTTGGAATAAACGCTAAAAAAAGCGCATATAAAGTTTCAAAAATTGAGCAAACATGCTTTGTTTGTGAAAAAATCGAATGGGGAATGTCAAGATTAATTGAAACTTTATACCGTACTTATAGCGCGGAATTATCATTTAGAGAAACTTTTAGAAGTAGGGAGTATATCTGCCTACCACACTATAAAATTCTTGCAGAAGGCGCGCAAAATAATCTTCAAAAACAAGCGCTTAAAAGTTTTAATGAAGATATAATTTCGCTTTCAAAGAATCATTTAGAAAAGTTGTATAGCGATGTAAACGCGTTTACAAAAATGTTTGATTATAGAAATGCTCAAAGCGAAGAAGAGCCGAGCGATGATGTTAAAAATGCAATTTCACACGCGTATGAATATTTAACAGGCGAATATGGAGAAAATTTATGAAAAAAATAGAAATTTTTACTGATGGCTCTTGTTCAGGCAACCCAGGGCCAGGCGGTTGGGGAGCAGTGCTTCGTTATAAAAAGCAAGAAAAAGAACTTTCAGGCGGAGAAAAAGAAACAACCAATAATAGAATGGAGTTAACCGCGGTTATCTCCAGTTTGTCAGCGCTTAAAGAGCCTTGCGAAGTAACTCTTACTACCGATAGCAAGTATGTTTGCGATGCGGTGCTTCAAGGTTGGGTTTATTCTTGGAAAAGCAATGGTTGGAAAAAATCTAATAAAAAACCTGCTTTAAACATTGATTTGTGGGAAGAATTGTTGCGTTTGCTTGAGATTCATAAAGTTCAATTTGTTTGGGTAAAAGGCCATGCGGGTCACCCTGAAAACGAGCGTTGTGATAAATTGGCAGTAATTGAAACTGAAAAACATAAATAAAAATTTTCACCCTTGTAAAAATAAAACAAGGGTGATTTTTTATGAATTTAAAATTTAGAAATATAGTTGCCGTTGCTATTGGTATGATTTTATTGTTAACATTGATTATTGGCATTGGCATTGTTGATAATAGCGTTAAAATAGCGCAAGAAAACCCGTTTTTAAATAAAATTTATATCAATAAAGACTTGGGTTTTGCGTATTTGAGATATTTGAATTTATCACTTAAAATTCCGTTTGGACTTGATTATTTCAAACCACTTTTTTATGGAATAATTGTCATTTTTCACGCAATAAAATCAATGATTTTTGATACACTGTTGAAAATCTTTTGAGTTTCTGTTATAATAAACAAAACAGCAAAAAAGGAGTAAAAAATGAAAGTTAATATAAAAAAATTAAAAGAAAACGCAATTTTGCCAACATATGGCTCAACTGCAGCGGCAGGCGCAGATTTGTATGCTTGTAATGAAGAAAAAATTATTATCCCTGCCCATAAAACCGTTCTTGTGCCAACAGGTCTTTCAATGGAAATACCAGAGGGGTATGCAGGTCTTATCTATGCTCGTTCAGGCATTGCTACAAAGCGTGGTCTTGCCCCTGCAAATAAAGTAGGCGTTATTGATTCGGATTATCGTGGCGAAGTTTTAGTTGCATTACATAACCATTCTGATATTGATGGAGAAATTGATGTTAATGAGCGCATTGCCCAGTTAGTTATCGCTCCGTTTTTAAAAGTTGAATTTAATGAAACAGATGAACTAACCGATACGCAAAGAGGCGAGGGTGGCTTCGGCTCAACAGGAAAACAATAATTTGTAAAATAAAAAATCCCTGTTCTTTTGAACAGGGATTTTTTTGCGTTTACAACTTGCCTTTGTCAAAAAATCAACAAATTGGAATTTACAACTCACAAATCATTCTTACTTTTAACGGTCTCTTAGTTAAAAACTCTGCATTTTCATCCATCGTCGTCCTTGGATGTTGGTATATATCAACTCCCACGGTAATAGGCTCATCAATAATATACAAATATCCTTTTTCTGTTCCGTTATGACTAATTACGCCGTTATCATCATATCCTAAACCACTTGGCTGATGTGAAAATGCTTCTGCAAGTTCTCTCCACTGCGTAATAGTACTATTTATTCTTAATTCCGAGAAAATTTTATTAGAACCATGATACCAAACCCCGTCTGGTTGTATTTCTATTTTCATACGATTCACTTCCACAAATTCTTATTTATCTAACTAATTATATCACATATAACATGAAATTACAACATAGTGTGGGTGTATAGAGTGAAGTAGCGGCAAAGCCGATGTGAAGTTATGCTAAAGCATAGTGAAGTTTTACACCGTTGGTGTAAAGTGAAGTTAAGTTAGCCCGAAATACTTGCGAAGCAAACTTCACTGCGTTAGCAACTTCATTTACGAAGTGAACTTCACTTGCCGTAAGGCAAACTTAGTTTCCAAAAAATAAAAGCACTTCTTTCGAAGTGCTTTTATTTTTGGAGGTGCCACCCAGATTTGAACTGGGGATAAGGGTGTTGCAGACCCTGGCCTTACCACTTGGCGATGGCACCATTTGTATAAAAAGGACGCAAAATTAAATTTTTGCGTCCTTTTGTTTGGAGCGGATTACGAGGCTCGAACTCGCTACCTCAACCTTGGCAAGGTTGCGCTCTACCAGATGAGCTAAATCCGCATATAAAGAATATGAAGCGTATTACTGAAAATCAGAGGCTCATATTCTTTGGTGCCTCCGGTCGGAATCGAACCAACGACACGAGGATTTTCAGTCCTCTGCTCTACCAACTGAGCTACAGAGGCGTAATTGGCGACTCGGAAGGGACACGAACCCTCGACCTCTAGCGTGACAGGCTAGCGTTCTAACCAGCTGAACTACCGAGCCACAAATGGTGGGAACAACAGGGCTCGAACCTGTGACCCCCTGCTTGTAAGGCAGGTGCTCTCCCAGCTGAGCTATGCTCCCATATTTGGCCTGTCGCACTGGGGTTTATCGTTGCGACGTTTGATATATTACCATAGACCAAACGATTTGTCAAGGGTTTTTTTGAAATTTTTTAAATTTTTTTAAAAAAACTTTTTTATACCTTAAAAAGCCTATTAATAACGAGGTGACCAAATGCCTTCGCTATCAGAATATCCTGTGTTATCAGGACCTGCTGTTGCATATGTACCACTTGTATAGTTAGGTTTTTTAGTAGTCTTTGTTGCTTTGTTGCCTTTAGTAGTTTTAGTTGTGGCTGGCTTTTGTGTAGCGTCTTTTGTGGTTGTAGTAGTTTTCTTTTTAGTCTCGCCGATTTTAACGCTTTCTTTATCGGTCTTTTTAGTTTTGTAAACAATAATAGTCTTTTTAGGACCGTTTTCATCATCTTCGCCTACAACTGTTTCATCGCTTTCGCTTGCAACAGGGGCAGTAGAAGCAGTAGGGTCTTGGTTGTTATTAGCAGAATTACAACTTGTAAAACAAATGCCAAAAACTATACACATAAATAATATTAAACTAAAAACTTTTTTATTCATCTTTCATCACCTTTTTAAATTAATATGTTGGGGTCCAATGATCGCCATTCTCATCGGTATAACCTGTATTACCAGTGCCAGACTGATTTGTAGCCGATACAGTTTTAGAAGCGCTTGTTTGCGCAGAAGTTTTAACCGCACTCGGCTTTGTTACTTTAGAAGGTTTGTCTTTTGTGGTGTTTAAATCAGTTTGCTTGTCAGTTGTTTGTGTTACATAAACAATAACAGTCTTTTTAGTTTTACTCACATCGCTTGCGGTTGTGCTAACCGTTGAAGTGGTAGTAGTAGCGTTTTCGCCATTGTTATTGTTATTTTTACAACTTGTAAAACAAAGCGCAAAAATCACACATAAAAACAAAGTTAAACTAAAAACTTTTTTATTCATTTTATTTTACCTTTTTTACAGCGTAAATAATCTTTTCGCTTTCATCAGTTACATCGTTAAATGTAAAAAAGTCTTTGACTTCAATGATTTTTAGACCTGCTTCATTTAATGCGCTATCAATTTGCTCAAAAGTATAAGCGCGCTCATCAAAATTCTCGTTCATTCTTAAATATTTACCATCGTTTTGCTTTACAAAAAAGTCCATATTTATATTAACAATGTTATCATCACAAAGAGAATTTTGCCAAACTAAATAAATATTTTCTTTTTCATCGGTAAAAATATTATTTGAAAGAATTTTTTGGTGTTTATAAACGGTGTTAACATCAAAAAACATTAACCCGCCAGGCTCTAAAAACAAAGCCATCTTTTTAAGCGCTAACTTAAATCGCTCGTAATCAGTAATGTGATTCAAAGCGTCAAGCGTGCAAAACACCGTATCAATAGTGCCATAAAGATCTAATTCACACAAATCTTGACAAATCAAAGCGCATTTACCACAAAGTTTTTCACTTGCAATTGATAACATTTCGCTTGAATTATCAACACCGATAACATCAAGCCCTTTATCAACTAACTCTTTGGTAAAATTACCTGTGCCACAAGCGGCATCTAAAACAAGATTAGGCTTGTGAGAATTTGCTTTACAAACACTTAAAAAATAGTTACAAAGCGCATTATAGTCAACATCATCAATAAGTTCGTCATAAACATTTGAAAATGAATTATAGTTTTCACTCATAAACTTCTGTCAACCTTTCTCAAGTTATACATTATAATAACACAAACAACTTAAAAAGTCAAACGGCAGGAAAAAGTGGCAAATTTTTTGTGCAATTTTTCATATTTAATGGTTTATTTGTTAATTTTTTGTCAAATGTTATGAATTTAAAAAATCTTTGTAAAAATGTGTTGAATTAAAATGGTAGTTGTTGTATAATTAGGTTAACCATTGTATAAGGGGGAGTTTGGTATTTAAATTACTGAATTTAACTCTTATATAATCCGAAAAAATATTTAAGGAGGCTGTTTTATGGGTCTTAATTTGTTGAGCATTATGGATGGAACAAGAACTTTAGAAACAGGTTTTACCATTGGTGAAATGGTTCAAGTTTGCGCCCTTGGTGTAGGCATTGTGTTCTTTGGACTTGTCTGTATTGTATTTTTAAGCTCACTTATGTCGGCTGTTATTGGCGCTTTCGAGAAAAACAAAACAAATGAAGTGCCAACTCCAGTGGTTACAGCACCGGCAGTTGAGCCAATTGCTAATAAGCAAGAACTCATTGCAGTAATTTCTGCAGCTATCGCTGAAGAAATGGGAACTGATATTGAAGCTATCAGAATCAAATCAATTAAAAAAATATAATTTGTTTTAAAAGAAAGGTATTTAATTATGAAAAACTATAAAGTAATCGTAAACGGAACTGCTTATGAAGTAGCAGTAGAAGAAATTTCAGCAGCAGATGTTAAATCTGCACCTGTTCAAGAATCAGCACCTGTTCAAGAATCAGCACCTGTAGCACCTGCCGCTCCAGTAGCAGCACCAGTAGCCGCTCCAGCAGGTGGAGAAAAAGTAACTGCTCCAATGCCTGGCACAATTCTTGATGTTAAAGTAACAGAAGGTCAAACAGTAAAATCAGGCGATATTCTTGTAGTATTAGAAGCAATGAAAATGGAAAATGAAATCCTCGCTCCTTGTGATGGTACAGTAACAGGCCTCCAAGTTTCAAAAGGTGCTTCAGTTGAGTCAGATGCACTTATTTGCTCAATTCAATAATTTTTAGTGAATTGAATAAATAAAGGAGGATTAATTTAAAATGCAACAATTTTTAGATTCAATTGTTTCGTTTTTCGGTCAATCCGGTTTTTTAGGTATGACTGACTGGCGAACACCGGTTATGCTTTTAATTTCTTTTGTGTTGCTTTTCCTTGCAATCGTTAAGAAATTTGAGCCATTACTACTTTTACCAATCGCTTTTGGTATGTTACTTACAAATTTACCAATGGCAGAGTTGTATCACCCTGAATTATTCGCAGGTGGCCATGTTCACTGGGATTTATTTGGCGGTGCAACTATGATTAATTCAACAGGCATTTCTCAAGAGTTGCTTTCTGGCGCTTTTGGTCAATGTTTTGTAGCGCAATCAGGCGAGGTTTTTGTTGGCAATGTGCTTTTAGGTCATGTAACAGATTTAGCAACTATATCAGGCGATATGTTGATTAACGCAGCAGGTCAAATTATTGATTCTGCAGGCAAAGTAGTTGCTGAAAGCGCCACAATCGCAATTGATATGACAGGCGCTCATGTATTAAACGGTATCCTTTATAGCGGTTCTATTGAAGTTGCAACAGGTGCAACATCTATTGCCGCAGGTCTTTTAGACTACTTATATTTAGGTGTAAAACTCGGCATTTATCCTTGCCTTATCTTCTTTGGCGTAGGCGCTATGACTGACTTTGAGCCACTTATTGCAAACCCTAAATCATTATTACTTGGTGCAGCAGCACAAATCGGTATTTTTGTAACATTTGTTGGCGCTATTTTATTTGGTTTCGATGGCAATGCCGCTTCATCTATCGGTATTATTGGTGGTGCAGATGGCCCTACTGCTATTTACACAACATCACTTTTGAAACCTGAATTATTAGGACCAATTGCAGTTGCGGCTTACTCATATATGGCGCTTGTACCTGTAATTCAACCACCTATTATGAAACTTCTTACAACAAAGAAGGAAAGACAAATTGTTATGAAACCACTCAGAAAGGTTTCAAAAACAGAGAAAATTGTTTTCCCAATTGTTATTACAGTTTTCGTAGCACTTTTAGTACCATCAGCAACACCACTTGTTGGTTCACTTATGCTTGGTAACTTGTTTAAAGAAAGTGGCGTTACAGAAAGACTTTCAAAAACAGTTCAAAACGAATTAATGAATATTGTTACAATTTTCCTTGGTGTAACAGTTGGTGCTACTGCAACAGCAGAAGCATTCTTAAATGCAAATACACTTAAAATTCTTGTAATGGGCGTTGTAGCATTCTCACTTGGTACTGCAAGTGGTGTATTACTCGCTAAATTTATGAACTTGTTCTTGAAAAATAAAATCAACCCACTCATTGGTTCTGCAGGCGTATCTGCTGTACCAATGGCTGCTCGTGTATCACAAACAGTTGGTCAAAAAGAAAACCCAGGCAACTTCCTTTTGATGCATGCTATGGGACCAAACGTTGCAGGTGTAATCGGCTCTGCTATCGCAGCAGGCGTACTCATCGCTATATTCGGTTAAGGAGAATATAAATTATGGCTAAAAATCCATTAAAAATTACAGATACTATTCTTCGTGACGCTCACCAATCACAAGCGGCTACAAGAATGCGTATTGAAGATATGATTCCAGCGCTTCATCAATTAGATGAAATCGGTTATTGGTCACTCGAGTGTTGGGGTGGCGCAACATTTGATGCTTGTATGAGATTTTTGAATGAAGACCCATGGGAGAGACTTCGCACATTAAAAGAGCATTTGCCAAACACAAAATTGCAAATGCTTTTCAGAGGTCAAAACATTTTAGGTTACAAACACTATGCAGATGATGTTGTTGATGCATTTTGCAGACTTTCTATTAAAAATGGTATCAATGTAGTAAGAATTTTTGATGCGCTTAATGACCCAAGAAACTTGCGTCAAGCAATTGAAAGCACCAAAAAATACGGTGGTATTGCTGAATGCGCATTATCTTATACAACAAGCCCTATCCATGATGAAGACTACTTTGTAAAAGTAGCGCAGGAACTTGCTGAAATGGGCGCAGATATCATTTGTATTAAAGATATGGCAAACTTGCTTTTACCATATGATGCTTATTCACTTGTTAAAAAGTTGAAAAAAGAAGTAGGTCTTCCTGTTCACCTTCATACTCATAACACAACAGGTACAGGCGATATGACTCTTCTTAAAGCGGCTGAAGCAGGTGTTGATATTGTTGATACAGCGCTTTCACCACTTGCAAATGGTACTGCAAACCCATCAACAGAATCTCTTGTTGCGGCGCTTAAAGGTAGCCCTCGTGATACAGGTTTAGACCTTGCTAAATTTACAGAGCCTGCTGCTCATTTCAGAAAAATCGCTGAAAAATTAAAAGCAGATGGCACATTAGACCCTAAAGTTTTGAATGTAGATACAAATACACTTTTGTATCAAGTACCAGGCGGTATGCTTTCAAACCTTTTGTCACAACTCAAACAAGCAAATGCAGAAGATAAATATTATGATGTACTTGCAGAAATTCCAAGAGTTCGTGAAGACTTCGGTTTCTTGCCACTCGTAACACCTACTAGCCAAATTGTTGGTACTCAAGCGGTTATGAATGTTCTTTCAGGCGAGAGATATAAAATGATTCCAAAAGAGTCAAAAGGTGTATTACACGGTGACTATGGTAAAGTTCCTGGCGAAATCAATGAAGAAGTTCGCAAGAAAGCAATTGGTGATGAAGAGCCTATTACTTGCAGACCTGCAGATTTGTTAGAGCCAGAACTTGAGAAATACACTGAAGAAGCAAAAGATTTGGCTAAATGTGAAGAAGATGTATTATCTTATGCACTTTTCCCACAAGTTGCAGGCAAATTCTTGAGCGAGCGTAACAACAAAGCAGAAACTCCAACTGCCCAAGAAAATGGTGTAAGAGTTTTGTATGTTGATGACGCAACTATCTAACTTTTAAAACAAAATTAAAAATCCGTTAGCATTTTGCTAACGGATTTTTGTTTATTGCATATTATCAGTAAGTAACATAATTGAAACAAGCGCCGCAAGTGGTGCAGTTTCAGTTCTTAAAATTCTTTTGCCAAGAGTGGCAACGACAGCGCCATTTTGTTCTAATAAGTTTACTTCTGTATCAGCAAACCCACCTTCAGGCCCTATAAAAATACAAATATTTTTATGTTTTTCTTTATCTATAATCTCTTTCAAAGGCTTTCCGCCACCTTCGTAAAACAAGATAGATAAATCATAATCTTTAATTTGCTTTGCTGCGTTTTTAAAACTAATCTGTTCGCCAACTGTTACAATTTCTCCTCTGCCTGACTGCTCGCAAGCCGAAAGCGCAATTTTATTGTATCTATCATTTTTCTTTGATGCTTTTTTATCATCAGGACGAGAAACACATCTGCTAGAAAGCACCGGAATAATTCTTTTGGCGCCTAGTTCAACTGCCTTTTGAATAACCAATTCAAGTTTGTCGCCTTTTGGCACACACTGATAAATAGTAACGTTAACATCAGGCTCGCTATAATTCATATTGCAGTCAATAACCTTTGCTTTAACCACTTCTTTATCAATTTCTACTAACTCACATTCGTAGTTTTTACCGTTATCACAAAGAGTAATTATCTCGCCGATTTTCATTCGTAGCGCACCCGAAATATGCTTTGAATTTTCTTTTGATAAACTAACAACATCGCCTTGTACTTTTTCAAAAAAATGTGGCATTTTAATTTCCTCTTAATTTACTTTAATTTTATAAGTAGCATTTTCAATAGCCGAAACTTTAAAACTTGAAAACTTATTATAAGTAGAGTCTTCAAAATTCAAACCAATTTCAGCAACTTTTACAGGAGTAGCGAGTGAAATAGAAGAAGTAACAAACTTATCTCCTCGCTCGCCACCGCCTTTAGTTTCAATAAGATTAATCAAATCTTTGTTTTCAACCGATTTTACAAATTGACTTTTTATAAAGAATCGTTTTTCAAATTCTTGTTTATTAATACCTTCTAAAAGGTTCAAATCAGTATTAACTTTTTTAAACTCGTCTTTTGATTCAACAAGAATAGAAAGCGAGTAGAAATTAAGTCTAAAACTATCACTTTCAACATAAACCTTTTGAATAGTAGGCACTAAATCAGTAGAGTTTTTAGTAAACCTTAAAGAAAAACGTTCAGGCATTTTAATTTCAAAACCATCTTTTGAAGAATATTCAAAAATATAAAAATCAACGCCAACAGTACCTGTAATATACTTTTTGCCATTGTCATAATAGTTGCCGTTAGCATCTTTTTGACGTTTAACTTCATAAGCCGTTGCAATAACAAAATGCTCGCCTAAATCATAAGTCTTAACGCTTTTTTCTGATAAATCAAGTTTGGTTGCTCTTGCAATAGAATATATTTTTGGATATGTTTTTTTAAACTCATCATCAACAACAACTATTTTATCAACTTCAAAATTCTTATCAAATTCTAAAAATTCGTTCTGCGTTTTTTCAACTTTTTCGCCAACTTTATGCGCCGATGAATAAACAGGACCAAATTTTGTTCTAACATTCTCGGGCAAATGCGTAAAAGTCCAAACGACAATAAAAATTAAAAACGCTGCCGATAAAATGCAACTTATATTAGACAAAATCTTTTGGCGCTTTGTTTTTTCGCCACCATCATAGTCGTTATAGTCCATATATTCCGGCATAACTTTTACTCCTTATAAAGATAATCTGAAAGCATAGCAAAATCTTGCATGGTAAGTTCTTCTGCGCGCGCAGTAGGTTTTAGCCCAATACTTGTCAGCGCATTTGTGATAGTTTCTTTATCAAAACCTAAATTAGAAGAAAGCGAGTTTGTTAAAGTTTTTCTGCGTTGGTTAAAACCTGCGCGAATAATTTTAAACATCGCTTTTTTATTGTTAACATTAACTGACTCTCGCTTTGTTAAATCAAGTTTTATTACTGCCGAGTCAACATTAGGCGCCGGCATAAAAGACCCACGAGAAACATCAAAAAGTTTTTGCGCTTTAGCATAAAAACTAACTGCCGCAGTAACTGCGCCGCATTGTCTTGTGCCAACTTTAGCGCAAAGTCTTGTAGCTGCTTCTTTTTGCACCATAACCGTAATCGAATCAATAGGCAACTCGCTTTCAAGCAACATCATAATAATAGGCGAGGTGATATAGTAAGGCAAGTTAGCGCATACTATCACCTTCATACCTTCAAATTCATATTTAATAATATCGTGCAAATTAAGTTTCAAACAGTCGCCAAAAATTACTTTAACATTATCAAATTCTTTTAAAGTAACATCAAGCACAGGTCGAAGTCGCTCATCAACTTCAATTGAAACAACTTTTTTTGCTCTTTTGCAAAGTTCAGTTGTAAGCACACCAAGACCAGGGCCGATTTCCAAAACACCTATGTTTTCGCAACCTGACTCTTTTGCCATTTGCGGACAAACCGAAGGGTTAATAAGAAAGTTTTGACCAAGCCCTTTTGAAAAGGTAAAACCGTGTTTGCCAAGCAAATCTTTAATAAATTTTATATTTGTTAGATTGTCCATAAACTATCTCCAATATATAGTATACAAGAATTTTATCATATTTTTCAAAAAAAATAAAGTAAAATGTTGAAAAATGATTAAATATATTGTAAAATAAATATAAATAAAAGAAATCGGAGGAAAAAACAATGGGTTCAAGAACAGATAAACACAATTATTATCTTGATATCGCTCAAACTGTTGCAGAAAGGGGAACTTGTCTTCGCAGAAACTATGGCGCTATTATCGTAAAGAATGACCAAATCGTTTCAACCGGTTATACAGGCGCGCCAAGGGGCAGAAAAAACTGTATTGATACAGGCGTTTGCACAAGACAAGAATTAAACATTCCATCAGGCGAGAGATATGAATTGTGTCGTTCAGTTCATGCAGAGGCAAACTGCATTATCGCCGCTTCTCGTGATGCAATGATAGGTAGCACTCTTTATTTAGTAGGCGTTGAATATGAAACAGGCGATTTAGTTAAAGATGCAACAAGTTGCGCTATGTGTAGAAGACTTATTATCAATGCAGGTATTGATAAAGTTATCGCAAGAAATACAGAAAATGAATACACAGAAACAATCGTTCGCGACTGGGTATTCCATGACGATACATATTAATAAAAAGCATAACAAAAAGCCACTCGTTTGAGTGGCTTTTAATTATTATTTTTTACTTTTAACACCAGGGTCGGTTACAATTTTTTCAGGTTTAACTTCTAATAATTCAGGGTTTTTACAATACTTTTCAAAATGCTTGAATGCAATTGCGAAGAAACTGCCGGATGCAATTCTCTCATCCATAACAAGACCAAGAGGCAATGTTTTAATGTAATTCATCTCATCGCCTTTTTTCTCTGCTTTATATCTGTAATTACCCATCGCCATACCAAGAGTAGTTGTACCAAAATCATAAATATGGTGATAAATATGATTTGTTCTAATAGAAGAAAGGTTAGTAATAAGCATTGAAGCGTGGAAAGGGGAAGCGTCAATAATTGATTTTGGCAAAAGACCGAATTTATCCATAAGTTTTAGTGTGCCAACACCAACCGAGAAAAGGCCAGGAACTTTTGATAAAGTATCAAGAAGTTTATCAGTAGCATTGCTTTCGCCTTCATCACTACGGTTATCTTCAATATACTTATTAATCTTTCTTACAACATCATCAATAGTATCATCAAGTTCAAAATACATTTTGTTCATTTCACCGTGTTCAGTACCAGGTTTCATAACAACCATACTAACAGTGACTTCATTTCTTGCATAAAACTTTTTATTAACAACAAATCTGTTAAGTTCAGGGAACTGTGAAACAACTCTAACAAATGCTGCAATAATAATCGCCAAATGACTTACGGGCAATTCGGTTTTTCTGCGTTTATTAACATATTCACGCATAGGCTCAAGCGGAATATCCAATGTAATCATATTCATACAGTCATATCTGTGCGGCATAATCATAGGCATAGCCTTTGATACCGCGTCAATATTCTTTAGTTTCTTTCCGTCTGCTCTCATAATTATCACTTCTTTTCTTTAAATAAATCACAAATATACACATATTTTATCATAAAAGACGACAAAATTCAACAACTTTTTGAATAAACTGTGAACAAAAATCGCATTTTGAGTTAACAATAGTCATAAAAATATATGCAAATCAACTAAAAACCATAACAATTTTTAAAAATCAAGCAGTTTTGAATACAAAAAATGAATAAATATGCATAAATATTCATAATTTTATGCATAAAAGTAGTCGAAAGTGATAAAACCTGTTGGAAAGGCTAACTTTCTTTTATACAAAATATAAAAATAATCAAAAAAGGGTAAATAAATGATAAAAATATGTTGACAACAAATGCATAAGTGTGTATAATTATACACATCGACAATGAATATTTTAATTTTTGCGAAAGGATGCACAAAAATGGATAAAAAAGATATTAAAAAAGTAGTACTTGCATATTCAGGGGGTCTTGATACATCTATCATCATTCCTTGGCTTAAAGAAAACTATAACAACTGTGAGGTTATCGCAGTTTCAGGTAATGTGGGTCAAGCATCAGAACTTGAGGGGTTAGAAGAAAAAGCACTTAAAACAGGTGCTTCAAAACTCTATGTTGAAGATTTAACTGAAGAGTTTTTAACAGACTGTGTTTTCCCTTGCGTTCAAGCAGGTGCAAAATATGAAGATTATCTACTCGGTACAGCGTTTGCTCGTCCTGCAATTGGTAAAAGAATAGCAGAAATTGCTATCGCTGAAGGCGCAGATGCTATCTGCCATGGTTGTACAGGTAAAGGTAATGACCAAGTAAGATTTGAACTTGCAATTAAGGCTTTTGCTCCTGGTATGCATATCATCGCTCCTTGGAGAGAGTGGGACATCAAATCAAGAGAAGAAGAAATCGATTATGCAGAAGCGCATAATATTCCACTTAAAATCACAAGAGAAACTAACTATTCAAAAGATAAAAACATCTGGCACTTGTCACATGAAGGTCTTGACCTTGAAGACCCAATGAACGAGCCACTTTATAACAAAGAAGGTTTCTTGGAAATGGGCGTTTCACCTGAAATGGCGCCGGACAAACCAACTTATGTTACATTGCATTTTGAAAAAGGTATTTGTACTGCAATTGATGGCAAAGAAATGGGTGCTGTTGAAGTTGTAGAAACACTTAATAAACTCGGCGGCGAAAATGGTATTGGTTTACTTGACATCGTTGAAAACAGACTTGTTGGTATGAAATGCCGTGGCGTTTATGAAACACCGGGCGGCGCAATTCTTTATCATGCACACCAAGTTCTTGAAACAATTACTCTTGATAAAGAAACATCACATTACAAAGCGCTTGTTGCTCAAAAACTTGGCGAAATCGTTTATAATGCTCAATGGTTTAGCCCACTTACAGAAGCAATTTTAGCATTTGTTAAGAAAACACAAGAAACAGTTACCGGTGATGTAAAACTTAAACTTTACAAAGGTAATATGATTAATGCAGGCGTATGCTCACCATTCTCACTTTACGACCCAGAAATTGCAACATTTGATGAAGATGAAGTATATGACCAAAAAGATAGCGCAGGCTTTATTAATCTTTATGGTTTGCCAATTGAAGTTCACGCTAAAATGAAAGCAAAGAACAATTTAAAATAATTAATGAAAGGTAAAAGTCTGATGGCAAAAATGCCATCAGACTAACTTGATATTTATGGATAAAATGTGGGCAGGGCGTTTTTCAAAAGCGCTTGATAAACAGGCAGATGATTTTAACTCATCAATTCATTTTGACTGTAAAATGTACCGTCAGGATATCACAGGCTCAATAGCGCATGCGAAAATGCTTTCAAAACAAGGTATCATTTCTGAAAACGATAAAGATATTCTTGTAAAAGGTCTTGAAGAAATTCTTGAAGATATCGATAATGGCAGTTTGGCTATTGATGGACAAGCAGAAGATATTCATATGTTTGTTGAAGCAGAACTTACAAAACGAGTAGGCGATGTAGGTAAAAAACTTCATACTGCAAGAAGCAGAAATGACCAAGTAGCGCTTGATATTCGTATGTACTTGCGTGAAGAAGTGGAAGAAATCTGCTCTCTTATCAAAGATTTGTTATCAGCAATTGTTGAAAAAGCACAGGCAAACAAATCTGTAATTATGCCAGGTTACACACATTTGCAAAGAGCGCAACCTATTGTTTTTGCTCATCATTTGCTCGCGTATGCAATGATGTTCACAAGGGACTATGGCAGAATGAAAGACGCTTCAAAAAGAATGAACATCTCGCCAATTGGTTGTTGCGCCCTTGCAGGAACAACTTTTGATACTGATAGGTATTTTGAAGCGAATGAACTTGGCTTTGATGGTATTACCTTGAACTCGCTTGACGGTGTTTCGGACAGAGATTTTTGCGTTGAAATTATGAGCGCAATTTCTGTTATTATGATGCATCTTTCTCGTTTTTCAGAAGAGATTATTCTTTGGTCAAGTTTGGAGTTTTCATTTGTTGAACTTGATGATGCTTATACTACAGGTTCAAGCATTATGCCACAAAAGAAAAATAGTGATATAGCAGAACTTGTGCGTGGTAAAACAGGCAGGGTTTATGGCGATTTAATGGCGATTTTAACAACTCTTAAAGGTTTGCCACTCGCTTATAACAAAGATATGCAAGAAGATAAAGAAGCAGTTTTTGACTCAATTGAAACTGTTAAAATGTGCCTTAAAAACTTTGCGCCAATGATAGCAACTATGAGTGTTAAAGCAGATAATATGATGAAAGCCGCTCAAGGTGGATTTATCAATGCAACCGACCTTGCAGATTATCTTGCTAAAAAAGGTTTGCCATTCAGAAGCGCATACAAGATTGTTGGCGAAATTGTTGCTTTTTGCATTGCTAATAACAAAGTGCTTGAAACAGTAACAATGGAAGAATATAAGCAGTTTTCAGATGTTTTTGAAGATGATTTATACAACGAAATTAATCTCGAAACTTGTGTAAATAAACGTACTTCAGCAGGTGGCACAGGTCCTGATTCTGTTGAAACTCAAATTAAATTTATTAAGGATTTTATTAAGTAATTTATGAAAAAAGTTTTTATTGATGGTAGCGCAGGTACTACCGCACTTCGTATAATTGAGCGTTTGCAAAATAGAAAAGATATTGAAATTGTAACTTTATCTGAAACACACAGAAAAGTTGCCGAATATAGAAAAGAAGCATTAAATAATTGTGATATTGCTTTTCTTTGTCTTCCTGATTCTGCAGCGGTAGAGGCAGTTTCGTTTGTTGAAAATAAAGATGTAACTATTATTGATGCTTCAACTGCTCATAGAACAAATCCTAATTGGGCGTATGGTTTTCCGGAACTTGGGGAAGAGTTTGAAGAAGACATCAAAAATTCAAATAGAATTGCAAATCCCGGTTGCTATGCAAGTGGCTTTATAGCGCTTGTAAGACCGCTAGTAAAAAACGGTATTATTGATAAGAATGAGTTGTTAACTGCTCATGCAGTTTCAGGTTATTCCGGAGCCGGCAAACAGGGGATAGCGCAGTATGAAGATGAGAATAGAGAAGAACTTTTATCTGCGCCAAGACAGTACGCGCTCACTCAGGCTCATAAGCACATTCCTGAAATGAAGATAATTTCAGGGCTTGAAACTGAACCAATTTTCTGCCCTTATGTTTGTGATTTTTATAGTGGTATGACTGTTACTGTGCCACTTTTCAAAAGTCAGTTGAAAAATAGTTTTGGTGCAGAAGATATCAAAGAAGTTTATAAAAATCTTTATAATGACGGCATTGTTAAATATTATGATTCTATTGATGAAAATGGTTTTATTAGTGCCGCAAAAATAAGTGATAAAGATAATATGGAAATCACTGTTGCGGGAAATGATGAAAGAATTTTGCTTATTTCTCGTTTTAATAACCTTGGCAAAGGCGCTTCAGGTGCAGCAGTAGAATGTATGAATATAAAACTCGGCGTAGAAAAAACTACCGGCCTTGATTTGTAAAATTTGAAAGGAATTAGATATATGAAGTTAATTGATGGTGGCGTTACCGCCGCAAGTGGCTTTTTAGCAAACGGAATTCATTGTGGAATTCGTAAGAATAAAACAAAAAGAGATTTGGCGTTGATTTATTCAACAACTCGTGCCGCTGCGGCTTGTGTTTATACCACTAATTTAGTAAAAGGTGCGCCATTAAAAGTAACAAAAGAGCATGTTAGCGATGGTTATGCGTCTGCAATTATCTGCAATAGTGGAAACGCTAATACTTGCAATGCGAATGGCGTTGAAATCGCTGAACAAATGAGTGAACTTACCGCAAAAGAACTTAAAATTGATGCAAAAGATGTAGTAGTTGCGTCAACAGGTGTTATCGGTCAAAAGTTGGATATAACCCCAATAAAAAATGGCATTCCTGAATTGGTTTCGGGCCTTGGTAACAATGGCAGTTTAGCCGCTGAAGCGATTATGACTACCGATACAGTTGAAAAGGAAGTTGCAGTTGAATTTACTATCGGCAATAAAGTATGCAAATTAGGTGGTATCGCAAAGGGTAGCGGTATGATTCATCCTAATATGGCAACAATGCTTGTGTTTATCACAACTGACTGCGCTATCACTCCAAAAGCGCTTCAAATCGCATTGTCAAATGATATTAAATCAACTTTTAATATGACAAGTGTTGATGGCGATACTTCAACTAATGATATGGTTTGTGTACTTGCAAATGGTATCGCAGGAAACGATATGATAGATGAAAAATCAGAAGATTTCAAAGTGTTTATGAAAGCACTTAATACTGTTACAATTGAACTTTGCAAAAAAATCGCAGGTGATGGCGAAGGCGCTACAAAAATGCTTGAGTGCAAAGTTTTTGGTGCAAAAGATGAAGTCAGCGCAAAAACAGTTGCAAAATCAGTTATTTGTTCATCGCTTTTTAAAGCCGCAATGTTCGGCGCAGATGCAAACTGGGGTAGAGTACTTTGTGCAATTGGTTATTCAGGTGCAGATGTTGATGTAGAAAAAATTGATGTTACATTTAAATCAAATAAAGGCGAAATTTTAGTTTGCAAAGACGGCGCAGGAGTAGATTTTTCAGAAGAAAATGCCAAAGAAATTTTGCTTGAAACTGAAATTGAAGTATTAATAAATCTTAACGATGGCGACTATAGTGCTACCGCATGGGGTTGCGACCTCACTTATGACTATGTAAAAATCAACGGCGATTACAGGACATAATTCAACAAAAAGCCTCCCTTGCCTAAAGGGAGGTGGCATTGCGAAGCAATGACGGAGGGATATTGATGGATAGAAAACATAATTCAAATTTAACTCCTCTCGCTCGTAATTTAAGAAAAAATATGACAAAAGAAGAAAGACATCTTTGGTATGATTTTTTGAAAAATTATCCGGTAAGATTTCTTCGACAAAAAGTGATAGACAACTATATAGTTGATTTTTATTGTCACGATGCAAGACTTATTATAGAACTTGATGGTTCGCAACATTATGAAGAAAAAGGTCTTGTTAAAGATAAAATTCGTACAGGGCAAATTAATAAAAGAGATTTAACAGTAATTCACATACCTAACAAGATGATAAATGAAAATTTTAAAGGTGTATGTGAGTATATAGATTTGTTAGTTAAAAAATCCCACCACCGCTAACGCGGTCCCCCTCCCTTTAGGCAAGGGAGGCCTTTATCATTAAATTTTAAGGAGAAAATTTATGAACCTACCTAATTCTTTAAGAGCAGAAGTAATTATTGAGGCGTTGCCTTATATTAAGAAATACAATGGTAAAGTTGTAGTTATAAAATACGGTGGCAATGCAATGATAAACGAAGAACTTAAACAACAAGTTATGGAAGACATTGTTTTGTTGTCTTTAATCGGTGTTCAGGTAGTTTTGGTTCACGGTGGTGGCCCAGAAATCACTGAAATGATGGACAAAGTAGGCAAACAAACCGAGTGGGTAGATGGTCTTCGTGTTACTGATAAAGAATCAACTGAAATTGTTCAGATGGTACTTGCTGGTAAAATCAATAAAAGCCTTGTAAACCTTTTGGAAACAAAGGGTGGCAAAGCAATGGGCATTTGTGGTATTGATGGCCAGATGATTAAAGCCGAAATGAAAGACAAACGTTTAGGTTATGTCGGCAAAATAACCGAAGTAAATGTTGAGCCTATTTTAGACCTTATCGAAAAGGGCTATACCCCTGTTGTTTCAACGCTTGGTTGTGATAATGACGGAAATGTTTATAATATACACGCTGATACCGCGGCGGCTCATATTGCAGGCGCAGTAGGTGCAGATAGATTCTTCCTTATGACTGATATTGAGGGTATTTTAAGAGATAAAGATGACTGCAATTCTTTAATTTCACTTATTGATATCAAAGAAGCAGAAGAACTAACCAAACAAGGCATAATTTCAGGTGGAATGATACCAAAAGTTGAGTGTTGTTTAGAAGCGCTTAACCATGGTGTTGATAAAGTTACTATTATGGATGGCCGTGTACCACATTCATTGCTTTTAGAAATGCTTACCGATGAAGGTGCAGGCACAATGGTTGTTAAGGAGAAATATGAAAGTGTTGAAGACTGATGATAAAAATTATATTGCAAATACCTATGCCCGTTTTGATGTAAACATCGTTAGCGGAAAGGGAAGTTTGTTTTATGATGAAAATCACCAAGAATATATAGATATGGGCACAGGAATCGCTGTTAATACATTCGGCTTTTGCGATGAAAGTTGGCAGAACGCCGTAAAAGAGCAGTTAAACCTTTGTCAGCATACATCAAATCTTTATTATTCGGCGCCTTGTATTAACCTTGCTAAAATGCTTTGCGAAAAAACAGGCGCTAAAAAAGTGTTTTTCTCAAATTCAGGCGCAGAGGCAAATGAATGCGCAATAAAAGTTGCAAGAAAATATGCCGAGAATAAGGGCATTAAAGATGGCGTTATTTTAACGTTTGAAAACTCTTTTCACGGCAGAACAATTACAACTTTATCTGCTACCGGTCAAGATGTTTTTCATAATGACTTTTTGCCATTAACACAAGGTTTTGTTTATGCAAAAGCAAATGATACTGCCGATTTAGAGCAAAAAGTTAGTGACAACAATGTCATCGCAATTATGTTTGAAGTTGTGCAAGGCGAGGGCGGTGTTTTACCACTCACACAAGAATTTGTTGAAAAAATCAAACAACTATGTGAAGAAAAAGACATTTTGATGATTATAGATGAAGTTCAAACAGGTAATGGTAGAACAGGAAAACTTTATGGCTATATGAATTATGGCTTAAATCCGGATATTGTTTCAACTGCTAAAGGTTTAGCAGGTGGTTTGCCAATAGGCGCTACTATGATGTTTGAAAAGTGTGAAGACGTGTTAACACCATCTTCTCACGGTTCAACATTCGGCGGAAATCCAATTTCTTGCGCTGCGGCGGTTAATGTAATTTCAAGAATTGATGATAAATTGCTTGAAGAAGTTAAAGAAAAATCAGACTATATTTTTAGTCAGTTAAATGGCGCCGAGGGTGTTGTTTCTGTTAGTGGCCTTGGTCTTATGATAGGCGTAGAAACTAAAAAGGACGCGTCAGAAGTGCTAAATACTTGTTTAAAAAACGGTGTCAGCGTTTTAAAAGCAAAAAATAAAATTAGACTTTTACCTGCGCTTAACATTCCGTTTGAAACTCTAAAAAAAGCGATAGAGGTTTTAAAACAGGCTTGTAAATAGGAGAAAATTATGAATTTAAAGAATAGAAGTTTTTTAAAATTGCTTGATTATTCTGCCGATGAAATGGCATATTTAATTGATTTAGCGGCAGAGTTTAAAAGAATGAAAAAAGAGGGTATAGCCCACGATAAATTAAAAGGCAAAAACATTGCGCTTATTTTTGAAAAGACTTCAACTAGAACTCGTTGCGCTTTTGAAGTTGCAGGGCGTGACCTTGGTATGGGCGTTACATATCTTGACCCATCAGGCTCGCAAATTGGCAAAAAAGAGTCAATTGCCGATACTGCAAGGGTATTAGGCAGAATGTATGATGGCATTGAATATCGTGGCTTTGGACAGGAAATAGTAGAAGAGTTAGCAAAATACGCAGGAGTACCTGTTTGGAATGGCTTAACAAATGAATTTCACCCAACACAGATTTTGGCAGATTTTCTTACTATCAAAGAGCATTTTGGAACTTTGAAAGGCATCAACTTTGTGTATATGGGCGATGCGAGATATAATATGGGCAATTCGCTTATGGTAGGTTGCGCAAAAATGGGCATTAATTTTACTGCTTGCGCGCCAGAAAAATATTTCCCTAATAAAGAGTTGGTTGCCGAATGTGAAAAGTTAGCCAAAGAGTCAGGCGCAACGCTTAAATTTGAAACCGACCCTATGGTTGCAGCACGCGGCGCTAATGTTATTTATACTGATGTATGGGTTTCAATGGGTGAGCCGGACGAAGTTTGGGCAGAGAGAATCAAAGAATTATCACCATATCAAGTAAACTCAAAATTAATGGCAAATGCAGAAGATAACGCTGTGTTTATGCACTGTTTACCTGCGTTCCACGACCTTAAAACAACTGTAGGCAAAGAAATCGGCGAGAAGTTTGGTATTACTGCTATGGAAGTAACAGACGAAGTTTTTGAATCAGCGCAGTCAATAGTTTTTGACGAAGCAGAAAACAGAATGCATACAATTAAAGCAGTTATGGCAGCAACTTTAGGGTATTAAATCTTATGGGTAAATTTGAAGGTGCATTAATTGTTTCAGACATTGATGGCACATTAACAAATTCAAATCAGGAATTATCAATTGAGAACAAAGAAGCAATTGAGTATTTTAAATCAGAAGGCGGACTTTTTACAATTGCAACAGGTCGTCTTACTGACTATCTGCAAGAAAAAGGCTTTGAAAAATTAGTTAATTGCCCTGCAATTGTGCTTAATGGCGCTGCAGTTTATGATTTTGAAACTGAAGAATTTTTGTATGTAAAAAAGTTTGAAAATGACTTTTTAGATGTTTATAATGAGATTTTAAAATTCAAAAATTTTGAAAAAATAGACTTTTGTTTTTTAAATCAAACAAAGAATTCATTAGATATCGATGTCAACAAAACTCAAGACCTTTGCAAAATTGTAACTGTTACTCAAGATGAGCAAATTGCAATTGAATTGCGAAAAATGTTAAGATGTAAATTTTCAAAAACTCACGAAGTTTTTCGCACTTGGAATACAGGCGTTGAAGTATTGCCAAAAGGTGCAACCAAAGGAAACTGCGTTGATTTTTTAAGAAAACATCTAAAAAACATAAAAACAGTTGCAGCAATAGGGGACTTTGAAAATGATATTTCTCTTTTAGAAAAAAGTGATGTTTCATTTGCTCCTGAAAATGCATTCTATGATTTAAAAGCAAACGCTGATTACATAGTTTCCCACCACAATAATAATGCAGTTAAAGATTTAATAGAAATTTTAAACCAAAAACCACTTTGAATTGTCAAAGTGGTTTTTTATTGAAAAAATATTAATGTTATGGTATATTAATTTCATAAATATAAGATAGGGGATATTATGCAAAGAATTAAATATAAAAAGCAGAAGATTTTAATTGCAGTTATTTATTTAATAGTTGTAGCCGTTTTTTACATATTTGATTTACCTTGTGTTTATGTAAAACTGTTCGGCGTTTATTGTCCCGGTTGTGGTATGACAAGAGCAATTTTAAGCGCATTGCAATTTGATTTTATATCCGCTTTTAAATATCACCCAATGTTTTGGACAATGCCATTTGTTTTAGCATATTTAACTTTTGATGGCAAGTTATTTAAAAACAAAAAAATTAACAATATTATTCTAATATTAATTGCAATAGGTTTTTTAATTAATTGGTTAATTAAAATCTT
>JAZQFC010000011.1:0-7905 GCA_045539315.1 Acutalibacteraceae bacterium | reverse complement strand
ACTATTGCTTATTTGGTTTCTACCGATACTTGGTGGATAGTTAAAGATGATAAAGTTACAAGATACGATAGTGAAGAACAACCCGTATGGAAACACGATATTTCTTTATTAGGCGCTATTGAAATCTTAAATGCTAGAGATTTAACTAATTGTGGTTTCAATGTAAATAGATATACATTAGGTGCTTTCTTCACTAGACTAATGAAATTATGTGATTATGAACTTGATGTCGAATTTGATTATGGCACTTATTTAAACGAACAAAAAATCATTGATTACTTAAAGACATTTGAAAACTATTCACCTTTAAGCGCATTAAAAGAAATGAGCAATGGTTTAAATGTAACACCGAAAATGTATTTTGTAATGAGCAATGATGAAACAAATGTTTATAAAGCTGTTATTCATTTTATTCCCAAAAGTGGAACGGATGATCCAGTAATCGACATTGATGAATTTGATGATAGCGAAGAAATCATTACAAACGATAAAGAAAACTATGGTAGTAAAGTTATTTCTAATGTCAAAAATGTTGTTAGTGGCAAAGTTATTAGATACCCAGCAGTAGGAACAGTGCATATTTCAAGCACTACAAATAAAGTGCAATATGGTAATGCTATTTTAAGATTGCCTACAAAAGCAAATTATGTGCAAAGTTTAGAGATTTGCTTTAAATATGGTTTAAGATTAACTCGTTGGAAAATAGATACAGCCGAAGTAGTTGTTGACCATGTTGCTTATGTAGATAATGATTGTTATAACGAAAACGCATTTAAACAATTAGCTTATAATATGATTAATAACTGGGGTAATACCGATATGAAAAATAGACTAAACGATAATACCCTTAATGAAATGTATGAAATTGTAAAAAGATTTGGTCATATTACTTTAGAAAATGGTGCAGATTATATTCAAGATTCTTATAGTGGTGGAGAATGGACTGGATATTGGAATGGAAAACAAGTTGAATTAGCATTTAGAGGTTCTTTAAGCGATTATGTTGATGGTCATCCGGGAATTGGTCCTAATAGGTCTAACTCCATTGGTTTAAATGAGAAAAAATACTATGATACTTTCCCACAACAAGTTTGTATGATTTATTGGGAACAAGGTAGCGATTTGATTAGAAACTTTGCTTTCTATGATAAGTTTACTAATAACCAAAATAATTATACTTATGCTATCAATTTAACCGATAAAGTTTTAATGTATAGTGAAGAAGGTAATTTCCTATACGAATTAGTTATGGTAGTTAAACCATATTCAAGCCCAATTCAAGGTGGCGATGGTTTACAAGTTGGTATAAATCTTATTTCTAGTTATGAAGCCACTTATGTTGTTCATTATATTCCTATGACTGACATGAAGCTAAAGGTTGAAAATGGCAACTTGGAAAATGATAGTCATTTATATAACCAAAATGGCACAATGGTTTCTAGCAAAGCGGTTAGTAAATTGATTAATTCTCACGCAAATAGCATTTTAAGTAATCAAATTACAAGGTATAAAAGATATTATAATTTCTTCGATATTCCTAGTGTTGGTCAAATCGTTAATAACAATGGTGTTTTATATATCATTAACAATATAAGTGTTGATTTTGCCGAAAATGACAACAATGATTATGTAATTGATTGCCAATTTACAATGACAAAACAAATTGCTTGTAATTCAACAATGATAAATGCAAACACTAATATTAGAGACTACGATACACCACAAAATAATAATATTTATAGAGTGCAAAATTATAGAGATTACATTAAGTTATCTTACGAATTAGAAAATGATGATGAACTTTATATGCCTTTTGATAATTTATTCTATTTCCCATCACCTTATGTTGCTGGAATTTCAAAAGGTTTTGTTGACACCCATACAGCAGTAATGAAAATTCAATGGGGTGAAAATAATACTAACTATTATCAATTGCCTTGTATCAAATATGAATTAGAAAAAATGGTAGTAGAAGTTATTGATTTTAAAGATAATAACATTATTGGATATGCCGTTAATAATTCTACACATCCTTTCCAAGTTAGCACTTGGTGGGTAAGAACTGATTTAATCCAAACACCGGTATCTTATGTTGATGATGTGGGACATTTAATTGGTTTAGAAATCTTAATGTGCGATAATTCTCAATTAACTACTGCTTATAACACTATTGAACAACAATATGCAATAGATATTACTTCTTTATATTCGGCAAGTTGTATTATGCCACAAGAGTTATATGAGACAATTGGAAATAATTACGATGCTATTATTAGCGAAAACGATTACGATAAAGATGGTTTAGAAATTCCTATGTTTATCTATTCTTGCCAAATTGGAGATAACGAAGGCATTGTTGTAAGTGGTGATTTCTTCAATAGCGAAACACTAAATGAAAATGAATTTTATGTCTATGGTTACTACATTGTTGAAGATACTAACATTACAGAAGAAAATGCAATGGGAAATGTGCCACAAAGCATTTTACCCACAATTAGTATTAATAGTGGGAATGTAAATACACCACAAGAAGTTGACTTGTCTATTTCTAACGAAGAAACATTATCTATTAGGTTATATAAAAATTCTACTTATAGCTTAACCAATGGCGCTTATGTTAGTAGAACAACAAGCACTGATACTATCTATAATAAAAATGTCATCATATTCCGCTCTAAAATGAATAGAAATGAGAACGATCCATTAGAAACACAATTTGTAATGGCTATTAATCGTTGCAAATCTCAAAGTTCATTAGGGAATATATCATTATATATTAACAAATATCGTTTAAACTAATTGCATAACGAACAAAATCAATGTAAAGTAAGATTGTCGAGATACATACGATAATCTTATTTTATTTATATAAAGGAGAAAATTATGTCAAAGATTATGCGAGTTTACTACGATAACGCTGGGCTTCCTTACAAAGATAGTGCGTTATCCACACTTTACCCAATTGTAGGTAGTGAATTTACAGGCGCAAACAACACAACAGAAATTCACTTTTATTGTGATAATTTAGGTCAAGCCACTTGGGTTGCAAATTGCAAATTGCCAAATGGCGAAAAATTAAATCGTTTGCTTGTAGTTGGTGTTGATAGCGATGGTTTAACATATCAAAGTTTACCATTAGATAGCCAATTAACGAGCATTGTTGGTCATTTAAAAATTGGCTTAAATGGTTATGCAGGAAATATTAGTATTGATGAAGAAGAATTAGAAAATTACGATTTGATTGTTATTAGTGGAACACCCACTATTATTGCTACCGGAATTATTGATATTGCTATGAATTATAGTCCAATTGTTATTCCCGTTAGTGATTTGCAACCAAATGAATATCAAGAATTATTGGCTTTAATTGGAACTAAACTTAATTCCGCCAGTGCTATTATGGTTATTGAAAACCATTTAACTGCAATTGCTAGTGCCTACCCAAATAATCAAGTTGTATATGATAAAACGGATCATTTATTCTATCGTGTGGTAGATAATGCGTTTGTTTTAGAAGAAGTTGATATTTGGGACATGGAATATAATGGAATCTCATTATTAGACATTTTAAATAGCAAAGTGGAAAAAACCGCTACACCAAATAGATTATATGGAACAGATGGTAGTGGAAATCAAAAAACATATACAATTGATGAAATTGCACAAACAGTTGCCGATGTTCCTAGTAAGCAAATGACAACCACAGTTATTCGCAATGCTTTAACCAATATCAATGGTAGAGTTTTAACCGCTTATGAACAAGAAACAACAACTGTTGGTGGATATAATGCTATTATCATTAAAAAGGGTGGCAATCAATTAACGGAAGAACAAGCAAGAGATTACATGGAATACATGACAGGTAGCCGTTTCTTGCCACAATATGATTATGGAAAACCACAAAATAGCATATTCATTATGGCAAATGGCACTTTCTGGAAACCACAATACGCAGATAATGCTTTAGTTTTATATGAAATCTCTAATCCATTTGAACTTATCAATAATAAAGTTTCTACATTATCCGCTAGTAACACCGATACACAATATCCAAGTGCAAAAGTTGTTTATGATAATTTAGTTAATGTTAGAGAAGTTGCGGAAGGTAAAACCAATTCTTATGTTTTAAGTTATCAAGCGACAGCACCAAGCACTACTGCAGAAGCACAACAATATAAAACTCTTGATGGCACTTATTTTGATACTTTAAGTGATTTTCTTGGATATGTTGAATATGGAGATGAACCAGGAATTTTATCAAATAGCATTTTAAATTCACAATCGTTGCTTATTGATTTAGATGATGGTGCATATTTCATTACAAGTGATAAAACAGTAATTAAGTTTACTGATTTCCAAGATGTTATTAAAACAGGTGATGTTTTCATTGTTAGTGAATTAGAAGTCCCAGATAGATGGTGGGATAGAAGTAATTTACAAATGTGTGCGATGGAAACAGCCAAAGTAGATTTAATTAATTATTATGCCAAAAACGCTAGTTTAATTCCAACAGCTACAAATACTTATAATTTAGGTAGTGCAGCCGCTACATATAAAGATTTATATTTAGATGGTCATATTTACTTAGGAAATGCCGATATAAGAGATGTTGGAAACTTCTTAACAATCTCAGGTAGAAGTATTAAATCAGGAGATTTATTACCTATTGATTCTGCTTCTTTCCTAGGAAGCAATGGCTCGCGTTGGAAAGACATTTATTTATCTGGTGCTATCAAAGGCGCTGCTACAATTACCCAAGCACAATATGATGCACTCGTTAGTGGTGGCACAGTTGATGCCGATACATTCTATTTTATAGAGGAAGAATAATATGCCATTATACAAAGGAAATAAAAACATAAATGCCATTTATAAAGGCACAACACAAATAAGTGCTATATACAAAGGCACAAAACTTGTCTATTCAAGTGCTTTTTGGCAATCTTTACTTTATTCATATCTATATAATGATTTAATACCAACCACTATTGATAATAAAAATGTATTAGATAAGGCAAAAGTTAGTAAGATTTATGCAAATGGAGAGGTAGTAAATCAACAAATAATTCCAACAGCAATTCCTGCTACATCAACAAATAATGGAATAACATTAACTAATAATGGCGATGGTAGTTATACAATGAGTGGAACTGCTACTGCAATAGCAACATTTGTTGCATATTCCGCTGCAACACTAATCAAAGGTCATAAGTATCTTGAATATTTTGTTCCAAGAGGTGGCAGTCCATCAACTTATTTAGGCGGTGATGCTAATGGTTGGCTTGACCCATCCGACCACGGTGGAACTATTGCTAATACTACATTTTCTCCAAATACAGCAACAATGGCTTATTATCTCTGTGTAATGTCTGGTGCAACGGTTAATTTTACTTGGAAACCAATGCTTTTTGACCTTACCCTTATGTTTGGCGCTGGTAATGAGCCAACCGAATTAACCGATAAACGCATACAAAATATCCTTAATCGTGGTTATATTCCATACAACACAGGTGAATATAAAGGCACAAGTATTAGTGAATTTAGTAGCAAAGATAGTAATAATGTTGCTTTAGATACCTTATCATTTATCTATCAAGGCAATGGCAATGATACCACACACGATAATTATGTATTAACTAAAACAAGTCATATATTTACGAAAAATGTTGATTATGTAGATGAAACCACAATGCCAACAACTCGTTCCACACCGCAAGTTATCACTATTCCTAGAAAGCATCTAGGCATTAAAAAAATAAGTTCATTGACAGATTGGATAATTGCAACCGCCGAGGGACATAGGGTATTTTTAACAACACAAATTAGAAGTGGAAATAATTATCTCGTTTATTGCAAAGATTACATTTATTCAAATGCTGGATTATCAAATATGCAAATTAGAACAGATACCTATTTTGGTTTAGATTATCTTTATATTTTAGATGATAGTTGTTCAAGTGTTGCAGATTTTCTAGCAAAAAGAGGCGATTGTTACATTTTCTATGAAACTAATGCCGAAGTAAGCGATATTGCTGATACCATTTCTATTGAGGCAGGTGGTAGCATTACGAGTGATAGTGAAGTATTACCAGATGTAGAATTTAGTGTTAAATGTAAATAAGGAGAGAATTATGATTGTTAAAACAAGCAAGGGCTATGTTGTTAAAAGTGAAAGCGGAAAGAATTTAAGTTCTCCATATAAAACTAAACAACAAGCACAACAAAGATTAAACCAAATCCATTATTTTCAAAGCAAAAAGAAATAACCCCCAACTCAATACAAAATACACTCTTAAAATGGGTGTATTTTTTCTACTTTTGCAATTTTTCTGCAAATATTAAAAAAATAGTCTAAAAAATATGGGACATGAGGTTTGGAAAAAGTTAAAATTATGTTCACTTTTTTCAATATTGATAAAATCAAAGCATTAAAGTAAGATAAATATATAGTGAGGTAATTGATATGGTAGTTGAAAAGAAATACCAAGTTGCAATTTCTAAAAATGCCAAAGATGAAATCGTAGAGTGTTTTGATTGCCAAATCGTTGGTAGTGAAAAATACAAAGCATACAAAAAAGAGGCTAAAATCTCTCAATCTAAAAAAGAGCAAGAATTAGAGAAACAACTTGAAGAAGCCAAAAAAGAAAAAGAAACTTTAGCAAGTGAATTATGCCGACTAAAATTGTTAGTGGCTAAAAGTTTCTTTGATAATGAAGTCGCAAGTGGCAAATGTGAAACTAATGAAGATTTTGAAAACGATTTTGATAATTTCGTTTATCACAATATCGCATTAGAATTAACAAATGCACCAGCCGAGTTTAAAGCGATTTTAGAAAGGTTAGGTTAGTCTATGAAGAAGATTATTGTTGCATTAGGTTTATGCCTATCTATCGGTCTATTTAGCAGTGTTTCCGTTAATCGTGGTTTTACACAAGTTCGTGCCGAAGATACAAGTAGCGAAATCGTTAGCGAAGAAGAAACTACAAGCGAAGAAATCGTTAGTGAAGAAACAAGTGAAACTAGCGAAGAAACCCCCAAAGAAGAAGATGGCTTTTTTGATAAGTTATCGCAAGGTGCAAAAGACTTTTTAATTGTTGCTAAAGAGATTTTAAACCAACCTATCGTTATTGGTGGTGTTAGTGTTTCATTAGGTGCAATTGTCATCTTTGTTGTTGGCAAATTATTTAGTGCATTAGGCAAAAAGAAAGTCAATGAACTTGCTAACCAAGTAGGCGAATTATTTGAAAAGATGACCGAAAGTGCTAGTAAGAAAGATTACAACGAACTTGCTAAACAAACCCAAGAATTAGTTGATATTTGCCAAGTGTTAGTTGATGGCACTAGAAATGTCAAAGTCAAAGAAAAGGCAAATGCTTTATTAAAAGATTTAAGACCTGTCATTGAAGATAATAAACAATTTGTCATTGAAGAAGGCAAAAAAGTGGTTGAAGATAGCAAGGATCAATTAAATAAAACCGCCCAAGATATTGTTGGCATTGTCAACAAAGACTAAATATTAAGAAACGAGATTAAAAGATATGTCAAAAGTAAGAGATACATTAAACAAAGGTATAGATAGTGGCTACAATGCTCTTGCTAAAATCACTAGTTTTTCTGGAACTAATAGTGAAAAAATCGGCAAGACCATTATTAATACCATATTATTAATCATCATTTTTGCGGTATTTGGTTGCTTTGATTTCTTAACTATGTCTTTCCACTTTGAATATTTATCAAATGTGGCTTTCTGGACTAAAGTAATTACCAAATCTATTGCTGGTATATGTGCTTACAACATTGGTGTTAATATCTCTTGGGATAGAGAATTAGAGAAAGACTTATTACTCATTGAAAATGCCGAAAAATACGAAAGACTAAATAAAATGCGTGATAACAAATCGTTCA
>JAZQFC010000010.1:0-171531 GCA_045539315.1 Acutalibacteraceae bacterium | reverse complement strand
CGGGTGTGGCGGAATTGGCAGACGCGCTAGACTTAGGATCTAGTGAGCAATCTCGTGGGGGTTCAAGTCCCTTCACCCGCACCAAAGACGGAGAGTAACCTTTAGGTTGCGCTCCGTTTTTATTTATTGGACTTGAACCCGAGAGGGTCTGAAGCGTAAAGAAAACAATTCGGTGAATTGTTTTTAGCGAAGAGCGCGCAGGCGGGTACTGTTACAAAGTAACGGTCGCCAAGCGAATAGTATGCGAGTGCAACGCACCGCAGACGGCAAGTCCCTTCACCCGCACCAAAAAAGAGCAATCGCTTTTGCGATTGCTCTTTTTATTTATTTTGTTTTTACTGATTTTCTATTACTCCAAGCAGAATAACAACTATTTTTAACTATTCTTACTTGCACATAGTATTTTTTCTTTGAAAGTAATTTTGAAATGGTTGTTGAGGTCTTTTTATATCCCTTAACTGTAACTGTTTTGGCTTTTTTGAAACTACTGCTTGTGCTATATCTAATTTGATAATTTGCAGTCCAGTTTTTATTGCCTTTTTTCCAAGTTACTTTGAAACCTTTTTTAGTTGCGGTTAACTTCGAAATAGTTGTAGGTTTTGGATTTATAGTAAAGTAAACTGTTTTTTGTCCTGAATATTCATTTTTAAATTTAACAGTAACTTTATATTTCCCAACTGCTTTTCTTCCCTTTGCATAAGTTACAGTATAATTTGATGATTTTATTTTTGTACCATCAGCGGCTACAACATTTACATCAGGTTTTTTAGCCTTACCATCATAAACATAACTTTTTTGTGATAATTTTACAGTTTTGATTTTTGGAATTTTTGCAGTTTCAATAAATGCTTTACAAACCGCACAATAAACATCTTTTTCGCCTCTTGTTTTGAACGATGCAACAGACAAAATATCTGAAGTTGTTTGCGCTCTGCATGATTTTGTTTCAACCATTCCTGTATCAATATTTGTTCTACTATGTGTCATAGTTGAACTATCATGCACCCATTCTGTCCAATTATCACTTGTTTCAACAACTTTTACATTGATAATTCGTTTAGACATTACCTTGGTATTTGTGCCATCAACTGAAACTACGATTTGTGTTTCGCCTACTGATTTTGGAATAAGCGCGCCTTCATCAGAAACCGAAACTATTTCTGCATCAAGAGATTCAAAGTCAACATATGCATTTTCATCTGCATCAACATCAATTACTTCGATATTTTGACCCTTGCTGATAACATAGTCAGTTTTTTCAATATCAAGGGTGTTTCTTTCAACTACATACAATGCAGATGCTACAAATTTGCGGTTTTCAATATCTCTGCCCAAAAGTATTATTTTGTCGTCATAAACTCTTACATAATAACTTTGTGAACCGTCTAAATGCTCACCGCCAATTGTATTGTAACTTGTCCAAGTATAACTAACTGATGATGTGTTAAAAGCAACCGGTGACTCAATGTCCCCTGCAAACATATTTCTCTCTGAATCAAACTCCCAATGGCTATGGCCATTAAAAAGAATTATTTGACCATATTTACTCATTACTCTCTTTAATAGATGCTCATTGTTTACACCATCCCAACCTTGACCAGGCAAAGAACCTGCAACGGTGCTATAGAATGACTGGTGTAACATTACAAATACCGGTTTGTTAGGGTCTTCTTCTGTACATTCAGTCATAAGATTATCAAACCAGTCTAATTGTTCTTGTGACAATGTTGCATGAAGACCTTTTGTTTCACTTCCAAGATATACAAAATGATAGCCACCAACAACCTCATCGTAGTAAACCTTTTCAGGTTGTTTTGCAAGGCTTCTATTAAACAATTTAGTATAAACTTGGAATTGCGCGCCTGGATTTCCTTCAATCCAGTCATGGTTACCTATTGATATATGTAAACTTGGGAAATTATCTGCTGTTGATTTAACAGAGTTATAAATATTATACGCTTTATCAAACTCGGCTTTCATACCTGAGTTTACAATATCACCATTTATAAATATACCTACGCTATTTGGACTGTTATCTCTAACATCTTCAAGCATCATTCTAAAATGTGAGTTTGAATATTTAACTTCATTAGTTGCGCCTGCATCAGTAGTAATATGAGTATCGCTTGTCATTTGGAATTCAGCGAGAACACCTTCATCGGTTAAATCATACTGACAATTATCAGGTAAATCAACCGAAACTGCTTTATCAGATGTAACACTGCCATCATAAGCATAAGCCAACAATTTTTCGGCTTCATTTGGTATTACAAGATGCGTTGGCAATCTCATTGTTGTGGTCATTCCCGACAATTTAAACCTTGTAATTTGAGTATAATTTGCAAGTTTGTTACCGTTTTCATCGCCCCAATAAAGCACACAATCTGTGGCAACTGAATCATCAGCCATTGTAACAGAAACAGTACCATTTGCAAATCCGTCATTTGCATTATCAAGTTTATATTCTACAGAACTTAACCCTTGGATATCTGCCGGAACAACTTCAATTTCCACTTTGCCAACTGCATTGTAGCCCGAATCAGAAAATAAATATACATAATATTTTCCCGGTTTTAAAACAATACCTGGATTACTACTTCCTGTATCATGAAATCCTGTTTGAAGAACAGTTGGTCTGCCTGAAAAGTTAGTGCCACTATTTACCCAATACCAGTAAATTGAAACTACCTTACCAGCGCCACTACCGTAAGAATCAGTGTCTTTATAAAGACCTACCCACGCATCGCTTCCACCGGTTGCAGTTACAACAATAGGCTCACCTGTTTCATAAACAGTTTTATCAGTCGAAATTGATGGTGTTGTTCCACCAAAAGTATAATTGCTTGTAATTTTAAATTCAGAAGTTACATACTTTCCTGTTTCTCCGTTATAAATAGCAACTACATAATCTCCGGCTTTTAATTTAGCGTCATTTAATCTTGTTGAAAGAATACTACCAAAAGCCAAAATGTTATAAGTTTCACCCGATTTGAAAGTCATATTATTTTCTTCGCCCGAAACGGGATAAGAATAAATTGGATCAACAGAGCCATAATTATCTGTTTTTAAATACAGTTCAACCACATTGCCTTCTGAACCTGTTGCGGTTACATTAATAGGTTCATTAGAAGAATAACTTGTTTTATCGGTTTTAATTGAAATATCATCATCTTCAACCGGTAACATTCTACGAATAATTTTAGATTCATCCCAAGCAGATTTCCAGTCAAAACCCGAGTTAACTCTATCTATTATATCTTTATATGATTTTGCATTGCCTTTCCAGTCTATTCTGTGCAAATACTTGTTAGCATAATTAAAACTCATATTTGTATCAACATATTTCCATACATTATATGAAGGTTTTAAAGTGCCATCTGCTTCTTTAAGCCCAAGTCTTAAAGATGCGCTATCCAAGTCATATATTCTAAAATAAGAAACTTCTGTTACACAATCAAGCAAAGCCGCTCTGTAATATAATTGAGCAATTGTACCTGCTTGTTCTTCAATTGCTTGTTTGTACGCTGACGCGGTAGCATTTTCTTTTGCAATGTTACAAACGCCACCTTCAATAACAGAAACTTCTCTTACTTTTCCATTGAATTTATTTTCAGGTTGTTCAAAATACTGTTGATATAATTCAAGGTTTGCTACTGTAATCCAAGGCGATGTTTTATAATTACCTGTGATTGGTTTTGCAGCGCCCGGTGGGTCCATATCTGTTTTTAATGGGTTTGAAGGAGTTGTTCCAATTGCATATGGATGGCCACAAATGCCCCAGTCATAATCGCCACGCGCTTTTTCGTGATAACTCATCCAATCTAAAATATCTTTTGGTGCATATGAATTATAACGAAGGGTATTTTGGTTTGTTGACGAATAACCATAACTTGTTAAGCAACTTTCTGCCCAGTTATGAGTAAACGAAATTACAACTTTACTTTCGGAATTGTATTTTTTAATAGCCATATTTGCAAGACGCAATGTTCTTGCATACTCTTCCATAAACAACTCAAAATCAAGTCTTTGAACTTTTCCGTTTTTATAATTTGGTTGCATTAAATACCAGTCATAAGTATAGTCAATTTCATTACCAACAATGAATTTGTTTACCTGGCCATATTTATCAGGTTGAGAATATCTTTTGCCCAAAAATTCCATTGCAGCAATCCAATATCTCATACCACTTTTATTGCTTGTATTCCAACCACATGTTTGACGGTTACCTGTTACATAAAACAATTCTTTAGGATATTTACCGTTTGATTCGGCAGAAGCCCATGTGATAAGCACCAATGATACATTGATATTTTCTTTTGTGTAAGCAGAAATAAGACCATCTTGTGCGCGAATATAATCAGCATCAAAGAAATATGTTTCACCATTACTTTCAAACTCAACGCAGTTATATTTAGACGCCACCGATTTATCGATAATAAGGCTTCCTAAATCCATATTAATAACAGTGTTTGAAACACCCATTTTCTTTGCTTCTTCAATGGTTGTATGGTCTTCTAAATGCAAACCTTTTTTAGTTTGCTTTTCAAATTCAGGAACTGATTTTAATGATTTGATATCTTGCGCATAATAAGGACCTGCAAGAATTTTATTATTTTGAATAAGATAATATTTTCTATACAAATTATCTGTTCCATCAGTATGATAACGATTAATTGTAATAGTTTGTGTTGTTGCACATTTATATTTACCAACAATATTGCCATTTTGATTAATAGAATTACTCAAACCGGTCATATTATCAGTTTCAAAATATTCATTTGCATCACAACTATAAATCAACGCCTCGCCGCTTTTGCCTATATTATTAATCTTTATAGACACTTCGCTTTTTTGAACGCTAATGCTCACGCCTGATGTTTGCGCGCTTGCGGTTATGCCTATTGACATTGCAGGAATGCATGTTAAAAGCATAAGCAAAGACAACGCTGACGCAATTGCACTTTTAACAAATTTAAACTTCATATTCTACTCCTAAATTTTATTTAGTCTTAACGCTTTTTACTGCTGACCAGTTTGAATAGTACTTTGTTTTACCAACTGTTTTATATGTTCTTATTTTCACAAAATACTTCTTGCCTGATTTTAATTTAGCGATTTTTTTGTAAGTTGTTTTTGACTTATTAACAGTATATTTTTTGCTTGATTTAAATTTTTTGCTTGTGCTAATCAAAATTTCATAGCCTGTTGTTTGAGTGGTTTTCTTATTCCACTTAACAGATATAGCCTTTTTCAAACCAACCAATGATTTAATGCTAGTTGATTTTGGAATAATCTTATAAGTTTTAGTTGCACTACCTGAATAATTGCCTTTTAATTCTACAGTTATTTCATAAGTGCCAACAACTTTTCCACCAACAACTAAAACATCATAATCATTAGCGCCTAAAACCTTTTTACCATCTGAAACTCTTACATCTGGAATTTGCTTTTTACCATTATAAACAAATGTTGATTTTGATAATTTAATTGTTGGAACAATATTTTTGCTTTCAATTGTAAATGCACCTGATACTGCGCCTGTGCAATTACCAATACCGATGATTTTAACTGACGCTGTTCCTACATTTATATTGTTTGAATATTCAACTTTGAAATGGGTGTTTTCAACCAACTCTTTATCATCAAATAAAACAGTAACTTTTGGAGTTATTGCAGAACCTGTGAAAGTTGCATTTTCAATTTTATGTTGTGTTTTAGCAATATCAAATTTAATGCCTTCGCTTACATCTACATAGCCACATCTTTTACAAGTTCTTACCAAACCACCAAGTTGGTCTGGTGTTGCAGTTGTTGAAGAATTTTCAACATAGTTATGGCCTAAAGGCAAAATAACTACATCTTCTTCAGTTCCATCTTCATAAACATAGTGAATTACGCCTGCTTCTGTACAAGTTGTCTCATAAACGACCTCTTTGCTTACAACATCGGCTCTTTCAACGAAAATCCAAACATATTTTATGACTGCATCATAACCACCATTTGTGAAAAGAGCAATTGTGTTTTGTCCTAATTCAAGATTTGATGTAATGTTCCACTCTTCGCCATTGCAAACGTTAATATATTTCCTATCAACTGCTTTAAATTGGCTAAAATCAGCACTTTTATCTAATTGTGCATTATAAACGCCAACCCATGAATAGCCAATTCCATCTCCAAAAGCCAAAGGTGTTAATGTAATATTATCACCTTTTTTGATTTCAAGACATTCGCCATCTTCTACCTCTTTACCATTAACTTTGAAATCAAATGTTGTGTCTGAAATATCTAATGCTTCAATTGTAAAATATTTTTCATCTGCGATATTTGTATAACCATCATCGTTAAACAATACCGCTTTGTATTCACCACAACCAAATGATACTTCTTTTGATAAAGCCGCTGCTAAAATATCTATTTGAATACCATTTGCATAATCTACCCAATACCAATAAACTGCAAGTTCAGGGCCAGGTGTAACATCTGCCGAGTAGATACCAACCCAAGCATAATAATTTGGTGATGATGCTGTAACATAAACGCACTCGCCTTCTTTATAAACTGCTTTATCAAGGCTTAAACTTGTTTCAATGTTAGAAGGAGCATTTCTTGTAATTGTAACTTTATCTAAAACTTCATAACCATCTGCTGCAAACAAGTAAATATCATAATCACCAGTTGTAATTGGGTAATAAGAAGCTGGATATTTTGAATTCGATCCATCACCTTTGAAAATATCAAAAGCCTGACCGTTAACTGCACCATATCTTGAGTCATTTACATAATACCAATAAGAAGAAACAGCACCACCAGATGTAACAACAACGCCTTTAGGAACAATACCTACCCACGCTTTTGCTAATGCTTGTTCTTCGCTAACGGTTGCAGTAACCATAATTGGTTCGCCAACTATATATTGTGTTTTATCTGTTTTAAGCAAACCATTTTGACCAACTACAGGCGGATTATTACTATCAACAACTTCACTGCCAATAGTAATATTAACAGATGCTATTATTTGTTCATCAAGGTCAAATAAAACAACTTTATAACTTCCTGCAGTAAGTTCATCTGCAGATTCGTTTTTACCTGCATCTAAAATGTTGAAAGTCATTATTTCACTAGTAGATGTTTCATATTTATAAATATATTCTGAAAGATTTGTGTAATCTGCTTTGAAAAGTCCAACCGCTTGACCATCAACTATATTAACGGTTACCATAATGTCATCGCCTAATGAATAGTAAGACCTATCAGTAGTTAAAGCAGGCGCTGAAACGGTAATATAAACTGTTTTCAATACGCTTTCATAACCATTATCACCGAACATAACAACAGTATTTTCACCAACTGACAAATGCTTTGTAATGTCCCACTCGGTGCCGTTAATATCTTCAATATATTCGTAAGATTCATATGTATTGCCGAATGAAGTTACTCTACCGCTATACACACCAACCCAAGACTGACCTGTTTTGCCATCTGCGCTTGGAGTAATTTTAACAGTATCTTCACGAGCTACTGTTACAGTTTTACCATCTTCCACCGAAGCGCCATTTACAGTAAAATCAAATGTTGTATTAGATGTATCAACAGGAACAATTGTAATGTAAACTGTTTCAACAATTGTATAACCATCATCGCGGAATAAATGAATAGCATAATTACCTTCTGTTAATTCGCCGCTTGATGTCACATCCTCTCTACCGTTCTTTATCGCATTTTGAATAACATAAGATTGACCTGAAGTGTAGCCATCTTTTGCAACATAATACCAAGAAAATGAATTAACCGTTGAACTAGGTACTTCTCCTTGTCTGAAAATACCAACCCATTGAGTTCCGGAGCCGGTTGCGGTTACTAAAATATCTTCACCAACTTCATACTCGGTTTTATTGGTTGATAAGTTCTCACTCGAATTTGCGCTTACCACAATAGTAGAAAACACGAGCAATAATGCCAAAACCAATGTTATTGATGTTTTAAAAAATCTCTTCATAACAATACATCCTTTCATATGTAAACATACATCATAATTATACCAAAAATTGCAATAAAAAGCAACCCTATTAGTATGAATATATATTAATAAATAATTATGATATAATTTTGATGAAAGTTTCTAAAATAAAAAAGCAGCGGAATATTCCACTGCTTTTTCTATTTTTCTTCGTGATAATCTTTTTCAGTATTTACATTCCAAATATTTGATTTATCTTGTTTTTCTTGCAAAATATTTTCAACTGTATTAAACGCAGTTACCATTGAATGGTCCATATTATTATATCTATGTTGACCATTTCTGCCAACGCAGTATAAATTACTATATTTATCAAGATATTCTGTTATATAGTCGATATACTGATAACCATCAAAATAAGCAGGATATGCTTTTTTAACTTTTTCTCTGTGAGCATCAACAACATCATCTCTATCAACAATGCCCATTGAAACCAATTCTTCAACTGCAAAATTAATGCACTCGCCGTCTGACATGTTCCAAAAATCATCATTTTCTTCACAGAAATATTCAAGACCTATCCAAATTGTATTTTCAGGCGCTGCAACCATATAAGGCGACCAGTTATTAAAAATTTGAATTCTACCGAGTTTTACATTGGTATCTTGAACATAAATCCAACAGTCAGGAATGATATTTGAAAGTGTTTTGTAATCAGTTTTGTTTTCAAGATTAAGTTTATTAACAAGCAAACCAACTGTTACAAAATCACGATATGGCAATGTTTTTGAAGCATTTTTAACTTCAGGTGGAATATTATTAGCATCAATTCCTGCTACTAAATCTTTAATAGGCATTGATGAGATAAAAATATCTGCATCAATTTTCATATTTCTGCCGTTTTTTTCAAAAACTACTGATTTAACCTTACCATTTGCTTCATCAACAAGAACTTTTTCAACCTTTGTATTATAAAGAATTTGTCCGCCAAGTTCTGTGAATCTATTTGCAACTGTTTCCCATAACTGACCAGGTCCAAATTTAGGATAATAAAACTGCTCAATAAGCGAAGTTTCGGTTGTTTTTTTATTTGTTGAAAAGATTTTGCCAAAGGCATTTTTAATTACGCCTGTTATTGACAAGCCTTTTACTCTTTGAGAGCCCCATTCTGCCGAAATCTCACTAGGATGGCGTCCCCACAATTTTTCGGTGTAACCTTCAAAAAACATTGAATAAAGCACTTTACCAAAACGATTAATATAAAAGTTTTCAAGTGATGTTTCAGGTAATTTTTTGAACACGGATTTAAGATATGAAAATCCTGCTTTTACAGTTGTTACAAATCCCATTCCTTTTAGTGTGTTCCAAGAAAGCGAGATAGGATAATCAAAAAATGTATTTTTATAATAAATTCTCGATACCCTATCACGAAGTAACATTACTCTGTCAGTTCTTTCTGGGTCAGGACCATTTTCTGCATAATCCTTTTTTCTATTAAGCGCCAAATCATCAAAAGCAGGCGCTCCTTGAAGTGGCATAATCTCTTCCCAAAATTCATTAACCTTTTTGTCTTTTGAGAAAAATCTATGACCACCAATATCCATTCTATTTCCGCTATAATAAACAGTTTTAGAAATACCACCAATAACATCGGTTTCTTCTAAAATAACTACATTGTAATCACTGGATTGTTTTAAAAGTTCATATCCGGCAGTAAGCCCCGCGGGACCTGCTCCGATAATTATTACATTCTTCAGTTTTCTCTCTCCTTAAAAAAATATATTACATTATACAACACTTTGTACTTTAAGTCAAACACCGACTAACGAATCAAAATCAGGTATAAAAGAATCATCTGCAGTGTCGCCCTCTTGAACAAAGGCATTTTCAACACCTAAATCCAATGCAAAATCAATAATTTCTTGATATTCTTCATCAGTTAGTTTTCTATTTAATTCATCAAACTCGCACTCGCCCATAGGCGTATATTGATTCATAATGCTTAACACAACATCATCTTTGTACTCATTATAAATATACTCAATTACTCTTTTTGAATCGTCAGTATTTTCAGGCAAACACAAATGACGAACAATTATGCCTTTTTGCATTATTCCTTGATTATCATAAATTGGTTTTCCTATTTGCAAATACATTTGATTTAGCGCTTTTTTTGCTACTTCAAAATAGTCTTTACAGCAAGAATATTTATATGAAATTTCGTTTGAAACATATTTAAAATCAGTTAAGAATATGTCAACAACATCGCTTAAATCTTTAATGGTCTGCGCATCACAATATCCGCTTGTGTTATAAACAACAGGTATTTTAAGCCCTTGTTGTTTCGCTATTTTTAACGCTTCTTTAATAGAATAAGCAAAGTGGTCAGGTGTTACAAGATTTATATTATTAGCGCCTTTTTCTTGAAGTTCTAAAAATATTTTTGCAAGTCTATTTACTGTAATTTCTTTGCCAAAACCTTCTCTAATAGATTTATTTTGACAGTAAACGCATTTTAAATTACAACCTGAAAAGAAAACTGTGCCAGACCCAGACTCGCCTGAAATACAAGGCTCTTCATAAAAATGAAGTGCTGCTCGAGAAATTTTAATATTCTCCCCTACACCACAAAAGCCTTGTTTTTTATCTCTATCTACGCCACATTTTCTAGGACAAATATTACAAATCATTTTAGTTTCCTTAAATAATCTATTAATTTACTTTTTTCGTTTTCTACCCTGCCATCTATAACTGCCGACAAAAGTTTTTTCAATATATCGCCTATTTCTTTTGAAGGCGAGAAACCTAGTTCTATTAAATCTCTTCCGTTTAATTTTAAATCTTTTAAACTAAAACATTGGTCTTCAAGGCTAATTTTTTCAAGTATTTTTTCAAGTGATTTTATATATTCATCTCTGTTTCTATATTCTTTTGCATGAGCGCTCGCGTCTGCAACTTTGATTTTTAATAAATCATTAAAAAGTTCTACTGAATACTTTGACAAAAATCTTTTAACGCTTTTTTCAGTTAAAGCGATTTCTCTATCGTGAATATAAACCAATGTTGAAACTTTTTTCTTTGTATCATTATCTGATTTCAAACGTGCCAAAATCTCTTTTGTCATTTTAGAAGAAACTTTATTGTGACCATAAAAATGACCTACACCTTTTTCATCTGTAAAATACACACTTGGTTTGCCAATATCATGAAAAAATGCAGCAAGGCGCAAATTTACATCAGGTTGAATCGCTGACACGGTTTTTACAATATGGGTATAAACATCATAACAATGGTATTTTGTATTCTGGTTAAAATCGAAACAAGGTTTTATTTCAGGAACAAACTCTGCGACTACATCTTTAAACTGCAATAAAACGTCCTCGACGTTTTTGCCACAAAGAAGTTTTTTAAATTCAACAAAAATTCTCTCTTTTGAGATATTTTGAAGCAAATGTTTATTTTCTATTATGCTTTTTGCGGTTCCTTCTTCAATTTCAAAGCCTAATTTAGACGCAAAACGCAGCGCGCGAAGTATTCGAAGACCATCTTCTGAAAATCTTTTATCAGGCTCGCCTACTGTTTTGATTACTCTTTTATTCAAGTCATCAACGCCACCAAAAAGGTCAATAAGACCTGTTTGTTCATTATAAGCCATTGCATTAATAGTAAAATCTCGGCGAGATAAATCTTCGGCTATATTTCTAGTAAACAAAACCTCTTTTGGATGACGATTATCGGTATATTCGCCATCAATTCTATAAGTTGTTACTTCCACATTAATTTCATCTACAACAACGGTAACTGTGCCGTGAGAAAGTCCTGTTTGAAACACTTTAAAATCTTTGAAAACTTCTATCATTTCCTGTGGGGTAGCATTAGTAGTAATATCATAATCATCAGGAGTAACACCCATTAAACTATCTCTAACACATCCACCAACAAGAAAGCCCTCGTATCCCGAGGACTTTAATGTCTTTAGTATTTTATTGCAATAGTCAGGAATGATAATTTTAGTCATAAAATCAGTTCTGCTTTCTTACTATTTTATACTCATCGCCATCACGAAAATAGGGGCATTTTTTAGTTTGAGATATACGGTAAACCTCATCTTCATCTAAAACCGCAGTGCAAAAATATTCCTCATATTCTTCATCATAGGCAAAATAAGCGCAATTCTCACAATCCATAATTAAATGCCTTTCATTGTAAGCGAAATTCTCTTTTTAGCAATGTCAACTGACATAACTTTAACGTTAACAATATCGCCTACTTTTAACACTTCTGATGGGTGTTTGATATATCTATCACAGATTTGAGAAATATGAACAAGGCCGTCTTGATGAACGCCGATATCAACAAATGCGCCGAAATCGATAATGTTTCTTACTGTGCCTTTAAGTTCCATACCCTCTTTTAAACTTTCCATAGAAATAACATCTGTTCTGAAAGTTGGTTTTGGCAGGTCATCTCTAGGGTCTCTGCCTGGTTTTGAAAGTTCTTTTACAATATCATTAAGTGTTGGAACGCCAACACCTAATTTTTCGGCAGTATTTGACACGCCCATTTTTTCTAATTTTTCAGCTAAATCAATAATTTTACCTTGTTTTACATCGTCTTTGGTATAGCCACAAAGGTCAATAAGTTCCCCTGCCGCTTTGTAACTTTCAGGGTGAACACCTGTGTTATCAAAAACATCTTTACCATCAACACGCAAGAAGCCTGCGCATTGCTCGAACGCTTTAGGTCCGAGTTTTGGCACTTTTTTAAGCGCCGCTCTTGATTTATAAGCGCCGTTTTCCTCTCTATATGCCACGATATTTCCTGCAACAGTTGCATTAATACCTGCAATTCTACTTAAAAGTGGTGCAGAGGCAGTATTAAGGTCAACGCCTACTTCATTTACACAACTTTCAACAACACCATCTAAAGCGCCGGATAATTGTGCTTGTGGCATATCGTGTTGATACTGACCAACACCGATTGCTTTTGGGTCTATTTTAACAAGTTCTGCGAGTGGGTCTTGAAGCCTACGAGCAATTGAAACTGCAGAACGCAAAGATACATCATAATCAGGAAATTCTTTTGCAGCGAGTTTTGAAGCAGAATAAACAGACGCGCCTGCCTCTGAAACTACCATATAACTTACACCACAGTCAAGTTCACGAATTACATCTGCCGCAAATTCTTCTGTTTCGTGAGAAGCAGTACCATTACCAATTGCAAAACAGTCAACATTATATTTTTTAACAAAATTTTTAATAATTGCCTTTGCTTCTGCTACTTTTGAATGAGGTGGTACAGGATAAATTACACCTGTATCAAGCACTTTACCTGTGCCATCTACAACTGCAACTTTACAACCTGTTCTATACCCTGGGTCTAAACCAATTGTTATTTTATTTTTAACCGGTGGTTGAAGGAGCAATTGACGAAGATTAAGCGAAAATACCTTAATAGCAGAATCTGACGCACGTTCAGTCAACTCGCTTCTTATCTCACGAGAAACTGATGGGAAGATAAGTCTATCATACGCGTCTTCTGCTGCTTCAACTACTAACTTACCACAGTAACTATCATTTTTAACATGGTTTGATTTAACAATATTTAATGCTTTATCAATATCAAATTCAATATTAACCTTTAAAAAGCCTTCTTTCTCGCCACGATTAATTGCGAGAATTCTATGCCCAGGAATTTTTTTAACGCTTTCTGAAAATTCTGCATAGATTTCATAAACAGAAAGGTCTTCGCCTGCGCCTTTTGAAACAAGCGCTGCGCTTTCATTCATAACAACTCTAAGGCGTTTTCTTATATTTGCATCATCCGAAATGTTTTCTGCAATAATATCTTTAGCACCGGCGATAGCGTCTTCAACTGTTTCAACGCCTTTTTCACTATCAATAAATTCCTCGGCTTTTGCTAAAACTTGCGCCTCATCACATTCGCCATCATAAATAAACTGTGATAGTGGCTCAAGACCTTTTTCTTTAGCAACTGAAGCACGAGTTTTTCTTTTTGGTCTGTAAGGACGATAAATATCTTCAAGTTCTGTTAAAGTTTCAGCATTTTCAATTTGCTCTTTCAACTCATCTGTAAGTTTGCCTTGCTCATCAATTGTGTTAATGATTTTTTCTCTTTGCTCGTCCATATTACGAAGATAAACTAATCTATCATTTAATTCACGAATTGTTTGGTCATCAAGTGAACCCGTCATCTCTTTACGATAACGAGCGATAAATGGAATTGTATTTCCATCATCAATTAACTTCACTGTATTTTCAACTTGTGAACTTTTTAATTTAAACTCTTCTTGTAACTTTTTTAAAATATCCATATTTCTCTCCGTTTTGAATATATTATTTACATATTATTTTATAACTTTATTAGTAAAATGTCAATTATTTTTAAATTTGAAAGTTTTTATAAAAAAGTGTTGACATTTATATGTGTTTGTGATAAAATATTCAAGCCGCATATTAGGGGCATTATAAAAAGTGGGTTTATTCCCCGCCCTATAGTAGCGAGTCTAATATAAAGGAAGAAAGATTATGTACGCAATTTTTGAAACTGGTGGTAAGCAGTACAAAGTTGAAAAAGGCGATGTAGTGTTTATCGAAAAAATCGATGTAGCTGAAGGCGAAAATGTAATTTTCGACAAAGTTTTGTACACAAGCAACGGCAAAACTACTAAAGTAGGCACTCCTTACTTAACAACAGTTGTTGGTGCTAAAGTGTTAAAACAAGGTAAAGATAAGAAAATCACTGTTTTCACTTACAAACCAAAGAAAAACGAAAAAAGAAAGCTCGGTCATAGACAACCATATACAAAGGTTGAAATCCTTGCTATCGGTACTAAAGCTACTGTTAACAAGACTCTTAATCCAGCTGAAAAAGAAGCTGAATAAGATTATGACAAAGTTTGTTCTTTATACTGAAAAGGAACATTTCAAAGGATTTGAGGTAAGTGGTCATTCTACTATGAATGAAAAAGACAGTTTAGGCAAACTTGTTTGCTCGGCTGTTTCCTCGGCAGTTATCTTAACTGCAAATACCATTACCGATGTGCTTAATTTAACCGCTGATGTGAGTGTTGATGATGGTTATTTAAAAATAATCATTGATAATCCTAATGAAAATTCAGATTTGATTATCGAAGGGCTTAAACTTCATATGAGTGAGCTTAAAAATGAGTATGTTGGAAAAATTGAAATTTATAACGGAGGTTTACACTAATGATTAGAGTTAATATTACATTATTCGCACACAAAAAAGGTGTTGGTTCTACTAAAAACGGTAGAGATTCTGAATCAAAAAGACTTGGCCTTAAAAGAGCTGACGGTCAATTCGTTTTAGCAGGTAACATTCTTGTTCGTCAAAGAGGTACTCACTTCCACCCAGGCACAAACGTTGGCAAGGGTAAAGATGATACTTTGTTTGCTAAAGTTGACGGTAAAGTTAAATTTGAAAACTTTGGCGCAGGCAGAAAGAAAGTTAGCGTTTACGCTGAAGCTGAATAATTATTAAGAATTAAACCACAGAGAAATCTGTGGTTTTTTTATTGAAATAATATTATATTTTATGTATAATAGATTTTGGTGATTATAATGACTTATAAAGAAGTTACTGATTATATAGATTCGTTTTTGCTTTTTGGCTCTAAACTTGGGCTTACAAGAATTACGAAACTACTTTCAGACCTTGGTAACCCACAAGACAAATTAAAATTTATTCACATTGCAGGTACTAACGGTAAAGGCTCAACATCTTGCTACTGCGCTAATATTTTAAAAGACGCAGGATATAGAGTTGGTATGTTTATCTCGCCATATATTATTGATTTTAGAGAGCGTTTTCAAATAAACAATGAAATGATTTCTGAAAGTGATTTGATAAAAACTGTTGAAAAAATCAAAGCAGTTGTTGACACTTATCCAAAAGACGAAATTCCTACCGAATTTGAAATTGTTACCGCTATTGGTATGCTTTATTTTTATGAAAACAACTGCGATGTGGTTGTACTTGAAGTAGGTCTTGGCGGCAGACTTGATTCGACTAATGTTATTAAAAATCCGCTTTGCAGTGTAATTACTTCTATTTCGCTTGACCACACTGAATATTTAGGTGATACTTTATCGCAAATTGCTTTTGAAAAAGGTGGAATTATAAAGAAAAATTGTCCTACTGTTATCTACCCTATTCAAAAAGCGGAAGTTTTTCAAAAGATTAGTGAAATTTGCGAGAGTAGAAATTCAAATCTTACTATTGTAAATAAAGATGACATTTTGGTTTTAAAAGAAGATATTTGTGGTGACAAAGTTAAATATAAAGATTTAGAGTTTACGCTTAAAATCCCCGGTGAAGTGCAAAAATATAATGCACTCACTGCAATTAAAGCAATTGAAATAAGTGGTCTTAATGTAAGTAACGAAAACATTATAAATGGATTTGAAAATTCTTACTTCCCTGCTAGACTGCAATTATTTTCAAAAAAGCCGAAAATTTTATTAGATGGCGCTCATAATCCTGACGGTGTTAAATCGTTAAAGACATATATTGAAAAATATTTTGATAAACCGAGCGCTATTATCGGTATGATGAAAGATAAAGATATAGATTCAGTTTTATCGCAAATTGCTCCGCTTTTTAAAAAGATTTATACTGTTACTGTTTCTAATCCTCGCTCAATTTCTGCCGATGAATTAAAACAAATGGCAGAAAAATATTGTAAAGAAGTTATCTCTTGCGATAGTTTAAGTGACGCAATAAACAAACTAAAAAGCATTAATGAAGACTTTGTTATTTGTGGCTCACTTTATCTTTGCTCAAGCGCTTTAAAAGAATTAGAATCTTAAAACAAAAATCGACAAAGTATTTAACAAAAAGCTTGTATCATTATGGTACAAGCTTTTATTTTTTTATTTAGGAGGAAAAATTATGGAATGTGAAATTAATCAAACTGATGAAACTTTATTTGCTCGGCTTGACGGCGAAATTGACCATCATAGTGCAAAATCGGTAAGAGAAAAAATTGACTTTGAAATTGAAAATTCAAATGTTAAAACTCTTGTTTTGGACTTTTCTGATGTTACATTTATGGATAGTTCAGGAATTGGGCTTATTATGGGCAGATATAAACTGATGAAGACAAACGGTGGCGAAGTTACAATAAAAAATCCATCGCCTAACACATTAAGGGTGTTAAAACTTGCCGGTATGGATAGACTTGCAAAAATAGAAAGGAACAGACACGATGAAAGTTGTTAATTATTTTAAAATGCAGTTACCTGCAAAAAGTATGAATGAGAGTTTTGCAAGAGTTGCAGTTGGCGCTTTTGTTTCGCAGTTAGATCCACTATTAGAAGAAATTACAGATATAAAAACAGCGGTTTCCGAAGCAGTTACTAACTGCATTGTTCACGCATACAAAGAAAGTTCCGGCGATATTTATATATCTGCAAAAATTCTTGCAGACAACCGAGTGCAGATTAAAATTCGTGATAAAGGTTGCGGAATACCTGATGTTAAAGCGGCTATGGAACCTTTATTTACAACAGGTGGTAGCGAGCGAGCAGGTTTAGGTTTTGCAGTTATGCAGTCTTTTACTGATAAAATTCGCGTTAGTTCAACTGTTAATAAAGGCACAACAGTTACTTTTTACAAGCAAATTAACAGCAAATGAGTTATGAAGAATTAGTAAATAACAACCTTAAATTAGTTCATCTTTGTTGCCATAAAATGAAAAATAAAGGCATTGAATATGATGACCTTTTTTCTCAAGGTTGTATAGGTCTTGTAAAAGCGGCTAAAAGATTTGACGAAAGCAAAGGGTTTCAGTTTTCTACATATGCAGTGCCTATAATATTAGGCGAGATAAAACAGTTATTTAGAGATAATAACCCTATTAAAATCAGCAGGTCGCTTAAAACTTTATCAATAAATGCTAGAAAAGAAATTGAAAAGCAGAAAAAAGAAAATAATAAAGAGCCAACTATTAATGAAATTGCTCAAAAACTAAATGTTTCGCCGGAAGAAGTTGTTGAAGCATTAAATGCATCTATGCAAATAAAATCGCTAGACACTGAAGAAGGCATACATCAAAAAGTTTTTTGCGAAATCGAAGAAAAAACCATTAATAAAATTGCAGTTTTACAGGCAATTGAAAAGTTGGAATTAATAGAAAAGCAAATTGTTTTGCTGCGTTTTTTCAAAGACAAAACGCAAGTAGAAACTGCAAAAATTCTAGGACTAACACAAGTTCAGGTTTCTAGAAAAGAGAAAAACTTATTAAGTTTACTAAAAAACAGGTTAATTTCTTGACGTTTTGCACAAAAATTTTGATGATTTTTTAAAAATATTGTACAAATAACTGTGAATAGGCTTGACTTTTGCTTCTAAAAAGATTATCATTAATATATAATTATAAATTGCGAGAATTATATATTTTTATGAAAAGTAAAATTCATTCATTAGATGATGAAAAACTTATTGCTCTTTGCAGAATTGGAGACGATGAGGCGTATAGCGTTTTAATCGCTCGTTACCTTTTCACAGTTAGGAAAAGAGCATCAGTTTATGAAAATAGTGGAATTGATTTTGAAGATTTAGTTCAAGAGGGTTTTATTGGTCTTTTGAACGCTGTTAAACATTATGAAAATAATTTTGACACTTCTTTTTCAACTTTTGCCTACCTTTGTATTGATAGGAATATTCTAACCGCTGTTAGAAAGTCTTTAACCAAAAAACAAATTCCTAAATCTGCTTTGGTTTTTATTGAAGATAATTATGAATTACAAGGTAAATCGAATGAAAATCCTGAAGCAGTTTTGATTTCTAAAGAAAATGTTTTATTAATGAAACAAAAAATTGCAGAGCGTCTTTCAAGTATTGAACGCGATGTTTTGGATTTATATTTATTAGGTTATTCTTATGGAAAAATTGCTGATAAATTGGGAATTTCTCAAAAATCAGTTGATAACGCCATTCAAAGAATGAGAAAGAAATTAAAATAAAGGAATTAAAACCATTTGGTTTTAAAATATATGCCTATTTGGTAGGTAAATAATTATAGAGAGGTATAACCCATGTTTGAAGACAAAACCCTAGTATGTAAAGAGTGCGGTCAAGAGTTCGTGTTTACCGCTGGTGAACAGGAGTTTTATGAGGCTAAAGGCTTTGTTAATGAGCCACAGCGTTGTAAAGCGTGCCGTGATGCTAGAAAGGCTGCTTCTAAAGCTGCAAGACAAATGTACACAGCTACTTGTGCTGCTTGCGGTGGAGAGGCTAAAGTTCCTTTTGAGCCACGTGAGGACCGCCCTGTTTATTGCAGCGAATGTTTTGCTAAACAAAAAGAGGCTGAAGAGGCTGACGCTGAATAATTGTTTACAAAGCAATATCTTTACATATAATTTTTAATAGATTTTATAAATAAAGATAAAGCCCTGTCTAGCAAGACAGGGCTTTCGCTTTTTATTTTATATTTTCCAGTATGAAACTGAATAAGGTGGTAGGTTACTTCCTGCGCCGAAATCGTGTTTTTCGCCTGTTATCAAGTCAGCACCGCAACCTGCGTTAGCATTAAAATGCGCTACAAAATTTTCGCCATCGGCATTAATAGCAATAATTACTCTCTCGCCTTCTGCTTGACGCTCAAAAACATACTGTTTATTCGTTAATAACAAGGTTTTATAATCGCCATATTTAAGCGCAACGCTATTTTTATGCGCTTGTGCTAATTTTGAAATAAACTCTGTAAGTTCATTATTTTCAGGCGCTTCAAAACTAACTCGAAGTGCATTATCGCCATCGCTCTTTTTACCTTTTGCTCCCCATTCGCTTCCGTAATAAACACAAGGAATACCAGGCATTGAGAATAAAAGTCCATAAAGTGGCTTTAAATGATTTTCATTTGTCAAAACACTTGCAAGTCTTTCAACATCGTGATTATCGGCAAAGCACATCAAATGTTTTCCTTTATAAAGCGTCCAATTTTCTGCGCCAAACTGACGATTTAGGCTATACCCTATCTCAAACATATTCATACAATTGAAACTTGAAAATAGTCCTTTATAACACTCGTAATTTGTGCAACTATCAAGCATTTCATCATTTACAAGTCTATTATAATCGCCGTGAAGCATCTCGCCTAAAACAAAGAAATCAGGCTTTATATTTTTGCACTCAAATTTAAGACGGCGCAAAAAGTCTTCATCAAGGCAATATGCAACATCTAAACGAAGTCCATCTATATCGAACCATTCTACCCATTTTTTAACGCAGTCTATTAAATAATCAACTACTTGTGGGTTTTTAAGGTTTAGTTTTACAAGTTCAAAATGCCCTTCCCAGCCTTCATACCAAAAGCCATCATTATAAGCGCTATTGCCATCAAAATTAATAATAAACCAGTCTTTATACTGACTATCCCACTTTTTCTCTTTAACATCTAAAAACGCCCAAAATCCACGGCCAACATGATTAAAAACGCCGTCTAAAACTACTTTTATATCATTTTTATGAAGATTATCACAAACTGCTTTAAAATCATCGTTTGTGCCTAATCTACAGTCAATTTTTAAATAATCTCTTGTATCATATCCATGAGCATCGCTTTCAAAGACAGGGCTGAAGTATATTGCATTAGCACCCAAGTTTTTGATATGCTCTATCCAACTATTAACCTTTAAAATTCTGCTATTTACAACGCCATCATTCTGATGAGGTGCGCCACAAAAACCCAAAGGATAAATTTGATAAAAAACACTTTCTTTATACCACATAAATTAACAAAGACCTTTCGCCAAATATTTGATAGTATTATACCATAAAATCAAGAAAAAGTCGATATATGAATCGACTTTTTCTTGGCATTATACTTTATTTTTTGATATTTTTGGTTTTCTACTACTAGCAGTAACTAAAATTGCTTTATTTTTATACTTTTTAATGGTGTTATTAGAAATCTGCCTAATAGCGCATTTTTTACTCGAAATCTGAATTCCATTTTTGCATTTTACAACCAATTTTTTAGAATTCTTTTTAGTTTTTGTATTGATTTTATTGCCTTTAATATTTTTTACAGATGCTTTATCATTTATATGAATTGCGCTTTTGGTTGATGAATTTATATCAATAATATTTTCATTTATATTGCCGACTTTTGCGGTTGAATTCATATAAACTCCACAGGTTTTAACATTGTAAATATAGTTTGACGAAACATTATCAAAATCAGAATTGCCTTTTAAATAAAGCGCATAGCCTTTTGTATTTGAAATGGTGTTTTTTGAAATATCATAACTTTTTGTTGAAGAATTTGCAACAATACCATAGCCTTTTGATTTTGAAACAGTATTATTTGTAAGATTAAAATTCGAACAACCTGTATTTACATAAATCGCATTGTTGCCTGTATTTGAAACTACGTTTTTATAAACAGAGCCGTTTGTTACTTTATCAAACTTTATACCAAAAGACTTTGTGTTTTTAAAATTATTATTCGATATTTGCAAATTTTTTATACTCGTTGCATAAACGCCAGAATTAAGCACAGGCGTTTTTGTGTTTGTATCATAAGATTCATTGCTATCAAGTGTTATACCATCTGAATCTTCGAGCCTTATTCCATAAATAGTTTTACTGTTTTTGTTGCCGAAATAAAGCGATGAGTTATTAGTTACAATTGCATCATACCCTGTATCTTTTGCATTGCCTTTTACTCCTTGCAACCAAATGCCATAATAAGATTTTTTTGAAACAGAAGATGTGATTTCATTGTTTAAAATTCTAAACCAACCTATTCTGTAATCCCCTACAACATCTTTTTTATCACTCGCGGTTACAACTTTTCCTAAAATCTGAATGCCAAACGCCAATGAAGTATAATCACTATCTACTACTTCGATTTTATTGTTTTCAATTGTTATATTTGCATTGCTATTAATTTCATCAGTTGGTCTGAATGCTTCATAAAAATTGCCACAACCTTTGTTGGTCATATTACCAACAAAAATACCACTACCACAGTTTTTTATTATATTATTCGAAATTACTGAATTGCGATAATTTACTGTTTTAATTGCATAACCAATTATGTTTTCAAAAGTATTATTTGAAAACTCCATATTTTCAAAATAATGCCCTGATACTGCGCTATGCGTACCTAGTCCCCTACCAAGATTTTTAAATGTACAATTAGTGACTTTTACATTTTTAACAGGAGTAAAATCTTGTGCAGGATATGTGAAATGCCCTTCTCTTAAAATATCAATTTGAACTGCCTCGCAGTTTGATGCAAGTGAAAGTCCTGTTGTATCCATATCATAAAAACCACAATTATTTATAACAACACCATCACAAGCGGCAAAGGTTAACATATGGTTTGTTTTGACAGTGTTTCTAAAATCAACGCTATCAAAAACAACGTTTTGAGCATGGGCAAAACGCACCATTGAAACATTATTTAGTCTTGCTGCATCAAAAGTACCGTTTTTCACAGTAACATTTTTAAAACCATCATATCCATAATGAGTTTCAGAGCCTCTGCCAAACCTAAGCAAAGAAGGACAGGTTTCATCTGCACGGCGAATTGTTGAACCATTAAGGTCAAAAGTTGTGTTGCCATAAATATCTAATGAACCGCCAATATGATAGGTAGATTTATCAAGCACAACTGTGTAAATTTCATCATCTTCAAGATTTTTTATATAGTCAAAACATTTTTGAATTCCCTTGCGAGAGTCTGCAGTATCAACCTCATAAGAAAACACTTCTTTTCCGTCATTACTATAAACACGAGAATAAAATGTTTGCGCGCTGACAGATAGGCTTGACAAAGATAAAACAATGATAATCAAGCACAAAATTATACTGCTTATTTTTCTCATAAAAATGTCCCCTTTTTTCATTTGTTGTTTATTTAATTTTAACCCAATTTAAACACTTTGTCAAATAATAATAAATAATATTAAAAATATTAAAATATGTATTGATTTTTACTACAAAATTTGATAAAATTAGTTGAATAATTTATTTTTCGGAGTAAAGGACTATGAAAGCATTAGAAGAAAAAATTCTTAAAGACGGTCATGTAGCGCCTGGCAATATTCTTAAAGTTGATTCATTTGTTAACCATCAAATTGATGTTAAGTTTATGAATGAAGTTGGCAAAGAATTTAAAAGGCTTTACGAGAATGAGAAAATTGACAAGATTTTGACTATTGAGGCATCGGGTATTGGTATTGCTTGTATCGTTGCACAATATTTTGATGTGCCTGTTGTTTTTGCAAAGAAAAACAAAACTAAAAACATTAGAGGCGATGTTTATACTTCTCAAGTTGAATCGTTTACTCATGGCACTACATATGATATTATGCTTTCAAAAGAATTTTTGCACGAAGGCGAGCGAGTTTTAATTATTGATGACTTTTTGGCAAAAGGAAATGCGCTTATCGGTCTTATCAACCTTGTAAAAGCCGCAAACGCTGAAGTTGTTGGCGCCGGCATTGTTATTGAAAAGGCTTTTCAAGAAGGCGGAAAAATCATTAGAGAAGACTATGGCATTCGTTGCGAATCATTAGCCCGAATTAAATCAATGAGTTATGAAAACGGCATTGAATTTGTCGATTAACATATTTGGAAAGGAATTTTATTATGAGCAAAATTGAAATGAAAACCCCTCTCGTTGAGATGGACGGAGATGAGATGACCAGAATTATCTGGCAAATGATTAAAGATATTCTTATTCTCCCTTATGTTGACTTGAAATCTGAATATTATGATTTAGGTCTTGTTTACAGAAACGAAACTAACGACCAAGTTACTTTTGATTCTGCCGAGGCTACTAAAAAATATGGTGTTGCTGTTAAGTGTGCTACTATCACTCCTAACGCTGCTAGAATGCCTGAATATAATCTTAAAGAGATGTGGAAATCTCCTAACGGTACTATTCGTGCTATTTTAGATGGTACTGTTTTTAGAACTCCTATTTTAGTTAAAGGTATTACTCCTTTTATTCCTACTTGGACAAAGCCTATTTGTATTGCTCGTCACGCTTATGGTGATGTTTATAAAAATACTGAAATGCAAGTTCCGGAAGGCGCAAAATGCGAACTCGTTTGCACAGATAAAGATGGTAACGAAACCAGACAACTTATTCACAATATGGAAGGCACTTCTGGTATTATTCAAGGGCTACATAATACAGATAAATCAATTGCTTCATTTGCAAGAAGTTGCTTTAACTATGCGCTTGATATGAAACAAGATTTATGGTTTGCTACTAAAGATACTATTTCTAAAAAATACGACCATAGATTTAAAGACATTTTTGCTGAAATCTTTGAAAATGAGTATAAAGAAAAATTTGATGCGGCTGGTATTGAATATTTCTACACACTTATTGATGACGCTGTTGCTAGAGTTGTTCGTTCAGATGGCGGTTATATCTGGGCTTGTAAAAACTATGATGGCGACGTTATGAGTGATATGGTTGCAACTGCTTACGGTTCTCTCGCTATGATGACTTCTGTTCTCGTTTCTCCTGATGGGGTTTATGAATATGAGGCGGCTCACGGCACTGTTCAACGTCACTATTACAAACACTTAAAAGGCGAAGAAACTTCAACAAACTCTGTTGCTACACTTTTTGCTTGGACAGGCGCGCTACGTAAAAGAGGCGAACTTGATAACACTCCTGATTTGGTTAAATTCGCTGATAATCTTGAAAAAGCAACTATTCAAACTATTGAAGAAGGCATTATGACAGGTGACCTTTATCTCCTCTCAACTTTAGAAAACAAGAAAAAGGTTAACACTGAGGAATTCTTGCTCGAAGTTAATGAAAGACTTAAAAAATTAATGTAATTCTTGTTATTTTAACTTATTTTGAAAAAATACTTGTATTTTTATAAAATCTATGTTAAAATACATCTGTTGTTTACTAATTATGTACGAAAGGAACGAATATTATGAATTGGTATGATTATGTACTCGGCGGTGTTCTTATTGTTTTAGCTTTAGTTATCATTGCTGTTGTTCTTTTACAAGAAGGTAGAAGAAAAGGTATTTCAGGCGTTATTTCTGGTGGCGCTGATACATTCTTATCAAAAGGTAAGGCTAAAGCAGTTGATGCTGTTCTCGCTAAATGGACTAAATATATTGCTGTTTTGTTTATGGTAGTTGTTATGGTTTGTTTCGCACTTAACATTATTTTAAAATAATTAGTTTTTTAAACGGGTAGAGTTTTCTACCCGTTTTTTATTTTTGTTAAAAAAGCGTTGGTTTGCTTGACACTTGCAAATTTGTGATATATAATTATACTGTTAAAATATTAAAGGAAGGTCTAATTATGGATAAAAAATACGATTCTTTGTTTACTCCTTGGAAAATAGGCAATGTTGAAATAAAAAATAGAATTGTTTTGTGCCCTATGGGCGGCACTTCTCTTTTTGGTTGGATGGAGCCTAACCATTTTGACAAAGAAGCAGCTAAATTCTTTTTAGAGCGCGCTAATAACAATGTTGGCCTTATTATTCCTGGTATTGCACCTATTCGCGATACCTTGGGTAATAGGTGGCTTTATCAAAACAAAAAAATGTTTAAAGATTTAAAAGTTTTTATGGATGAAATTCATAAAACAGGCGCTAAACTTTTTGTACAAATTACTGCAGGTATGGGTAGAAGTTGGGCTATTACTAATCACATTGTTCCACTTCATAAAAACCCTGTGCTTCGCACAATTGCAAAGCCTATTATTGACACTTCGGCTCAACTTGCAAGTCCTAGTGAATTGCCTTCTCGTTGGTCGGATAAAATCACCTGCCCTGAAATGAAAGTTAAAGATATTAAAAAAATTGTTGAGGCTTTTGCTAAAACTGCAAAGATGTGTAAAGAGGCAGGGGTTGACGGTGTTGAAGTTCACGCTGTTCACGAAGGCTATTTGCTCGACCAGTTTACACTTCCTTATACTAATAAAAGAACCGATGAATATGGTGGCTCTTTTGAAAACAGATATCGTTTTGCTACCGATATTGTCAAGGCAATTAAAGAAACTTGTGGCAAAGATTACCCTGTTTCTTTGAGATATTCTGTTGAATCAAAGGTTAAAGATTTTTGCGTTGGTGCTTTACCAGGCGAGGAATATACCGAAATCGGCAGAGATATGGCAGAAAGTGAAAAAGCTGCTAAATACTTGCAAGACGCAGGTTATGATATGCTTAACGCTGATAATGGTACATATGATTCATGGTATTGGGCTCACCCACCTATGTATATGCCTCAAAACTGTAATTTAGATGATGTTGCTCACATTAAGAAGTTTGTTGATATTCCTGTTGTTTGCGCAGGTAGAATGGAAATGGAAACAGGCGCAAAGGCAGTCAGTGAAGGAAAAATTGACGGTGTTGGCGTAGCACGACAATTTTTAGCAGATGGCGAGTGGATTACAAAACTTATTGACGAGCGAATCGAGGATATTAAACCTTGTATTTGTTGCCATGCAGGTTGTTTTAACTTTGCAAGTTACAAAGGTTCGGCTAACGACCAGGATTTTGGCGATACTATGGGCCTTGCTCGTTGTGCTATTAATCCACAAACAATGCAGTCTAAAAAATACAAGATTAAACCTGCAAAGGTAAAGAAAAACATCGCTATTATCGGCGGTGGTATCGGTGGTATGGAAACCGCTATTGTTTGTGCGAAACGTGGCCACAAAGTAACTATTTTTGAAATGTCTGATAAATTAGGCGGTGTGTTTATTGCTGCCGCTGCTCCTTCTTACAAAGAAAAAGATAAAGAGTTAATCGCTTGGTATGAGCGTGAAATTAAAAGACATAAAGAAATAACTGTTAAATTGAACAAGCGCGTTATCGACCCTTATAAATTACAAGGATTTGATGAAATTGTTGTGGCAACAGGCGCTAAAGCAAACGAACTTAATGTTAACGGTTGTAACCTTTGTATTGAGGCTACCGATTTCTTGCTTAACAAACAAGAAGTTGGCGAAAATGTAACAATTATCGGCGGTGGCCTTACAGGTTGTGAAATTGCTTACGAACTTTATTTACAAGGTAAAAAACCTACTATTATTGAGATGAGAGATGATTTAATCATCGGCAAAGGTATTTGTTTGGCAAACTCAAGTTATTTAAGAGATTTCTTTAAGGCTAATAAAGTTCCTACATATCTTGAAACTAAAGTTAAAGAGATTACCAAAACAAGTGTTATTGCTACTGACAAAGATGGTAAAACTATTGAAATTCCAACTGATAATGTTATTCTTTCAATTGGTTATACTCCAAGCCCTATTGCAACAAAAGGCAGACATATTCATGTTGTTGGCGATGCTAAAAAAGTTGGTAATTTAAGAACTGTTATCTGGCAGGCTTGGGATACTGCTATGAAGTTATAGAAAGGATTTGTCTTATGAAATTAACTAAAGTTCAAAAAGAGATTTTAGATGGTAAAAGAGGCGAAACTCTTGCCAAAGTTATGAAAACTCTTGTTTTGTATGGCGAGGCATTTGAAGCAGAAAAAATGGTTAAAGTTACATCAAAATTCAACCATTTAGTTACTTCTTTTGGTCTTGGTGTTATGAGCCCTGTTTATGATTTAATGCAACAAATTATTGACGAAGGTGTTGCATCAGGACAAAAGTTTTCAGTTGACCCTAGACCACTTGATAAAAATGTTCCTGCTAACCTTTTGCAAAAGTTGGTTTTCAATAAGTTTATGTATAACAAACAAGATTTTTATGAAGACCAATTAAACAAACTTGGTCTTATGGACAAAGACGCTTTTACTTGCGCTTGTTATATGGACGAAGTTGGTAACAAACCTAAAAAAGGCGATATTCTTTCCTGGGCTGAATCTTCTGCAGTAGTTTATGCAAACTCTGTGCTCGGCGCTAGATGTAACAGAAACTCCGGTATTATTGATATTATGGGTTCTATTGTTGGTTATGTTCCTTACTTTGGTTTGCTTACTGATGAAGGCAGACGCGCTAGTTGGGTTATAAAAATCGAAACTACCAAAAAACCTGAAGCGCAACTTTTAGGTTCGGCTATTGGTATGAAAGTTATGGAAGATGTTCCTTATATAATTGGTCTTGATAAATGGATTGGCGACGAGTTAGATGACGAGGCTTGTACTTATCTTAAAGATTTTGGCGCGGCTACTGCTTCTAACGGCGCGGTTGGTCTTTATCACATTGATAATTTAACTCCTGAAGCAAAAGAACAAGGCAAAGACCTTATTAAAGACGATGCTAAAGAGTATATTATTGACGATGCTGAACTCGAAAGAGTTAAAGCAAACTACCCTATGATTTGGAAGAATCCTGACGCTAAACCTAAACTTTGCTTTATGGGTTGCCCTCATATGAGTTTGCAACAACTTAAAGACTGGACAGACAAGGTTGAAAGCGCTTTGAATAATTACGGAAACAAAAAAGTTGTTATTCCTACTGTGTTTACTGCACCACCTAAAGTTATTGAAGAATTTAATAAAACCGATTATGCTGAAAGACTTAAAGCAACCGGTGTTATTGTTTCATACATTTGTCCGCTTATGTATATGAATAATCCGCTTTGTGCAAAAATGCCGGTTATTACTTCTTCTAACAAACTTCGTACATACACAACTGCTCGTTATTATACCGATGATGAGATTCTTGTGCAAATCACAAAAGGAGGTAAATAAAGATGAAAGAATTTAAAGGCAGAATTGTTACCCCTGGTGTTGTTAGCGCAAAAGCAGTTGTAACAAAAGAAGGTTTTAATACACTTGCTTCTTTGCAAAAAGCATTGCAATTTGGCGATAAAACTGCTACTTGCAACGACCAAAACAACAAAGATTTATTTGGCAAACAGTTAGCAGGAAAGGCGCTTGTGCTTCCACAAACAATTGGTTCAACTACCGGTGGTTTGGTACTTTATTGTGCTTGCGCTATGAAACGCCAACCTGCTTGTATGCTATTTGCTAATCATATTGACTCGCTCGCTGCAGCAGGCGCTGTACTTGCTGATGTTTGGGTTGAAGATGTTAATATGCCTGTTATTGACTGTCTTGGCGATGAGTTTTTAGACTACGTTAAAGATGATATGACAATTACTATTAAAGAAGATGGCACAGTTGTTGTTGACTAAAAAGCAAAAGACTGATTATCATTTGATAATCAGTCTTTTTTATATTTCTACAATATTTGTTACTATTTTGTCGCCTACTATATCAATAAACCCATAGGTTGGTCTGCCTGTATCAGGCGACACGCAAGAGCCGGGATTCATAATATATAAACCATCTTGATACAAATTTAAGGCACTGTGAGTATGACCAAAAAGAAGTATATCTACCCCTCGCGCTTTTGCCGCTTGTATAACTTTATCGTAAGTATATTTTACTTCATACAAATGCCCATGGGTTATAAAAAATCTTTTTGAGCCGATTTTTTCTTCAAGTTGTGTTGGAAAATCTACCAGTGGGTCGCAATTACCCTTTACAAAATAAAACTTGATTTCAGGGTATAAATAACTTATGTCTTCTGCTCTTGAAGCACCGTCGCCGCAGAATATTACCACATCCGGTTTAGATTTTTCAATGGCTTTTTCGATAGGTTTTACATAACCGTGAGCGTCTGATAAAACTACTATTCGCATAAATACTCCTTCTACAATTTAATCTTATTACATATTATATAACAAAGGGAGTGTTTTTGCAATGATAGATAAAAATAAACTTGATGAAATGATGAAAATCGCTGATAAGGATACTGTTAACAATATTTTCAACAATTTAAGCGATGAAAACAAACGACAGGTAAATGATATTTTAAACGACAAAGAGAAGTTGAATAAAATTCTAGCAGATAAATCTATTCAAGATTTAATCAAGAAATTTGGGAACAAAAATGGATGATATAGCAAGTAAAATCACGCAGATATTAGGCGATGAAGATGGAATGAAAAAAATATCTCAACTCGCTTCATCGCTTATGTCACAAAACGAAAGCAAACAAGAAACGCAAAACTCACAGTTTAGCGATATGCAAATTGACCCTGTGCAAATGGGAAATATTATGAAAATGATGAGTTTATTAAAAAGTAATAACAAAGACGATAATAACACTCGGCTTTTAGTTGCGCTTAAACCTCATTTATCACATGACAGACAAAAGAAAGTGGACAAAGCAATATCGATTATGAAAATTGTTAAATTATTGCCTCTTTTAAAAGAAAGTGGACTAAATACGCTTTTTGAGGTGTGAATATGAACGAGTATTCTTATAATCAGATTAAAAGAATGGAGCAAGAGGCTACAAAGCGAGCATTAGAAGCACGACAAAAAGCCAAACCAGAGCCCGAAAAAAGCGAAAACAAACAAAAGCTAAAAGAAATACCACAAGATAAAAAACGTGGTTCTTTTAGCTTTTTAAATGCGCTTGATTTGAAAAAACTCATTGGAGAAAATAGCGAACAAGCGATGATTTTATTGCTTATTTTAATACTTGCAAACGACAACACTTGCGATGAGTTTTTATTATATGCTTTAATCTACATTATGCTTTAGAACTTGTTTTATACTCTCAAACCACTCGACTAATTTGAATTTAATGATATATTTATCTTTGTTTTCAACTATGTTTTGCTGGTCATCTTCTAGTACATCATCGATTTTTTGCGTTGAAGCAGGCACGCAAAGTGACGGGTACACAACGCACCACCAATTTTTCCCCTTTGCTTCTCCTATTTTAATTTGCAAAGCATCATAAACTCCTGCCGGAAGTGTTACATTATCATAAGTTCTTGTGTTAAAATAGCAAGGCTTTACAGTTGCGCAAACTTTCATATTGCAACCGTTTTTTATTAATTCTTGTTCGGCAATTTCGCAAAATCTATTGATATTTTGTTTTGCTATTTTTTGTGTTTGAGATAAACTTTGGCTTTCAACAAACAGTTGCGCGCCTTCTAAAATAATTTTATCTCGCACTTTTAGTTTTAAATTTTGGTCTGTTGTTGAATCAGAGTTTGCAAGAATATGTAGCCTGAAAACTCTGTTTCTGATATTTGAGCATCTGAATGAAAAATCAAAACAACTTACTAAAATCGTTAGACACAACGCTATAAGTATGCTTTTTTCAATAACTTTAAATTGCATAATAAAACTCCTTATCTACTGCTTTTATAACAGTATTGACAAGGAGTTTTTATTTTATTCACTTTTCTTCGCTACCGCTTTTTGTAGGCTCACAGACAAAAATATCTTCGTACTCTTTTTCTAAAACATCCTGTGCTTCTTTTGCTTGAGATAAAGTTTCAAAAAGTCCAAAAACACTTGGTCCGCTTCCTGAAAGCGCCGCGCACAAAGCACCATTTTCAACCAACTTGTTTTTAATTATTTGAATACTATCATCATACAAAGGCTCAAAAACATTTTGCATATTTTTTGACATTTCCATTAAATCGCCTTCGCAAATAGCATCTACAAGTTGATTTGTTTGTGGATGAGTTACATCAGTCAAACTATCAAATCTTTTATACATTTCACCTGTTGATAATTTAAACCCATCTTTTATTATTAAAAATGCACATTCAGGAATTTCAGGTAGCGGAGTTAAAATTGTCCCCCTGCCCTCTGCTAATTGTGCACCACCATTAATAAAAAACGGTACATCAGAGCCAACTTTTTCTGAAATAGCCTCTAATTGCGATGTTTCAAGATTAGTGTTATACAACTGATTCAACGCAACTATTACTGCGGCAGCATCAGACGAGCCACCACCAAGCCCTGCGGCAGATGGAATTCGCTTTTTGATCTTTATATAAGCGCCACCGGAAATTTCGGTTTCTTCAAAAAATGCTTTTGCCGCTGAATATGCGATATTATCTTCATTTTCAGGCAAGTTGTGATTACATTTTACCGAAATCTCATCATCAATACTAACTGTTACAGTATCATACAAGTCAACCGACTGCAAAATCATCTCTACCGTGTGATATTTGCCATCGTTTGAAACACCTGTAATATCAAGGTTTAAATTGATTTTAGCAAACGCTTTTAAACTGACAGAATCAGCCATTTGAGTTCTCCTTTAAGAATTCTTTTATTCTTGAAACAGCCTTTTTGAGATTTTTCAAAGAGTTGCAATAAGATACTCTTATAAAGCCCTCTCCACTCTCGCCAAAAGCATTTCCAGGTACTACTGCGACTTTCTTTTGAGTTAACAACTTTTCGCAAAATTCTTCGCTTGAAAGCCCTGTTGATTTAATGCATGGGAACACATAAAAAGCACCTTTTGGCTCAAATGTTTCAAGCCCCATTTTACGAAATTCATTAACAATATATGTTCTGCGAATATCATATTCTGAAAGCATATTAGCAATATCATCATCGCCATTCTTGAGCGCCTCAATAGCAGCGTACTGCGAAGTTGTAGGCGAACTCATAATGCAATACTGATGAATTTTTGTCATTTGTTTTAAAACAGGTGCAGGACCACAAGCATAGCCCAAGCGCCAACCTGTCATTGAATAAGTTTTAGAGAAACCTGAAATCAAAACTGTTCTCTCTTGCATAGATTCTAGTTGTGCAATTGAAGTATGAGTTATGCCACCATATGTAAGTTCAGCATAAATCTCATCAGACAAAATCATTATATTAGTGTCTTTTAAAACTTCTGCAATTTCTTCTAAATGCTTTCTTTCCATAATAGCGCCTGTTGGGTTATTAGGGAAAGGCAAAACTAATAATTTTGTTTTATCAGTAATTGCTTGTTTTAACTCTTCAGCGGTTAGTCTAAATTCATTTTCAACTTTTGTGTTTATAATTACAGGAGTGCCACCTGCCATTGCAACAATAGGCTCATAGCAAACAAACGAAGGTGAAGGAATGATAACTTCATCGCCATGCTCAACTAATGCGCGAATCGCTATATCAATAGCTTCAGAGCCACCAACTGTAACTAAAACTTCAGACTCAAAGTCATATTTCAAGTTATATTTTCTATTTAAAAACTTGGTTATTTCTTTCCTGAGTTCTATCAAACCCCAGTTACTTGTGTAACGGGTTTTTGATTTTTCCAGCGAACTAATACCAGCCTCTCTTATATGCCAAGGGGTTTTAAAATCAGGCTCACCAACGCCTAATGATATAACATCCCCCATTTTTTCAGCAACATCAAAAAACTTTCTTATTCCCGAAGGCTTGATATTAACCACAGATGAACTCAATATTTCATCATAGTTAATCAAAATGAGAAAGCCCCCCTATCATCTTTTTCCTGGTCAACCATTTCAACGCCGATTTCTTTATATCTGCGAAGAACAAATGAAGTTGCAGTTGACTCAATGTTTTCCATAACTGCGAGGCGTTTTGCAACGAAAAGCGCCACTTCTTTAAATGAACGTCCCTTTACAGTAACAGATAAATCGTATCCGCCTGACATTAAGTAAACTGACTCAACTTCGCTCATTTTCATAATTGTTTCGGCGATTTCTTCAAAACCTAAATTCTTTTGTGGTTTAACTTTAAGTTCGATAAGGGCGGTTACATGAATATCGCTAACCTTGTCCCAGTCGATAATTGTTTTATAACCACAAATAATTTTTTCTTTTTCTAATTTTTCAATTATTTTTGTAACATTTTCTTCAGTTTCGCCAAGCATTGATGCTAAATCTGCTGGCGAATATCTTGCGTCTTTTTCTAAAATTTTTAATAATCTTTCAGTAGTTTTTTCCATAATTATTCTCCTTTGAAACATTATAATTTTTTGATTTTTCTTACTCTTCTAAGTCTTGCTCTTTTTCTTTTATTGCTTGCAATATTTAAAGAAATTAAAACACCTAAAACTATTGCTAAACATATTATAATTACCAAAAACCAAGTTGAAGTTACAAGGTTTTTGCCAATTTCTAAAATATAAAGTCCGAAATTTCTGTCTATATCATAATTGCTGACCAAATTAACCTTTGCTATTTCTTGGCCTGCACATTTTATGCTTACATAACCTAAAACTTGTCCTGTCTTTACAGGTGCCCATACAGAATTTTGATTTAAAACAGGGTCATAAATAATGCTATCATTTGAAATTTCTTTAGGAATGATTACAGTAACATTCTTTTCAGGATAAAGTTGAACAAAGTCTGTTTGACTTGACAAATCTACATCCATTTCTGCAAGCATTGTTTGAGTATCTGCAACTGTTCTATACTCAAAATTATCAAACGCCCACTGATATAAGTTCTTTGAATCGGAAAACTCTGTTCTTGTTAAGTTATCTCCGCCTAAAACAATGCACAAATAATTATAACCATCTTTTGATGCAGTTGATGCTACGCATCTTCCTGCGGCTTCTGTATAACCTGTTTTAATGCCCTTTACATAAGGGTAATACATTGTTGTTGCTATGTTTATTAAAAAGTTGGTTGTAACAACCATTCTTTTGTCATGTTTATTTGTTTTTGGAATGTAATAAACTGCTTGTGAACAAATCTCTATTAAATTAGGAATTCCTATCGCATAAGTACAAAGTTTAACCAAATCATTTGCAGTAGTATAATGATTTTCATGGTGAATACCTGTTGCATTAACATAATTAGTGTTATTCATACCAAGAGATTTGGCTTTTTTATTCATCAAATCAATAAAGTTTTTACCGGTTTGAGTTTCAACATAATCAACAATAACATTTGCCGAATCTGCCGATGAGTTTACCATTAAAGTATTCAAACAAATATCCAAAGTTACTTTTTCTTCAGGCACAAAACCTGCAACTGTTAAATCAGTTCCAAAAAGGCTTTCAACATTTTCTTTTGTGACAATAACCTCTGTATTAAGGTCGTTGCAATTCTCTAGCAAAATAATTGCAGTCATAATCTTTGTAATTGATGCAGGAAAACACTTTTTATCTGCATTTTTAGCATAAAGCACATCGCCTGTATCTAAACTTACTAAAAGCGCTGTTTCAGACTTAACTTCAAAACCTTTTGTTTTATATTCTGCGCTTGCTGAAAAAGGTATTGAACAGACAAGCACTAATATAATTAAAAATAAACTAATTATTTTTTTCATATTTACCTCGCAAAATTTAAAAATATTTTTGAAATATAGTAGAAAAATCATCAAAAATATTATATAATGTATATACAAAGTTAATTATAACATAATATTTTGCTTTTTTAAATAGTAAATTTAGATTTTTATGAATTTTTTAAGGAGATTTTTATGGTTTACATTACCGGTGATATGCACGGAGACCAAAATCGTTTTAATTCGAAAGAAATAAAAGCGCTTCAACCTGGGGATACTTTAATCATTTGTGGCGACTTTGGTTTTGTTTGGAATGATGATAACAAGGAAAAAGAGTTTTTAAAATGGCTCGGTTCAAGAAAATATAATATTTGCTTTTTAGATGGGCCTCACGATAACTTTGATAGAATTTATGCTTGTAAAAAAACTGTTTTCAAAGGTGGGCTTGTTCATAGAATTTCCGGCTCACTTTACCATATGTGCAGAGGACAAGTTTTTAATATTGAAGGTAATAAAATATTTACCTTTGGCGGTGGCGAAAGTTCTGACAGAGATATGAGAAACGACTCTAAAAGATGGTTTAAAGAGGAAATGCCTACTCCTGAAGAAATGCAGATGGGCGCAGAAAATTTAGAGGAAAACGATTTAAAAGTTGACTATATTGTTACTCACGAGCCACCATCTGTTGTTAAAAGAGCAATTCAACTTCGCGCAGGTAAAAGTGCTTATGTTAATATGCTTAACGGCTATTTAGAAGAAATTAACCGTGGTGTTAATTTTGATAAATGGTTTTTTGGCTCTGTTCACGAGGACAAGCAAATCACTAAAAAACACGTTGCTGTTTTTGAAAAAGTTTTGCCTATTGATTATAAATCTGACATATAAAACAAAAAAGCAGATTAGTTTTTCAACTAATCTGCTTTTAATTTGGCTTAAATTAAGCGAGTTCTGCGAAGTATTTAATTGTTCTTACCATTTGTGATGTGTATGAGTTTTCATTGTCATACCAAGAAACAACTTGAACTTCGTATAAACCGTTGCCGAGGTCACAAACCATTGTTTGAGTAGCATCAAAGAGTGAACCGTAAGTCATACCGATAACATCTGATGATACGATTGGGTCTGTGTTGTAACCGAATGAAGCACTTGAAGCAGCTTTCATAGCAGCGTTGATACCATCAACAGTTACATTGTCACCCTTAACAACTGCTGTAAGAATAGTAGTAGAACCTGTTGGAACAGGAACACGTTGAGCAGAACCGATGAGTTTACCATTGAGTTCTGGAATTACAAGACCGATAGCTTTAGCAGCACCTGTTGAGTTAGGTACGATGTTAGCAGCACCTGCTCTTGCTCTTCTCATATCGCCTTTTCTGTGTGGACCGTCAAGAATCATTTGGTCGCCTGTGTAAGCGTGAATTGTTGACATAATACCACTTTGAATTTCAGCATAGTCATTAAGAGCTTTAGCCATAGGAGCTAAGCAGTTAGTTGTACATGAAGCAGCAGAAATAATTGTTTCATCAGCTGTTAAAGTGTTTTCATTAACTGAGAATACTACTGTTGGGAGGTCATTACCTGCAGGAGCAGAAATAACAACTTTTTTAGCACCAGCATCGATATGAGCTTGTGATTTTGCTTTTGAGCAGTAGAAACCTGTACACTCTAAAACAACGTCAACACCGAGTTCACCCCATGGGAGTTCTGCAGCGTTTGGTTTTGCATAGATTGTGATTTTTTTGCCGTCAACTACAATGTAGTCTTCACCAGCTTCAACTGTGTGAGTTTCTTCGCCGATTTTGCCACAATAACCGCCTTGAGCTGTATCATATTTGAGCAAGTTAGCGAGCATTTTTGGATCTGTTAAGTCGTTAATAGCAACAACTTCATAGCCTTCTGCACCAAACATTTGTCTGAATGCGAGACGACCGATACGGCCGAAACCGTTAATAGCAACTTTTACTGACATAATTTTGTCCTCCTAATATTTGTTGTCTTATATATATTATACCAAATTTAAAATAATTTCAAGCCTTTTTGTTAAATTTTTAACTTATTAGGCTAACTTTTTACCTTTTGTTTATATTATTGTGTTTTTTAAGGTAGTTTTTTGTCAATTTTTAATTAAAAAACCACTCATAAAGAGTGGTTTTTTGATAATTTATTTCTTTGACCATGTTGATGGTGAAAATGCTATTAAAATTGGATAGATTTCAAGACGACCTAATAACATTGCAATTGATAAAACGAATTTTGAAATACCTGAATATGCCGCATAACTTGACATAGGTCCTACTCCTGCTAAACCAGGTCCTATATTATTGAAACAAGCCGCTGTTGCCGAAATGTTTGTTTCAAGAGTAAAAGTTTCTCCAGTTTCACATGAAAGAACAAGAAAAATAATGGCGAACAACAACATATACAAAGCAAAGTAATTTGCAACACTTACTAAAGTTTTGTTTTCCATCTTTTTGCCTTCAACTTTAACCACGCCGACTGAACGTGGATGAAGCATTTGCAAAAATTCTCTTTTTATCTTTTTAAACAAGATAATAACTCTAGAAATTTTTAAGCCACCCGCTGTAGAACCTGCGCAACCACCAAAGAACATTAATATAAATAAAATTGCCTTTGAAAGTCCCGGCCACATATTAAAGTCAGCAGTGGAATAACCTGTTGTTGAAACTAACGACAAAGTTTGAAATGATGATAATCTTAAAGCATCTGACAAATTATTATACAACGGATAAATATTCACAGTTATAATACAAATTGATACTGCTACTATTGATACAAATACCCATAACTCCCTGCTTTTAAATACAGGTTTGAAATGTTTTGTGAGCAACAAATAGTATAAGTTAAAATTCAAACTGAAAATAAACATAAATATTGTAATTATCCATTGGCTATATGCACTGTAACTTGCAATACTATCTGATTTCACACCAAAACCACCGGTACCTGCAGTACCAAATGAATGAACAACACTATCAAACAGACTCATTCCACCTGAATAAAGCATAATCATTTCAATAACAGTTACCACTATATAAATAAGATACAAAATCTTTGCTGTATCTTTAATTTTTGGCACTAATTTACCAACAACAGGACCCGGCACTTCTGCGCGAAGAAGATGAATTGAACGGTCAGACGCAGGAATAATTGCCATAACGAATACCAAAACACCCATACCGCCTATCCAGTGTGTAAAACTACGCCAGAACAACATACATTTACTTAAAGATTCTACATCAGTCAAAATTGATGAACCGGTTGTGGTAAAACCACTTACTGTTTCAAAAAATGCATCAATATAAGATGGAATTTGACCGCTTATATAAAATGGCAACGCACCAATTGCTGATAGTGATAACCAAGCAGCGGCAACTATTACAAAGCCTTCTTTGGCATAAATTGTACGATTGCTAGGTTTTGAAATAAGCATAAGAAGTAAAGATGCCACTAAAGCAATTCCAATTGTGATAGCAAAATACAAAGCAGAATCTTCTTTATAAATAAAACCAACCGACAAAGGCAACAACATCAAAATTGCCTCAACAAAAATCATTTTGCCGGTTAAATAAAAAACCATTCTACGATTCATTAATAGTTCCTCTAACCTTTCAAAATATCAGTTAAGTCTTCGAGTTTTTGACTGCTTGAAGTTACAATTACTCGATCTCCCACTTTAATCATATCATCACCAGATGGAATGATAGTTTTCTTACCTCTGATGATACCTGCAATAAAGATATTTGGTTTTAATGATAAATCTTTAATCAAAACATCTGTAACGCCTGATTCTTTAACAACATTAAACTCAAGCGCTTCTGCTTTACCGTCTGCCAATTTATACAAAGTTTCAACATTACTACCAACAGTATTTTTAAGCGCTCTTGCATATCTTATCATAACATTAGAAGATGTTTCTTTAGGCGAAATTACGCAGTCAAGCCCTAAATTTTCTGCTAGGCGAGCATGTTCATATCGATTTACTTTTGTGATAACAGTTGGCACATTTTTAGATGTTGCAAAAAGTGAAGTTAAGATATTTTCTTCATCTGTACCGGTTAGGGCTACAAAAGCATCAATATTTTCAATGCCTTCTTCCATAAGCAATTCTTGAGAAGCGCCATCGCCGTTTATAACAACTGCATTTGGCAAAAGGTCGCATATATGTTTACAACGCTCGCGGTTTGCTTCAACAATTTTTACTGATGCGCCTGAATTCAAAAGCATTTTGGCTAAATAAACAGATATTCTGCTACCGCCAACTATCATTATATTTTTAGATTTTTTTCTTACACCTTTTATTTGTTTAAGAAGTTTTGGTACTTCAGACGGAACGATAGTAATATGAATTTTGTCTTCACTATTAAGAACAAAGTTACCATCAGGAATGTAAACTTCATTTCCTCTTTGAACTAAACAAACAAGCATTTTTGCCTTGCAAAAACTATTAACATCTGCTAACTTCATACCAACCAATGACGAAGTAGATTTAATTTTCATTTCAAGCATTTCAAAGTTACTTCCTGAAAAATACTCGATTTTTGCGGCAGATGGTAGTTTTAAAACATTATAAATCTCTTTTGCCGCCAAAAGTTCAGGGTTAATTGTCATTGAAAGCCCTAATTTTTTGTGCATAAAACCTACACCACGCTCGGTATATTGAGGGTTTCTAATTCTTGCAACTGTGTATTTAGCGCCCATTTTTTCTGCCATAATACAACTAAGCAAATTAAGTTCATCAGAGCCTGTTATTGCAACAAAGAGGTCTGCTTTATCAACCCCTGCTTCAGACAATGTTTCATAATCAGCAGCGTTTCCACAAACGCCGATAACATCATAAATATCAGTAATTTCATTGATAACAGTTGAATCAGAATCAATGGCAGTAATATTCAAATCTTCTAAAACTAAACTTTGAATAATTGATTCGCCGATTTTTCCACAACCTGCAACAATAATATTCATAAAATTACTCCTTTTAAATTCAATTATTAATTATTATAACACTTTATATTAATTTTTCAAGTATTTAAGAATAAATTATGGAAAATACAAATTAAAATGAACAAAGCAAAAACCAAGAGTACTTGAAAGCGCTCTTGGTTTTATTAAAGCAATAATTCAGTTTAACTAAAAAAATAATTAATAATTTCAACTACCTCTTGAGTGTTACCTAACTTTTCTTGTAACATTACAAAAGTATCACCTACAAATGGGTTTAGTGAAATCATTTCACATAAAGTAGGCACAATTTTTTCTTGCGGAAACATCGGATTTTTAAGATTTTTAAGTTTTGTTTTTAAATCTTCTGTTACATAAGTTGTAACACCTTTAATGACTCTTTTATCACACAAAGTTTGCACCAGAGTTAAATAAACATTAAAATAGTCTTGATAAACTTCTTTAAAAAATAATTCTTGGTTGAATTTTTCAAAAACTTCTGCTTTTTCTTCCTGTGTCATCTTATTTTGACTAGCAACAAATTTACCAATTGCTTTCATTCCAAAATTGAATGCTCTCGCTTGTGCAATACCTTTTGCTGCTCCTTTTAACCCAAAACCACCGCCTCTTAATTGAATAGAATTTCCAATAGTGTTCCCTACATTTTCAGCGGCTGCGTTTTTAGTTTCTTCAATACCACCCATAGTTATATATGATTTCTCGGCTTTATTATAGTGAGTTGTGTGTTTAGCTAGAAACTCTTCAAAACCTTCGTCATAAACTCCAAATGGCAATAACAAACTATGAGCCCTTTTTGCCATTGGAATCATACCCTCTACATATATATCTACAAAATAATTCATAAAACTATCAAAATCATTTACACATTGATTATATTTAAATTTAAACTGATTTGTATAATATTCTGCTAATGTTTTAAAATGTTTGCGATATTGTATGCAAGTATCTAATTCGGCGGAAACTGAAATTATATTCCCGCATATAGAAAACTGCTTTGGTGTTCCTTTATATGCTGGCCATTGTTCTGGTTCAGGAACATCATATGCAGAAGTTGCTGACTCATATGGTGGAAACTCTTTTGGTTCTTCAATTTTTCTTCCATCAGGAAAAATGTCCTTGCCTATTTTTTCGTTTACTTGATGATTTAATTTGTTGTTTAAATCAACAAACTTGTTAAACGCATCATTAAATTTAAATGCCATTTTTCATTCTCCTTTGTATGTATTAAATAATATGATGATGTTTTAACAACTTCTAATCATCACAACAAAAAGTATATCACATGTTTTTCTTTTTGTCAAGTTATATTATCATTGTGATAATGCAATATCACAATGGACAGTATAATATAAATAAAAACACTATGTAGGAGTAGTTAATATGTCTAAAGAATTATTTCTATTAGCAGATAAAATTAAAGTTCTAAGAGAAAGCAAAAAAATTACGCAATCCGACCTCGCAAGAACGCTAGGATTGTCGCGTTCCGCAATTAACGCATGGGAAATGGGGTTGTCGATTCCCTCAACACAATACATTGTAGAACTCGCAAAATTTTTTAATGTTTCATCCGACTACCTTTTGAATATACATGAAAAAAATAGTAATAGTTTTTTAGAAGATGAATTATTACGAATATTCCGTCTAATAACTCCTGAACAACAATTAATTTATATCGAACAAGGTAAAGCATTTTCTAAAACACATAACAACTATACAAATTCGGATTAATTTACAATTATTAATTATTCATTTAAAGTCGCAAGGTTATCTTGCGACTTTTTATAATTATTAAGTGAAATTCGGCTTTCGCCAAGTGAAATTATGCCTAACGGCATAATGAAGTATTGCGCATAAGCGCAATATGAAGTTAAGTGTGCCATTAACACCGAAGGTTCTTAATGATGCAAAGCATCGCTTCACGCTTCAAAGAAGCACTTATCGTGCCACAAGGCACACTTAGTTCACCAAACAAAAAAGACCTCGCAAAAGAGAAGTCTTTTATTTTGGTGACCCGGACGGGAATCGAAGGTGCGTGCTACGCACCTTCTAGCACTTCGTGCTACGCTTATTTTAAGCAGGTTTTTCTCGCCTCTTGCGAGGCAACCGAAAAACATCTGCAATCGGGTTCGATTCCCCTAGTTGCAAAAAATAAAACCACAAGCAAACGCTTGTGGTTTTATTTGGTGACCCGGACGGGAATCGAACCCGTGTTACCGCCGTGAAAGGGCGGTGTCTTAACCGCTTGACCACCGGGCCATATATGTTAACCACCTTTCGGTGGGAAACGATTTTTTGGTAGCTGCGATTGGATTCGAACCAACGACACTTCGGGTATGAACCGAATGCTCTAGCCAACTGAGCTACGCAGCCATATGAAATGCCTCAACTGAATTGACGCTTGACTATTATATATCATAGTTTTGGGTTTGTCAAGTCTTTTTTTCTATTATTTCTAAAAAAACTTTATTTTATTAAAAACACCCAAAAATATTATGATTTTGGCAACGAAAATTCACAACCGCAATAGTCTTGACGATATAAATTATACTCTTTTGATAATTCTATTGACCTTTTATATCCGTTTTTCTTTTTAAAATCTGAAAACAAATATTTAATTTCATACTCCTTTGATAGTTTTTCCCCTATCTCATTTAACTTTTGCGCGTTTTTATGAGGAGAAATTGAAAGAGTTGTGCAAAAATAATCATAACCTTTTTCTTTTGCATATTTTGCTGCTTTTTTAAGGCGCAATTCATAGCACAAAAAACACCTTGCGCCACCCTCTTTTTCTTGCTCAAGCCCTTTAACAACATCGATAAATTCACTGTAGTTATAATCATTTACAACTATTTCTGGTATGTTTTTCAGTGGCATTTGTGTTGTTAATCTTTTTAATTCGTCTGCTCTGAAATTATACTCTTTTTCAGGGCTGATATTAGGGTTATAAAAGAACAAAGTTATATCAAAAATATCATTTAAATACTCTAAAACATACGAAGAACAAGGCGCACAACACACTTGTAACAACAATCGTGGTTTTGCACCTTGAACTCTAATTTCATCTAAAGTTTTATCAAGCATTAATTGATAATTTTCAGGCATTTTAATATTCCTTTATAATTTCTTTTAAAGTTTTTGCAGTATAAACAACGTCTTCTTCGCTCATTTTAGTATTAAGTGGCAATGTAATCTCGTTTTTAAACTGATTATATGCGTTAGGAAAATCTTTTATATCAAAACCTAAATCTTTATATGCAGTAAGAAGTGGCAACGGTTTATAATGAACATTTGTTGCTACTCCCTTATTTGCCATTTTTTCAATAATTTCATTACGCTCATCTTGAGTAATACCATTAATTCTTAACAAATACAAATGACCGCTTGAAGAAGAATTATTTGTATAATGAACTATGCTATTAAAACGGTTATCTGACAAAATTTCATCATAAATTTCAATATATCTTCTTCGTTTTTCAAGCATTTCATTATATCTTTTAAGTTGAACAAGGCCGATAGAAGCCATAATATCTGTCATATTACATTTATAAAGTGGCGCAGAAATATCATATTCCCAAGCGCCTTTTTTGGTTTTTGCCAAAGCATCTTTATTTTGACCGTGAAGTGACTGAAGCATATATTGTTTATAAAGCCATTCATCATCTAAAAAGTCTTTGCTACGCCAAGTTACAGCGCCACCTTCTGCAGTTGTAAGATTTTTAACTGCATGGAATGAAAAAGCAGTAAAATCAGCAATGTTTCCTGCTTTTTTATCGCCTTTTTGCGCGCCAAAAGAATGAGCGCCATCTGCGATTACAACAACTCTTTCAAAGGCTTTTTGAAGGTCATTATTTGGTTTGAACAACGCTTTTTTGCTTTCAACTATTTCAAAAATCTTTTTATAATCACAAACCACACCTGCTATATCAACCGAGATAATTGCTTTGGTTTTATCAGTGATAAGCGATGGTAATTTTTCATAATCAAAAAAATAAGAATCAGGCGCTACATCACACATAACAATTTTTGCGCCACAATGATGAACTACTGACGCAGTTGCAGTATAAGTGTATGCAGGAACGATAACTTCATCACCTTTGCCAATGCCTAAAATACGCAAAGTGCATTCAAGACCGGCAGTTGCACTTGAAAGGCAGGCGCAACAAGCACTACCAACATATTCAGTTATCTCTTTTTCAAATTGTTTTGTTTTTGGTCCGGTTGTTATCCAACCTGAACGCAAAGTATCGGCAACAGCCTGAATTTCTTCTTCTGTTATATCCGGTGGAGAAAAAGGAATCTCTCTCATAAACAAACCTCTTAAACATATTTTTTTATATTATAACTCTAAACCACACAAAAATCAACTTTACTTTTTTAAAATTTAGAGTTATAATACTTGCAAATAGATTTAAAGGAGTTTTTTAATGACCGGCGAATGTAATTTTGATTATAAAATAAAAGTTGCTTCTTTTGATACAGGCGCTAAATCTAAAATGCGTCTTTCTTCTATTTTAAAATATCAAGAACAAGCAGGAGAAATTCATTTGGCAACCGATTTTGGCTATGACTACAATACAATTCGCAAAAATGGTGTTGTATTTGTACTTGTTAATACCGAATCTATTATTCATAGAATGCCAACTTTCGGCGAAAATTTAACTATTCATACTTGGAACAAGCAATTAAAAGGCTTGAAATTTTATCGCTCATACAACTGGATTGACGAAAATGGCGAAACAATTATTGAAAGCACCTCTGTTTTTGTGTTAGTAAGCGCAATTGAGCATAAAATTGTAAAACCTGCGGCGCTTGGTTTTGAACTTCCTACCGAAGATGACCACGAAAATGCAGTTAAAAACCCTGGCAAAACACATTTACCAAAGGAACTTGAAAAAATCGGCAGCAAGAAAATTTTATTTTCAATGCTTGATACTAATGACCATTTGAACAATGCGCTTTATGCAGACTTTTTAGTAGATTTTATAGAGCTTGAAAAGGCGCTTAACATTAAAAGATTTACTCTTGATTATGTTAAAGAAGCAGTTTTAGGCGAAAAAATTGATGTATTTTGCGCCGAAGAAGATGGCACTATCTATCTTAAAGGAGATAAAGAGAACGAAACTTGCTTTAGAGCAAGTATTGAATACTAAAAATATTCGTCATTCTGAACGCAGTGAAGAATCTTTTTCACTTTTCTCATTCAAAACTTCACAACCAAAGCAAAACCTCGAATGCCTTTGCATTCGAGGTTTTTGATTATAATTTTATGAATTTAAAACCGTTTTTATTAGCATACTCTTCGGCTTTTGATAATTGAGCGCCTGTTATTGTAAAACCAGAAACTTTCTTATATTTTACAGTTACAAAAACAACACATCCTTGCCAATTTTCAATATACTTACTATAATATCCAAATGCTGTTTTGCCAATTTTTGTAACACTTTCAGGAATTGTTATGTTTTTTAATGAGCAGTCTAAAAACGCTTTTGTGCCAATTTTTGTAACGCTTTCAGGTATTGTTATATCTGCTAAACTTTCACATGAACTAAATGCATAGTTTCCAATACTATTTACTCCATTTGGAATTGTTATGTTTTCTAACCTTTTACAAAGATAAAACATTTCATTGCTAATTTCAGTAATGTTTTTAGATAAAGTTACATCTTTTAAATTCATACAATATGAAAAAGCGCCTAGTCCTATACTTGTTACATTGTCAGGTATAGTTATTTCTATTAAGCTGCCACAATAATTAAACGCATTTTCTTCAATACTTGTTACTCCACTACCTATCGTTACATTTTTTAATCTAGCACAATACTCAAAAGCACTTATTCCGATACTTTTAACACTATCAGGAATAATTATGCTTGTTAATTTTATACAAGTATTAAATGTATCTCGTCCAATTCTTGTTACACCACTTGGTATAGTTATATTTCTTAAATTATGACAACATGAAAAAGCACCATCGCCAATTTTTGTTACACTTTCAGGTATTGTCACACTTGTTATTTTGTCACAATTACGAAACGCATATTTACCAATACTTATTGTGCCATCTGGCAACTTGTATTCAGTTAATTTTTTGCCCTTCGGATATATCAAAAGCGAAGTTTTATTTTTATTAAACAAAACACCTTTTACATCAGAAAAGGTTTTGTTTTTAGCACTAACTTCAATATATTTTAACGAATTTGAACCGTCAAATGCTAAAGAATCAATTTTTGATACATTTTTACCAATTATTACTTTTCGCAATTTTTGACAAGCAGAAAATGCATATCTATTTATTTTTGTTACCCCGTTGCCGATTGTTACAGTTTTAAGCCTATTGCAACCATAAAAGGCTTCAATGCCAATTATTTTCACGTTTTTTGGTATTGTTACACTTGTTATTTTGTCACAATCATCAAAAGCATAAATGCCAATTTTAGTTACAGGATAACCACCAAGTTTTGATGGAATTTTAATATCACCTTTAATAGATTCTTTACAGTCAGTAATTGTTACTTCGCCGTTTTTAACTTTGTAAGTATAATTACCGCTCTTTTTAGCACTTGCAGTAATACCTAAAAAAGTAAATGTTGATAAAATTAAACATAAACTCATTAAAACCGAAATTAATCTTTTCATAACATATTCCTCCATATTTTTATATTTATATTTTACCATATTATTACTTATTTTTCAAGTAGATTTAATTTTAAAATGCTTCGTGTAATAAACTTTATTCTGCTTTTTCAAAACTGCACAACCAAAGCAAAAACTCGATTGCAAAAGCAATCCAGTTCTTTATTATAATCTATAAATTCCTGATTTTGTGAGAATTACTTCGTTTGAATCTACTTTTATATATTTTTGCGCAGGTTCATCAAGTTCATACAATGTTTCTAATTTATAATCATCATACATAAACTTTTGAATAAGCCCTTTGTTTTGCGATGATATTACAATGCCATCTTCAAGCGGAAATAGTGCATAAGGCTCGTTCAATTCTTCGCCAACACCACTACCAATTTTAAATTCCTGGCGCATTGAATATGCATTATATCTAATAATGGTATTTGAATCAGGATAAGCGCACCACAAAGAATCGCCATAAATCACTGCGTCTGTTGGCGCATAGCCTTTATATTTCAAACTACCTCTCCATTTAAAATTGCAGTTGTAATCATATGCAATTGCCATTCCGTTTGGCTTTACAATAATAGTGCCAAAACTTGGAGTGAAAACTGCGATTATATTAATATAATCATCAATTTCTTCCTTTAAAAAGTCGCTATGATTTAAAAATATACTATTCAAATACGCAGTTTTTGTGATGGCATTTGTAACGCCTGTATCAAAACTATGCTGATTAAATGTTATTATATTTTTAACTTCGCCATTTTGCAAGTTTTTGTGCGCCTCTGCAAAAACGAATCCCCTATTACAAGGTGTTAAGGTAAGCGCTCCTGCGCCAAAAATCTGTTTCACTTATTTTACCCCTAATCAATTATTTTTAATAAATCTGTTAATTTTTCTATCAATGCTTTTGTATTTTCTATTTGCAACTCTTTTTCTGTGCCAAAACCATATAAAACACCTACAAAGTCCATTCCAACCTGATTTGCGCCAACTGCGTCACTTTTTGAATCGCCAACAAGCACACAATTATCAAGCGAATCTGGTTTTGCAAGATTTATTGCATAATTTAAAACCTGCTGTTTCGTGCTTCTCACTCCATCAAGAGTTGCGCCTGAAATTACATCAAAATAATCATAAAAACCATTTTCTTTCATAATTTGCACGGCAAGTGGCTCCGGTTTTGATGTTGCAATAACAAGAGTTTTGCCACGAGATTTCAAAGCCTTTAAAGTTTCTATTACACCATCATAAACTTTATGCATATAAACGCCATCGGTTTTATAAACTTTTCTAAAATGCTCGGTGGCTTGTATAGACTCTTCTTCAGTCATATTATTATATGTAACAAAAGACTGCTCAAGCGGTGGGCCGATAAATCTGCGCATATCTTTAACGCTCATTTTTGGCTCTCCCATACATTCAAAGGCATAGGCTAATGCGTAAAATATACCCTCGCTTGTATCAACGAGCGTACCATCAAAATCAAAAAAGATATACTGTTTTTGCATTTCGCCACCACCTTTTAAATGCTTTTTTATGATTATAACACATTTTATTTTTTAATTCAACAACAATATAATTTACTTTTTATTCATAAAATTTAAATGGTTTTGTTTTATAATATGTGTATAATAATTTTAGAAAATTTGATTAAAGGAGTTTGTGTTTTGGAGAATAATAATTTTAACAATTTTGACCCATTAGGGCAAAATCAAAATGAGTATCAACGACCTATGCATTCATATTCCCCACAAGGTGGCTTTTCTTCGAACAAACCACCAAAAAAGAAAAAAGGCTTTGGAATTGGTACATTAATTTCTTGTTGTTTGATTTGTTCTATTCTTGCTTCTGCTATTACAACAGGTACAATTTATTATTATAGCAAATCAAATAACAACGGAATTATTAATAATTCTACCACTACTAATATTACTGTTGATAAGCAATCTACAAATTTGGTTTCGGCAATTGCTCAAAAGGCTGTGCCTAGCGTTGTTGGAATTGGTGTTACCGCTTCTGTTAGCACATTTTTTGGCTTTTCAACAGATACAAGCAATGAAGGTTCGGGCGTTATTTATTCTGATGACGGATACATTATAACTAATTACCACGTTATTAGTATGGCGATAGAAAGTAACGCCGCACAAAGCGCGCAAATTTCTGTTTTTCTTTCAACTGATACTGAAACTGCTATACCTGCGAGTGTTGTAGGTTATAATTCTGATTATGATTTAGCAGTTTTAAAAATTAATAAAACAGGGCTTTCTAAAATCGAATTTGCAGATTCAAACACAGTTGCAGTTGGCGATGTTGCAGTTGCAATAGGTAGCCCTGGTGGTAGGCAGTTTATTAGTTCAGTTTCTTCCGGTATTATTAGCGGTCTTAACCGTACCATTCAACTTGAAGGCACTGCTCAAATGAAACTTTTACAAACCGATGCCGCTATTAACCCTGGTAATTCAGGTGGCGCTTTGGTTGATAGTTATGGAAAATTAATTGGTATTAATTCTTCTAAAATAAGTAGCGAAGAATACGAAGGTATGGGGTTTGCTATTCCTTCTAACACAGTTAAGAAAATTGTTAGCAACATTATAAATAACAAAGATAAAAAGTTTGCTTATGTTGGTGTTAAAGTTAGCACAGACTATACTGCACAAGACCTTATTTCTATGGGTTATCCTGCAGGCGCAGTTGTTGAAGAAGTTACTAGCGGCTCCCCTGCCGATGAACTTGGTATAAGAAGCGCCGATATTATTGTTGAGTTCAACGGTGTTAAAATTGAAGATTATGACGATTATAATACCGAGAGAATTAAATGCAAACCTGGTGATACTGTTAGCATTACAATTTACAGAAATGGCAAGAATTATGATGCGCAGTTAACTCTAGGCGAGTCTAACAACTAACAAATTACTTTATTCCTCTCTATATAAACAAAATGCCGAGCGAAATGCTCGGCATTTTTTATTATTTAAAACACTTTAACTGCGAAAACACTAAAGTTTTTAGCGCCATTATTTTTGATAAAATCAAATCTTAATTTGGTAGCGTTTGTAATATTAGTATCAAAAGAATTTCTCGCCATATAATTATCTTTCATAACGATTTTCTCTTCGCCAGAATTCGAGAAAACAGTTAATTTATAATCAGTTACCAACTGTTTGATTTTGTTGTCAAAATGGTCGGTTTCAAACTGTGCGTCAAAATAAATTTGAATATTCTTAATATCAACCGGTTTTTCAAATTCAACTTCTAACCATTCATTTTCTGTGCCTTTAGAAACCCAACAGTTAGCGCTTTTATATGGTCTTGAATAACCATTTTTAATATTTTCTACATTATAAGTATCGGCGTTTTCTTCAACACCTTTGAATACGATATATTTTGAAATTTCATTCTTTGCAGCCCACATACTACCCATAAATGAAGGTACACCAGGGGCTTTTTCTTCTGTTGTAAAAATTTCAAGATTTTCATTTTTCTCAATATCCACAAAAACGCGTTGTTTACCTTTTGTTTCAACCGACAATATTACAAAACCTTCAAAGCCTTTTTCAAGTTTTACTTCGTTTTCAAAAATAGTTTCTCCACAAGTGTAAACAAGCGGTGTAACCTCATCGCAAACTCTATATTTTAAAGTTGTGTCGGCATTTGCCTTGATTTTAACCTGAATTTCATTTGTAAAACTTTTTGAAACAGGCAATGTGAGAATTGCGTTGTTATCAAGTTTTATAAACTCGCCATCACTTAAATTTTCTAATAGTTTTGTGCTACTTGCGGTGATTTTAGCACCTTCAACAAAACCACAGTCTTCTTGTCTAAACAAGATAAACTGACCATCTTTTTGCAACATATCCTGAAGTTCTGTAATATGCTCATTTCTAATTTGAGTTGGTGTTTTACCATACTTTTTGCAAAGAGATGCGGCAGTACCAACGGCCCCTGCCATAGAACCGAGAGTTTCAATAACACGAGTTGAGCCCATTGCAACATGAGTGCAACTTGTGATTCTACCTGCTAAAAATAAATTAGATTTATCTTTTGAATACATAATAGAAAACGGAATTGGATAAAGCGATTTAACCTCGCCAAAAGCAGATGTGTTATCATCTCCATAAATACCCTTATAGTCGTGAATATCAAGCGACCAACCACCTGTTGAAACCTTATCTTCAAAATCTCTGCAACTTTGAATATCATTTTGATTCAAGATATATTCGCCCATAAATCTACGAGATTCTCTCTTTGAAGCATAAGGGGCTATCCAGTCAATAACCATATCTTCTGCCTCTGGGTATTTGCCTGAATTTTTAATATAATCCCAATATCCATAAACTAACTTTTTAAGTTCAAAGTCAATTTCATCTGCATCTTTAATTGTGTCAAACGGATATGAAACTTCAAGCCACCAAATGCCTTGATATTCGTCTGCATTAACAGGCATTCTTCTACCAGTTTCTGGACGCTCAAAATACTTTAATTTATCATCTTCTATTAAGTCATAAGCAAAATCTGGCTTGATAAATTTAACAGGTTTACCTGTATGAGCAACTGTGAACAAAATGCAACTTGGCATTGCGGCATTATCAGCCACATCAACTGCCAAACTTTCGTTAAATTCAGATTTTGCTTCTCTGCCCATTCTAAATTCGCAACCTGATTTATATGCCAAAATACCATCGCCGGAAGCATCGCAGAAAAGTTCACTTTCAAAACAGATTTCTTCATTTGTTTTTGGTTTGATTGCGAAAACTTTTGTGATTTTATCGTTTTCACATTCGCAGTCATAAACAACTGTACCAAGATATAAATCGATATTTTCTTCTGCTAAAACTTTATCTAAAAGCGCCATATCAGACAAATGATAGTCTTGCTTTTGATTATATCGAGGGTTTTTATGAAAAGTGTACATTTTTAATTCATCAGCAATACCGCCTTCTCTACCAAAAAGCGAGTGGTTACCAATAGCCGAGCCGTTTACGTGAATTCTATGCTCACTTGAAGCATTACCGCCCAAAACATCTCTATCATTTATAAGGGCTACTTGAAGCCCATGTCTAGCCGCTGAAATAGCAGCACAAATTCCTGCATAGCCTGCGCCCACAATTGTTAAATCTGTTTTTACTGTTTTCATAAAGTTTCTCCTAAATAAATTTTAGTAATTCAAGCGGCGATGAGATAATTTCATCTGCGCCATTTTGTATTAATTCACTTTTTTCTCTAAAGCCCCATAAAACGCCAACTGCGGTTATTTGAGCATTTTTTGCAGTTTGCATATCAACACCGCTATCTCCTATAAAAAGACATTCATCCGGCGTTACATTCAGTTTTTCTAAAACATTCAAAACTGACTGTGGGTTTGGTTTTGTTGGTATTCCTTCTTTTTGCCCTGCAATTTCATCGAAAATATTAGGAAATGTATTTTCGATAAGTGGTTTTGCAGATATATGCGCTTTATTTGTAACAACTGCTAATTTTATGCCTTTGTTTTTTAACTCATTTAACAAATCAATTATGCCTTTATAAGGTGCAGTGTTATCGTTTTTATGCTGATTATAATATTCCATAAAAACACTTAAAGACATATCAATTTGATTATCGGTTTTGTGAGTTTTTGGTAATGAGCGCTCAATTAATTTTCTCATTCCATTGCCAACTTTATATTTATACTCATCAACCGAGAATGTTGGAAATTGAAACTGCTTTAGCATAAAATTAACCGAATTTGCAAGGTCATCAATAGTATTAAGAAGAGTACCATCGAGGTCAAAAATAACTGCTTTTACCATTTAATTTCTTTTTACCTCTTCCCAAAGTTTTTCATAATATTTTCTTGTATCTTTATCTATATTCTCATAAAACTGTGTTTTTGGATAAACAGATGGATATAAAATTTCATCGTTTTTGAAAGAATATCTATCATCAACCACAACCGCTGTATGAGGAGAAGTGTAGCAAATTCTTTCTGCGTTTTGAAGAGCGATTTCAGGCTCTAATAAGAAGTTTATAAACATCATTGCCGCCTCAAAATTCTCTGCATTATGCGGCACACAAATCGAGTCAACAAAGATATTTACACCCTCTTTTGGATAACAAAATCTTAAATCTTTGTTATCTTCATACATATTATAAAAATCGCCTGCATAATAAGGTGCCATTGCCGCATTGCTACCCGACATTTTAGTAAACACTTCGTCCATAACCCTCGCTTGTAAAAGTGGGTTTTGCTCAATTAATTTTTCTGCGGCTTTATCCCAGTCGGCTTTGTTAGTTGAATTAACGCTTTGACCGAGCAAAAACTGTGCGATAGAAAAAGCGTCACGAGAATTATTAAATGTTAAAATCTCGCCTGAATATTTTTTATCCCACATTACAGACCAAGAATCAACTTCGCCTTTAACCATTTTTGAATTGTAAATAAGTCCTGTCATACCAACGGTATAAGGAACAGAATATTCATCATTTTTATCAAAATACAAACCTTTGTACTTATTATCTATATATTTATAATTTGGAATTTTTGTAAAATCTAATTTTCTTAACATTCCTTCATCTTTAAGTCTTTGTATCATATAATCAGAAGGAATTATAATATCATAAGAAACTGCGCCACTTACAAGTTTTGAGTACATAGTTTCATTTGATTCAAAGTTATCATAATTAACATCTATGCCTGTTAATTCTTCAAATACTTCAATTGCATCAAGCGAGCCATCAACACCATCTGCAATGTACTCACCCCAGTTGAATACATTGAGCGTTGTACCTGCAAGAGATTTTGAATATTTGCTATCAAATTTTGCAATTAAATCATCATATTTGCTCTTTGTAGGCGAAACAGAATAAACAACTATGCCAGCGCACATTACAAAAGCCAAAATAGAAGCAGTTATTCTTTTGAATTTTGAATGCTTTTTATTTTGCTTTGGTTTTACATTTTCGGTTTTTGCTTTAATTACATTTACCAAAAGAAGCAATAACAAAACAGCAATAAATATAATAGTTGAAAGCGCATAAATATCAGGTTTTACTGCTTTTTTGGTTTTTGAATAAATAAGCAATGGCAGGGTTTGAAAACCTGTTCCATTAGTAAAATAACTGATAACAAAATCATCAAGAGATAATGTAAACGCCATTAAAAGACCAGAAATAATTCCTGATGAAATGTTAGGCAAAACAACCTTTGTAAACGCTTGGAAATATGTACAACCTAAATCTTGCGCCGCTTCTGTTAAACTACTGCCACAAGCGCGAAGTTTTGGCAAAACATTTAAAATTACATAAGGCAAGTTGAAAGTAATATGAGCAATAAGCAGTGTATAAAAACTTAATGAATTATTAAACGCTAAAAGTCTGCCAATAAACACAAACAAAAGCATTAAAGAAACACCGGTTACAACATCAGGGTTCATCATAGGAATATTTGTTATACCCATAATGGTGTTTTTTGCCGCTTTTGAACGCATATTATGAATACCAACTGCCGCAATTGTGCCAAAAACAGTTGCGATAATAGCAGAAAGCACCGCCAAAAGCAATGTATTTTTCAAAGCAGTAACGGTGGTTGATGAGTTAAATAATTCTCTATACCATTTAAGCGAAAACTCTTGAAAAACATAAGTTGAAGAAGATGAGTTAAATGAAAAGAAAATCATTACTGCAATTGGCGCATATAAAAAGCCAAACATTAAGATATTTGTAAGTTTTGAGAGTATTTTCATACAACAATACCCCCATCATCGTCATCAGAAAATTTATTCATAATAATAATGCAAATAAAAATCATTATCATCAAAACAAGCGAAAGCGAAGCACCTACACCTGAATAAACATCTAAATCAAATTTCTTTTGAATAACATCGCCTATCATAAGAGTTTTTGTGCTACCCAATTTATCTGCAATATAAAAAGTTGAAACCGATGGTACAAAAACCATTGTAATACCTGAAATAATGCCAGGAACAGATAATGGGAAAATCACTCTTTTAAACTTTTGAAAAGCATCCCCACCTAAATCTTCTGCCGCTTCATAAAGCGAATTATCAATTTTAGTAATAGAAGTATAAATAGGCAAAATCATATATGGCAAATAGTTATAAACCATACCAAGAATTACAGCGCCTGATGTGCCGATAAGTTGCAATGGTCCTATACCAAAAAAGCCTAAAACAGAATTGATAAGTCCTGTTTTTTCAAGAATTGTTGTCCAAGAATATGTACGAATAAGCAAGTTCATCCACATAGGAAGCATTACAAGCATCATCATAATGCCCTGTGTGTTTTTTCTTGCCTTACTCATAAAATAAGAAAACGGATATGCAAGAATAAACGTAATAACGGTTGCTACTAATGCATAACCAATAGAACGCATAAATATATCAAAATATTCCGGAATTTCTTTGAAATTTTCAAGCGAAAATGCACCATTTGAATCAGTAAAAGTAAAATAACCAACTATTATTAATGGCACAACAATAAACAACGCTGACCAAATAATATAAGGCGCATTTATAAGACGAGAAGTAAGCGTTTTATTCATCTTCTTCCTCCTCGATGGTTATATCAGGATTAGATATATCATCCATTTCATCAGAGAAAGAACTATAGTCGCCATAAAGACCAGAATATTTAGATTTTTTCATAATATGTATTGCATCAGGCTCTATTAAAAGTCCTACTTTATCGCCTACTTTTGACTCATCTGTAGTTTGAATCATCCATTTAAAGCCATTTACATCAACGATAATTTCATAGTGCACACCTAAAAATGTTACCGATGTAACTTCGCCTGTGATGAGTCCTTTTTCTGCAGGTACAATATCAACATCTTCAGGTCTGATAACTACATCAACCTCTTCGTTTACTTTAAAACCTTTATCAAGACATTGCAAAGTAACGCCTTCAATTTTTACCTTGAAGTCGTCTAACATAACACCATCAATAATATTTGACTCGCCGATAAAATCTGCAACAAACGCGTTAACCGGCTCGTTGTAAATATCTTGCGGTGTACCGATATGTTGAATTTTACCTTCATTCATTACAACAACTGTATCAGACATAGAAAGCGCTTCTTCCTGGTCATGAGTTACAAAGATAAATGTAATACCAAGTTGCTTTTGAATGTTTTTAAGTTCTGACTGCATATCTTTGCGAAGTTTCAAATCAAGCGCTGCGAGTGGCTCATCTAAAAGCAATACTTTTGGTTTATTTATAACCGCTCTTGCAATTGCCACACGTTGTTGTTGACCGCCTGAAAGCCCTGAAATACTTCTCTTTTCAAAGCCTTCAAGGTTGATAAGTTTCAACATCTCTTTTACTCTTTGTTTAATCTCATCTTTCGGAACTCGTTTTACTTTCAAACCAAAAGCAATGTTATCATAAACATTGAGATGTGGAAAAAGCGCATAACGCTGGAAAATAGTATTTACATTTCGCTTATTAGCAGGAAGTTCATTAATTCTTTTTCCATCAAAAAAAACATCACCTAAATCCGGCTCTAAAAATCCCGCAATAATACGAAGGGTTGTTGTTTTACCACACCCCGAAGGACCGAGCAATGTGACGAATTCTTTATCTGATATACAAAGAGATATATCGTCTAAAACCTTTTCGCCATCAAATGATACAGTAATGTTTTTAAGTTCAATAATATTCTTTTTTTGTTCCATATTTGCATCCCCCTTTGCGGCTTGAACAAGTTGTATGTATTATCTTGCTCTTTGGACCGCGAAAGCCTGTGATAAGCTCTGCGCAACCCTCATATTTTACTCAAAAAACAACCCCCGCAAAGAGTTTTTTACAACGCTTATCGCATTGTAGTTGCTTTTTTCCATAGAAAATCTACGGTACCGTTCCGTACTGCAAAATATGAAACGCTTTTTTAAAAAGCGTCTTTTAACATCTTTCTTCTTTGCAAAAAAGATGCTTTCGGCACAGATGCAAATTAGTGCTTATTTATTTTTCTTGTATTAATATATTATATAATATATTAAAAGTCAAGAATTATTTTTTTGTTGCTAAATGCACTCACTATATGGTATAATAAAATAGTTACAACATACTATATGGTGAAAATGAAATTATGTGGAATTATTTAATTGAGCAAAATCGCCCTATTGCGATTTACGGAATGGGCAATGGCGCTGACAAAATTATAGATACACTTGAAAAATTTGGCTTGTCCCCTGTTGGTGTTTTTGCATCTGATGACTTTGTTCGCGGGCAGAGTTTTCGTGGGTTTAAAGTTAAAAAATACAGTGATTTAAAATCAGAATTTCCTAATTTGATTGTGCTTGTGGCTTTTGGCACTTTTAGAGATGAAGTTTTGGTAAACATTAAAAAAATAGCAAAAGAAACTGAAGTTTTAGCACCTGATGTGCCTGTTTATGGCGATGGGCTTTTTACTAAAAACTATGCAAAAGAACACAAAGATGAGTTAAAAGCGGTTTATAATATGCTCGCAGATGAGCAGTCTAAAAAGGTTTTTGAAAACACTGTTTTGTATAGAATTACAGGGAAAATAGATTATCTTTTTGAAATTGAAACTGACTGTTTTGAGGCTTATGAAAACATTTTGTGTCTTGATAACAATGAAATTTACTGTGATTTAGGCGCTTACAACGGTGATACTATTGATGAGTTTTTATCGGTTGTAAACGGGTTTTCAAAGATATATGCTATTGAGCCTGATAAAAAGAATTTTAAAAAGTTATCGGCAAAGTATGGCGAGCGCGACAATATTGTTTTATACAATAGCGCTATTAATGATAAAACCGGCGAAATCGGTTTTGATACAAATGGTGGCAGACATTCTGTTGTGAATAAAAATGGAGAGAAAATACCTTGTATTTCGCTTGATGACGCATTAAATGGTGATATGGCAACATATATCAAGTTCGATGTTGAGGGTATGGAAAAGCAGGCTATTTTAGGCGCTAAAAAGACTATTTTGAACTATAAACCTAAAATGCTTATCTCTGCTTATCACAAGACAGATGACTATTTTTCATTGCCTTTGCTTGTGAACGAAATTCGAGATGATTATAAAATTTATATGCGTCATTACAAATACATTCCTGCTTGGGATACGCAATTTTATTTTATTTAGGGAGAAATTATGGCTAAAATTTGTTCGCTTTTTTCAGGAAGCAGCGGAAATTGTACATATATTGAAAACAAAGATAGCGCAGTTTTAGTTGATATTGGCGTATCGGCTAAAAAAACTACTGACGCTTTGCTTGAGCGTGGCCTTGATATAGATAAAATCAAGGGTGTTTTTATAACTCACGAGCATATTGACCACATTGCAGGTGTTAGAGTTTTTTGTTCAAAAAATAAAATTCCGGTATATATGACAAAAGGAACTTATCAAGGTATAATTGACGGTAATCACTCGCTTGATAAAGTTGATGTTAACATTTTAGAAACTGATGTTGATATGAAAGATTTTTCGGTTAAATATTTTCATACTTTGCACGATGTTAACGAAAGTTGTGGTTATACTTTTGATTTAGGCAGTAAAAAAATCGGTGTTTGCACCGATTTGGGTATTGTTACAGATGAAGTTCATAATGCGCTTGTTAGTTGTGATACTGTTTTATTAGAAAGTAATCACGATGTTAAAATGCTTCAAAACAACGCATTATACCCATTCCCGTTAAAGCGCAGAATCATGTCTGAAAATGGGCATTTATCAAACAACGCTTGTGCCGAAGAAATTGAAAAATTAATTAAAACAGGTTCAACTAAATTTATTTTAGCCCATTTAAGTAAAGAGAATAATTTGCCTTATCTTGCTAAAGAAACCACAAAAAGTTTGCTTTTTATGAACTCTTTTGAGGAAACAAAAGACTATTTATTATCGGTTGCTTCACCTCTTGGCACAGACGTGATAATTATATAAAGGAAAAAGTTATGTTAACTATAAATATTATCTGCATTGGCAGTTTGAAAGAAAAATATTTAAAAGACGCAGTCTTAGAATATCAAAAAAGATTAAAACCTTTTGCAAAGTTTCAGATTATCGAACTTTCTGAACAAAAATTGCCTGATAATCCTTCTGAAAATGAAATAAACAAGGCTCTTGAAAAAGAAGCAGAAAAAATAATTGCAAAAATTCCTAAAGGCGCGGCTATAATTCCTATGGCCATTGAAGGAAAAGCGATTTCCAGCGAAAAATTAGCCGAAAAAATCAGCGATTTTTCTGTAAAAGGTTTTTCAACTATTTGCTTTATTATCGGCAGTTCATTTGGGCTTTGCGATAGCATTAAAAAGCAAGGCGATTTTTTGCTTTCTATGTCCCCTATGACTTTTCCTCATCAGTTAGCAAGGGTTATGCTTTTAGAGCAGATTTATCGTGCTTTTTCAATAATAAATAATACAAAATATCATAAATAATTTATAAAACTGTTGAAAGTTATGTAAAGTTATGATATAATTACTAAAATATTTATTTAAAATTAATGAGTTTAATGAAATCAGGATGAATTTAATGAAGCAAGTATTAATTGTAATTCTTGCAGTTGTTTTGTTTTTTGGCGCAGTTGCTATTACTCCAAATTACATTAAATCAGAAAAGTACGGGCAGTTTGAATACTATATTCAACCAGACAATACTGTTAAGATTTTTAACTGCACAGAAGATGGAAATAAAGTTTCTGTTCCTTTAGAAATAGATGGTATGCTTGTTAGTGGTATTGCTGATAAATGTATCGGCTATTATGAAAAGGATGGTAAATTAGTTAAAAAGCAAGATTTTTTAATAAATGGATATTATGGAACGGCATCTCAAATTTATGCTGAAAAAGAGCAGTTTTTATTTAACTGTTTGCACGACTATGATATTAAAGTTTTGAAAAAATCTACTTATGGTATCAAAGGCGAGCAAATGCTCACTTGCAAATGTGGTTTTTCAAAAACCGAGGATACAGATTATATAAAAATACCTGATGTGAAAATCAATTCTTTAAAAGCAAATGGCGAAGGCGTTAGAATTGAATGGAACACTATTGATAAAATCAATGAATACAATGTTTACAGGTCTATTGATGGTAAAAATTATGAACTTTTAGCAAGTTCTATTTCAAACTATTTAATTGATTACAAGTCTGATAGCGGTAAAATCAAATATTATGTTACCGGTATTGCAGGTAAAAATGAGGGTACAAAAGGTGTAAAACCTGTATCAATAAATTATTTTAAGTCCCCTAACTTGAAAATTGATTCTACTAAAAAAGGTGTTTTAATAAAGTGGGACAACGTTTCAAAAGCACAAAAATATAAGATTTATAAAAAAGATGAAAACGGTGTTTTTAATCTGCTTTTTGAAACTGATAGAAAGACAACATCTTACCTTGATAAAGATGTTAAAAAACATTCTGAATATTTTTACTCTGCAGTTTCTGTTGACAAAGACGGAAATGAAAGTGTAAAATATGATGTAGGTAAAAGCGTTGTTTATGGAAAACGTTCAAAAGTTGTTTATTTAACCTTTGATGATGGTCCTTCTAAAAACACTTTGAAAATACTAAAGGTTTTGAAAAGATATAACGCAAAGGCAACTTTCTTTGTTATTTCTACCGATAAACCTCAATATATGAAAACCATTGTAAATGATGGGCACGCTATTGCGCTTCATTCTTATTCTCACGAGTATGATGAGATTTACGAAAGCGATAGCGCATATTACAAAGATTTAAATAAAATCAGTGATTTGGTTAAAAAACAAACCGGTATTGAATCTAAAATAATTCGTTTTCCGGGTGGTTCAAGCAATACAATAAGCGCTGAATATTCTGACGGTATTATGAGTCGTCTTACTTATTCGGTTGAACAAAATGGTTATAAATATTTTGACTGGAATGTTGATTCTGGCGATGCGAGTGCAAAAAATGTGTCTGCGCAAACTATTATCAACAATGTAAAAGCACGGTCAAAAGGTATAAATAGGTGCGTGGTACTTATGCATGATACAAAGTATAAAAACACCACCGCCGAAGCACTCGATAGCATTTGTGCTTACTATAAGTCTCAAGGCTATGAGTTCGATGTTTTATCTACTAATTCTGTGACTTGTCACCAGAGTGTAAATAATTGATTTGGAGGAATCAAAAAATGAAATGTCCTTATTGTGGTTATGAAGAAAGCAAAGTTGTGGATTCTCGTCCTACTGACGAGGGTGAGAAAATCCGTCGTCGTCGTGAATGTTTAGGTTGTAAAGAGCGTTTTACAACTTATGAAATTATTGAGAGTTTTCCTATTGTTGTTGTTAAAAAGGATAAAACTCGTCAAACATTTGACAGAAACAAACTTTTAGGCGGTATTTTAAAAGCAAGTGAGGGTTGTCAAGTTTCTCTTGACCAACTTGAAAAGGCTATTGATAATATCGAGGCTAATTTGCAAAATTCTCTCGACAGAGAAGTTACTTCAAAACATATTGGTGAACTTGTTATGGAAGAACTTAAAAACATTGATGATGTTGCTTATGTTCGCTATGCTTCTGTTTATAGAGAGTTTAAAGACATTAACACATTTATGTCTGAACTTGAAAAATTGCTTAAAGACAAAAAAGATAACTAAAATTAAAAACAGCAACCAAATGGTTGCTGTTTTTTTATTCTTCATCTTCTTGTGGCTTTTCTAATATTTTTACAATAATTTCTTCTGCTCGGCGCTCATCTGTTTTTGTAACTTCAACACTTAAATTTTCAAATGTGAATTTGTCGCCCTCGCTTGGAACTTTTGAAAGTTGTTCCATTACAAAGCCACCAACAGAATTCATTTCGGTTTCGGTTTCGATTTCAAAATGCTCGCAGAATTCCTCAAAATCCATTGAACAAACCACGGAATATGTGTCATCAGAAATCTTTGTGATTTCATTTACAATATCATCGTGCTCATCCCAGATTTCGCCTACTAATTCTTCCAAAATATCTTCCATAGTAACAATGCCTTTTGTTCCGCCATATTCATCGGTAATAATTGCGATATGACGTTTTCTGCTTTGCAACTCTTTAAGCAAATCAGAAATTTTCATAGAAGGTGTTATGAAAAATGGTTCGCTGATAATTTCATCAACAGGGGTTGAGCGATTATAAACTTTATTATAAAACTCTTTTTGATTTATTGTGCCTATTATGTTATCAATATTTTCTTTATAAATTGGCAGTCTGGTAAAACCTGATTTTGAAAAAATCTTGGCTATTTCTGAATTTGAAGCGCCATATTCAACGGCAACCACATCAACACGAGGAGTAAAAATATCAACCGCCTCAACATCGTTAAACTCAATTGCGCTTCTGATAAGTTCACTTTCTTCGCTATCAAATTCGCCTTGCTCTTCTGCCTCGTCAACCAATGTTAAAATCTCATTTTCTGTTGCAGAATTCAATTCTTTTGACTTGAAAATCTTTGTTGCCAAAATCTTAAATAACGAGAAAAATTTATTAAGTGGTAAGAAAATTACAGTAAACAATGAAATAGAAAAACTTACTGATAAAGCAAAACTTTCGGCATTTTCTTTTGCAACACCTTTTGGTGTAATTTCACCAAAAATCAAAACAACAACAGTTACTACAATGGTAGCCAAAGTTGCGCCGAGATTTTTGCTTATATTTTCAATAAAAAATACAGTTGCAAGTGATGAAAGAGCAATGTTTACAATGTTATTACCAACTAAAATTGTGGTTAGCAATTTATCATAATTTTCAACAAGAGAAAGCACTCGCTCGGCTCTCTTATCCCCATCATTTGCAAGGGTTTTCATTTTAACTCTATTAAGCGATGTAAACGCAGTTTCTGTAGCAGAAAAATATGCCGAAAAAGCGATACACACAAACATTAAAACGATTTGAATTATACTTCCAGGTTCCATAACGGAAAAAATCACTCTCCTTATATGAATGCATTATAACAGATATGTCTATATTTTGCAATGATTTTTTATTTTATTTATATATAGAAAGTTCTTGACGAGAAAGTGAAAGAGTGCTATAATTTTGCATATATTTTATAGAGATTATTATTTATATATATTTTCGGAGGCAATTTATGAATAATGTTCCAGAGATTTTCGGCTCAATGGTTTTTAATGATGCTACTATGAAAGAGCGTTTGCCTGAAGATATTTACAAGGCAGTTAGAAAAACTATTGACGAAAGTGTGCCACTTACTCGTGATGTCGCAAACGTTGTTGCAAGTGCTATGAAAGACTGGGCTATTGAACTTGGCGCTACTCACTATACTCACTGGTTTCAACCTATGACCGGTACAACCGCTGAAAAGCACGATAGTTTTATTCTTCCTGATGGCAAAGGCAATGTTATCATGGAGTTTTCAGGAAAAGAACTTATTAAAGGCGAATCTGACGCTTCTTCTTTTCCAAACGGCGGTATAAGAGCAACTTTTGAAGCTCGTGGTTATACTGCTTGGGACCCATCTTCTTACGCTTTTGTAAAAGAAGGTTCACTATATATTCCTACTGCTTTTTGCTCTTACACAGGCGAGGCGCTTGATAAAAAAACTCCGCTTTTGCGTTCTATGGAAGCAGTGCAAACACAAGCGCTTAAAATCATTAAACTTTTAGGTAATACTACTGCAAAATCAGTTTATACAACAGTTGGCCCTGAACAAGAGTATTTTCTTATTGATAAAAATGTTTATCTTGACCGTCCTGACTTAATTTGTACAGGCAGAACTTTATTTGGCGCAAAGCCTCCAAAGGGGCAGGAACTTGATGACCAATATTTTGGTCAGTTAAAACCAAGAATTCTCTCTTATATGGCAGACCTTGATGAAGAACTCTGGAAATTAGGAATTAATTCTAAAACAAAGCATAACGAGGCGGCTCCTGCTCAATATGAAATGGCGCCTGTTTATACAACTACAAATATTGCTTGTGACCACAACCAACTTGCTATGGAAGTTATGAAAAAGGTTGCTCAAAAGCACGGACTTGTTTGTCTTTTACACGAAAAACCTTTCGCCGGTGTAAACGGTAGCGGTAAGCACAACAACTGGTCACTTTCTACTGATGATGGAGAAAACTTGCTCGCACCCGGTAAATCACCTGAAGAAAATATGCAGTTTATGTTGCTTTTAGCGGCAGTTATTCGCTCGGTTGACAAATATCAAGATTTGCTTCGTATTTCTATTGCATCTGCCGGCAATGACCATCGTTTAGGTGGAAATGAAGCACCACCCGCAATTATTTCTATGTATCTAGGCGATGATTTACAAGAAATTCTTGAAGCGATTGAACAAGGTGAAGCGGCAGAGCATCACAAAAAACCTGAATTAGACTTAGGTGTTAGTCTTATCCCTAAATTCAAAAAAGATTTGTCTGATAGAAACCGTACTTCCCCATTTGCTTTTACTGGTAACAAGTTTGAATTTAGAAGTTTAGGCTCATCTGCTTCTATTGCAGATGCAAACACAGTTATCAACACAATGGTTGCTGATTCATTAGCAGATTTTTATGAGATTTTAAAAGATTCTGAAAATCTTTATGATGATGTGATGATGATTGCTAAACAAAACATTCTTGACCACAAAAGAATTATTTTTGGTGGCGACGGTTATTCAAAAGAATGGGAAGAAGAAGCAAAAAGACGTGGTCTTTCTAATCTCAAAAACACTCCTGCAGCACTTGAAAGACTGCTTGATGATAAAAACATTCGTCTTTTTGAAAGATTTAATGTTTACACAAAGTCTGAACTTGAAGCAAGATATGATGTTTATTTGAAAAACTACTGCACAACCATTAATATTGAAGCGCTTACTATGATAGATATTGTTAAAAAGCAAATTATCGGTTCGGTTGTGGGGTATGAAAATGTTTTGGCAGACCTTATTGCAACTAAAAAAGCAATTAAAGTTAAAGGCAATTTAGAAACTGAACTTTTGAATAGAATTTCATCACTTGCCGATGAAATGGCAGATAAATTACATAATCTTGAAAAGAGTGTTGAAGGCTCAAAAGCAGATATGTCCCCTTCTCAAAAAGGCGAATACTACACAAAGGTGTTGGTAAACGCTATGAACGAATTAAGAGAAGTTGTTGACCAATTAGAAACATTAATTGATAAAGATTATTGGTCGCTTCCTACTTATAACGAAATTCTTTTTAGTGTAATGTAAGTAAAAAACCACTTTCCGTTTTGGAAAGTGGTTTTTATTTTATTAATTAATTTTTGCTAGTTTTATATTATCGGCATAAACCTTTTTACCGGTTTCCCAATTTGCTACAAACACGCGCATTTTCTTTGTGTCTTCAGGAACATTGAAAACAGTTTCAAAAGTATCATAAGAAGTGGTTGTTACCATAAACGCGCCTTGATTTAAGATGTTATAATTATTATCCATAAAATGAACGCCAAATTCAGTTGTTGTGCCGAATGTGCCAACCTTTATATCGCCCGAATAATAATACATATCGCCTTCATTTACATCAAATGTGCGCTCTAACCAACCTGCCTCAATTTCAATTGCCCACGAGCCATCGGTAGCATTGCTATTAATATTTTTAAAGCCCATACCACCCCAACCATCTGTGGTATTCTCAAAACTCTTATTAGAAATAAGTTGGGTTTGTGAATTTTGCATTTCCAAAAACGGTTTTGTTGATGTTGGTGTAAATTCAGTATTTAATTTTGACAAAGAAAACTCTGTGTTATACTCTTTATCAAAATTATGACCTGTTTCAAATGGTTTTTCACCATAAGTATATGCGCCGATATCCCCATTTTTGTTGCTTGATAACTGTGTTTCTATCGCTTTTCCGATAGCAATAGAATTTTCTTTTAATGTGCAGTCGCTATTCAAACCAACATTTTTATTAGTGCTTAATAAATTGTTGCCAAAATATGCGCCTGTGCCATAATAAAGGCTAGGCAAAATATTATTATAGAATTGGTTGCCATTCCAAACTGCGCCTATAAAATTATTGTTATCCCAAGGGTTTTGCATATTGCCTGTTTGAATTGATTTTGTTGACAAAAATGTGTTGTTATACATTTTGTTGTTGTAGTTAGGGTTGTTTAAAATCATTGCTAAATCAACATCAAAACATACATTATGGTGCACTAGATAATTCATACTACCATTATCAAGATAATATGCAACAAACGCGTGGTTATCATCGCAGTCAAAAATCACATTGTGGTCAACTTCTACTGTGCCTTTGGCATCAAATTTATACGAGCCGATACCCGAAACATCATGAGTATTAACCGCGCAATTTGAAATTTTATTATAGCAAACTCGCATATTTTCACTATTAATTATAATCGCAGAACGAGCGAGATTATCAATAGTATTATGCGAAACAAGAGTATAATTTGCATATTTTGTTTCAACTGCCGCAGCATTTGAATTGATATAGTTTATATCGTGAATATAATTATTTACAACAGAGCAATTATCTGCATAAACCTCTACGCCGCCCTCGGCAGAATATGCGATTTCATTGTTTTTAACAACTGAATTTTTACCCCATAATTCAAGACCATACCACTCTGCTTCCCAAGGGTAATTTCTAGCCTTTACTGTGTGGTAATAATACAAAATTTTGTTATCTTCGAGCGTTAAATTAACGCTTTTTTCGTTTGTTTTAACTGTTGCGCCAAAAATTTCTATGCCTTTTACCGAAATATACGCTTTATCTCTTACATCAAACGCTTCAGGGCGCACTGAATATTCAAAATCTAAATCATTAGGGTTTTTGTTTCCTATTGGTTTGTAATATAATGTTCCGTTGCCATCATAATACCATTCATCTTCTGTATCAAGCAAATTAAGTTTATCATAAAAGAAAAACTGACTATTTCCTGTTGGCGAATCCCAACCGCTATCAACTTTGTTGAAATAAGCAGTTTTATTCTTATATGAATTAACAGTTGAAGAATAATGAATGTAATGAGATGTGCCTTCTATTGAGATTTTTGCGCCATCAAAATATCCATCTTCAAACGCAAGATTTGCATTATATGCATAACTATCACTTGCATTATCAGCAGAAATTGTTGTGCCTACTGAAATTAAATTATCGCTATTCTTATTTGGATAACGAGCAATTTGCGCCATTTTTCCATCAACAAAAATCTGGTTTTCTGTCCAACGCCAGATATAAGCATTGGTTTTATAAATGCCATCTTTATACAAAGTCCAGTTGCTTGTGATTTTTTCAGTGCCAATTACTGTAACTTTGTCATCGCCATATGCTAAAAATGAAATTGGCGCGCCATCTTCACCACTGTTTTTAGGAATAACAGTTTCTCTGTAAACACCTTCGCTAATAAGGCAGGTATCCCCTGCGCTCATAACATCTGCGGCCTTTTGAATAGTTAAAAATGGGCTGTTTTTACTTCCATCATTACTATCGCTACCTGTTTTTGCAACATAGTAGTAAGACTCGTTTTTAATCTCTAACCAATGCGCCATATGTTTTAAATGAGTTAATGAATCGGCAATATCAACAGTTGCGTCTTGATTTGTATTCATCGCCTTAACTTGCAAATCAGAAAATTCTTGCGCTTTTACAAGATATTGTCTGATATTAAGAATATCAATTAAATCAACTTCGCCGTTTCCATTAACATCACCAAAAATTAGCGCAGTTGCAGTTTCGGCCTGTGTTTTAAAAGTCCAACCTGTACCAACAAAACCGCTATCTGCTTTTTTGCCATTCTGGTCATAAACTTCAATTGTTTCAGGGTTTTCAAAACCTTTTAAAACAGTTTCAACATCGGTTTTAGGCGATATGCCCGATAAAATTCCTGTGCTTTTAACAAACTTCATTTTACCATAAGGCAAAACTTTTAAAGCAGTTTCTTCTGTTTCACCCGCTAAAACGCTAAAATTGAAAATGCAAAATATAAGCGTTAAAACCAACATGATACAAAATAGTCTTTTTGTTTTCATAATAATACTCCAAATATAATATTTATATTCAACATTAATATAGCATACTATACATATAAAAGCAAGTGAAATAAAATTCTTGACAAAACGGTTTAACTTTTATATAATTAATTGGTATAACTATAATATAATAAAAGGTGGTTTTCGAAATGGCTAAAGAAATTTTGATAACTAAAGAAGGTTTAGAGGAATTACGCGCTGAACTTGATTATTTAAAAGCGGAAAAAAGATTGGAGATTGCTGAAAAAATAAAAGTTGCTCGTTCTTTTGGCGACTTGTCAGAAAACTCTGAATATGATGAAGCTAAAAATGACCAAGCAAAGCTTGAAAACAGAATTAATGAAATTGAAACAATTTTAAAACATCATAAAATTATTGATGAACCATCAACTCGTTCTAAAGTTGTTAATGTTGGTACAAGAGTTAAAGTTTTAGATGTTGAATTTGATGAAGAGTTGGAATATAAAATCGTTGGCTCTGCAGAGGCAGACCCTATGAATGGAAAACTTTCTGACGAATCTCCTATTGGTATGGCTCTTCTCGGTCACAAAGAGGGCGAAACTGTTGTGGCTTCTACTCCTCAAGGCGACCTTGAATTTAAAATTGTTAAGATTGTTAAAAAGAAATAATTAACCTTTTAAGGAGTGTAAAAATGGCACAAAATAATCAGCCACAAACACAAGATTTGAATGAAATTTTGCGTTTGCGTAGAGAAAAATTCGAAAATTTTAAGGCAGAAGGCAAAGACCCTTTTGTTATTACAAAATACGATGTAACAAATCATTCTAAAGATATTAAAGATGATTTTGATAATTTTGAAGGTAAAAAGGTTTCTGTTGCCGGCAGAATTATGTCAAAACGTGTTATGGGTAAAGCGTCTTTTTGTAATATTGCTGACCTTAAAGGTAACATTCAGTCTTATGTTGCAAGAGATTGCATTGGCGAAGATTCTTACAAAGATTTCAAAAAATATGATGTTGGCGATATTGTTGGTATCGTTGGCGATGTATTTAAAACAAAAACAGGCGAGATTTCTATTCACGCTGAAAGCGTAACTTTGCTTTCAAAGAGTTTGCAAGTGTTACCTGAAAAGTATCACGGCCTTACTAATACTGATACAAGATATCGTCAAAGATATGTTGACCTTATTATGAATGATGAGGTTAAAGATACATTTATCAAGCGTTCAAAGATTATTTCAACAATTCGTAAATTCCTTGATGAAAAAGGCTTTATGGAAGTTGAAACTCCAATGCTCGTTTCAAACGCAGGCGGCGCTGCTGCTCGTCCTTTTGAAACTCACTTTAACGCGCTTGATGAAGATTTGAAACTTAGAATTTCACTTGAACTTTATTTAAAACGTCTTATCGTTGGTGGATTAGAAAAAGTTTATGAAATCGGCAGAGTATTCAGAAACGAAGGACTTGATACTCGTCATAACCCTGAATTTACTCTTATGGAGTTATATCAAGCATATACTGATTACCACGGTATGATGGACCTTACAGAAGAAATGTATCGTTATGTTGCAAAGGAAGTTCTTGGTACAACTACCATCACATATAACGGTATTGAGATGGACCTTGGCAAACCATTTGAGAGAATCACAATGGTTGACGCTGTTAAAAAACACGCTAATGTTGACTGGACAGAAGTTAAAGATTTAGAAACAGCGAGAAAATTGGCTGATGAGCATCATATTGAATATGAAGACCATCATAAAAAAGGTGATATTTTAAGTTTGTTCTTTGAAACTTATGTTGAGGAGCACTTAATTCAACCTACTTTTGTTATGGACCATCCAATTGAAATTTCTCCACTTACAAAGAAAAAACCAGAAGACCCAGAGTATGTTGAGAGATTTGAAATGTTTATGAATGGTTGGGAAATGTGTAACGCTTATTCTGAACTTAATGACCCAATTGACCAAAGAGAAAGATTTGCAGCGCAAGAAGAATTGTTTGCAGCAGGCGATGAAGAAGCAAATCACACTGATGAAGACTTCCTTAATGCGCTTGATATTGGTATGCCTCCAACAGGTGGTATCGGTTACGGTATTGACAGACTTTGTATGTTACTTACTGACTCCCCTGCAATTAGAGACGTACTCTTATTCCCAACAATGAAACAGAAAAAAGATTAATTTAAAAAGCCTTGAGTGAAAACTCAAGGCTTTTTTACTTTGTGGCAAGACAAGATAATATATAAAAAGAAAAAATAAGATTGTCAGATTAATTATCGGACAGTCGAGGACGCCTGTCCCTACGAGTGTAAAAAAAGTTTGGTATATTTTCAAAAAACATCTTGACATTTGATGTGTTATTCATTATAATATTTTAAGTGTTAAAAATGCTGGTGTGGCGGAACTGGCAGACGCCCGGGACTTAAAATCCCGTGGGTGAATAACCCGTACCGGTTCGATTCCGGTCACCAGCACCAACTAAAAGGACTACCCGATAGGGTATTCCTTTTAGGTTTATGCAAGCAACCGAGCAAGATGGTTTTTATGAATGTATTTTTATCAAACTAACATTTCGTCCTTAATATACTCTAAAAGCGCATTACAACCTCGTTTTACATCGCGATAAGTGGTTTCAAACTCGCCTGTGTACCAAGGGTCTGCAATTGAAGAATTATCTCCTGCAAATTCAAGCAACAGTTTAATTTTTTCATCATTATCGCTCGGCACTATATATTTTATATTGCGAAGGTTGTTTTTATCCATAAGCAAAATCAAATCGTAATTTTCATAGTCTTCATATGTGAATCTTACGGCTTTTCTGCGAGTGTATGGAATATTATATTTATCTAAAATCGCTTTTGTGCCATAATGTGTATCATTGCCGATTTCTTCTAAACTTGTGGCAGATGATGAGACAAAAATGTCTCCTTCAAGCCCTGCTTTTTTCACAATATGTTTCATATAAAACTCACACATTGGGCTTCTACAAACATTCCCGTGGCAAACAAACATAATTTTTATCATAATTTTGTACTCCCCTTTTTGAAAAATTATAACATAAATATAAGCTAAAATCAAACTGATTTTGGCTTTAATTATTACCATGATTCATTTGACAATCAAATACATAAGTGTTATAATATGGAAAAAAGTTAAACAAAAAAGAGATGAAAACGATGGATGATAAAACTTATCAATCAAGTGAGTTGTTTGCGCTTAATGATACAGAAAGTATTTTAAAGTCGAAAGCTGGAGAAATAGGAAGATACTTTTATCATCATACAACAAAAGATAGTTTGTTTAAAATTCTATCAGCGGATGAAAAAGGTAATAATTTTTTCTTTCTTAACAATATTGCAAATATGAATGATAAAAACGAAGTAACACTTCATGAAAGCAACAACAAAAAAATTTATAGTTTTTGCACTTGTTGTACAAAACATGAGAAAATCCCTCTATGGTATTTGTATTCAGGAATATTTGGAACCGGAGCGAGAATTGGATTCACTCCTAAAAAAATGTTAACTTTTTTAAACAGTGTAGATATTGTTTATCCTGTTGTTAACAACAAGGTTGACTATTCAAGACCACTTAAAAAAGATGTTGATTTTGATTTTCTATGTGGTTGGGTTTATTACATTATGGATGGTAATAATCGAGTGTTATACAAAAATCAAAGTCTTCCTGTTGAAGTTTTAACAGATGAAGAACTCAAAAAATGCTTTTTCATAAAAAATTACCCTTGGGAATACGAAAGAGAGTTTAGAATTATAATTTATAACAAAAGCAAAGATGATTATGAAAAACTAGCATTGTATATACCTAAAGAAATAATGACATCTTTTGAAATAATGTCTGCGCCTGAAAAAGAATTTACAAAAGAAGAAAAAGAAAAACTTGTTTTTTCAGGAATAAAGCCTGATAAAATTAAGAAAAGCAAATTGGGCATTGAAATGAATTTATTGAAAAATAATAAAGCAGATATTCTATCGTGTGTTGATAAGTGGCTCAAAGAAGATGATTTTAAAGCTGTTTGTGAATATATCAAACTAAATAAAAACTGTAACGAAGAAAAGGAGAATAATTAAAATGAAAAAAGTTTTGTCAATATTATTAAGTTTAATTTTAGTTTTATCAACATTAACGTTTGTAAACATTCCTGCAAGTGCTGAAACTTATAGTGGTAGTTGTGGAGAAAATTTAACTTGGTCTTTGGATACTGGAACAGGCGAACTTGTAATAAGCGGTACTGGTGATATGTATAATTATGAAATTAAAATAACTTCAAATTATTATATTACTACAGCACCCTGGTTTCATCATATTTTAAAATCAGTAAATATAGAAGAAGGGGTAACGAGTATTGGAAGTAATGCTTTTTCTATGTCTGCGATAAGGAGTATAACAATCCCGAATAGCGTAACAAGTATTGGAGAAGATGCATTTTCTAGTTGTAGGGCATTAACAAGCATAACAATCCCAGACGGCGTAACAAGTGTTGGTGAAACTGCATTTTGGGGTTGTACGGCGTTAACAAGTATAGATTTATCTGAAAACAATACCGTATATTCTGATATTGATGGTGTATTGTTTAATAAAGGAAAAACAGAGTTAATACAATACCCTATTGGAAATCCAAGAACTGATTATACAATCCCTGACAGTGTAACAAGTATTGGTAGTTATGCATTTTCTTCTTGTGACTCTTTAAAAAGTATTATAATCCCAAAAAATGTAACAAGTATTGGCAAAAGTGCGTTTTCTTCTTGTTATTCGCTTAAAAGTTTGATAATATTAAGCGAAGAATGTGAAATTTTTAATGATACAGATACTATTTATAGAAGTGTTATAATATACGGTTATGCAAATTCTACCGCTCAAGATTATGCAACTAACTTTGAAAGAACCTTTAGTGCTATCAACACAAAATGTGGAGAAGGTTTAACTTGGTCGTTTGATTATAATACAAATGAACTTACTATTAGCGGTACAGGTAAAATGGAAGATTATTCATCACAATCTGATGTGCCATGGGATTTGTATAGCAATAATATTAAATCAGTGATTATTGAAAATGGTGTAACAAGTATTGGTAGTTATGCATTTGAAGATTGCACAAAATTAACAAGCGTAACAATTTCGAACAGTGTAACAAGTATTGGAGATTATGCATTTAGCGGTTGCACTTCATTAACAAGTATAACAATCCCTGACAGTGTAACAAGTATTGGTAGTTATGCATTTGAAGATTGCACAAAATTAACAAGTATAACAATCCCAAAAAGTGTAACAAGTATTGGTGATTATGCATTTTCCGGTTGCTCTTCATTAACAAGCGTAACAATCCCTGACAGTGTAACAAGTATTGGTAGTTATGCATTTGAAGATTGCACAAAATTAACAAGTATAATAATCCCAGAAAGTGTAACAAGTATTGGTGATTATGCATTTTCCGGTTGCTCTTCATTAACAAGCGTAACAATCCCTGACAGTGTAACAAGTATTGGTTATTATGCATTTAGCGGTTGCTCTTCATTAAAAAGTGTAACAATACCTGATAGTGTAACAAGTATTGGCAGTTATGCATTTGAAGATTGCACAAAATTAACAAGTATAACAATCCCAAATAGTGTAACAAATATTCTTAGTTCTGCGTTTGAAAATTGCACATCATTAAGAAGCGTAACAATCCCTGATAGCGTAACAAGTATTGGTAGTTATGCGTTCTTTGGTTGCACATCATTAACAAACATAGCAATTCCTGATAGTGTCACAAGCATTGGCGATTTGGCATTCGGTTATTTTTATCATAGTTATTATTATGAATACAGAAAAATTACAGGATTCAAAATTTATGGTTATCTTAGTTCAAGTGCTCAGTATTATGCAAATTTTAACGAATTTACCTTTTGTGCTTTAGATGGAAAGTGTGGAAAAGGATTAGTCTGGATTTTGAACACTGAAACAGGTGAACTTATAGTCAACGGTACAGGAGATATGAATAATTATACATCGAGTTCATCCGTGCCATGGAATGCTGTAAGAGAAAAAATTAAATCCGTAACCATTGAAAACGGTGTAACAAGTATTGGTGATTATGCATTTAGCGGTTGCACATCATTAACAAGTATAACAATTCCAGATAGTGTCACAAGCATTGGTAATTATGCGTTCTCTGGTTGCACATCATTAACAAGCATAACAATAGGGAATGGTGTAACAAGTATTGGTGATAGTGCGTTTGGGGCTTGCAAATCGTTAACAAGCATAATAATCCCTGACAGTGTAACAAGCATTGGTGCTGAGGCATTTTGGTATTGCGCATCATTAACAAGTGTAACAATTCCGGATAGTGTAACAAGTATTGGTAATTATGCATTTTCTTCTTGCGACTCGTTAACAAGTGTGTATATAAGTAATATTGAGGCTTGGTGTGAGATTGAATTTGGAAGTAGTAGTTCAAATCCACTTTATTTTGCAAAAGAATTGTATCTAAATAATAAATCGGTTACTAATTTAACAATCCCCGACAGTATAACAAGTATTAGTGATTATGCGTTTTATAATTGCACATCATTAACAAGCATAATAATCCCTGACAGTGTAACAAGCATTGGTGCTGAGGCATTTTGGGGTTGTGAGTCACTTATAAAAGTTTTTGTGCCTGACAGTGTAACTAGTATTGGAACTGATGCTTTTAAAAACATAATGATTTATTGCAATCAAAATTCTTATGCAGAAACTTATGCGATAAAAAACGGTCTTAATTTTCACGCGCATATATGGATTGTTAAAAAAGAAAAATCAGCCACTTATTTTGCTGCCGGTTATTCAGGTGACAAAGTTTGCTCTGTTTGTGGAGAAACTCTTGAAACAGGCAAATCAATTGCTAAACTTAAACTTAAAGCGCCTAAATTCAAACTCACAGGCGCAAAGAAAAAGTTTACTGTTAAATATACTAAAGTAACAGGTGCTACTGGTTTCCAAGTAAGATACAAATTAGGAAACGGAAAATGGAAAACAGTTAACTTTGATACTAAAAAATCTGCTTCAAAGATAGTTAAAAATCTTAAAAAAGGCAATTATAAAGTTCAAATTAGAGCATATGTAAAACAAGGCTCTAAAAAGGCATTTAGCAATTGGACATCTACAAAAACAGTAAAAGTAAAATAATACAAAAAGAGCAACCTTCATAATGGTTGCTCTTTTTTAGATTCTTCGGCTTCGCTCAGAATGACAATTTTTTATTTTGCCCATTCTGGCAAACTTTCAAATTTTACTGTTTTTTCTTTATATGGGAATGTGAGGGCGCAAGAATATAACATTGGGTGTTTTTCAGTATCTTTTGCACCGTATTTATGGTCGCCCACAAGAGAAAATTTTCTTGAAGCGAACTGCACTCTTATTTGATGAGTTCTGCCTGTAAAAAGGCGCACGCGGACTATTGAAGTATCAGTATTTTCATCATAAGAAAGCGCCTTATACTCTAATTTTGCGCGCTTTACTCCCTTGCGCTCACGCTTTACCACAAAGACTTTGTTTTTGCGAGAATCTTTAAACAAAAGGTCCTCTAAAGTATCGCTTTCTTGTGGTTTGCCATGAACTTTGGCTATATATTCTTTTATCATTTCGCCATTTTGAATCGATTTTGAAAGCGCCGCGGCGTTTTGTTTGTTTCTAGCAAAAACCATTACTCCACCGACTGCTTTATCAAGGCGATGCACTACAAAAAACTCGCCATCAAGCGTTTGCTTTAAAGCATCTACCATTTGATGCTCACTATCGATACCAACAGGCTTTATGCACACAACGATATTTTCATCGCTAAAAATAATCTCCATAATACCTCTAAAACATAAGGGATGCCATTAAGCATCCCTTTTTATTTTACATTTCTACAATAATTTCGTGTAAGTCTCCATCGCCAAAGAGTTCTACTTCATTTCCGTCAACTTCTTTGCCGTCAACCAATAATTTTTTAACACCTGTTTGATTGCCATTTGGATTTTTAATAGTAATGTTATATGTATCGCCTCTGAACACACGAGTCATAGTAACATTATCCCAAGTACTAGGCACACAAGGGTTAATTACAAAACTATTATAAGATGGGTGGAAGCCAAGAATATATTGAACAATTGCTCTAAACATCCAACCTGCTGTACCTGTTACCCAAGCGAAAAGTGTTTCACCTTTTCTTGGATTATCAGGGCCAAAGTACATATTTGTTACAACATAAGGCTCGCAACCTGACTCATCAGATGGGTTGGATTTAGCGTCAGGCAAAATCTTTGAAATTGTTTCATAAGCCTTGTCGCCACGGCCAAGCAATGTATCTGCTACAACTTTGAATGTACCACCATGGCAATATGGTGTACCATTTTCCCAAATACCAGGAATAAAACTTGTAAGTCTGCCGATTTTATCATTAAACTTTGTATAAGTTGGATAAAGGGTTAATGGACCATAGTCTGAATCAAGATATTTATCAACTGCATTTATACATTGCATTTTTCTCTCATCATCGCAAACATCTGAAAGAATTGCCCAAGTTTGCGAATTAAGATAAATCATACCTTCTTTTTCTGTGTGAGAGCCTACTTTTTCATCATAGTCATTAATAGCGGCTAAATACCACTCGCCGTCCCAACCTTTATCGTTAATGGCTTGTTTTAAGTTTTCAGCGAGTTCTATCATCTCATTGTAAACTTCTTCATCTTCCATTATATCACGAGCAATTTCTGCCATATTATGAAGCGCATAATGAGCCGCAATTGATGTCCAAACAGATTCGCCTTCGCCTTTAAGACCTGTCATATTCAAAGAGTCATTCCAGTCGCCATGACGAGATTTAACAAGGCCATCTTTACCAAGGTCAGTTGCTACAAAACGAGCCGCTGTAAGCATATGCTCCCAAACGGTATCTTCTTTTACAGGAAGACCGTCTGCATCTAAATATTTAACTCGCTCTTTTAAGAAATCGAAATCGCCTGTTTCTTTGATATAAGCATTAATTGTAGGCGCTACCCAAGTAGGACCATCAGAATAAATATGATGGTCAAGCGGTAACCAACCACGAGGACATTTACCTGACTGATACATATATGTAAGAGTTTCAACAATTTTTTCTTTTGACAAATCTTTGTTAAATGCCGCTACTGCCCAAGCGTCTTGCAATTGGTCACGGAAGCCTTTACCTGTATCTCTACCAACTTCTGCGCAAAGCGCAACTTGATGTTTGAGCCAGTAGTTTGCAAAGTTATTAATTTTTTCATCAGGAGTGTTGATAAAAATGCCTTCTGAAAGCGCTTTTTTGCCACTAATCATAGCATTCCAATCGCTCTCAATTTTGCCAGAAGCGAAAATCTTTTTAGCAAGAGATTTTGCTGTATCCATACTATCAACACAACCGATAAGCACATTAAATGATACACTCTCGCTTGCTTTCAATGTAAAATCATGTTGCAAAGCGCCAACCATTTGCTCGCAAGCGGCAAGTGAATTTGAAAGTTTATCTTTCGCCACACCTTCAGGTGCGAAAGCGCTACCATAAACACCTAAAAATGCGCGTTTTGAAGTATCAAAAGCAACAGGTTTTAAATTTGATGACATAAAGCCATTAAACCACTCGTGTGGTCTTTCCATAGCGAGATTAAAACAAACAATTGAATTTGTTTCTTCATCAAATTCTCCGTGAACATAAGAGTTGTAGTCAGAATATCTATTGTATCCTTCGAGTTGGAATTCTGCAAAAGAATAAACAGAAATCTCGCGCTCTTCATCAGATTTATTTTCAAGTGTAACTGTCCAGATTTCACAAGGATCTTCCTCATTTACAAAGATTTTTGCGCTTGCGCAAACACCATCACAGGTTGATGTGATATTAGAAAATCCTAAACCATGAGTACAAGAATAATCTTCTACATCAGTCTTTGTTGGGTACCAACCAGGGTTGAAAACCTTGCCATTCTTTTTATCTTTTACATAGAAATATCTGTTACCATCACGAATAACAGAACATCTTCCCTTTCCTGTAGGGTCGATATAAGATAATGCACGAACACCATACGCGCCGATACCACCACCTAGGTGGTTTACACCTGCTAAAACTCTTGGGTTCCAGATATAGTTTAAAAGAGGTCTTGCAGGTTGTTTTTCAGTAATAACATATGTATTACCATTTTGAAAATGTCCAAACTTTGCCATAATATTCTCCTTACATATTAAACAATGAATTTATTATACAAAAGTGAGCAATTAAAGTCAATAATTAATAGCCCATTTCTTCTAAAATCTCAACAGATTTTGCTACAAACGAGCCACATTCTTCTCTTGAAGTTCTTGGCAGGTCTTTGCAACGCAGATATGAAAACTCGGCTTTGAATTTGTTGGTAAAAGCGGTTGTTTGAGCGGCGCAAACTGCTTTGTTTTGCGAATTTTTCAAACCGATTACTGCAATAGCGCCTGAAACTGCGCCACAAACTTCGCCGCATTTCATACCGCCACCAAAACCATTAGTCACAGCCAAAGCCATATCTTTTTTCATTCCATATTTTTCACAAAACACCACTAAAACTGCTTGAGCACAGTTAGCGCCATTTAAAAATATTTCTTTTGCTGATTTTGATAATTCACTCATTTTTCATCTTTCCTTTTAATTTTTTCCTTTGAGCCATCAGGACGAACAATATAAGTATTATCAAGTTGATTTTGAAGGTCTCTTTTTACCTCGGCAATATACTCCGCTCTTAAATTCTTTTGCTCTTCTAATTCTTTTTCACTTAACTTTTCAACCTTTGATTTTCTTGCTAAAAAATTAATTCTATCAATTTTTGCTTGTTCCATTAGCTTAACACCTCTTTACATTTTTGCAAAACTATATTAGCCACCGGTCCTGCTACTTTTGCGCCAGAACCACCATTTTCAACCAAAACTACAAAAGCGAGTGGCAATTCATCTTGATTATTAAAACCAACAAATACTGCGTGTGGTTTTTGATTTTCTACTTCTGCAGTACCTGATTTTGCACAAACTTCAAGCGATGGGAAATTCCAGTCGCCATAATTGGTTTTAACATTATTACGCATAAGTTCTACCATTTGTTTTGATGTGCTTTTTGACATCATACGAGCACCTTGCCCACCAAAAGAAAATTTAAGCGGAATGCCACTTTGTGTTTTTATAGAATCTACCATATAAGGTTTTTCAGGTACTCCACCATTTGCAATAGCGCCCATAAAAGTGAGATATTGCAGTGGGTTCATCATATCGGTATATTGTCCCATACCTGCCCACGCTAAATCTATATCTCTACCACCTTTAACGTCAAAATATGATGTTTTAGCACTGATTCCGTCTATAGAAAAAGACTTGTTAAAGCCTGCTTTCTCGGCGTATTTTGTTAAAACATCTTCACCTAAATCAGCAGAAAGGCTTGAAAAATATGCATTGCAAGATTTTGCTAAAGCATCTTTTAATTTTATTGTGCCATGATAACCTAAACAAGAAACCCATTCGCCATCTATTTCTACACCCTGACGACAGGTGTATTCTCTATCATAAGCATCAGGCAAGGTTTCGATTGCCGCAGATGCAGTTATTACTTTAAAAGTTGAGCCGGGAGTAAATGTACTTGAAATAAATCTATTGATATAAACTCCCTTGTACTCGCCTGATTTTGCTTTTTGAGTTTCTTCTTGGCTATTAGGGTCGTAAGTTGGGGTTGATACCATACAAATAACTTCGCCTGTTTTGTAATTATAAACACCAACTGTGCCTGAATTATTACCCAACGCTTGTAACGCAGTTGCACAGACAGATGAATCTAACGTTACAGATATGTTATTACCTTTTTTAGAATAGTTATAAATACCATCTATTTTGTTATAGCCAGTTAATTTATCAATATAAGAAGAATGAAGACCTGTTTTTATAAATCCATCTAAATCCCCTACTGCATGTAGAGTTGATTTTCTAATGTAATAATCGGAATTAAACTCTCTGACACCATTTTTAGTCTGCGCCAAAACAACGCCGTTTCTATCGGTAATTTTACCTGCTTGTACAATATTGCCATCTTTATAAATATGAGTGTTTGCAGGATATAGCGCCCAGTCATTACCATCAACAACATAAAACATACAAAACACAACAATACCTGCAACAAACAGTGCTGACAAAATGACCATTATAATTGCTCGAAGTTTCATTTGTTTCATATTTCGCCCTCCTCACCATAAACAGTTGCAGGCTCTTTTAATGTGTTTTTTCCAATTGCTTTTATAAATGACAAAAGCAACCAAGAAGAAATCATACTTGAGCCACCGTTTGAGATAAAAGGCAATGTTACACCTGTGAGCGGTAACAAATCTGTTGAACCAAAAATATTGAGCGAAATTTGGAACAACCACAAGCCTGCCGCTGACACAGCCGCAATTGCAAAATAAGCCGAGTTAGTATGAGAAATACTTTTTAAAGAGTAAAGCGCAAAAATAACGAAACACGCAACCGCGCAAAACGCTAAAATCATTCCCCACTCTTCACAAATAAGCCCAAACACCAAATCAGTGTCTGCTGCAGCAACATATTTTAAATTACCCCTTGCGCCACCTAAACCTAAAAGAGCGCCTGAAGCAATTGCCATCATTGTTCTTGTTTGTTGATAACCTTTATCTGCGGCAAATTCCCACGCGTGCCGATAAGCAGAAAATCGACGCGTTACATAAGGCACAAATTTTGCAACCAGCACTGCGCATACACCAACAAACCCTGTTATTGCAGAAATAATTTTTACATTTCCTGAACGCATATAAAGAATAATCAACACTGTTATAAAAAATATTGAGCAAGTACCAAAATCTCGCATAAGCACTAGCGCACCCATACAAGCAGCCGAAAAACCTAAAAATAAAATTACATTTCTTTTTGAAAATAAATTTTGCAAGGTTGCCGCAGTTGTAAAAATAAATAAGAATTTTACAACTTCTGATGGTTGAAATGTGAAACTACCGATTTTTATCCAGTTTCTTGCGCCATTTATATACACACCAAAAATAAGATTATAACCAAGCAGAAGAATTGCGAATACTCCTACAAAGTATCTTAATTTCATCACAAGTTCCATATTTTTATAAACAAACTGCAAAATGATAAATGCTAATATACCAACCGTTGCAGTGATAAGTTGTTTTAACATATTATCAGGAGTTGCACTTGCTGCTACTGAAAAGCCTATTGTTGTTAAAAAGAAACCTAAAATTTCGATGTTTATATTATTTTTAAATCTATGTATCAAAAAGTATAGCCACTCGCCTAAAATTAATGCGCCAAAAGAAACTGGGATATATATTTTGATTTGTGGCAGATAATGAACAAATAATTCTGCAAACATTATTAATTGAATAAAAGTGAGCAATAATGCAGACGAAAGCCCTCTTTTTTTGATTTTTGACGATGACGAAATATCTTCAATTTCACAAGGCACTAATTTTAATTGCAAACCGCCTATTTCAATTATATCGCCAAAATCAAAATAAGCATATTCATCAACTATTGTATCATTAACTAAAATTTCAGAGCCGAAAACACTTGAAATTTTAAATCCATAATCATCCGAATATGTAATAACTGCATGGCGACGAGAAATGCTAGGAATATTTAAAATAACATCGCAAAGTTTACTGCGACCAATAACACTTTCAACCGAAGTTATATTAAATTCAAGAGCATTTGCAGTTACAAGTTTTGCGAGAGTTATTTTGCCCTCTCTTTTAAACAAATCTTTTACAACGCAAAAAATTAAAAGGACCGACAAAACAGGCAAAACAAGGCGCATTACAAAAATCATAATTTCGCCTAATGATGATAAAAATGCATCCATATTGTCACTCCTTTCTTATTTTTTAAATTATACCATTATATTAACTAAAAATCAAACTTTTTTAATAAATTTAATTAAATATTAAAAAACGACAAATATTTCGCTTTTGTAATGTTAAATTATTAAGCGAAAAGGCATTCATTAAATAAAAAGACTAATCATATAATTAGGATAAGATGTAGTTTCAAAACTGCAAGAAAGAAAGGAATTATATTTATGAAAAGATACTTGCCAGAAGGCTACTTTTTCGAAACACAAGAAAACAAAGAGGCTATTAAAAATTTTAACAATTTAGAGGCCTGCTTTAAAGAGCAAAAAATTATTGAAGCAAGAGCCACTATGTGCGATTCAATGCACAATTTAATTGTTGATTTAAACGGAATTAAAGGCATTATTCCAAGAGATGAAGGCGCTATCGGTATTGCCGATGGAAGTGTGCGTGATATTGCGCTTATTTCAAAGGTTGGCAAGCCTGTTTGTTTTGTTATTACTGATATAAAACAAGGCGAAAAACCTGTTTTTTATCTATCTCGCCGACTCGCCCAAGAAAAAGCAAAACAAGAATATCTTGATTATCTTACAAGCGGCGATATAATTGACGCAACTATAACACATTTAGAGCCATTTGGCGCTTTTTGTGATATTGCTTGCGGTATTGCTTCGCTTTTGCCAATAGACTCGATTTCAGTTTCGCGAATTTCTCACCCAAAAGACAGATTTGCCCCCGGCGACAGAATTAAAGCGGTTATAAAATCAATAGAAAATGGCAGATTTACTCTTTCACAAAAAGAACTGCTTGGCTCATGGGAAGAAAACGCTTCACTTTTTGAGCCTGGTGAAACTGTTTCAGGCATTATTCGCTCGGTTGAAGATTATGGCGTTTTTGTTGAATTAATGCCGAATTTAGCAGGTCTTGCAGAGCCTAAAGATAATGTTTTTCCATCACAAAATGCTTCTGTTTACATAAAGAGCATTATTCCGGAAAAAATGAAAATTAAACTAATAATAATTGACTCTTTTGACTCAAACAGTACAAAAAACGATTCAAAATATTTTTATGATGGCGAGCATATTGATAATTGGCAATACTCACCTGAAACTGCCGAAAAATTAATAAAAACGGTGTTTTAGTTAATCAAGTAAATTAAAAAACAGCAAGAAATATTTTTCTTGCTGTTTTTTAGTGCGAAAAAAATTAAAAAAATTGCAAATATTTTGATGACAAAATAAAAATAATATGTTATAATAAATCGATTATAAATATATTAAGATGGGAAAATATATCATTGATTGAAAAACATTTACAAATTGAAAACCCTGAACTTATCAGTGGACTTTTTGGAAGTTATGATGAAAACATCAGAATGGTTGAAAAAGAATACTCGGTTTCTATCACCTATCGTGATGGAAAATTAAAGTTCAGTGGCGATGAAGCAAAAATTGATAACTCAATAAAAGCAGTTAAAAATATGCTTATGTTTTTATCTCGCGGTGAAACACTTAACGAGCAAAATATAAGTTATATTGTTTCGCTAGTGAGAGATGGCGAAGATGAGAGTTTATATGAAATTACTGATAAAACTTGCGTTGCGGTTACTGTTAGCGGTAAACCTGTAAAGCCTAAAACTTTAGGGCAGAAAAAATACATTGAGGCTATTGATAACAACACTATAGTTATCGGTGTTGGCCCTGCCGGTACAGGTAAAACTTATCTTGCGGTAGCGGCGGCTGTAAGGGCTTTTAAAGAAAAGAAGATTACAAGAATTATTCTTACTCGCCCTGCAGTTGAAGCAGGTGAAAAGTTAGGATTTTTACCTGGCGATTTGCAACAAAAGGTTGACCCATATCTTCGCCCACTTTATGACGCGCTTTTTGATATGTTTGGCGCTGAAACTTTTAACCGTCTTCACGAAAAAGGTGTAATCGAAGTTGCGCCGCTCGCTTATATGCGTGGTAGAACTCTTGATGACTCGTTTATTATTTTAGATGAGGCGCAAAACACTACAAAAGAGCAAATGAAGATGTTTTTAACTCGTTTGGGCTTCAATTCAAAAATGATTGTTACAGGCGATAACACTCAAGTGGACTTGCCTGACGGAAAACCTTCAGGGCTTACTGACGCTATGAGAGTATTAAAAAATCTTGAAGATATAAAAATAGTTAAATTAACTGAAAAAGACGTTGTAAGACATAAACTTGTTCAATCTATTGTTAAGGCTTATGAAAAAGCAGAAGAACAAAGAAAAAACAAGCGTATGAAATAAGAAACAGTAAAGGAAAAAACAATGGACAAAGTTAAAGTAATAATTTCAAATGAACAAAAGAAAGTTAAAATTCCAACAGGTATTAGAATTTTGCTTAGAAGATGTTGCAACGCAGTTGCAAAAATCGAAGGTTTAAGCGGCGAATACGAAGTGAATATCACTTTTGTTGATAACGAAAGAATCAAAGAAATTAACGCTAAATATCGTAAAATAGATGAAGTTACTGATGTGCTTTCATTCCCTATGGGTGAAAACGGCGATTATCCTGAAAACCCTGAAACTAATTTCAAAATGCTTGGTGATGTTATTATTTCTGCTGAAAGAGCATTCGCTCAAGCAGAAGAATATGACCACACAGTAAGAAGAGAATTAGGTTATTTAACTACTCACTCTATGCTTCACCTTTTAGGATACGACCACGTTAACGGTGGAATTGAAGCTACAAATATGAGAGAAAAAGAAGAGGAAGTTATGAATCTCGTTGGTCAACCAAGAGATTTAACTTAAAGGAGAAATATGAGTAATACTACTTCTGCATTTATTGCTATTGTTGGCAAACCAAATGCCGGCAAATCTTCAATACTAAATAAACTTGTGGGACAAAAAATTGCAATTGTTTCTGACAAACCACAAACTACAAGAACAAAAATTTCGGGTATTATTACAAAAGATGAAATGCAACTTGTTTTTATTGATACACCCGGTCTTCATAAACCTAAAAACACTTTAGGCGAACATATGGTAAAAGCAGTTAATGAAGGTATGACTGATGTTGACTGTTGCCTTTTGGTTGTTGAAGCGAATTCAAAAATTACTCCTGCCGAGCAAGAACTTATTGAAAAATTTAAAAAGCGTAAATTAAAGGCAGTTTTGGCTATTAATAAAATTGACTTGCTTAAAGAAAAAGAAGAACTTTTTGAAATTATTTCAAATTATTCGCAAATGTTTGATTTTTCGGCGGTTGTTCCTGTTAGTGCAAAAAGTGCCGAAGGTCTTGACATTCTTTTAGAAGAATTAGAAAAATTTGCGGTACCTTCTGTTCACTTTTTTGATGAAAATTCGTTTACCGACCAACCTGAAAGAGTTATCACTGCCGAACTAATAAGAGAAAAATTGCTTCGTTGTCTTGATAAGGAAGTGCCTCACGGAATTGCAGTTGATATTGAGCGATTCTCTGAAAGAGATAACGCTGATATTCTTGATATTGACGCTGCTATTTACTGTGAGCGCCAAAGTCACAAAGGCATTATCATTGGCAAAGGTGGGCAGACTTTGAAAAAAATCGGCTCAAGAGCAAGAGCCGACCTTGAGAACTTTTTTGAGATTAAAGTTAACCTTAAACTTTGGGTTAAAGTTAGAGAAAATTGGCGAACTTCTAACAGTATTATTCACGGTCTTGGGTTGGATTAAATTTCCGTTTAGCATAAATAAAGGGTTTTTTGCACCTTTATATTTTTTCCATTTATAAAGTCTTAAAAACTTCAAAAAATCTTAATACAAGATTTTTAGGAGATGTTTTTCTTGGAACAAAAAGACTTATGGCAAAACTTTATGAATAGCGGAAAAATAGATGATTATTTAAAATATAAAAATCAGGATTTTTATGAAAAGGAGGCAAACAAGTTTGAGCCTTATAGCAACCAAGGGTTTGATAATCAAGGAACAAAAGGTTGGCGAAGCTGACCGCCTTGTTACAGTTTTAACTGAAGATTTAGGGCTTATTCGTGCATTTGCCCCTGGCGCTTTGAAAATAAAATCGAGAAATATTTCGGCTACTTCTTTGCTTTCATACTCGGAATTGAATATTTATCAGTCCCGAGATACATATAAGATTAATTCTGCTTCAAGCAAAGAGATATTTTTTGGGCTTAGAAATGATATTTCTGCTTTGGCTCTCGCAGGTTATTTTTGTGAATTATTAATGAATTTAGCGCCTGAATATGAAAATGCGGATAATTATTTAAGACTTACTCTTAACTGTTTGCACCTTTTATGTGAAAACAAGCGCTCGCAAGAAATGATAAAAGCAATTTTTGAGATGAAAATTCTTGAATATTCCGGTTATTGTCCTGATTTTTCTCGTTGTACTATATGTAAAACTAAAAAATTAGATAGCGTAGGTTTTGATATTTTAAACGGTGTTATTTGTTGTGAGAACTGCAAAAGCGAGCGTTTTATTTCTATTCCTAATAGCGTTTTTGCTTCGCTTTGTCATATTATCTATCAAGATGAGAAAAAGATGTTTTCTTTTAAAATCAATAGTGATAGCGAAAAGATTTTAGCAGATATAACCGAGAGATATTTACTTGCGCAAACTGAAAAAAACTATAATACACTTGATTTTTATAAACAAATGAGGATGTAATTTTTAAAATGAACAAACATTACAAAGCACTTGAGTTTGATAAAATTTGTATGTTGCTCGAAAAGTGTTGTGTGTCAGAAGGCGCTAAAAACAAAGCGCTTGAAACAACACCGCTTAACGACCTTCAAAAAGCGAAAAATTTAATAGAAAAAACTGATGATGCTTATAAACTCATTTGCGGGTTTTCAACACCGTCTTTTTCAGGTACTAAAGATGTTACCGCTCCTCTTACTCGCGCGGCTTCTGGCGGTATGTTGAACAACACAGAAATTTTGAGAATCGGCGAAGTTTTGAAAAATGTTGAAAGCATTAAAGAATGGCGTTCACATTCTGAAGGTATTTCTACTTCTATTGATACTTATTTTGCAAATCTTTATGAAAACAAGCGTTTGCGTGATAAAATTTTTACTTGTATAAGAAACGAAGAAGAATTAAACGATAATGCTTCTGATACTCTTTTTGCTATAAGAAGAAAAATGATTAGCATTAGCAACTCTATTAGAGAAAAATTAGAAAAAATCACTCGTTCATCTTCTTATCAAAAGTTTTTGCAAGACGCTATTGTTACTCAACGCAATGGCAGATATGTTGTGCCTGTTAAAGCGGAATATAAATCTGAAGTTTCAGGCCTTGTTCATGATACTTCTTCTACAGGCTCAACTGTTTTTATTGAGCCTATGGCTGTAGTTGAGGCTAACAATGAAATTAAGATACTTAAATCAAAAGAGCAAGAAGAAATCGAGCGAATTTTATTCGAGATTTCTGCTGAATGCGCTGAAGTTAAAGATTCTATTTTAAATTCGCTTTGGATTTTAGTTGAACTTGATTATATTTTCGGCAAAGCAAAGTTAGCGCAAAAAATGGACGCTACAAAGCCGATTTTGAATGATAATTGTTATATTGATTTGAAAAATGCAAGACACCCTTTGCTTGATAAACAAACAGTTGTGCCTATCAATGTAACTCTTGGCAAAGATTATAAAATGCTTATTATTACCGGCCCTAACACCGGTGGTAAAACTGTTACTATTAAAACAATAGGACTGCTTTCTCTTATGGCGGCTAGTGGGCTTTTGATTCCTTGTTCTGCCGGTAGTGAAGTAGCCGTTTTTAACAATATTTATTCTGATATTGGCGATGAGCAAAGCATTGAGCAGTCTCTCTCAACTTTTTCTTCGCACATTAAAAATATTGTTTCAATTTTAGATACTGTTGATAACAATTCACTTGTGTTGCTTGATGAATTGTGTTCCGGTACTGACCCTGTTGAAGGCGCGGCGCTCGCTGCTGCAATTTTAGAGTCATTTAGAAAATTTGGCGCTACCCTTTCGGCTACAACTCACTATGCTGAACTTAAAGCATACGCGCTTGATACTGATGGTGTTGAAAACGCTTGTTGCGAATTTGATGTTAAGACACTCGCCCCTACTTACAGACTTTTGGTTGGCGTTCCCGGTAAATCAAACGCTTTTGCGATTTCTTCAAAACTTGGAATGGACGAGTCTGTTATTAATCGTGCTAAAGGACTAATTTCAGCAGATAACAACAGATTTGAACGAGTTGTTGAGCAGTTGCAGTCAAGACAAAAAGAATTTGATGATAAAATTAGAGACGCAGAAGAAAAATTAGCAAAGGCTAAACGTCAAGCAGATGAGGCAAATGCAAAATCTGAAACTTTGCGTCAGGAATATAACAAAAAAATTGAAGATGCTAAAGCGCAAGCGAGAATTATTACAGATAATGCTCGAATTGAGGCTAACAGGCTTTTAGATGAATTGCAAAAACTTAAAAAACAAGGCTCTAAAGAAGCCGCTCAAAAAGCCGAAGAACTTGCTAGAAAAAGTTTTAACAAACTAGAAAATATTGCTTCTTCAGGCAAAAAGTATAAAGACGATTATAAACTGCCAAGACCTTTGAAAATTGGCGATACTGTTTTAATGCCTGATACTAACACAAAAGCGGTTGTGCTTACCATTCCTGACAGCAAAAACAAGATTCAAGTTCAAGCAGGAATTATGAAAATGAAAATTTCTGCTGATACTGTTAGACTTGTTGAAGAAAAGAAAGTTAATATTCCAAAATCAGTTGTAAGGCGCACAGGGGTTGATTCAAAGGCTACTCGCTCTGCTTCGCTTGAAATTGACGTGCGTGGTATGACTGTTGATGAGGCAGTTATGGATATTGACAGATTTATTGATAACGCGCAACTAGGCTCAATAAATCAATTTACTATTATTCACGGAAAAGGCACAGGTGCACTTAGAAAAGGTGTGCAAACATTTTTACGCCGTCACCCATCTGTAAGAACATTCAGAGTTGGTCTTTTTGGCGAGGGTGAAGATGGCGTTACTATTGTTGAATTAAAATAGACTTTAGAAAGGAAATTGCATTTTGAGAAAATTTGGACAAAACATTGCCGATTATATCAGAGAAACCGATAAAATTCTTTTGCTTTTATGCATAGCCGCTTCGCTTTATGGCTCGGCGCTTATTTACTCGGCTACTAATATGTATGGCGCAGAACAATTAATTGTGCAATTAGTCGCTTTAATTTTAGGGCTTGGCGTTGCTATATTTATCTCGTTGTTTGATTATTCGTTTTTAACTAAATTTTGGCCGGTTTATATTGTTATTGGCGTTGTTTTACTGCTTGTTACATATAAATTCGGTATCACTCCTACCGGCTCTGATAACAAGGCTTGGCTTAGTATTTTCGGCATTTCTTTTCAGGTTAGTGAACTTATTAAAATCTTTATGATTTTAACTTTTGCAAAGCATGTTTCTTCTATTAAACCTGAAGATATTAACAATATAGGTAATATTATTTTGCTTACTCTTCATGGTCTTTGCGCTCCGGCAATTGTTATGATTTTGCAAAAAGACCTTGGTACTGTTACCGTTATGGTGATAATTTTCCTTTGTATGATGTATATGGCAGGTGTTAGACCTCGTTACTTCCTTATCGGTCTTGGTGGGGTTGCAGTTGCCGCTCCTTTTGCTTGGATATTTGTTTTATCTGAATATCAAAAAGAAAGATTTAAAGTTATTTTAGACCTTGAAGCAGACGCAAAAGGTTATGGTTATCAACAATTGCAATCAATTAAGGCTATCGGTTCAGGTGGAGTTTTTGGTCAAGGGTATATGAATGGCGCTAAAACTCAAACACTTGGTGTTCCTGAAGCGCACAACGACTTTATTTTAACAGTTGCTGGCGAAGAATTAGGACTTATCGGTTGTCTTGCGGTTTTTGCTGTTCTTGTTTTAATTGTTATTCGTGTTATTTATATAAGCACGGTTTCAAAAGATATTACCGGTAAAATCATTTGCGCAGGCGCTTTTGGTATGCTTGCGGCACAGTTGATTATAAACACAGGAATGGTTATGGCGCTTCTTCCTGTTATCGGTGTAACACTTCCGTTTTTCTCTGCCGGCGGTTCTTCACTTGTTTGTTTGTTTATAAGTGTGGGGCTTGTGCTATCGGTATATAAAAACAGATTTATGAGAACTATTTATTTAAGGGATAAAGGCTAAAATGAAATTTATTTCTAAATCAGAAAAAGATACTAAACTTATCGCTGAAAAAATTGCAGACAAATTAAAACCAAACGATTTCATTGCTTTTTTCGGCGGTATGGGAATGGGAAAAACAACTTTTACAAGATACCTTGTAAAAGCGCTAGGATACGAAGGCGAGGCTTCTTCCCCTACCTTTGCAATTATAAATGAATATAACGGTGGCAGGCTCAATGTTTATCATTTTGATATGTATAGAATTGAAACATTTGACGACCTTTATTCAACAGACTTTTTTAACTACTGCGAAATGGGTGGCGTTGTGGTTTGCGAGTGGAGTGAAAACATTGAAAATGTGCTCCCAGAAAACCATATTAAACTTACCATTTGCGGTGGCGAAGATGAAACAACAAGAATTTTTGAAATAGAAGGACTAGATTTATGAAAATTTTAGGTATTGATTCATCAAGTATTAGTTGCTCTGTTGCAGTTTTAAATGATAACAAAATTATAGGAAAAATCGTTAACAATGGGCTTACTCATTCGCAGACACTTTTGCCTATGATTAACGAGGTTTTAACTGACGCCAAACTCGAAGTTAAAGATATTGATTTAATTGCGATTACAAAAGGACCTGGCTCATTTACAGGGCTTCGAATTGGAATGGCTACTGTTAAAGGAATGGCGGCGCCTTACTCAACACCTTGTGTTTGCGTATCAACTCTTGAAGCAATTGCGCAAACTGCAAGTGAACACCACGATGGTGTTTTCTGTGCGGTTATGGACGCAAGATGTAATCAAGTTTACAACGCACTTTTTGAAGAGCAAAATGGCGACCTTGTTCGCCTTTGTGACGATAGAGCAATTTCTATTGAAGACCTTGAAAAAGAACTTAAAACTATAGAAAAACCTATTATTCTTTGTGGCGATGGCACTGCAGTTTGCGAGAAAAACTTTAAAGAAATTGAGTTCGAAATCGCAGACGAATGTGTGAGATTACCACATGCAAGTAATATTTGTGCATTAGGAAAAAAGTACATTAACGAGGCTCAAAGCCCCGATAAAATATCACCTGCTTATTTGAGATTACCACAAGCAAGCAGAGAATTATTAAAACGTAAGGAGAAATAAAGATGATAGCAATTGGTTGTGACCACGGCGGCTATGAATTAGCCGTGAAAATTATGAAAGATTTTGACGAAAAAGGTATCGAATATAAGTTTTTCGGCACTTTTGACGGAAAGAGTATTGACTACCCTGATACTGCTTATCCTGTTGCACAATGTGTATCTTCCGGCGAGGCAGAAAAAGGTATTTTAGTTTGCGGTACCGGTATTGGTATGTCTATTGCTGCTAACAAAGTTAAAGGTATTCGCGCGGCAGTTTGTACTGACCATTTTTCTACAAAATTTACAAGACTTCATAACAACACAAATATTCTTTGTTTGGGTGGCAGAGTTTTGGGCGATTTGTTTGCGCTTGAATTGGTTGATATTTTCCTTAACACCGAATATGAAGGTGGCAGACATCAAAACAGACTTGATAAAATTGAAAAAATTGAAAACGGCGAGTTTTAATTAATTATCAAAACAAAAAAGGAGGCTTGAAAGCCTCCTTTTTTTATTCATCTATTTTAAAATCTTCTGCAGTAAATTTTTCTATTTCAGGTGGAATTTTTGGAATTCTTAACAAAGGGTCATATTTAAAACGGCGACAAGAGAAATCTGCGCTAACAATACCTTTTTTAATGCACATAACATTTAATTTATCTGCCGACAAACTGCCTTTAGAACAATAAGCGCAAGCAGGAACTATGCCTTTGCCATATAATTTTTTGCCCATTTTACTCTCCCCTTTTTTATACTTTAGTTCATTTTAACACATTATATTTAAAAAATCTACTTTTATTTTAATTTTCTTGTTTTAAAAACTTATTGCAGTAACATAAAAACACCACTAAAAGCATTATTAAAGCTACTGAAAAGAAAAAATTCTCACTTGTAAAAGAAAATACAGGGGTTATATTTTTTAACACAGGAATGCTTATATCAACGAATTTTAATGAAATACTGCAATAAATGAATGACAAAAGCGAATGAAATAGTCTTGCTATGATTATATTTGAGAGTGGTGGTCGATTATTTTTCAAAAGCGATGAAATCTGAAAGATTACTGAAAAACCACCAAAGCCTAAAACTGCGCTGATTATGGCTAAAGATAGATTTTGACTTGCTACTGTATAAACTGCATTTGTTACTTCTAACATTGCTACTATTGGCAAGAAAAAAGATGAAAATCTTAAATATTTTGAGATAACCGTTACAACCGCTGAAAATAAAATTGTATAACCACAAATTGATATTATTGAACTACAAGCGTTATTTATTCCAAGCACTAGCGCGTCACCAATGCTATAGTCTTCTTCGGCGTTTTTATTAAAAAAATAGTTAAATTTAAAAAATCTTGAAATAATAATCGCAACTGTTATGCTAGAGAGAATATGACAAACAAGAAGCAAAATTCCACAAGAAAATGAATGAAGTATGCCGACGCCTACTGCGAGTGTTATAAAAGCAGGACCTGCCGAGCAACAGACGGTTGACATATTATTACGTTCATCAAGGGAGATTTTTTTGTTTTCATAAAGTTGATTTGAAAGTGTTGCGCCGACAGGATAACTTGATACCAAACTAATCAAAAACACAGGCAAAAAGTAACCGCTCATATTAAAAACTTTTTTGCAAAACTTATGACAATGTTTTGATAAAGTGCTAATCACCCCGCTATTTGCAAAAAATGATGTTACACAAAGAGTTGGAAAAAGAGATGGAATTATTACATCTGCGCACAAATATAGTCCCGATGTTACACCCTTTGCAACACAGTCATAACAGATAAAAAGCGATAAAAAAGAAAGGGTAAATATTATAAAATTTGTTGCGATTTTTAATTTTTTCATAAGCGCTCTCCTTGTCATTAAAAGCCCTGATTTAACATAAAATAAAACAGTATTTTAAGCCTGATGAGGTGATTTTTTGGCTAACAGAAAAAATGGGTTAAACAAGATAAATAAGTATCTTGATTTGCCTGAAGGTCTTTTAACAGGTGGCGCAAGAATTGAACTACAGTCTAATGAAAAAGCGCTTATTGACTGTAAATGCACCGTTTTGCAATATGCGGAAAATGAAATAAAAATCAACACCGGCACCGGAATTATTGTTTTTGTAGGAAACAAACTAAAACTTGATAGTTTAAGCACAGATTCCGCTTGTATTTCAGGGCAAATTAAAACACTTGAATTTCAAAATTAGAGGTGTTTATTAATGTTTATGCTAAAAGTTTATAAAAACATAACCGGTTATGTTTCGTTTTTTGGAAAAGGTGTTTTTCCCGAAAGATTTTTAAACCTTTGCGCAAAAGAGCAGATTTTAGTTTGGGACGCAAAGGCAGATGTTAATGAAATTCAAGGCAAAATGTATATAAAAGATTATAAAAATATACGAAAAATCGCTAAAAAATCTTGTATGCATCTACATATCACAAAAAGACATGGTGTTCCTTTTTTAATTAACAGATACAAACATAGATATGGCATTTTAATCGGCGCATTTTTGTTTTTCTTAATAATTTGGTATTTATCCGGTTTTTGTTTTAATATCACTGTCAATTCAACTGATGCTATAAATAAAGAAAAAACTCTTAATGCGCTTAAAAGCAGTGGTGTTTACATAGGCAAAAGAATTGATAAAATTGACGCAGAAAAAGCAAGGCAAGATTTTCTTATTAAAAACAAAGAATATTCCTGGGCGGCTTTTAATATTAAGGGTTGTTTTATTGAAGTAGTGCTTACAAAAACAAACGAAAAAAAGATGACTAACACGCAAAAATTTCCTTGCAATATTATTGCAAAAACTGACGGAGAAATTTTGAAAGTTAAGGCTTACAACGGCAAAGTTAGTGTTAAAATCGGTCAGGCAGTTGCAAAGGGAGATTTACTAGTTTCGGGCGCGGTTGAACTAAAAGATAAAACCACAAAATTTGTGCATTCAAATGCAGAAGTTATTGCTAAAACAAGGCATAATTTAAAGGTTTTTGTACCTTTTGACACCAAACAAAAACTATATGAAAAAGACTATGAAAAACGCTCGGTTTTATCAATTGCAAATATAGATATTCCGTTATTTTTAGGCGAGATAAAATCGCCTTATATCGCAAAGAAAAAAGTTAAATATTATGAACTTTTGGGCGTTGAATTGCCTATAAGAAAAACTACCACACAATTTAGAAAAATTACTTTTAAAAAAATTAGGTTAAACACTCAACAAGCAAAGCAACTTGCTATTGATAAAATGAATGAAAAAGCGCAAAAAAGCCTTGGAAAAAATATAATTTCAAGTGAAAAAGGTAATTTTGTTGTTACAAATAAGGGCATTTTTTATTCAAAAGCCTTTATTTGTGAACAAAATATTGCGAAAAAGCAAAGAATTATGAAATAGTTAATTTTTTAACAATATTTTTCCTTAACTTATTGACTTTTTATTTTATTTGTTATATAATGTATATTGCTCTGTAAAAATTGATAAATTAATTATTTAATATTTAAAAATTGAAAGGATTAATGTTTATGGAAAAATTGTTGGTAATTGCCACATTTGTTTGTGCAATAATAGCTCTTTTATTTGCGCTTTTAACTGCAAAAAAAGTTTTGAAGTTTTCTGAAGGCACAGATAAAATGAAAAAGATTTCACAGTCAATTCGCGATGGCGCTAATGCTTATTTAAAACGCCAATATGCAATTGTAATTGTGTTCTTTGCAGTGCTTTTTGTAATTCTTGGCGTTATGGCTATTTTTGGTCTTCTCACCCCTTATGTGCCGTTCGCATTTATTACAGGTGGCTTTTTCTCTGCATTGTCAGGTTTTGTTGGTATGAAAATTGCTACTTTGTCAAACGCAAGAACTGCCAACGCTTGTATGGAAGGATTAAACAGAGGTCTTAGAGTTGCTTTTTCAGCAGGTTCTGTAATGGGCTTTACTGTAGTAGGTCTTGGTCTTTTGGATATCTCGATTTGGTTCTTCCTTCTTAAATTTGTGTTTGGTCTTGAGCCTGCAGACATTACTTCTGCTATGCTTACATTCGGTATGGGTGCTTCTTCTATGGCACTTTTTGCTCGTGTTGGTGGCGGTATCTTTACAAAAGCAGCCGATGTTGGCGCTGACTTAGTTGGTAAAGTTGAAGCAGGTATTCCTGAAGATGACCCTAGAAACCCTGCAGTTATCGCTGATAATGTTGGTGATAACGTTGGTGACGTTGCAGGTATGGGCGCTGACCTTTATGAGTCTTATGTTGGTAGCGTTATTTCTGCGGCGGCTCTTGGTGTAGCGGCATTTGGTACACTTGAGGCTATGGCTCTTCCTATGCTTATTGCTGCAGTTGGTATTATTTGCTCAATGTTTGGTACTGCTTTGGTTCGCACAAAGGAAGGCGCTTCACAAAAGAATCTTCTTAAAGCATTAAGCCGTGGTACTAACTTCTCTGCTATTATGATTGCCATTGTTTCTTTCCCACTTGTTTGGTTTGTTTTGGGTAAAGAACATTGGGCTATGTATATTCCTATTATTGCCGGTCTTATTGCAGGTGTGTTTATCGGTCAAGCAACCGAATATTACACTTCTGACACATATAAACCTACTAAAAAATTAGCAGGTTCTTCTGAAACAGGTTCTGCTACAATTATTATTTCAGGTATTTCACTTGGTATGTTGTCAACTGCAATTCCTATAATTATTGTTTCTATCTGCGTATTAGTTTCATACTTTGTTGCAGGTGGTGGAAATAACGGTCTTTATGGTATTGCACTCGCTGCAGTTGGTATGCTTTCAACTCTTGGTATTACACTTGCTACTGACGCTTATGGCCCTGTTGCTGATAACGCTGGTGGTATTGCTGAAATGGCAGGTCTTCCTAAAGAAGTTCGTGAGCGTACAGATGCGCTTGACTCACTTGGTAACACTACTGCTGCTACAGGTAAAGGTTTTGCTATTGGCTCTGCTGCTCTTACTGCGCTTGCTCTTATGGTTTCATATATTGACAAGGTTAAAACAATTCCTGGTGGTGCTGAAAAAATTGCAGATTTATCAGTTACAAACCCAACAGTTCTCATTGGTTTATTTATAGGCGCTTGCCTACCATTTGTGTTTGCGGCTCTTACAATGGAATCTGTTGGTCGTGCTGCTCAAAGCGTTGTTAAAGAAGTTCGCCGTCAGTTTAAAGAAATCACCGGCCTTATGGAAGGTAAAAAAGAAGCAGACTACGCTAAATGTGTTGACCTTTGTACAAAATCAAGCCTTAAAGAAATGATTCTTCCTACAATTGTTGCTATTGTTGTTCCGGTTGTTGTTGGTCTTATCCTTGGCTGTGCAGGTGTTGTTGGTCTTCTTGCAGGCGCTACTGTTACAGGCTTCCTTATCGCAGTATTTATGTCTAACTCAGGCGGTGCTTGGGACAATGCTAAAAAATACATCGAAAGCGGTGTTTACGGCGGTAAAGGTTCTGATAACCACAAAGCAGCAGTTGTTGGCGACACAGTTGGCGACCCATTTAAAGATACATCCGGCCCTGCTATTAACATTTTGATTAAACTTTTATCAATGGTTTCAATTGTTTTCGCAGCGCTCGTTGTTCAATTTGGTATTTTCTAATAAGTAAAATTTGAAAGGCTATCTCGTTGAGATAGCCTTTTTTGTTACATATTTTCTACTGCGAGTTTTAGTTTTGCGATTATTTTCTTTTCTAATCTTGAAATATAACTTTGAGATATTCCTAAAATATCGGCGACTTCTTTTTGCGTATGCTCTTCATAACCACAAAAACCAAATCGCATTTGACAAATTATTCTTTCTCTTTGCGGCAGTTCTTCAACTAATTTTGATACAATTCTGCGCTCGTCTTTTAACTCTACATCTTGGTTTACTATATCAGGCTCGGAGCCTAAAACATCGGATAACAACAGTTCGTTTCCGTCCCAGTCAACATTTAACGGCTCATCAAATGACACTTCGGTTTTTATTGAATTTGTTTTTCGCAAATACATTAAAATTTCATTTTCAATGCACCTTGAAGCATAAGTTGCCAATTTAATTTTTTTGTCTTTATTAAAGGTTTTTACCGCTTTCATAAGACCAATTGTGCCAATTGAAATTAAATCTTCAATAGATGCACTTGCGGCATCAAACTTTCTGGCTATATATACAACTAATCGCAGATTATGTACTATTAAAGTATTTCTCGCCTCTTCATCGCCATCTGACGCCAATGCTACCATTTTTAATTCTTCTTCACTTTCTAATGGTGGGGGTAGCGTTTGCGGACCGTTTATATAATAAACTCTGTCTGCAGTGAAAATTCTATTAAATAATTTTATCAAAAAGGTTTTTATTTTATACAAAAGCATAACTCTTCCTCCGTTAATTCAAATATTTCAGGCGATAAAATTGCGCCATACTGACTATGTATTTTACTATTTGAGATTCCAATGGTAACTTCGCTTTTTTCTATATATTTTCCGTTTTTTAAATATTTAAAACTATTCGGTTTAAATGCAAAAATTACTCCATTAGCAACAATGCTTTTTACTGGAATTAAATAGGTTTTTGGGTTAAAATCCAAAATCGGTGCTAGAATTTCTTTTTCAACAATAACAACCGGCGTGTTAAAATAAGGGTCTAATAATGAATTTCCACTATCGTTTATGCCTAAAAATTTCACTTTTATTCCATAAAGTTCAACTTCACATTCATAAATTTGCTCTTCGTTTTGCGCGCCTTTTTTGAAAAGAAGTAAAAAACGAATAAAACAATATACTACCGCAGTTGATACTATCAACATCATAGGCGAAATATCAAAATAGGCTATTCCATTTTGATAAACCGCTATATTAGTATTACTTATTTCAATAATGCTTAATACCAAACCTGAAAATATGTAAGTAACCGTTAATAAAGTTAAAAATAATTTTGCAAAACGAATTCTATTTTTAAAAGAAAATGTTATTAAAATTTCCACAGCGCAAATTAACACTTTTATTGCTACTTCGCACACAAAAAACATTTTCGGCAGAAAAATAACAAGTGCTGATAGCCCGCCGAAAACTGCGCCAAAAACTAATCGATATGTTTTTGGGCGAAACTTATAAATTGCACATACGCATAGAATCAAAAAATATGATACTATTGCATTTAAAAACACTAACACATCGGCATATACTATCATTTTTCTCACCCTCGAATATATGCTACCAAATATCAATTGCGATTTTTGTCATAAATTGTGCTTGAAAAATTATTTTTATATTTATCTTTGCAAAGTTAATTGAGCGCTTTTGCAAAATAAATAGACAAACTTTGCAATAGACAAATATACGCTTTTGTGTTATAATAAATTTAATTAAAATATTAGGAGATATATTATGAAAAAATTAATTTCAATTATTTTAACTTTAACAATAGTTTCTTCAGCATTTGCTTTGAATATTACATCTGCAAATGCTGAAGAAATACCAACAAACGAAACTTTTTTAGACGTTTTCAAAAAAAATTCAACGCTTGCTTGGAACGATGAATTTGAAGGCGATAAGGTTGATGAATCCAAGTGGGAAATCGCTAAAGGTTGGGGCCGAGCTGACGAAACTTGGAGCACACAAGAAGACGGCAACGTTACAGTTTCAGATGGTTGCCTAAAACTTCGCGCTTATGAAAAAGCAACGAGTGAATTTACAAACGGAAAAGCAAAAACCAAACTAATACAAAGCGGAGAAGTTTCTTCAAAAGCCGCTTGGTCTGAAGGTCTTATTGAAGTAAGAGCAAAACTTCCTAAAGGTAAAGGTGTTTACCCTGCTATTTGGACAATGGGTAGAGACTATACAATAAATTCTTGTTCGTGGCCATGGTCAGGCGAAATTGATATTATGGAAGCAGTCGGTACTGCTAATAAAGACAAAGCAAATTGCTCTACTTGGCAGACTTTACATACATCTAGACCTTTTAAAAAAATAGGCGGAAATGCAAACGATGCACACGTTGCAACCGGTGTTGGCGAGTACAAAACGCCTTATGAAGTGCCGCTTAACGATGATTTTCATACTTTTTGGTGCTATATGGACGGCTCTATCATGATCATCGGCGTTGACGAGTATATGATGAACATAAAAGACCTTGATGACCCTAATCTTGCTTGTTTTAAGGATTGGGAACAATGGCTTATTTTAGGTTTGCAAATGGGTTCTTTAGCAGGCACACCAGAACGAACAGATTATTCTGTTTGGGAAATGCTTATTGACTATGTAAGAGTTTATAGACTTGAAGATATCAAAGATTATGAAAAATATCAAATTTTTGAAGCAGAAAACCTTGAACATTCAAATAAAGTAACTACAAATTATATGCCTTGCGCTCAAAAGTGCGTTGTCGCTTCAAACTCGGATATGAATCTTTATTTAAAAGATATCGAAGCGGGCAATTATGACGTTTATGTTGATTATGTAGGCGTTGCTAATGATGGTAGTTTTGTCGCTTATTTTAACGGTCAAAGAGCAAATACAATTTCATTAAAAAGAGATTATAATGCACAGATGAAATATCAAAAAGTCGGTTCTATTACTGTAGAAGAAAAGACCGATTTTCAGTTGAAATTCAAACGCGCTAGTGGAACTTTGTATCTTGATAAAGTTTTCCTTGTTAAAACCAATAATCAAAGCGATATTATTTTAAACAATGCTAATTCAATTACAACTACTAATTATTTTGAAGTTGCTAACGAAGAAGAACTCGCTTTAGCAATAAGCCGTATTAAAAAAGGCGGAACTATTAAATTTTTAAATGATATTGAATTAACAAAAAACTTAATTTTACACCATGAAATGAATTTCGATTTTAATGGCAAAACTCTAACTGTAAATGGCGGTTATTTGGCAATTGGCGATGAAAACAAACCAAATATAATTAAAAACGGTAATGTTATAATTTCCGGAAAATCTAGTAATTTTATACACACAACAGAAAACAACTATAACGCAAAAGTAAAATTTGAAGATTTGAATATTACTATAAATTCAACAGCATCTTGGGGTTATGTGTTCAATCATAATTACGGCAGTATCGATATCGAGGCAAATAATTGTGAGTTTACATTCGGCGAAAAAGTTAGCAGCACAAGCACTTACATAATTGCAAGAAATACAGGAATTTATAATAATTGCACCTTTAACTTAAATGGTAGAAAAGCATTTTTAATGAGCAACGGCTCAAATAAATCTAATAGAAAATTGCATTTAAACAATTGTATTGTAAACGATGCTTTATATTTATTCCATTCAGATAACGCTTTAACAAATTATGTTGATGTGAAATTAGCAAACACAACTTTAAACAATTTAGGAGCGCTTACTAACCACACAGAAAACGTTCAGTTTGTAAATGTTGCAAACAACAATGTTCTTAAACAAAATGGTGTATCTGTTAGCGTTTCTGCTAATATGTCAGGCAATTTCACAATGGAATGTAACCATAGTTATGTTGATGCTACTTGCTTGTCGCCAAAGCATTGTGAATATTGTAATTTGAGCGAAGGCGAAGCGCTCGGTCATAAATCAGATGGTGGTGTTATAACTCGTGAAGCAGACTGCTATTATAGTGAAATTACAACATACAGTTGTACTGAATGTGGCGAAGTTTTAGAAGAAAAAGAAACTGCGCCAATCAAAGGCCACGAGTATAAATCCGAACTTTTGGGCGAAAACACTTGCACAACGATGAGATATTACAAATATTCTTGTGAAAATTGCGACTATTATTATACAGATGGCGCTGATACAGATATTTCAGGTGCATATACTTTTAAAGGACACACAGTAGATGAAAGCACAAAAGTTGAATTTAGTAATTGTGTAAACCACGTTGGCTATTACTATACCTGTGCAGAGTGTGGTAAAGAAAATTGTAAATACATCGAGCACATTGGCACTCACGATATTTATAGTACTAATTTCACAGCGCCAACTGAAACCACCGCAGGAAGTGTAACTTATAAATGTAACACTTGTGATTTTAATAAAACTAAAACAATCAAAGCAGGCGAACATATTGTAACTGTTGACGGTGTAAAATACTTTACTACTGATGGATGTTACTTTACACCATATCAATATGATGAAAAATTTTTATATTATATGGATAGCGATGGCAACACATATGGTAGCGATGCTTTAGTTCAAACTGACAAAGATATTACGCTTACTAAAGTAACAACATCAGACCATACTCATATTCCTGATGAAAGCACAAAAAATGTTGTAAACCCTACTTGTAAAGACAAGGGGTATACTGAATATTTGTGTATAATTTGTGAAAAGGTATATAAAACTGATTTTGTGAGTAAAACTGATGACCACGTTGCAAAGGATGGTTTTGACAAAGTTTTCTCCCCTACTTGTAATACGCAAGGTTACACCGAACACACTTGTTCTGTTTGTAATCAAACCTACAAAGACACATTTGTAGCAGCAGATAAAGATGCTCATAAAATCAAAATATTTAACGCTGTTGAGCCTACTTGTAGCGAGGTTGGTTATACACAAGGCAGTGCTTGTGAATTGTGTGGCACTGTATTTGTTGAACCTGAAGAAATACCAAAATTACCTCACACCATTGTTACCGATTTAGGTAAATTCCCAAGTTGTAGTGAAGAAGGTCTTACTATGGGTTCACATTGTTCGGTTTGTAATGAAGTAATTGTAGCGCAAGAAGTAATTCCAAAACTTCCACACCAAGAGCAAACACAGTTTGGTTATTCACCTACTTGTACAAAAACAGGTCGTACCGATAAAATCTGGTGCGGTGTTTGTGATGAAGTTATTCAAGAAGCAGAAATCATTCCAACTTTACCGCATAACTTTAACTTAAAAGGCAAGAAAGATGCCACTTACGCTGCAAAAGGTTATACAGGCGATACTGTTTGTGCAGTTTGTGGCGAAGTTGAAAGTTATGGTAAAGTAATTCCACGAAAAACTCTTAAAAAACCAACAATAAAACTTTCTAAAAAAGGTAATAAACTTACTGTAACAATTAAAAAAGTTACAGGCGCTAAAAAATACGAGATATTTATTAAAATCGGCAAGAAGTGGAAAAAGTTTACTTCTAAAAAACTTAAATTCACTAAAAAGTTAACTAAAGGCAAAAAATATCAAGTAAAAGTTCGCGCAATTGCCGGCACTAACAAAAGTAAATATTCAGGTATTAAGAGAATTAAACTTTAACTAAAAAAATTTCCGCAAAATGCGGAGATTTTTTAGTTTATACAAGTGGCCATCTTTGCTTTGATTTAATATCATCAACAGGTGAAATACCAAAAGTGTTTTTATAAGCTCTGAAAAACGAAGAATAACTTTTATAACCAACAATTTTAGCAACGCTTGAAGGCATATAATCTTTTTTGATTATCAATGCTCTCGCTTCTCTAAGGCGCAAAGAAGCAATATGTTCTTTAAATGATTTATTGAATGCTTTTTTGCAAATTCTATGAACACTCGAAGGAGAAATTCCAAATTTTTCGCAAAGCAAATCAATAGTTAGATTTTCGGTATAATGCCTTTCAATATAATCAATAACTCTTGCTGCAACATTAGGAATTTCTTTTTCATCTTCACCAAAAATTCTGTTGTAAATTATATTTAATTCTGTAATAGCCGTTAAAATTCTTGAAAAAATAAATGGCTCATTATAATGTTGCAAAAGCGAAGCTTTTAATGAATTCATCACAGGTATAATTATGTTGTCTTGATGCATTTCTTTTGTGTAAACTCTTCTTTTAACGCTATCTGCATAAAAAATTTTAGATAAACCTTCTGATTTTTCAAAAGTGTTAATTAAAGAAGCATGGAGTTGAATGGAAACAAACTCCGTATTTGGTTTGCTTTTAATATGATTAATCTGATATTCGGGTGAACAAACGAGTAAAGTTTTTTCTGGTAATTTTATGGTTTCACCACAATGATAAAGGGTAAGTTCGCCTGAATAAATATAATAAAATCCAAAAAAAGATGTTTTAAATCCATAAGGGTCTGCTTTTAAAAAAGCAACACTTGGCTTTGAAAAATTATTATCATCAGTTTTATCTTCTTCTATTTTACATTCATAATAAATATTGCAGTTATCTGTGTAAAAACCCGTTGAAAAACTCATAAAAACCACTCCTTTTTTGTATTTTATCATAATTTGATAAAAAACGCAAACAATTCTTGAAAGCTTTTGCAATGTTTTCTATTGCCCGTCATGTTGAGCAGACGCAACCATCTTTAAGATCCTTCGACTGCACTTCGTTACGCTCAGGATGACGAAATAACCGTAGGGGCGCTCATCGGGCGCCCGACAGTCCATCATTCGTCTTTGCCTTCGGCAAATCCACCTTCTTCCAAAAGAAGGCGCTGTATGTATTGCCTAATGGCGATGAAACTAAAGTCGTGTCATGTTGAGCGAAGTCGAAACATCTTTAAGATTCTTCTCTTAAAATCCTTCGACTGCGTTTCACTCCGCTCAGGATGACGGTGGGGTTGTTTCGCTTAGGATGACAAACAACTAAATGACAGAAAACTGCAAGTAAATAGACAGATTGTGCAATTGACATTGTGTTTTGTATTATATATAATGTAATTACCTAAAATTATTTTTTAAAAAGGAGATAAAACAAAATGAAAAAATTAATCGCAATCGTTATTTCTGCTTGTTTGCTTTTCAGCGTAATGGCTACTGTTTATGTTTCAGGTAACGAAACCTATTCATACAAAACAGTTCAAGATTTTAATGGTTTTGCTGAAAACGAAATCAGCAGAAGCGGAAATCACCTTAAAAACGAGAAAGGCATAAAGACAAAACTTGTTAAAACCGGTTCTAGCATAGCAACCACCAAAGGTAATGCAAGTTCATCAACAGGTGAGTTTATTGCTTATGGTAAAGACGGCTCTATGGGCTTTAAAGCATGGGCTAACGCATCAGGTGAATACATTGAAGTTTACGTTCCTGTAACAGCTGAAATGAGACAGGGTGCAGTTGGATTTAGAGTTTGGGCATATAACAGAAGCATTACAATCTCTGGTTTCCAATTAAGATTCTATGCTCAAAAAGACGGAGTTGAATACGTTTACAGAAAAGCAGGTTACACAATGGAAAAACTTGAGGGTGGATATCTCGAGTTGTTCTTTAATGACCCTGAAATCGGTAAACATTCACAAACACCTAACTACACAAATGTAGCAGATTCTTCAAAGGTTCCTGATGTTTCATCATACAATATGAGCGAAGATTTAACTTATATTGGTCTTATGGTTTCAACAGGTTCTTCAGGCGCTATGGGATTTGATAACTTTGAAATCATCAGTACAGACGAAGCAGTTGAAGAAGATACAACTGTTCCTACAGAGCCAGAAGAAGAAACAACAACTACAACAACCACAACTACCACAACAACCACAACTACAACAGTTGCTCCACAAGAGCCATCAGAAGAAGTTGAAATTATCTCAGGCGGTGAATGGGTTGAAGGTTTCTGGAGAAACGGCGCTATTGATACTGCAACTTCAGAAGCAAGTAACAACAAACGTGTTTCTTACAACGTATTCCTAAAAGTTAAACCAAATACAACTTATACTATCACAACCAAACTTAATAGAAATAGTACAGTTGCAAATGCTATCAACTTCAAAGAGTATGATGCAGACAAAAACCAATTATCTGCAACAAACTTCCAAGCATATTCTTTGGGTACTAACTTTACCAAAGAAGTGACAGTTTCTGCTACAACAGAGTATATTACTATTTCGCTTTGGAGTTCATTTGATAGCTCTCAAACAGGCACAGACCTTTACAAGAATATTTTAGATGGTCTTGCAAGCGGCAATATTGCAGTTTCGATTAAAGGTGCAGGTTCTGCAACTCCTGAAGAAACAGAAACTACAACCACAACCACCACAACTACACAACCACCTGTTTATGATGGTGAAACAGCAACAAAAGAGCTTATTACAAATGATAACTGGGTTCAAGGTTTCTGGACCACAACAGGTCTTATTACAACCGAAACATCAAATCACAGAAAACGTGCGGCTTACAATAAATACATGGAAGTATTGCCAAACACAACTTATACAATCAAAGTTAAAATGAGCAAAACTTATGCTTTGAACTTTAAAGAGCTTGATGGCAACAAACAGTATTTATCACTTAACACAAATAAAACTACTGGCGACTTGGGTGCAAACTTTACAACAACTTTGACAACAGGTCCAAATACAAGCTACCTTGTTGTTTCAACTTGGAACACAAATGAAAACAATATGGCTGAAAGCACAAGCCAAACAATTATCAACAACTATCTTGATGATACATTTACACTTTCAATCGCAGGTGAAGTTCCTGTTGATGAATTAGAAGTTGAAACTGAAATGACAAAAGGCGCTGCTCTTCGCCTTGGCGATGTTAACGGTTTGAGATATTACACAACTGTTGATGCTGAAAAAATTGCTAAATTACAACAAGAGGGCGCAACAGTAGAAGTTGGTACACTTATTGCTCCACAAGATATTTTATGTAGAGATGAATTAACATTTGACCTTGATGGTGCTAAATATCTTAATGTAACTTTTGATTTATCAAAAGGTTATTATGAAAATGGCAATACAGTTGTTGGTTCGATTGTTAACATTAAAGAATCAGACACTGCTTATTCTAAAGAATCAGGTAATATTTCAAGAAAATTTGTTGGCCGTGGTTATGTTAAAGTAACTAAAGATGGCAGAACATTTATCTCTTATGCTTCTTATGTTGACAACAAAGTTGCTAACAATGCTCGTTCGCTAAAACAAGTTGCAACTGCTTTAAGAAATGATTCAACTAATGTAGAACTTTATGAAGCATTCAAAGATTCAGTTGATAAATGGGCAGACGCAATTCTTGGCGCAATTTCTGTAACAGATGAAATGGTCGGCGGTAATATTATCGTTCAAAACATTGAAGAAAATGCAGATGGTTCATACACTGTAACTGTTAAAAACGATTTGAGAACAACAACTGAAGATTGGTTCTATTGGGCATTCAAAGTTGAAGGCGCTGAGGGTAAAAAAGTTACCTTCAAGTTCTCTCAAGGTAACAGAGTAGGTCCTTATGGCGCGGCAGTTTCAAAAGACCTTGAAACTTGGGATTGGACTAATACAAAAGATGGCGAAAGCTTTACTTACACATTCGGCGAGAATGACACAACAGTTTATTTCGCTCATAATATGCTTTATCATCCTGAAAGATTTTATGATGTTGCAGATGAATTAGGTTTAACTGTTCAAACTCTTTGCACATCTGAAGGCGGCAACGCAGTTCCTTATGTTAAATTTGGTAATGGCGATAAAGGTATCGTTTTAACTTCTCGCCATCACGCTTGCGAATCATCAGGTAGCTATGTATTAGAAGGTGTTTTAAAAGAACTTGCAACTTCTGATTATATCAAAGAAAATTATACAGTAATGGCTGTTCCATTTATGGATATTGATGGTGTGCTTGCAGGTGACCAAGGTAAAAACCGTGCTCCTCACGACCACAACCAAGACTATATAGGTGGTTGGGGCAATACAGATAGTTCAATGTATGCTTCTGTAAGAGCGGTTCGTAAATATGTCGAAAACTCTGAAAACAACGTTGTTCAAGCTTATGATTCACATTCACCTTGGCATACAGGCGGAGATAATGATTCAATCTTTGTTTATAAAAAGTTTGCTCCAGGTACAGAAAGAGCAGACAACCTTGAAACATTGTTAACAGCATTTAAAAATAATATCGATTCAAATTGTTTGCCATATACAGGTGCTAATAACCAAGAATATGGGGCAGAAGGAAACGCAGGTACAAACGGTACTGTAGGCAAAGGTTTCTCTAATTATATGACAAATATTCCTACATTACAATGTGGTACAACATTTGAAACTGCTTTCTTTAAATCAAATGGCGTTAAATTCACACAAGCGAATGCAGTTAATGCAGGTAAAGCTCTCGGTAGAGCAATTATTGAAATTTCTCAAACAATTATTAAATAATCAAGGGAGGAAAGAAAAATGAAATTTGAAAAAATTAGTTTAGAATTTGAAAAAAATGAGTCTCTTGATATTATTGCTTCTTCTCCGTCAGTTGAAGAACCAACAGTTACTCCAACAGAGCCTACTACAAAATATGACCCATATGAAAATGATAAATGGTAATTGATATTATTTTTTCATATAACTTATCCTTAATAAAAAAGCCAACCTCATATTTGAGGTTGGCTTTTTGCTTTGTTTTTTTAATTTGTTTTAGTAGTTTCTTGCACTTGCGGTTTTGTGTTTTCAAAAAATACCTGGAAAGTGTTTTTCCTTGTAGCAATAAACTCTACTAAAGACTGTTTTAAATCAGTTGTTGTATCTATTTGATTATATTTTTTCTTTTCGGTTTCATAAACAATTTGCGGAACTTTTTGCTCGTGATTTTGGAATTTAGAATAAATATTTTTTGATGTGAAAACAGTATCTTTAAGTTGCATATATCTTGCTTTTATTTCATCATAAAAATTATTAATCATTTTTTCCCAAAGCACTGAATTTGTGTCAGAATGAATAATAGTTTTATCATTTTCATCAAAATACGGCGCCAAAACTGTTTCTAGAGTTGTAATATCGCCATCGTTATTAATACCAAACGATGCGTTTGCATCATATAAACTTGGTGTCCATACTTTGCCATCATAAGTGCCAAGTGTAAAACATCTTGCAACATTATCTGCCGCGCCGGTAAAATAAACTGTTAGCATATAATCTATCATACCATCAACATCAAGATAATTTGAAATGCCTTTTTTAAACTTTTCGCCATCATTTTCAATAACAAAGTTTATCAAGTTATTTAAAGATTTATAAACCCACTCGTTATCATCGGTGTAGTTATATTTAACTTTCCAAGCGCCAATATCTGTTGCCAGTGTTTTGAAAAAACTTTGACTTGTTGCATAATTTGCTCTTACTAAAGCGCACATTTTATCTGTTTCTTTAACATTCATCAAATCTGCGCTATCGGTTTCTAGAAGTCTGAATACACCAACAAATGTGCCATTCATAAAGAATATTACAGGCTCGCTTTTTTTGGTTAAATAGTTCTCCCCTAGTCTTGCGTCTATCTTTTTAGAAGTTTTTCTCACATCTTTAAAAACTTCGGTTGCAACTGCATCTCTTAAATTTTTAAAATCATAAAAATTGCCATATAGTTCCCATGTTTCTGACGGCTCAACGCCTTCCATTAATTTAAGTTTTACAGGAGTTTTGAGTTTTTTATCCGAATAAAATGTGATTTTATAATCATGCTTTATATATCTTGAATTATCTTCATCTTCATAATCAAGCGCAATAAAATAATCTTTTTTTACACCATTATAAGAATATGTCATCGAGCCTGTTGCAACTTTGTATTCATCAACTGTAAAAGCATCACCGACAAAGTAAAACTTTTTCATTTTTATAGTTGGCTCAATTTTTGTTATCTGCTCAACACCACATCTTGAACATTTTCTTGCGTTTTCACCAAAAGTTAATTCAGTTGGTTTTGATTTTAACTTTACCTCGCCATAATCATGACCATAAGGCGCTGTATATTTTACCCTTTGTATGTCACCACAGATTTTGCACACCGACTCTGTATATCCCTTGGTTGTACAAGTTGGGTTATGCACTTTAGTATCATATATGTGATAAAATTTTAAAAAAAGGAATGTTGCAAGACCTAAAACCGCGATAACAACTGCACAAGTTATTAAAGTGATTTTAGTTTTTTTGCTTAAAACTTTATCCTTATTTTTAAGTGAAATTTTTCTCATTTTTTACTCCTTGAGCGAATATAATTAACTAAACTTGTCTATTTTAAAGTTTATCACTATACCTTTATCTTGTCAATAAATATTAATTCAAAAAACTTGTAAATTTTTTTAAGATTATGTTGAAAAACGAAAAAAAGTATAGTAGAATATAATTAAATAATAATATACAGAAAGAGAGCCGTATAATTTAATGAAATCTAAAATTATTGCTTTGATTTTATGCTTTTGCATTTTAGTTTCTGTTCCTGTTTCAACAAGCGCGCAGGATTACTATGATCCAACAAACCCTGATGTGTTTACAACTACTAGTACACAGGACCCTACAGAGCCTAGTGATACTACTACGCCTATCCCAAACATTGTTGATTTGTTGAACTGTAATGTGAAATTAGCAAAAACAAATTATGTTTATTCAGCAGAAGAAAAAACTCCAAAAGTTACTGTTACTTACGGCGATTTTACATATTTAAAAGACATTCACTATACTGTTGAATATGTTAATAATATTAACGCAGGTACTGCAACTGTTAATATTAAAGCAATTGAAGGTAATGATTCGCTTTCGGGTAGCGCTTCAAGAGAGTTTACTATTGCTAAAAAAGACATCTCTGTATTAAAGAATAAACAACTTTCACAAACAGATTATGTTTATGATGGTACTGCTCATACCCCTGTTATGACTATGGGTATTACTATGCTTCCTGTTTTAAATGTTGATTATACTCTTTCTTACAAAAAGAATGTTAACATAGGTTTTGGTCAAGTTACTGCTAAAGGTATTGGCAATTATACAGGTAAAGTTACTAAAACTTTTAAAATTCATCCAAAAAAAGTTGAGGGAGTTTCTGCTAGTAGTGTAAAAGATACTACATTTACTTTGAAATGGAAAGCAGTAAGCGGTAAAATTGATGGATACCGTATTTATAGATATGACCCATCAAAGAGTAAATATGTTTTTGCTGTTGCTACTAAAAGCACATATTTTTATGTTAAAGCAAGAACTCCTGCTACCATTTACAGATATAAAGTAAGAGCATATAAAACAGTTGATGGCAAAAGAATCGAAAGTGAAGATTCAAATGTAAGAACTGTTGTTATGCGTCCAAAACAAGTTGTTACTTTGGCTTCAGGTTATACCGGCAAAAGTTTCACTTTTAAATGGGAAAAGCAAAAAGCAGACGGCTATGAAATAAGATATTCTAAATACAAGAATATGAAAAAAGGTGTTAACAAAAAAACTGTTAATAATAACACCAAAAATTCTTTAAAAGTTAAGTTAAATAAAAACACTCAATATTATTATCAAGTAAGAGCATATAAAGATTTTAATGGTAAAAAGTATTACGGTGTTTGGTCTGAAAAGAGAACAACAAGATTTGCCAATGTTTATTCTTCGTTCTATACATATTTCAGCAGTCCATATGGCAGAACGGTTAATGTTAAACTCGCTTCAAAACATATTGACGGAACTGTTTTAGAGCCTGGTGACGTTTTCTCATTTGATAGCGTAGTAGGCCCTAGAACTCCTGAAAGAGGCTTTAAAATTGCTACTGTTTATCAAGGCGAAGAAGTAACAGAAGGTTATGGCGGTGGTGTTTGCCAAGTTTCTACAACACTTTTCAATGCAGTTTTGTATGCTAACTTGGAAATCGTTGAAAGACATCAACACACACTCCCTGTTCACTATGTTCCTTATGGTAGAGATGCTGCTATTTCTTGGGGCACTTGTGATTTCAGATTTAAAAACTCAACTAAATACGCTATTAAAATAAGCGCTAAAGTTATTAGCGATTCAAAAATTGAATTTAAGTTATTAACTAACGCTGAAGCAAAACCTAAAAAAGTTACTTTGAGCGTTTCAAGTAGCGGTAAGCATCATATTTTATATCGTAAAGTTGATGGAAAAGTAAATTATACTACACATTCTTGGTATTAACAAAACAAAAATCGAGCAGAATTTTCTGCTCGATTTTTTTATTCTATTATTAACATATCTTTAGGCAAGAAGTACCATTTGCCACCAACTTGAACTGAATATTCATCAGCAATATAATAAGATTGAGCGCCTTCTTCATTTTCAATTGAAACTCTTATACAAACATGTTTTAATTCTTCGATTTTAATATCATAATTCAAATCATCGCAGGTTTGTTGAACAAGTTCTACCATCTTATCAGAATAATTATAAACATCAACTATTTTTGATTTTATAGAGTAATTTTCGCCATATGCCTGTTTTAAAATTTCATCATTTTCTTGTTTATATGTTTCAAAATTGCCAAACTCTTCAGAAAAGTAATTTTCTGCATCTGCGGTAAAACAACCATACATTTCATTGATATATCCATCTAAATCGCCGGCATAAAGAGCGGTTACTGCTTTTTCAATTGGTTTTGCAGGAACAACATTTTTAGCATTATCCCCCACTATCAATGCTGCTATTATACCGATTATTACAACTACTATTAAAAGAATCAAGCCACCTTTTGGCTTTTTCTCTTTAAAAACTTTTTCTTCCTCTATTAAAGATAAATTCTCACTTTGACATTCAGGGCACTGCATATCAACATTGTTAACTTCAGCACCACAATCAAGACATTTTCTCATATTTTTATATCTCCTTTTTGAATATAGCACATATAAATTATACAAGAATTTTTTGTATTTGTAAATAGTTGATTTTAAATATAAGTTATGCTATAATCTCATTGAATGGGGTGGTATTTATGAAAATCTATATTGCAAACGACCACGGTGGCTATGAGATAAAGAAAAAAATTATGAATTATCTTATTGAAAAACGCAACACCGTTGTTAACGAGGGTAGCGATACAAACGAAATAGTTAGATACCCTTATTACGCTTCTAAAGTTGCTAGTGCTGTTTCAAAAGGCGAGGCAGACAGGGGTATTTTAATTTGCAACTCCGGAATTGGTATGAGTATCGTTGCAAACAAATATAAAGGTGTTAGAGCGGCAGTTGTAAATGATGTTGAAACTGCTAAATTAACAAGACTTCATAATGATTCTAATATACTTTGTCTTGCAGGTAAAGATTTAAGTTTTGAAAAGGCTAAAGAGATAGTTGATATATGGCTTGAAACTGAATTTGAAGGCGGAAGACACTGTATATCGCTTGATTTAATTGAGCAAATTGAAGAGACTAATGAAATTAAGTCTAACTGGAATGAATATGATAAGGAAGCCGCTTCTCGTAGAGAAGATTTTTATAAAAATGAGTGGACTACGCCTGTTAACATTTTGCTTGATACAGATATGTTAACTGACTGCGATGATGTGGCGGCTCTTGCTATGCTTCTTAACCTTGAAAAACGAGGAGATGCTAATTTAGTTGGCGTTACTGTTTCGTCCGGAAATGAACTTTCTGCGCCTGTTACAAAGGCTATTTTAGAGTTTTATGGCAGAGGCGATGTTGCAGTTGGCGCGCCTGAACCAGGTCAAGGCGGAATGAGACGTGACTCTTGCTTTTTGCAACAAATCACAGATGAATTTAACCCATCTATTAAATCAAATAGCGAGGCAGAAATCGGCTATAAATTAATGCGAAGAATTTTAGCGCAAGCCGAAGACAATTCAATTAAACTTGTTACTATAGGTTATCTTACAAACCTTGCTGCACTACTTAAAAGTGGAAAAGATGAAATCAGCGATTTAACCGGTGTTGAATTAATCGAGAAAAAGGTTAATGAATGGGTTTGTATGGCAGGAAATTTCCCTGATGACCCTGCAATTGATAATGTAAACTTTACTCGTGATGCCGAAAACGCTTTATTCTGTGTTAGAAATTACAAAGGTAGAATAACATTCATCGGCAGAGATATTGGTCATAACATTTTTGTTGGCGATGATTTTCATAATTTAGAAAGCCCTCACCCACTTAAAAGGTCTTATGAGTTGCACAGAGGTAGATGGGGCGATAATTGGGACCATCATACTGCTGACCCTTCTACAATTCTTTATTCTGTTTATGGACTTGCTGACCGATTTGAAATTCAAAGCGGTAGTATGACAATAAACGATGACTGTTCATTTGTTTGGGACCCTTCTACCCCTTCTCATATGTCTTATCTTTTGCAAAAAGAATTAAGAAGTGAAACCGCAAAGGTAATTAATGACATTATTATGAACGGTTAATTATACTTTTTAACTAAATTAATTTTAATAAAATTGTTGGTTTTGTCAGTTGATTTAATTAAGAAAATGATGTATAATAATATATTATAATAAACAGGAGTTTTTTTATGAAGAGATTATTAAGTTTTATAGTGGTATTAATTATGATGGTTACAACTTTAGGAATCGGCGCTATTGCTGAAATGGATACAACTGTTGAGTTGAATATGATAGAAGGCGCTGCTATTCGTCTTAACGAGAAAAATGGTATTCGTTTTTATGCTCAAGTTGATACAGAGAAAGTTGATTCTTTAAGAGAAGCAGGTTATACTGTTGAACTTGGTACTATCATTGCACCAAAAGATTTATTGAAAAATTCTGATAATACTTATCAAGATTTAACTTTTGATTTAGATTCTTCAAAATATGTTACTGTTAAATTTGAGGCTACAAAATATTATGAAGAAAATACTTTTTCGGGCATTGTAGGTTCAATTGTTAATATCAATGAAAAATCAAATTCTTATAGTTATGATAATGGTAACAAAGCAAGACCTTTTGTTGGTAGAGCATACGCTATTGTAACTGATGAGAGCGGTAATCAAACTATTTCTTATGCAAACTATTACAACAATGATTTTAATAACAATGCTCGTTCAATTTATCAATTGGCATCTGCATTTAAAAAAGATAATTATGGCGGTATGACATTAACAGAAGAACAATTGGCTAAAATTGAAGTTTGGATTAACTGTCAATTCTGGACAAAACCTTATTAATAAGTAAGTAAAAAGTCTATCTCTTTCGAGATAGACTTTTTTATTTTAATCAAACATATCTTTTAATTTTTCAAAGAAATTCTTTTGCTTTTTATAGTTTTTGTCATTTGAAATACTTTCAAACTTTTCTAAAATTTCTTTTTGCTCTTTATTAAGATTTTTTGGTATTTCTACATTAATCTTAACATATTGATTACCTTTACCGCTACCATTAATTCGCTTAATACCCTTGCCTGTAAGTTTAAATTCATCGCCTGATTGAGTACCTTCGTGAATTTTAAACTTAACTTTACCATCAAGAGTTGGCACAGAAATTTCTGCGCCTAAAGCCGCTTGAACAAATGTAACAGGTACTTCACAGTAAACATCAAAACCTTCCCTTTCAAAAATCGGGTGTGGTCTAACAGTTACTTCAATTCGAAGGTCGCCGTTTGGTCCACCATTTACACCTGCATCGCCTTGTCCTCGAACATTAAGCATTTGCATATCATCAATACCGGCAGGTACATTAACAGTATGGTCTCTTGTAATTCTGACTCTTCCTTTGCCAGAGCATTTTTCGCAAGGTGTTTCAATAATTTTACCGCTACCACTACAACGGCTACAAGTTGTTTGAGTTTGCACAACACCAAAAGGTGTTCTTTGTTGCACAACTTGACTGCCTGTTCCGTTACATACAGGACAAGTTTTTGGAGATGTGCCAGGTTTAGCGCCATTGCCCCCACAAGTTGAACAAGTTTCAATATGTGATACTTTTATGTTTTTAGTACAACCTTTTGCCGCTTCTTCAAATGAAATGGTAATTCTCGCCGCGGTATCTGCGCCTCGTCTTGGAGCATTTGGATTTGCTCTTCTGCCAGAGCCACCGAAACCACCAAAACCGCCGCCGAAAATATCAGAAAAGATATCGCCAAAATCGCCAAATCCACCGAAACCACCGCCGAATGGTGAGCCACCGCCTGCGCCGGCGCCAAAATTAGGGTCAACGCCTGCATGACCAAACTGGTCATAACGAGATTTTTTCTCAGAGTCGGAAAGCACTTCATAAGCTTCATTGACTTCTTTGAATTTTGCTTCGGCAGTTTTGTCACCCGGGTTCAAGTCTGGGTGATATTTTTTTGCCTGTTGTCTATATGCTTTTTTTATTGCAGCGTCATCTGCGGTTTTATCTACACCCAAAACCTCATAATAATCACGCTTATCTGCCATTATTCCAACTCCTAATATATGTAAAGTTAATCAATTTACAGCAAACGGGCGACCACTCAGGGTCGCCCCTACTTTTTATTTAAATAAACTCTTAACACCCACAATACGAGTGAATGCTTTGGGTCGAAGACGAGTTGCAACTATAACGAGAACTCATCTGTCGGTTATTTTTCGCCTACCGTGGCTCACGGTTAGTTTTCGTCTGTTTCAGTAAATTCTGCGTCATAAACATTATCTTCTGGTGCGCCACCAGCATTTGCATCAGGGCCTTGAGCGCCTGCATCACCTTGTGGTGCTTGTTGATAAAGTTTTTCAGCAACTGCATATAACGCTTTTTGAAGTTCTTCTTGTTTTGCTTTGATAACTTCAATATCTTCACCGCCCAGTGCTTCTTTGAGCGCTTCAATTGCAGTGTTTACAGGCGCTTTATCATCTTCTGAAATCTTATCGCCTGCGTCTGTTAATGTTTTTTCTGCTTGATAAACCATTTGGTCTGCATTATTACGAACATCAACTGCTTCTCTACGTTTTTTATCTTCTTCAGCATATTGCTCTGCTTCATTTACTGCTTTTTCAATATCTTCTTTACTCATTGAAGTGTTAGAAGTAATTGTAATTGCTTGTTCTTTACCTGTACCCTTATCTTTTGCAGATACATGAACAATACCGTTAGCATCAATATCAAATGTTACTTCGATTTGTGGAATTCCACGAGGTGCAGGAGCGATACCATCAAGATGGAATACGCCAAGTGTTTTATTATCTTTAGCAAATTCTCTCTCACCTTGTAATACATGAACTTCAACAGAAGTTTGACCATCTGCCGCTGTTGAGAAAATTTGTGATTTTTTAGTAGGTATTGTTGTGTTTCTTTCAATTACTTTTGTTGAAACGCCACCCATTGTTTCAATACCAAGTGAAAGTGGTGTAACATCAAGAAGAAGAAGTCCTTTAACATCACCACCGAGTACGCCTGCTTGGATAGCAGCGCCAACTGCAACACATTCATCAGGGTTGATACCTTTGAATGGCTCTTTACCAAGGAAGTTTTTAATTGCTTCGTTAACAGCAGGAATTCTTGAAGAACCACCAACCATCAATACTTTATTAATTTCAGAAGCAGAAAGACCTGAATCTTTAAGCGCTTGTCTTACAGGAACCATTGTTGCTTCAACTAAATCTGCAGTAAGTTCATTAAATTTAGCACGAGTTAATGTTGCTTCATAGTGTTTTGGACCTGTTGCATCTGCATAAATAAATGGCAAGTTAATATCTGCTTGTGTAACACCTGAAAGGTCGATTTTAGCCTTTTCAGCAGCGTCTTTAACTCTTTGCATAGCCATTTTATCGCCTGATAAATCAAGACCTTCTTTAGCCTTGAAATCTGCTACGATAAAGTCCATAACACGTTTGTCAAAATCGTCACCACCAAGGCGGTTGTTACCTGCAGTAGCAAGTACTTCTTGAACGCCATCGCCCATTTCAATGATAGATACATCAAATGTACCACCACCAAGGTCATAAACCATTACTTTTTGGTCTGACTCTTTATCAACGCCATAAGCAAGTGCTGCAGCAGTAGGCTCATTAATAATACGTTTTACTTCAAGACCTGCGATTTTACCAGCATCTTTAGTTGCTTGACGTTGAGCATCTGTAAAGTAAGCAGGAACAGTGATAACTGCCTCTGTTACAGGGCTACCAAGATAACTTTCAGCATCTGCTTTTAATTTTTGCAAAATGATAGCAGAAATCTCTTGTGGAGTGTAATCTTTGCCATCAACTTTAACTTTATAGTCTGTACCCATCTCTCTTTTGATAGATGCGATAGTTTTGTCAGGATTAGTAATAGCCTGACGTTTTGCAATTTGACCTACCATTCTCTCGCCGTCTTTACCAAAGCCAACAACAGATGGAGTTGTTCTTGAACCTTCTGCATTTGCAATTACAACCGGCTCGCCACCTTCGATAACTGCAACACATGAGTTTGTTGTACCAAGGTCAATACCAATAATTTTACCCATAATAAAAATCTCCTTTTTAGAAAATATAATCTTTAAATAATGTTTTTATAAATTAATCGCAATTTGCGACTTTTACCATAGCAGGACGCAAACAATTTTCGCCTATTTTATAACCTACTTGCAAAACTTCGGTTACAATATTTTCGCCAACTGACTCATCTTCAACTCGCATAACTGCCATATGAAAATTAACATCAAACAGCTCGCCAACAGGGTTAATTTCTTCAAGACCAAGTTTGTTAAGTTCTGAAATTAAACCTTTAATAGTCATTGAAACACCAGCCGCATAACCTTCAGAATTTTCATCTGCCGATAACGCTCTTTGAATGTTATCAAGTGAAGGCAAAATTGCTTTTAAAGTTTCACCTTTAACAAATGATGAAAGTTTTTCTTTTGCAGCAGTTTCTCTCTTTTTGTAATTATCAAACTCTGCCGCAGTTCTAAGCAACATATCTTTAGTTTCTTGAAGTTGAGTTTTTAACTCTTCATTCTCTTTAACTAATTTATCATCTTTTTTTGACTTTGATTTTTTTGCTTTTGTTTCAACTGAACTTTCTTTTGAAACTTCAGTTTCATTTTCAACAACTTCGCGTTTTTCTTCGCTCATTAGTTAGTTCCCTTTCATAAAGTATTTGGAATAAAGTTGGAACACACATTAACAATTATGCCCATATCTTTGTTCGTTATGTTCATTTTACACGATATTTTTGTATTGTCAATAGTTTAAATGTAAACAAACTGTGAACAATTTGACTTTATTTGACCTTTGTTTGATTTATTTGTGAATAAATTTTGAAAATCGGTCAAAACTATCATTGAAAAATTAAGAAAGGCAGAATGAATTATGGGAAACGAGCATAAAACGGGAAGGGTTAATTCAAACAAAGCAGGAATGTATTTTTCACTTGTTGTTTGTTTGGTTGCACTGGTTATCGGTGCAATTTCGGCGGCCAAAAACACAAATGATTTATACAACAACACTTCTGTTACAACACAGTCTGTTGTGGAAATCAGGAAGAACAAAACAGACGTTACAAAACAGACAACAACGCAAACCACTACTGTGCCTCCCTCTTCTACAACCAAAAAACCTACTACAACTAATATAGTTGCAAATCATTTTGTTATGCCTGTTGGCGGTACAATTAAAAAAGAGTTTTCTAGTGATAAACTTCAGTTTTCTGAAACTTATGGCGACTGGAGATTACATTCAGGAATTGATATTGCCGCGAAAACCGGAACTTCTGTTTCAACTGCAGGTAAAGGCAAGGTTAAAAAAGTTTATTATGATGAACTTTTAGGCGATACGGTTGTAATTGACCACGGAAACAATATTTTAGGGTTTTATTGTGGACTTAAAAATATCGTTGTAACAAAAGGCGATGTTTTAGAAATTGGTCAAAAAATTGGTACAGTTGGCGATATTCCGAGCGAAATCGCTGAAGAAGTTCATTTGCATTTTGCAGTAAAAAAAGATGGTAAATTTGTTAATCCAATTGAAGAACTTGAGATAGAAGATTAATAATAGATAAGGTTATGCTCATATAATATACTACTGCCCCCGAACCGTTAAGGGGCAAACAAAAAGACTGCCTAACAACATTTGTTGAAAGACAGTCTATTTTGTTATTTATAATTTATTATGCTTTTTTGCCTACTGTATATTTAAGAACAAACAATACAGCAATTGTTACTGCTACCATTACAGGAAGAACAATGTAAATATTTTGAATTAAACCTGCTAAAACAAAACCTACAAAAGAAATACCTGCTACAGTTAAAGCATATGGCAATTGTGTTGAAACGTGATTAACGTGGTTGCATTGAGCACCCGCAGAAGACATAATAGTTGTATCTGAAATTGGTGAGCAGTGGTCGCCACAAACTGCACCTGCAAGGCACGCTGACATACCAATAATGAGAAGTTCACTTGTTGGTTCAAAAATTGATACAACAATTGGAATAAGGATACCAAATGTGCCCCAAGATGTACCTGTTGAGAAAGAAAGTCCGCAAGCCACAAGGAAGATGATAGCAGGAAGCATCATATTCAAACCTTCTGCTGAACCTTTCATAAGATTTGCAACATACTCTTTCGCACCAAGCAAACCTGTCATATTCTTAAGCGCTGTTGCGCAAGTAAGAATAAGAATTGCAGGTACCATTGCGATAAAGCCTTTTGGTACGCAGTCCATTGCTTCTTTAAATGTAACAACGCCTCTTGCAATGAGGTAAATAATTGCAACAACTACTGCAATTAATGCACCCCATGGAAGACCTACTGTTGCATCTGTATTAGCAAATGAATCAACAAATGATGAGCCATCTAAAATACCACCAACATAAACAAGAGCAAATACGCAAATAGCAATAAGAATAACAACTGGCAAAATAAGGTCTATTACTTTACCTTTCTCATTTGGCTCTTCTTCAGCAACTTCTGCTTTGTCACCACAAGTATAAAGGTCGCCTTTTTCAATAGCATTTCTCTCATGAAGTTTCATCGGACCGTAGTCAAATTTCATAAGTGTAATTGCTACGATAAATACAAGTGTTAAAAGTGAATAAAAGTTATAAGGAATTGCCTTTATGAATAATGACAAGCCATTTTCACCTGTACCTTTAGCATAGTCTGCAACTGCTGCTGCCCAAGATGAGATAGGTGCTATCATACAAATAGGCGCTGCAGTAGCATCAATTAAATATGCGAGTTTTGCACGAGAAACTTTATTAGCATCTGTTACAGGACGCATTACTGAACCTACTGTTAAACAGTTGAAATAGTCATCAATAAAGATAAGTACGCCAAGAATAAATGTTGCAATCATTGAACCAACGCGAGATTTAATGTTCTTTTGAGCCCATCTACCGAAAGCCGCAGAACCACCTGCTTTGTTTACAAGAGCAACTAAAATTCCAAGAAGCACCAAGAAAATAAAGATACCTGCAGTACCAGAAACAGAAGCGATAAAGCCTTCGTTTACTATATTATCCATAGTACCCAAGAATTTGAAGTTTGAGGCAAAAATACCTCCTACTACGATACCGATAAAGAGAGATGAATAAACCTCTTTTGTGATAAGCGCCAATGCAATTGCAATTACTGGTGGAACAAGAGCCCAAAAAGTATTAGCAATTGTAGCGCCGCCTGCTACTTGCACACCGCATACTACAACAACAGCAAGCACTGCAATTGCTGCTACGATGTACATAATAATTTTACTTTTTTTCATTTTTTGATTTCTCCTTTTTATTTAATAAAAAAACCACAATAGCGGAAACTACTGTGGCTAATTACAAAAATTAAACCGATAGCGCTCCACAAAAAACATTTGTGACAATGCATTACATATTCTGCAATGCACCAACCAAAAATTCTTGGCTAAAAATTTTTGATTTCGGCGATAATTCCTTTCACTTCGCACACTTTTGCCTAAAACACGAAGATACTGATAATTACCGCGCCTCTATCCATATATTAAGTTATATATTAATAATATATAATATTCATTATTTTGTCAAGGTTTATTTTTTCGATTTATACTCTTTGCAAAGGTCTGTTAATTCACAAAGTTCACATTTTGGGTTTGGCGCTTTGCAAACATCTCTGCCAAAATGCACTATTCTATGGCAAAAATCAGAACTTTTTTCAGGTGGCAATATCTTTTTTAACGCCATTTCTACTTTGTAAGGGTCACGAGTGTCAACAAGCCCTAATCTATTTGAAATGCGTATTAAATGAGTATCGGTTACAACTGCTGACTTGTGATACACATCACCCATTATTAAATTCGCTGTTTTTCTTCCCACTCCAGAAAGCGTTGTCAACTTTTCTATGCTATCCGGCACTTTACCATCAAAGTTTTCTATAATCTGCTGACACATTTTAACGATATCTCTCGCTTTGGTTTTATAAAGCCCACAAGAGCGAATTATATTTTCAACATCACTAACATCTGCATTAGCAAAGTCTTCAACCGATTTATATTTTTCAAACAAAGGCTTAGTTACTATATTAACGCGTGCGTCTGTGCATTGTGCAGAAAGTCTTGTGGCTATGAGTAATTCGTGTGGTTTTTCGGCAACTAATGAGCAAGTCGCTTCTGGATATCTTTTTTCTAACGCCTCTACCACGCTGACTGCCTTTTGATTTTTTGTCATAATCTTTTCTCCAAGTGTTTTTTATTACATTATACACTGTTTTTTATTTCTTTTCAACACTATACTCTTAGTATAAATTATCACATTTTCATCAAATTTATTTTTTATGTCTACATATTTTTCTTTAAAAAACTGTTAAAAACTATGTTGAAAAGTATGAAAATTTTAAAAAAATCGCTATTTTGGGACGTTTTGAGTGTTGAAAACTATGTTAAAGTTGTTAATACTCTTTGTATTTTTTATTTTTTACGACAATTATGTCTATTTAAAATTTACAGAATGTAAACATTTTTTATAATATTTATATTTACTTTTAATTTATTTTGTGGTAGAATATACTAAACGTGCTTAAATGAATATTAACTACTTTATATAGATTAGGAGTGAATCATTTTGCTTCAAAAAACTAAAAAAATACTTGGTCTTGTGGCTTTAATGCTTTGGGATGCTTTTTCGGTTGTTGCATCATTTTTTGCAACCAACCTTATAGTGTTTTATGACGGTGCTTTTAGAGGCGCAGGTGTTTGGTATAATCCGCTTACTTGGATTTATCACACTTTCTCAACTGATTATACCGAATATTCAATGTATGGCATTAACATTGACCATTTGATTATATTCCTTGTTAGTGTTGTTTGTGCAAACGCTGTGTTTAATATAATCTTTGGAAACTACAACAGTGTATTAAAGCATTTTGGTATTGGTGAGTTTTTCAGATGTACACTTTCTTGCCTTACATTTGGCGTGGTTTTCCTTGTTGTTAACTGGGCTTTCGTTGGCATTTACGAGGGTAACCAATGGCAATTCGCTATTACAATGATGATAATACTTCTTATTTTATCATTGGCGGGTAGAAGTTCTGTAAGAGTTGTAAACGAGTTGCACGCGAGAATTCATGCGGCTTCTATTCAAAAATCAGGCCAGTTAGAAAGAACTTTGATTTTTGGCGCTGGTGAAGCGGGCGCTTACTTCTGCTCAAAGCACAAAAAAGACCTTTATACAAAAATTCAACCTGTTGTTTTTATTGATGACGACCCTGCCCTTTTCCATACAAAAGTTCATGGTGTTAAGGTTTATGGTGGCTCTGAAAAATTAGAAGAAGCAATTGACAAGTTTGATATTGAAGAGGTTGTTGTTGCTATTCCTACCGCTTCTAGGCAAGTGCTTAAATTTGTTGTTGATATTTGTAGGAAAAAGAATTGTAAAATTCGTCGTTTTGGTAATATTGACGACGTTGATTTATCAAATGTAAAACTTACTAACATTGATTTGGTTGACCTGTTAAGACGTGATAAGGTTACTCTTAATATGAAATCAGTTGAAGACTTTATTAAAGGCAAAACTGTATTGGTAACCGGTGGCGCAGGTTCTATTGGTTCCGAAATCTGTCGTCAGGTTTTAGACTTTGGTTGTGAACATCTTGTTGTTTTTGATATTCACGAGAATGGACTTTTCGATATTGAAAATGAATTAAAAGTAAACTATGCAGGTAAATTTAGCCTTCGTTTAGGCTCAATTCGTGATACTATAAGACTTGAAGAAATATTTAAAGAATTCAAACCACAGGTTGTATTCCATGCCGCTGCTCACAAGCACGTGCCTATGATGGAATATTCGCCAAAAGAGGCTATTAAGAACAATGTTCGTGGTACTATTAATGTTGCTATGCAGTCAATAATTAACAAAGCGGACAAGTTTATTTTAATTTCTACTGACAAGGCAGTTAACCCTACTAATATTATGGGTGCTTCTAAAAGAATTGCAGAACAAGCAATTCAACTTCTTAATACTATGTCTGATACCGACCTTTCGGCAGTTAGATTTGGTAATGTTTTGGGCTCAAATGGTTCGGTTGTTCCTGTGTTTAGAAAGCAAATTGAGCAAGGTGGTCCTGTTACAGTTACCCACCCTGATATGCGCAGATATTTTATGACCATTCCAGAGGCTGTTCAACTTGTATTAGAAGCAGGCGCTATGGCTGATGGTGGCGAAATTTTCGTGCTTAATATGGGAGAGCCTGTTAAAATTTATGACTTGGCTTGTGACCTTATTAGACTTTCAGGTCTTGAGCCTGAAGTTGACATTGACATTGTGTTTACAGGGCTTCGTCCTGGCGAAAAACTTTTTGAAGAAATTAGTATGCGCGATGAAGATGTTACAAAAACTGATAATGATAAGATTTTTATTATGAAACCTATGGAGTTTGATTCTGATACTCTTTCAAGCACTATTAAAGAACTTGAAAAAGTTGCAGTTGAAGGCACTCCAGATGAGATGTTTAAAATTGTTAAAACACTTGTTCCGACTTTTAAACACAAATAATTTTCGAGGGGTAAACATTGAAAAAGTTTGAACTTTTGCCCGAGCGTTTTCAAAATGATGCAGTTCGGGAGTATTATGACATTTTGTCGGCAAAAAACAAGACGCTGATTTTCAAAAACATTTTTGATTTTACAGTTGCTTCTGTTTTATTTATTGTGCTTTTGCCGATATTCATAATTTTGGCTTTAGCGGTTAAATTAACTTCAAAAGGCGAGATTATTTTCAAGCAAAAACGCGTTGGTCTTTATGGCAAAGAGTTTTATGTTTTGAAATTTCGCACAATGGTGGTTGATGCTGAAAGTAAAGGCGCTCAAATCACTGTTGGCGAGCGAGACCCAAGAATCACTAACATCGGGCATTTTTTAAGGAAATTCAGACTTGATGAATTTCCTCAACTTATTAATGTTATAAAAGGTGAAATGAGTTTTGTTGGCGCACGTCCTGAAGTGCCTTACTATGTTGATTTTTACACCGATGAAATGATGGCTACCCTTTTAACCAAACCAGGTATTACAGGCACTGCTTCTATATTTTTTAAAGATGAGGCGAAAATGCTTGAAATTGAGCCTGATGCCGAAAAGTGTTATATTAATCTTATTTTACCTAAAAAAATGAGAATGAACCTTGATTATTTAAAAGAGATTTCTGTTTGGTATGATATTAAACTAATGTTTCAAACAGTTTTTGAGGTTTCAAAAGACTAAATTTAAAGCACCTATCAAATGATAGGTGCTTTTATTTATCTTGCTGTTTCAAATTTTAATTCTTTTTCATTACAAATCGCAGTAATTGTTCCGCAGTCACTTGTTTTGTAAATCTTGCTACTACAAAGCGCATCTATTGTTTCTTTATGCGGATGATTATATCTATTATTTATTCCCGCGCTAATAATAGTATATTCAGGTTTTAAAACTCTTACAAGTTTTTGAGATATTCCTGTTCTACTACCGTGATGACTTGCTTTTAGCACTTCAATATCGCCTATGTTATAACTTTCTAAAACGGTATTTGTTGCATCTCCTGTGAACAAAAAGTCATACTCATAAAAACTGATTAAAAGCACTACCGAAGCATCATTTGTATCGCTATACTTCTTCGTGCTATCAGGACCTAAAACTTCAATATCTAAATTTGGCTCATCTAAAATCATTTCGCCACTTGTTGCATATTCAAGTTCTATTCCCTCATCTTCTACTGCCTTTAAAAATCTTTCATATGTTTGAGTTTCAGATTTTACAAACGAGGTAAAACAACTCTCAACATTGAAATTTTCAAAGATTTTATAAAGCCCACCAATATGGTCAGCGTCGCCATGGGTTGCAACTAAATAATCAATAGTGTCAACGCCTAGAGCGGCAATATATGTTGAAACTTCATTAGCATATTTTGATACGCCTGAATCAATAAGCACTGTTTCATTATTAGGCAACTCAATAAAACAACTATCTCCCTGCCCTACATCTAAAAAATGAACTTTCAGGTCTTTATAATCAGCCGACTTTGGCGGTGTTTCATAATAATTTATTCTAATAAAATAAAGAGTTAGAATAATTACAACAACACACAAAACACTAATAAACTTTTTCATATTATTTTATCAAATTATTTATTTTTGATTTGAATTTTATTTTATCAAGCGAAATTGCAAACAACACAAATATAATTGCACTTCCTACGCATTGAATAAGGTTGCCAAGCATTGAAACAAACGGAGAAATCCAATTGCCATATATCAACCCTTCTGCAACATAATAGCCACCGATAGTTACAACAAAAGACACAAGTAAGCCTACAATATTTCTTATATTTAGCATTGTATCTTTTTTATTTGAAATGCAAAGCGCTACTAATGCTTTTATCACAAATGTAAACGGTGCCCAAACGGGTGCTCCGACTAACACATCTGCTAATGCTCCTCCAACTGCGCCTACAAACGCAGAAAAAACAGGTGGCAAAACCGATGCGCTTAACATTATTATTGCATCGCCAAAATGTATGTAACCGCCTGTGCCGAGCATTGGTATGCTGATAAACGCTGTACACACCGCGCAAAGTGCGGTAAACAATGCGGTTATAATTATCAACTTTATTTTGTTATATTTCATATAAATCCCTTATTTCTTTATTGTGTCGCCATCAAGATAGTGTATTCCTGGCTTTGGCGCAGAGTCTGATTTGTATTTTACAAGTTCGGTAACAGTTACAAACTGATAACCTTTCTTTATTAGTTTTGGAATGAGTTTTTTAACCGCTTTTGCAGTTGAATCATAAATATCGTGCATTAAGATTATATCGCCATCTTTTGCTTTCATAGCGGCTTTATACACTTTGTTTGCATTTCTATATTTCCAGTCTTGTGTATCAACTGTCCAGTAAAACAACGCCATACCCTGCTTTTTGCAAGTTTTTTTAATGGTTGCGCTTGTCATACCACCGGTTGCTCTAAAAATAGTAGGTCTTACACCTGTGATTTTTTCAAGAGTATCAGAACATTTAATTATTTCTGATGGTTTAACATTTTTCCCATAATACGCATGAGAACTTGTATGATTACCTACTTCGCAACCAAGAGCGAGTTTTCTTTTAATATTTTCAGGATATTTTGCAGCATTTTCTCCAACTACAAAAAATGTTGCACGGACACCATAACGCTCTAAAACATCAAGCACTTTATCACTTGCAGTAGAATTAGGGCCATCATCAAAAGTGAGCGCTATAACAGGACGAGTTGGGTCTATTTCTTCAGGGCTTGCGATATTTGTAATAGTTGCGCTATATGTATCGCTATAATTACTATACAAAATCTCATCATCAAACTTAATATATGAACGTAATCTCACATAATAAGTTTCGCCTATTTTAAGGTTGTCTATTTTACATTTAGTTGTATTAATTCCTTTAGCATTATGAGTTGCTGAATTTAAAAATTCCTCATTATTTGCATATTCTATTTCATAGCCATCACAGTTAATGCCTTTTTCCCAAGAGATAGTTAAAGAATTTAGCGTTTGCTCAACTATTGATTCAATATCCTCGCCTCGTGGCAAGGTGCAAGTTTCAATAGCGCTACTAATTGGACCTTCATACTCTTTGCCGAAAAAAGATGCATAAGCCGAGATTTTAAAACTATAAAAATTCTCCATCTCTAAATCTGTGATTTTACAACTAGTTTTACTTCCGCCTTTAACTGTTTTTATCAATGTATAATTATCATTTTTAGCATTTTTTTGATATATTTTATATCCGCTGACTTTTTCATTTTCATACCAGGAAAGTTTTTGATATGTTAACCCTTTTTCGCTCACAGTAAAATTCTTTACAGGTTTTACATCGATAGATACTACTGCATACGCAAAATATGCGCTTATAAACATTACTGCTAAAAATGCAGATATTATTTTCAAAGCGTTTTTCATATTCAACTCCCCCTTCACAAAATATAAATATATTATATACTAAAAACCCCTTCATTGCAATATTTTTTATACTTTATAAACGGCATTTTTTAGTTTTGTTCTTATATCTTCAAACTCTTTAGCATTTATGCTTTTTGGACAACTCATAATTCTGAGTGGCAAAGGCTCATCGCCTTTATTAAGCGGAATTTGAAAGTATTCAAAATCGTTATAATAAAAGCCATTTCGCTCATAAAAAGCAATTCTTCTTTTATTCATTTCATTATATGGTAATTCTACCTCTAAAATAACGGTTGAATTGGTTTGCTCTTTCAAAAAAGCCAACATTTTTGTGCCGATATTTTTGCCTCGATACTCTTTATCAACAATAAAATGCTCAACAAACACGGCATCTTCTAATTTCCAAAAAGCAAGTGCGCCTACAATATCATTCTCAACTTTGCAAAACAAAATGTTATATACTTTTATTTTCAACAAATCTTTTTGCCTATTATAATCTCTATATTCAACTCTTGGCAATGACGCGCTCAAAATATCATAAAATTTATCAAAATTTTCGTCAGTTATTTTATTTGAATTTTGTATTTCAAACTTTAAATTTTGCATTTTTATCACCAGATTTATTTTACCATAATTGTCATTAGTTTTCAACAACAACTATATTTCGACTGACATTATAAAAATAAAAACTTCTTTTACAAAAACTTTTAAAAAAGAGCATTGTTACTTTGACAATATTTTTATAAGTTTTAGCATATAATTTGACTTGAATAAATATGAAGGAGTTTTTAAAATATGCGTACAGCAGTTAAAAAGGTGCAGATACTCAAAACCGATGAGTTTAAAAAGACTATTATTTCTGAACTTTTATCGGTGGTTTGTGGATTTTTATTATCAAGAACAGTTTTATTCGGCTCGTTTATGCCATTTGGTTTTGCTTTTGTTTCTTCGCTTTCTACCTATCAAATTTTTGCAGGGCTTTTTGGCGTTATTTTAGGAAGCATTTCCCCTGCTAACGGTGGTTTTTCTGCTTATTACATAGGTGTTGCAACAATTGCTTGTGCTATAAAATTTGTTTGCTTGAACATATATGAAAAGAAAAATTCGCTCCTTTTTTCTATGCTTACTTGTGTTGTTTGCAACTGCTTTGGAATTGTTGCGCTACTTATATCTATTAGACCTACTTCTACTGATTATATAAGAATGTTAGGCGAAGCGCTTTTATCAATTTCTGCTACTTATTTTTTAAACTGCAGTATGCCTATACTCAACTCATCTCAACCACTTTCTAAACTTTCTTCAACCAGAATTTGTTCACTTATGATGTCGGTTTCGTTAATTCTGATGTCGCTCAATGATTTCACAATTTTAACCGCCTCCCCTGCTAAAATGTTTTCGGTTTTAATTATTCTTTTAAGTAGCAGATATGGACAAGTTAACACATCAACTATCTGCGCTGTTTGTTTAGGTTTTGCTATGAGTGTTACAGGTGGCAACGAATATTATTTAGTTGGCGCTTATGCTTTAGGCGGACTTATCAGCGGAATGATTGGCGTTATGGGTAAATTTGCTACAACGCTTGGTTTCTTACTTGGTAGTTTTAGTGTGCTTATTGGTTTTTATAATCAATATGATTTATCTATTAATTTTGCCGAAATTGTTATTGGTTGTTTTATGTTTTTAACTATGCCAAGAAGTTTTAACAAAATATTTTTAGATATATTTTCTCCACCACCACAATTGCCACGAATAGACGCAATGAGAAAAAGTTTGGTTATGCGATTAAAGTTTTCTTCTAACGCGCTAATGGAAGTTTCTAAAACAGTTGACGAAATAGGCAAAACGCTTGATAAAAAACAATCTCCTAAAATAGACAAGATGTTTTTACAAGTTAAAGAGGTTTGTTGTAAAGACTGTGGGCTTAAAACTCATTGCTATGAAACCAAATCACAAGACACTTACAACGCCTTTTTAACTATGACAAAAGCCTATAAAACATACGGAAAAAGTGCAATTTCAAGTATTCCTGAAGATTTTTCAAAGCGCTGTTTAAAACCGGAAGAAATCTCACTTGTCTTATTTGATAAATTTGAAAGTTTCCAAAGTGAAATGAAGGCGAAAAAGAGAATCGCCGATATTAGAGATATTATTTCTGAACAAATGGACGGCATTTCAGATATGCTTTATGATATGGCAATAGAATTTAATGACACGCAAAGATTTGACACCGAAACTGCCTCAAGAATTGATACTCTGCTTCGCTCGCTTGGAATTTGCTCTACCGATGTTTCTTGCAGATATGATAAACGCCACAGAATGTCTGTTGAAATTACTGCTAAAAGGCAAAAACAAAGTGTTCCAAAATTAGAACTTGTTAACCGTCTTTCTTCGCTTTGCTCGGTAAGATTTGACACGCCTTGCATTACAAACAACACCGATATTACACTGATAAATCTAACTGAAAAAGCAAATTTCAGGGTTGATATGGGTGTTTGTCAAATAAATTGCAAAGATGAAACTCTTTCAGGCGATTCTTATACATATTTTAATGATGGCAAGGGTAATTTTGTTATAATTTTGTCTGACGGAATGGGGTCTGGACCATCTGCCGCAGTTGATTCTACTTTTACTGCTAACTTGATGGAAAGACTTATAAAAGCAGGATTTGGGTTTGAATGTGCTTTGAAACTTGTTAACTCGGCTATGATTTTTAAATCAAGCGATGAATCCACCGCTACTGTTGATATTGCAACGATAGATTTATATTCAGGACAAGCAGACTTTTTCAAAGCAGGAGCGGCAGAAACCTATGTTGTTAAAGGTAAAAAAGTTGGTGTTGCCACTTGCAACGCCTACCCTGCCGGAATTTTAAACGAAGTAAGTTTTGATAAGACTAGCACATTTTTGAAAAAAGGTAATGTTATTGTAATGTTTTCAGATGGCGTTAGCGAAGATGATGAAAAATGGATAGAACAAGAAATTTTAGATAACAGAAAACAAAATGCTCAAACTATTGCTGATAAAATCGCTTCTAAAGCGGCGATTATGAGAAAAGATGAACACTCTGATGACATTACAGTTTTAGTTGCAACAATTGAAGAAGAGTTATAAAAAAAAGGCGCGCCATAAAAATGGCGCGTCTTTAAGAAAAAAGAGAAACATAAAATGAGAAATAATCGTTATCATTTAAAAAGATTGTTAAAATTATAACAATCTTTTTTGTTTATTATATCACTTCTCTTTTAAAAATGCAATAGTTTTTTATAATTTATTGAAATTTATTTTTAATTATGCTATACTTATTTTTAAGATATATCAAGGGGTGGAATATGAGAGTATTAGCGCTTGGCGATGTTGTTGGCAGTATTGGTTGCTCATCGCTTGAAAAAGTTTTACCAAAACTAAAATCAGAAAAGCAAATAGATTTTTGCATTGCTAATGGCGAAAACTCTGCAGATGGAAATGGAATTTTAGCGCAAAGCGCAGAGAGGCTTTTCTCTATTGGAGTTGATGTGATTACTGGTGGTAATCACACCTATCGCAGACCTGAATTTGCGTCTTTTCTTGATGAAAATGATTATGTTTTAAGACCTGCAAATTTCCCTGATAGCGCTCCTGGCAAAGGGCTTTGTATATATGATATGGGCAGAGTGAAAGTTGCAGTTATTAACTTGCTTGGCGTTGTTTATTTAGACGCTTTACGCAGTCCTTATGATACTATTGATGAGCAAATAAAACTAGCGCAAGAGCAAGGTTGCAAGATTATTATTGTTGATTTTCACGCAGAGGCTACTGCAGAGAAAAAGGCGCTAGGATATTACGTTAGTGGCAGAGTTTCTGCATTTTTTGGCACTCACACGCATATTCAAACTAATGATTTGCAAATTTTTGAAGAAGGCACAGGATATATTACCGACCTTGGTATGTGTGGCCCAAAAAATTCGGTGCTTGGAATAAAGCCTGAAATCGCTATTCAAAAACTTAAAACTCATCTGCCGATAAGATTTGAAAATGCGCAAGGTGAATGCGAGATTTGTGGCGCGATTTTTGATATTGATGAAAAGAGTGGCAAATGTGTTGACACTGAATTAGTTTCAATAACTTATTAAATTAAAAAAGACTATCTTTAAAAGATAGTCTTTTTTGTTTTATTATTAATAGTTTTCAGGTTTTACTTGGAAATATGATTGTGGGTGGTTACAAGTTGGGCAAACTTCAGGTGCTTTTTTGCCAACAACGATATGACCACAGTTGATACATTGCCAAATAACATCTCCGTCTTTTGAGAAAACAACCTCATCTTCAACATTTTTAAGAAGTTTTCTATAACGTTCTTCATGTTCTTTTTCAACTTTAGCAACATACTCAAATTTTAAAGCAATTTCTTCAAAGCCTTCTTCTCTTGCTTCTTTAGCCATTCTTGCGTACATATCTGTCCACTCAAAGTTTTCGCCTTCAGCAGCATCTTTCAAGTTTGTAGCAGTATCACTAATAGCGCCACCGTTAAGATATTTGTACCACATTTTAGCATGTTCTTTTTCATTGGCAGCAGTTTCTTCAAAAATCTTTGAGATTTGAACGAAACCATCTTTTTTTGCTTTTGAAGCATAATAAGTATATTTATTTCTCGCCATACTCTCGCCAGCAAAAGCCTCTTGCAAATTTTTCTCGGTTTTTGTACCTTTAAGTTCCATAAAAATTACCTCCAAATTTATTATAACTGAATAATCAGTTTATATACCAATATTTTATCACATTAATTTTAAAAAATCTATATTTATTTTATTAAATTTTTAAGTTCTAACAGGTTATCAATAACAGGCAAACAAAACTGCTCTAAATACTCTCTTGACTGATGACCGCCTGTTATTAAAACGCAGTCACAACCAACGTCCCTCGCAGTTTCAACATCTGCCTTTGTATCGCCGATATAAAGCACTTTTGATTTATCTATATTTTTTACTAAATCAATAGCCCTTTGCGATTTTGAGCCTACATAAACATCATCATTACCACTAATAGCCTCAAAATATTTTGCCACACCAAATTTATTGGTATGATTAATTAGCGCAGTTTTTTCAAACGCAGATACAATTGACTGACGAATGCCGAGTTTTTGAAAATACTCTAATATTTCTACCGCCTCTTTACGAAGTTTTGCGCCTTCAATTAAACAAGGGTAGTTTATATGAAAATTCTCTGTGCAAATTTCATATTTTAAATCATACTTTCTAGATGAGAAAAGATTTTCATAATATTTTCTCATCGGCATATCCATCATCTGATAATATTCTTCACGGTTTGTTTTATCAAGCCCTAACTTATCAAGAAGAATATTTACACAGTCAATAGAAATATCAACATCATCTAAAAGTGTGCCATTCCAGTCCCACAAAATATAAGAATACTTCATATTACTCATCAAGGTCATCTAAATCAAATGGTGTGTGTTGATAAACGATATGGTTTACCCAGTTTGAAAAGATAAGCGATGCCGCGCTACGCCAATTCATAAGCGGTAATTTATTAGCATTGTCATCTGGGAAATAATTAACAGGCACTTTAATATCAATACCCTTTTCTAAATCACGAGCATACTCACCTGCTAATGTACACCTATCATATTCAGAGTGACCTGAAATAAAGAATTTTCTGCACGCTCTATCTGCACAGATATGCACGCCTGCTTCATTTGAAAAAGTAAGCAAATCTAAATCATCTATCTTTTTAATATCTTCAATATCATTATAAGTGTATCTTGAATGTGGTGCTAAAAACATATCATCAAATCCACGAAGAAGCGGATGAGTTGGAATTAACACCTCATGAGTATAGATACCGAAAATTTTGTCATCACGGCGCTTTTTATCAATACCATAATGATAATAAAGACCTGCTTGAGCACCCCAACAAATATACATTGTTGAATAAACATTTTTATTTGCCCACTTTAAAATCGAGCAAAGTTCATCCCAATAATCAACTTCTTCAAACTTTAAATGCTCAACAGGTGCACCTGTTACAATTAAACCATCATAACGATTATCTTTAACCTCATCAAAAGTTTTATAAAAAGATAACAAATGCTCTTTTGCAACATTTTTAGCCTGATAAGTCGCAGTTTGCAACAAGTCAATCTCTATTTGAAGCGGTGTGTTACCAAGCAAACGCAACAATTGAGTTTCTGTTTCAATTTTTGTTGGCATTAAATTCAAAATAAGAATTTTCAAAGGACGAATATCCTGGGTATTCGCTCTTTTTTCTGTCATAACAAAAATATTCTCGTGCTCAAGAATTTTTGCTGCAGGTAACGCATCAGGAATTTTAATAGGCATATTTTAAACCTCACAATACAATAGTTATTTTCATTATATCAAACATTACATTTTTGTTTCATCATAAACTGCACGAGCGCCACCGATGAATTTTGGTCTGGTACGCGCGGCAGTTACTGTTGCAAAACCGATTTTTTTAATTGCAAGTCTTACAGGCACTGCAACTGCTTTTAAATGCATACCAATAAGTGTTGAGCCGATGTCTATTCCTGCATCTGCTTTTATACTCTCAACTGCAGTTGGGTTTTTGAAATTGTTATAAGCGGCAGTTGCAAATGAGCCGCCTGCTTTTTTCACCGGCACAACATTAACTTTTTCTAAATTCTTTTTATCTGCTAATTCAGATTCGATTATAATTGCCCTATTTAAATGCTCGCAACATTGCGCCGCAAGGTATATACCTTTTTGCGATAAAACATTATAAATAGCGCCAAAAATTTCATCTGCAGTTTCACTGGAAGAATTAGTGCCGATTATTTCACCTACTACTTCACTTGAACTGCAACCAACAACCAAAACATCGCCACTTTTTAAATTGGCAATTTCTATTAACTCTTTTACCGCAGATTCTGCTTGAAGTTTAATGTTATCCATTTTTAAAACTCCTTTATTGTGCAAAAACGACCGTTTTTAATTAATGACGGTCGTTTTAAAATCAAAATTATTAGATGCCGATTTCTTGAGCCATTTCATAAATATCTTTTTCAAAGACTCTTTCCATCTGCAATGCTTCATAAATATCAAAGTTAACAATTTTATTGTCTTTAAGAGCAATTACACGGTTGCCAATGCCTTTTTCCAAAAGACTTACAGCAGCGATACCCATACCTGAAGCACAAACTCTATCGCGAACCGTTGGGCTACCGCCTCTTTGAACGTGGCCCAAAATTGATGCACGAGATTCAATACCAGTTGCCGCTTCAATCTTTTTAGCGAGTTCTTCAACACCGCCAACGCCTTCTGCTACAACAACAATAAAATGCTTTTTACCACTTGCTTGACCTTTATTAATTTTTGTAACGATTTCTTCAAATGTCCACTCAACTTCTGGAACTAAAATACAAGTAGCACCTACTGCAATACCTGTATGAAGAGCAATATCACCGCAGTTTCTACCCATAACTTCGCAAACATTACATCTTTCATGAGATTGAGAAGTATCACGGATTCTATCAATCATTTCAAGAGCGGTATTCATAGCAGTATCAAAACCGATAGTATAATCTGTACAAGCGATATCGTTATCAATAGTGCCAGGTACGCCAACACAAGGAATACCACGAAGTGACAAGTCACGAGCACCACGATAAGAACCGTCACCACCGATTACAATACAACCATCGATACCATATTTTTTACAAGTAGCAATTGCTTTTTGCATACCCTCTTCTGTTTTGAACTCTGGGCTACGCGCAGTATAAAGAACTGTACCACCTCTGTGAATGATATCCGAAACACTTCTAAGGTCCATTTCAAAAACATCATCATGAATAAGACCATTATATCCACGATGAATACCATAGACTTTCATACCTCTATTGATTGCAGCACGAACAACAGAACGAACCGCCGCATTCATTCCCGGTGCGTCACCACCGGAAGTTAAAACACCAATTGTTTTAGTTGCCATTTGATAGCCTCCTAAATAAAATTATATATAAATCAATACTAATAAACAAATTCAATATCTATTATAATAAATTTAATTTATAAATTCAAGTGTTTTTTACTCATTTGCTCAATTTTTGGCATTATATTTACTATATTTTTTAAAAAATAACGTTTTTATTGCTAAATCGCCAAACAAAATTTGCTTTACTTTTTTATTATGTGTGATATAATTAATAATATATTTGATTTTTTAAGAGGTTATTATGGCTAAAAAATTAAAAAGAAACGGTTTTGTTGATGGCACGTTGATTTCTTACATTTCAATTGTCTTTACAAAAATTTTAGGCGTTTTATATGTTATTCCGTTTACTGCTCTTATCGGCGAAACGGGTATGATTATTTATTCTTGTGCTTACTTGATTTATAATCTTGTTTTAAATGCTTCTACTTCCGGCATTCCTACTGCAATGAGCATTTTAGTTGCAGAGTATAACACAAAAGATCTTCATAAAACTAAAATGAAAATCTATAAAATCGGCGCTTTAATTTCGGTTATTGCAGGTTTTGTGTTTTTTATTATTTTGCTTCTTTTTGCAAACTCAATTGCAGACTTTTATCTTAACAAGATGGCGCAAGGTGTTCAAAATGTTAGTGTGAGCGAAGTTGCAAATGCTATTAGATGTATTGGTTTTTGTTTATTAGTTGTACCATTTTTATCAATTTACAGAGGCTTTTTACAAGGGCACAAAGTTTTAGCAGTTTCTGCTTATTCACAAGTTATTGAGCAATTTAGCCGTGTTGCAGTGGTTTTATTAGGCGCTTATGCCGCTATAAATGTTTTTGATTTGTCTTCTTCTGCCGGTGTTAACATTGCTTTGCTCGGCGCAGGTATCGGCGCTTTAATTGCAATTGTTTATTTAAAAATCAAATCAAGAAACAGTGGCGATGTTATTATTACAGCATCAAATGAAACTGATGTTTTAAGTAACAAAGCAATTATTAAAAGTTTTGTCGCTCACTGTATTCCTATTTTAATTGTTGCGGTTTCTGCTAATATTTATGATATTGTTGATAACATTTTAGTTGTATTTACTCTTTCAGAATTGAAACTTGATGACAGTTTGCTTATCGGCTCGATTATTTCAACTTATGCCCCTAAAATTGCAATGATTATCAGCGCTCTTGCAATGGGTCTTACAAGTTCTATTGTTCCTGAAATGTCTGAACTTGTTGCTAAAAATGATTTAAAACAGGCTAATAGCAAACTTTGTTCGGCGATGAATATGATTTCGGCAATTTCTTTGCCAATTACAATTGGTATTATTGTTTTTGCAAGTCCTGTTTATTCATTCTTCTATGGGCAAAATGGTCTTGAATATGGTGGTTTGATTTTAAAAATCGCGGTGCCTGTTAATGTTATTTCCTGCGTTAAGGTTACTCTTTGTATGGCTATGCAAGGACTTAAGAAAACAAAAGCGGTTTGTGTTGCAACTATATCAGGCATTGTAGCAAACATTGTTTTTGATATTCCGCTTATGTATTTATTCTATATGTTAGGCGCAGGGCAACATTGCTATATTGGCGCTATTGTTTCTACCGCTATCGGTCAAAGCATTTGTGTGCTTATAATTTTGATTTCGCTTAGAAAATCATTTAATTTCAGATATGGTAGTTTGATAAAACCATTTATCAAAACGCTTTACCCTTCTATTATTATGGGCGCAGTTGTGATGCTTCTTAATGTTTTATACCCTGTTGCAACCACAAGAAGTATTGGTCAGATAGTTCGTCTTGGCGCTTATGCATTAATTGGTGCTACAATCTACTTTGTGATTATCTATTTCAATGGTGCGCTAAAAGAAGTTTTCGGCGAGAAAATGATTAACAAAGTGCTTAATAAATTACACATAAAAAAATAAAAAAGTCACCTTTTGGTGACTTTTTTATTTTTGCTATTGACAAATTTAAAATGATATGCTATAATACATTTAACAATTAAGTTAAATGTTAAATGAAGGAGGTTTTTGTATTGAGTTTGCAAACAACTTTAAAAGCACTTGCCGACCCTACTCGTAGAGAGATTTTAAATATGCTCAAAAAAGGGAAACTATCTGCCGGCGAGATTGTTGAAAATTTTGATATAACAGGTGCTGCGATTTCAAGGCATTTAAGTGTTTTAAAAGAAGCAGATTTGATTTTTGATAAGCGTGATGGCAAGTTTATTTATTATGAGATAAACACCAGCGTTTTAGAAGAAATTATGCTTTTTATTACTGACCTTAGAAAGGATGAAGATTTATGATTAAACAAAACAAATTAAAACTTATTATTACATCTATTATTATACTTTTGCCTATACTTGCAGGTGTGATTTTATGGGATAAGTTGCCTGCCGAAATACCAACTCATTTTGATGTAAATGGCACTCCTGACCAGTATTCATCAAAGGCATTTACGGTGTTTTTCTTCCCTTTGTTTTTGCTCATTACTCATTGGGTTTGTATGATAGGCACTTCTTTTGACCCAAAGAAAAAGAATATAACTAAAAAGCCTATCACACTCGTTTTGATGATATGCCCTGTTATTTCAATTTTTCTTCACACTATAATGTATTTATATGCTCTTGGAATAAAAGTTGATGTGCCTGTTATTATGTTTTTATTTTTCGGTGTTGTATTTATAATTGTTGGTAACTATCTGCCTAAATGCAGACAAAATTACACTATCGGCATTAAAATTCCTTGGACACTTAATGATGAAGATAACTGGAATAAAACACACAGATTTGCAGGTATTTTATGGACAATTGCAGGTTTTGTATTTTTAGCAACTGCTTTTTTGGGTAGTTTTTGGATTTTCCTTCCGTTAGTTTTAATTATGGTAATAGTCCCTATGATTTACTCATTTATTTTGCACAAGAAAAGTATTGACAAATAAATCTTAAATGTTATAATAATAAAAACTGCCACCGGGTAGAGAAATGCAATAAAAGCATTCGTTTACACATCATTAGGTCTTTGAAGATGTGTTTGCGAATGCTTATTTTTTTAGGAGAATTTATGAATAAAATAACATCTTATTTCACAAAAGTTGAATGGCTGATTTTTAGCCTTTCAACAATTTCAATAATCATATCTCATATTATTTTCAACAAAGATAATTTTCTGGTTTTAATCGCTTCGCTAATTGGTGTTACTTCGCTTATTTTTGCGGCAAAAGGCAACCCCTTCTCGCAAGTTTTAATTATAATTTTTAGTATTATTTATGGTATTATTTCATATTCATTTAGTTATTTTGGCGAAATGATAACTTATCTTGGTATGACTATGCCGATGGCTATTTTTGCTCTTATTTCTTGGCTTAAACACCCTTATAAAAACAAAAAATCGGAAGTTGAAGTTAACAAAATCGGCAAAAGCGATTTAATCTTTATGACAGTTTTAACGATTATTGTAACTATCATTTTCTACTTTATTTTAAAGTATCTTGACACTGCTAATTTGGGCTTTAGCACGGTTTCTGTTACAACTTCATTTGTGGCTGTATTTTTAACTTTTAAAAGAAGCCCTTATTTTGCTTTGGCTTATGCACTAAATGACATTGTTTTGATAATACTTTGGATTTTAGCGTCTTTTGAAAACACAAGTTATCTATCGGTTGTAGTGTGTTTTCTAGCCTTTTTGGTAAATGATATTTATGGTTTTATAAGTTGGTGCAAAATGCAAAAAAGACAACAAAAAAGTGAGAGTTTTTAACTCTCACTTTTTTATTTACACAATTCTTTATAAATATCGCTCTTTTTAAAGCCTGTTAAATTTGCGGCTTGCTTTGAAGCAAATGAAACAGGGTTTCCTTTTTCCATTAACTCTTTTGCGATTTCTACCGCTTGTTCAAAAGTATATTCTTGGCTTTCAGTTTCTTCTTTGCCTTTGATAACTAATACAAACTCTCCTTTAGGTGGGGTTTGCTCATATTTTTCAATAGCGCTAGATAGCGTTGTATTTATAACTTCTTCGTGAATTTTGGTTAATTCTCTACAAATTGCTATTTCTCTATCGCCAAAATATTCAAACATATCTTTTAAAGTATAAATAAGTTTATGTGGCGCTTCATAAAAAATCATTGTGCGAGTTTCATTAACAAGCGATGACAAATGCTCTTTTCTCTGACGTTTTGTAACAGATAAAAAGCCCTCAAAAGTAAATCTCGCAGAACTCATTCCCGAAAGTGCAATTGCAGTTGCAAAAGCAGTAGGTCCTGGCACAGATTCAACTTCAACACCTTTTTCACGGCAGAGTTTCACAAGTTCTTCGCCTGGGTCTGAAATTGCGGGCATACCTGCATCAGTAACAATAGCGCAGTTTTCGCCATTCAAAATTCGCTCAACAATTTTTTCGCCGGCTACTCCCCTGTTATGCTCGTGATATGACACTAAACTATTCTTAATTTCAAATTTATTAAGCAGTTTTAATGTTACCCTTGTATCTTCTGCGGCAATAAAATCAACCGATTTTAAAGTTTCAATCGCTCTTGGCGAAAAGTCTGATAAATTGCCGATCGGTGTGCCAACAACATAAAGTTTAGCCATTTGTTTTCCCTCTCATAATTTTATAAATCTCTTTAACTTCTTGTGTGTCTTCATCATCATTAGTTTTTAAAATAAGGTCTGGCAACATTTCAGTTGAACAGTTACCGCCCTTTATTCCACTAACCAAAACGAGCATTGGTTTATCGCCCGCTTTATTAACAACGTTTCTAATTTGTTTTGGCTCAATGCCTGCGCGCTTCATCTCAAAAATCACTTCGCCAAAACGCTCTGGACGTTGGCAAATACAAAACCTACCGTTTGGCATAAGAAGTTTTGAAACTGCTTTGCAAATGTCTTCTAAAGTGCATTCAATTTCATTTCTAGCAATGTCAATACCATAAACCCCTGTTATTTTACCAGAGCCTTTTCTTTTATAAGGTGGGTTCATAGTTACCAAATCAAACTTAGCATTTAATTCTTTTGGTAGCGCTTTTAAATCACAATTAATCGGTGTTATTTTATCTTGAACTTTATTTAATTCAATAGCACGATTAACAAGTTCAATTGCATCTTTTTGAATATCAATTGCAGTTATTTTTAAATCTTTGTTAGACTGCAACATCAAAAACGGAATAATGCCACAACCACAACCTAAATCACACGCAGATTTTGCTCTTTTTGAATTAGAAAAATATTCAAGCAATACCGCATCTGTGCCAAAGCGATGAATATTACTGCAAAATATATTGTAAATACCTAAAAACTCTTGTTTTAAATCGGTCATAATTACTCCTAATAATTTTAAAAGCGAGACAAGGACTGCCTCGCTTTTAAAGTTAAAATAAATGTAAAATTATTCAGCAATAGCCTCTACTGGACAATCAGCAGCACAAGCACCACAGCTGATGCATTCATCAGCGTTGATTTCGTATTTGCCGTCGCCTTCAGCGATAGCGCCTACAGGACATGTACCTGCGCAAGCACCACAGCTAATGCAATCATTAGAAATTTTATATGCCATCGTAAAGCACCTCCGTTTTTTTGTATTTGTATTGTAACACATTAATTATACTTTTTCAAGTACCTTTTCACTCTTTTTAAAAATTTACTGTATGTTTTCCTGAAACAAGGCTAATTTCTTTACCACCGAATTTCAATTTAGCAGTTGTATTAACAGGAACGCAAACATTAATTTCAATGCCGTTTTCTCTTTTGATTTCAACCTTTATATCGCCATAAACTGTTTGCAAAGTTGCAGTTGCAAAGTTTATAGTTTCAGGCAAATATGGGCTTACTTCAAAAGATTTATAGCCATTCTCTATTGGTTTTATGCCACACAAATATTTATAAAACCAAACGCTAGGCGCAGAGCCTAAAAACGCGTGATTTTGTGAGCCGCCACCATTATAATTTTCAGGAAAAGTTGTTGCATTACACTCGTTGATTAGCCACAACCAACCACCCATATTTTGATTTTTAATAAGATTAAAAGCAACATCTTCTTTGCCTTCATCAGAAAGCACATTCAAAATATGCGCAGTTCCCATAAAGCCGGTTGTATTAGCGCCCTTTTCATCTAAATTATCAACCAAAGACTTAATAACTGCCGATTTTTTATCATCAGGGCAAACTTGGAAGCCAAGCGCATGAACATTTGCGCTTTGAGTATTATTATCATAATAAACTCTGTCTTTTTCAATATGCAAATGTGTTTTATTAAGATTTTCTTTGATTTTTTCAGCGATTTCAAAATAATCTTTTGAATTTTCTTTTTCTAGCGCCTCGCTTATTTTTGCAAAACACCATACTGCTTTATAAAAATAAACTGCCGATATAAATTCCGGCGATGCTTTTTCAGGAGCAACCCAGTCTTTATAACTATAAAAAGATGTGCTTAATATGTAATTTTCATCACACAAATTAAGAAGCAAATCTACATAGCCTTTTGCAATTTCATAAGTTTCCTCACAAAAACGAGTATCGCCATATTGCAATAAAACTTCATAAGGAATAAAAATGCTTGAAAGTGGCCAGTTTATATCAACACTATCATCGGTTGAACGAGGAAGTTCTACAGGAATCCAACCATTTTTTCTTTGGCAGTCATAATAACTTTTAAACCACCCGTAATAAAATCCCAACATATCAAAGTTTAAAATTTCTGCTTGCGCTATTGCAAAAGCGTCCGCAGTCCAACCACGGCGCTCACGCTCCGGGCAGTCGGTTGGAATATTAACAAGGTTTGATAAAAAGCCTTGACGAGCCACTTTATAAATATTATTTAACTCTTCATCATCACAGTTAAAACTGCTATTTGAATCAAGTTCTGTATGCACAAAATGCGAACAAAAATCATCGTCATTTATCTCGCCATCATAACCATAAATTTCAATATATCTGAAACCTATCATCAAAAAGTCGGTTCTATGATGCTCTATATTTTCAGTTGCGAAAGTATATTCACAATAAGGCGGGAATTGTTCGCCCGGAACAATTCTTCCACTATCTTTATACACCTTTTCGCCATATTTAATAGTGATTTTTTGACCAGGTTTGCCTTTTAATGAATACTCTAAAATACCTGAATGGTTTGTGCCAAAATCAAGTTGAATACAGTCCGCAAATTTCTTTATCGCAACTGGTTTATAAGTTTCATAATCTTTTGCAACAAGGTATTGATTTTCAATAAAAAGCGGACCAAAACTGATAACACCAAATGGGTCATTATAATAACCCCAACTGCTATCATCAAAGCCATTTTTTGAAAAGTCTTTAAAATGCTTTGTGTTATCAAAAAGTTCAACCTTGCCTTTATACATTGGGTTGTCAAAACCTAAATGATATGCGCCTTTATTGTTAAATTTCCAGTTGTTTTTTGTTGTACAAACAAACTGTGTTTCGCCTGTTTTATATTTAATTTTAAGCACAACAGAAGCGGCGACAGAAACTAAAAAGCCTAATGTATTTGTACCTGTTTGCAACATTTCTTTTACATCAACGCAAGTATAAAATGCTCTGAAATATTCAGTAGCACCTGGAAAATTTGAACAAACACCTATGCGTTTGCCATTAAGATAAGCAACAAGAGAATTAACCTTATCGCCCACTGCTCCTAAATAACAATATGCATATTCTATATCTGATTCAACCTGGAATTCTTTTCTTACATAACCAACTTTACCAAAGTTGTACCAAATCTTAAACCAGTCGCCCTTCCACTGACCTGCTTTAAAAACGCCTGTTACAAAATATGATGATTTTGTTGCTTTTTCATCTTTTTCATTCCAAACGCAAACAGTGAAATCATACTTGCTATAAGGTTTTATAACATCTTTTAAATTAGCAACAATGCCAAATTGTTTATCAGATAAAACTTTATTAGAATTATAAATTTGCTCATTGTTTTCATCAAAAATTGCTATTTGATATGCAGTTTGTTTAGCGCCGTTTTCATCAGAAGTTAAAACCCAAGAAAACTGCGGACAAGTTCTATCAACACCAAGCGCTTCGCACTTGTTTTCGCATTTTAAAGATTTAATTGAAAAACCCATAAAAATCTCCGTTATTTGTTTTTATTTCTTCTATCTTTAAAAAATCTCTTTTTATGTTTATGCTCTGGTTGAGGTTTAATAAGTTCCGTAAAGTTAACAGAAATCGGTGCGCCCTCTTCATCGCTATCAAGTCTTACTTTTAAATTACCTGTTAGAACATTAACATCTTCAACTTTACCTGTGCCATGTTGAGTTTTAACGCTCTCGCCGTGTTTTGGTAATTCTGCGCGAAGTGACTCATAAGTGTTTTGTTCATATTGCAAACAACACATAAGTCTTCCGCAAGAACCTGAAATTTTAAGTGGGTTTGGGGATAAATTTTGCTCTTTAGCCATTTTAATTGAAACAGGATGAAATTCATCTAAAAATCTTGAGCAACAAAAACTTTGCCCACAAATACCAACACCGCCGAGCATTTTTGCTTCATCTCTAACGCCAATTTGACGAAGTTCAATACGAGATTTGAACTCTGCCGCCAAATCTTTAACTAATTCTCTGAAATCAACTCTGCCATCTGCAGTGAAAAAGAAGATGATTTTTGAATTATCAAAAGAATATTCAACACGAGTTAATTTCATATCAAGTTCGTGTTCTTCAATTTTTTTCATACAAATTTCAAATGCTTTTTCTTCTTTTTTGAAATTTTCTTGCTGTTTGATAATATCTTCTTTTGTTGCTATTCTGATAATGTTTTTAAGAGGTTGAACGATTTCTTCTTCATCAACCATTCTATTAACCATTGCAACATCTGCACATTCAAGACCACGAGAAGTTTCAACGATAACTTTATCGCCTAATACTGCTTTTTTACCATTAGCACCGAAATAATAAATTTTTGAAGATTCTCTAAAACGAACACCTATAATTTCAACCATTATTTCAACTCCTATCTACCGAGTACAGATTTTAAATTAGCACATAAAGAGGCTAACATTAATCTTACTGATTTGTTTTTTAAATTTGCAATTCTGAAGTTTTCTGCAATTTCAATTGCAGATAAAATTTTGTTTATTGTAAGCCTTTCGGCTAAATCTTCTAAACTTTTGTTTTGTTTAACACCACATTTTACAAAATACATCTCACGAAGTGCAGTTTGCAAAGCAAGTGCCATTTTAATTCTTTCATCTTTTTCACTTTCAAGCGAAGTGATTTTTTTCAAAAGTTCTAACTCGCTACCATCAACTGCGAGATTTATAATTTCAAAAGCGTCAGTTAAATCAACAGTATCTTGATTTTCTTCTTCGCCTACAAAAATCACAGTTGCTCTTGAAATAATTGTTTCAAGCAAATGAGTTTTCGACTTGCAATTAAGCACAAAAACTACCGATTTTGGCGGTTCTTCTAATATTTTTAACAATGCATTTTGCGAAACAACCGCAATATTATCAACATCATTAAAAATATAAACTTTTGCTCTTGCTTCATTTGGCAAAACAAACGCTTCTTCTTTTATTCTACGAATTTCTTCAATAGAATAACTTTTCATTGCGCCTGATGGATGAAGCTCAATAATATCAGGATGAACGCCTTTTTCTGCTTTTTTGCAGTCATTACATTCATCGCAAGGTTTTAAATCGCTACTGCAAACGGCACATTTAGCGAAAAATCTTGATGCTAAATATCGGTTTTCATCGCCCTCAATAATTACTGCATGAGGTAAAACACCTGCGTTTGCCAGCGTTTCTATTCTTTTTAAATACTCCAAATTTTCACCTTAATAAATCATATTTTTTACATAATCTATATCATTGTGTATTGCTCTGGTAAGTTCATCTAAATTTTCAAATTTTCTTTCAGGGCGTATGAAAAATTTTAACACAACAGTTACCTTTTTATCATACAAATCGCCTTTGTAATCAAAAATATTTGTTTCACTACAAACTTCTTCATCGCCGATAGTTGGCTTTACACCCACATTTGTTATAGATTTATACTCTACACCATCTATAATCACTTTAGACGCATAAACACCGAACTTTGGCAATATAAAGTTGGTTGGAAAAACTTGATTTATAGTTGGAATTTCAAGCGTTGTGCCAATGTGATTTCCTTTTACTACATCAAGAGTATAATAAAAATCATGACCTAAAAGTTCTCTCGCTTTATCCAACTCGCCATTTTGAATAAACGCTCTTATTCTTGTTGATGAAACAGGCGCATCTGAAACCAAAACCGGCGGAACAACTTTGAGTTCAATATCATATTGTTTGCAAAGTTGTTTTAATACTTGCGGATTACCTGTACGCTTTGCGCCAAATGTAAAATTAAAACCGCAAGATAATTTTTTAGCGCCTAATTTTTCTTTTAACATAATCACAAAATCTTCTGCGCTCATATCTTTGAAATCTAAAAATGATGGGCAAAAGAAAAGTTTTACACCTAATTTTTCAATTAATTCTTGTTTAGTTGTTCTGGTCGTGATAGATGGCACTTGTTCGCCATTAATCACAGCGCTTGGCAACTGTGAAAACGAAAAAACCGCAGGTGTAAACTCGCTATCAACTGCCTCTTTGATAACGGTGGCATGAGCCAAATGCACTCCGTCAAAAGTACCGAGCGCAATTGAAGTATTCACTTGTTTTTCATAAAGTTCAATACTTTTTATAACTTCCATACTACACCTTTTTTAATCTTTAAAACACAACTTTTGGTTTTATTGTATCCCCTTTGATTTCACCAATTCCTAAAAACTCTTTTTCGCAATAAACTCTGTAATACAAAGAATTTTCTTTGATTTTAACTCTTTTTAAATCAAGTTCATTACCATTTTTAAAACGTTTTGCCTGATTTTGAGTAACATTAACTTCAGGAAAACTCAACACTGCTTTATCAGCAGGAATAATTGTTTCAAAAATATCTTTATTTAAAAATTCATCAAGACTAATGCACTGCAAAATATCAAAGCCACTCGCTTTTACTCGCTCTAATTCATTCATAAAAGCGCCGCAACCAAGACTAACACCCAAATCATCAATAATAGTACGAATGTATGTACCTTTTGAACATTCAACTAAAATTTTAGCTTGATCTTTGCCATCAAACTCTAAAAGTTCAATTTTATAAACTGTTGCTTTTCTAGGTTTTCTTTCAACTTCAATGCCTTGCCTTGCAAGTTCATAAAGTTTAACACCGTCTTTTGATAAAGCCGAGTACATTGGCGGAATTTGAGTAATCTCGCCTTCAAACTTTTTTAATGCGTTCTCGATTTGCGACTGCGTTACACAAACCGGTTGGTCAACAAGAACTTGTCCATCGCAGTCAAGCGTGTCAGTAGTAAGCCCTAAAACCAGCGATGCGATATATGTTTTTCTATTATCATCAATAAGGTCTATAAGCCTTGTAGCCCTGCCTATCATAACAGGCAAAACGCCTGTTGCTAATGGGTCTAATGTACCTGCATGGCCACAACGTTTTTCTCCCGATTTACGCTTTACGCTACCTGTTACTTTAAACGAGGTTAGCCCTGACGGCTTATTAATTAAAACAAATCCATTCATATTTACACTAACCCTGCAGATTTCAGCATTTTTTCTGCTGTTTCGGCTAATTTAGAAAAAGCCTGTTCTTTTGGCAGATTAATCTCACAACCTGCCGCGCGAGCATGGCCACCGCCACCAAAGTTTGCGCAAAATTCTGACGCATCAATAGGCTCGTGGCTTCTTGCAGAAACCTTGCAAAAATTCACATCATCTCTCTCGCGAATTGTGATGCCTAAAACAACACCTTCAATTGTGCGAGGCAAACTTGTAATACCTTCAAGTTCACTATCATGGGCGCCTGAAGAAATTCTTGATTCTTTGGTAATAGTCATAATAGCAACTTTACCATCACAAAGGAATTTCAATGTATTTAGCGCTTGAGATTCAACTGCCAAACGTGCTTTAGAATTTGTTTCAAACATAATTCTATTTATATCGCCATAGTCAATGCCTGCATCAATTAAATCTGCTGCAATTCTATGAGTTTTTGCAGTGGTGTTTGTGAATTTAAAACAACCTGTATCAGTTGAAATGCCTGTGTATAACGCACTTGCAATTTGTTTATCAAGTTCGCCGACTAAAGCCTTTGCAACTTCATAAATAATCTCACAAGCGGCGGCGCAAGTAGCATCTACATAGGTTTCATTTGCATAACCACGATTAGAGCCGTGATGGTCAATGCACAAATCAATTGTTTTATACTCATTCGCTTTTTCGCCTAAAAGTTTTACATCTGCAACATCAACTGCCACAACAAATCCCGGCTCAAAATCTTCAAATGTTGCTTTTTCGGTAATATAAGAATATCTTTCACCAATTGTATCGCAACATTCTACTCTTGCTTTTTTACCTAACTTTTTCAAGGCGAAATACAGAGAATAACCGCAACCAATCGTATCGCCATCAGGAAACTGATGCAATAATATTACAATATTATCTTTTTCACTTAAACGCTTAATTACGGTTTGTAAATCAATAAACATTCTAAAAATCCTCTATAATTTTTGCTATATGAGCGCCATGCTCAATTGAGTTATCTGCAACAAAATTAAGAGATGGAATTTTTCTTAATTTCATTTTTGCATTTAACTCGCGTTTTATATAACCTTCTGCACTTTTAAGACCTTTAACAGATTCTACTGTTTTTTCATAGCCTTCAATTGCGCTTACAAATACTTTGGCATAAGATAAATCGCCTGAAACTTCTACTCTGATAATAGATAAAAGTTTTGAAATTCTAGGGTCTTTTAAGTCCCTAACAATTTCGGCTAAACATCTTTTGATGTCTTCTTCTATTCTGCCTAATCTATGTGAGCCCATACTTTTTGCTCCTTAAAATTAATCTCTATATTCTTCGATTACAAATGCTTCAAAAATGTCGCCCTCTTTGATATCATTGAATTTTTCAAGACCGATACCACATTCATAGTTTGTAGCAACTTCTTTAACATCATCTTTAAATCTTCTTAATGAGTCAATTTCGTCTTCTGCCAAAACAATACCATCACGAACTACACGAATTTGAGCATTTCTTGTAACCTTACCTTCGAGAATATAACAACCTGCAATTGTGCCAACTGATGAAATTTTATAAGTTTCACGAACTTCTGCACGGCCAAGTTGCACTTCTCTAAATTTAGGTGCAAGCATACCTTTAATAGCGGCTTCAATTTCTTCAATAGCATCATAAATAATTCTATAAAGACGCATATCAACGCCGTCTTTTTCAGCCAAGTTTTTAGCAACTGGGTCTGGGCGAACATTAAAGCCTACGATAATTGCATTAGATGCGCCTGCGAGCATTACATCTGACTCTGAAACCGCACCAACTGCACCATGAATTACTTTTACTCTTACTTCTTCATTTGATAATTTTTCGAGTGACTGACGAACAGCCTCTACAGAGCCTTGAACATCGGCTTTAACAATAATGTTAAGGTCTTTCATATCGCCTTGTTGTAATTGGTCAAATAAATTATCAAGAGTAACTTTTTGATATTTATTAAATTCTTCTTCTTTAAATTGAGTTTTTCTTTGTTCAACAAGTTCACGTGCAAGACGCTCATCTGAAACGCAGTCAAAAGTATCACCTGCAGATGGCACTTCATCAAGACCTGTAATCTCAACAGGAACTGATGGACCTGCAACTTTCACGCGCTCGCCTTTATCATTAAGCATAACTCTTACACGGCCAACGGTTTTACCTGCAACGATAATATCGCCAACTTTAAGTGTACCATTTTGAACAAGAATAGTAGCAACAGGGCCTCTACCTTTATCAAGTTTAGCCTCGATAACTGCACCTTTTGCCATTCTATCTGGGTTTGCTTTTAATTCTTGCATTTCTGCAACAAGCAATACATTTTCAAGAAGTTTATCAATATTCATACCTGTATGAGCAGAAACAGGAACAGTAATAATGTTTCCGCCCCACTCTTCAGGAACGAGTTCATGCTCGGTAAGTTGTTGCATAATCTTATCGGTTGTAGCACCTGGTTTATCCATCTTATTAATAGCAACAATGATTTCAACACCTGCGGCTTTTGCATGGTTAATAGCCTCAATTGTTTGCGGCATAATACCATCGTCTGCGGCTACTACCAAAATTGCAATATCAGTTACATTTGCACCACGCTGACGCATAGCAGTAAACGCTGCGTGACCTGGGGTGTCAAGGAATGTGATATTATTTCCACCTTCAACAGTTACTTGATAAGCACCAATATGTTGAGTAATACCACCTGCTTCAGTTGATGTTACAGATGCAGAACGAATTCTGTCAAGAATAGAAGTTTTACCATGGTCAACGTGGCCCATTACAACTACAACAGGGTCACGAGGTTTCAAGTCTTCTTCTTTATCTTCTTGAATATCCATAATTCTTTCTTCAATAGTTACAACAACCTCTTTTTCAACTTTTGCGCCCATTTCGGTTGCAACAATTGCGGCTGTATCATAGTCTATTGTTTCTGAAGCACTTGCCATTATACCAAGAATCATAAGTTGTTTAACAACTTCTGCGGCAGTCTTTTTCATACGAGAAGCAAGTTCGCCAACTGTAATTTCTTCGCCGATAGTAACTTCAATTGGTTTTGCTTTAATCTTTTCAAGTTGAAGTTTACGAAGTCTATCTGCCTCTGTTTCTTGTTTTTTACCTTTTGCTTTATTATATTGTTTAGATTTCTGTTTGATTTTCTGCTTTTTCTGGAAGTTGTCACCATACTTATGAGCAGGTGAAATCTCATCATACTTTTCGTTATATTTTTCGGCATCAAATTCAGTTGCTCTTGTGTCGATTTTATAACTTTCAACAGTATGAATCTCAATATTTTTGTTATCGCCTTTATCACGAATTCTGCCCTCTGTTCTAGGTTTTGCAGGGGCTTTTTTCTTTTCCTGTCTTTTAACAGGCTCTTTGCTTTCTTCGACAGGCTTTTTCTCTGTCTTTTCTGTGGCAGGTTTTGGCTCTGCGCTTTTCTCTTCTTTTTTAGCAACGCTCTTTTTAGGTGCTTCTTCTTTTTTAGCAGCAGTCTTTTTAGGTGCTTCTTCTTTTTTAGCAACACTCTTTTTCTCTGCCGATTTTTCTTTAATAGCATTTGCAGCGGCTTCAGGGTCTTTACCCTCTTTTTGAGCAGCCATTGCAGCCTTTAATTGAGCAGCCAAAAGTTCTTGCTCTTTAAGTCTTGCTTGTTTTTTCTCGTCTCTTTCCGCTCTGCGTTTTTCTTGCGCTTTCTCGCCAAGAGCAAAATACTCATCAAAAGATTTAACACTATGTTTTTGTGTTAAATAATCAAAAAGATAGTTTAATTCTGCTTCTTCGAGAGTTGTTGTATTTTTAAACGCTCTTTCAGGGAATTTTTCTTTTAAAACTTCAAGCAATTGTTTTGCATCTTGAGCAAAATCTTTTGCAACCTCGTTTAACTTATATTTAATTACCATTAATCATCATCCTTTTTTAAAATAAGGTATCTATTATTAAATCGAATAGTCGATATATTTTAATCATTTAAAAGTGAAATTAATTTCTTTGCAAAACCTCTGTCATTAACGCTGACAATTCCTGTTTTAGTGCCAATGGCATTTGTAAATTCGAAAATACTGAATGGTACATCAATAATTTCTACCTCTTCATCTTCACCGGCAAACACAAGACCTCGCTTTGTTTTTTCAGAAATATCATTTGCCACAAAAACCACACAAGCCTTACCATAATGTATTGCCTCTAATGATTTATCATAGCCGAGCGACACTCTGTTTGCCTTTCTTGCCATACCAAGAAGTGATAAAAATTTATTCTGCATTGTTTAACTCCTCTATTAATGAGTTGTAAACTTCATCAGGAATTTCTTGAGAAAATGCTCTGTTTAATTTTTTCTTCTCTTTGCAAAGGCTCAAACATTCTACACTTTTACAAACATATGCGCCTCTGCCTGCTGCTTTTCCTGTTAAATCAAGAAAAATGTCATTTTCTTTTGTTTTTACCACGCGCACAAATTCTTTTTTAGGTTTATGTTCACCACAACCGACACACATACGCATTGGAATTTTCTTTGGTTTTTGCATAAATTTCACCGTTTTCTTTAAATTAATTATTCGCCGTAGTAACCACTTTCAGGACGAATGTCTATCTTCCAGCCAGTAAGTTTTGCTGCAAGACGAGCATTTTGACCTTTGTTACCAATTGCGAGTGATAATTGATGGTCAGGCACTGATGCTCTGCAAGATTTTGCGCCTTCATCAACAATTTCTACCGATACAACACTTGCAGGAGAAAGAGCCTCTGAAACAAACGCTGTAACGTCTTCTGAATATTTAACAATGTCAATTTTCTCGCCGCCGAGTTCTTCAACGATAGTTGAAACTCTTTGACCTTTAGGACCGATACAAGCGCCGATAGGGTCAACATTTTCATCTTTTGAGAAAACAGCCATTTTTGTTCTCATACCAGCCTCACGAGATACTGCTTTAATCTCAACAACACCATCAAAGATTTCAGGAACTTCCATTTCAAAAAGTCTTTTTACAAAGCCAGGGTGTGTTCTTGAAATCATAATTTTAGGGCCTTTTTCTGTTTCTCTAACATCAACAATATAAACTTTGATGATTTGACCTTCTTTAAGATGCTCTGTTGGCACTTGTTCGCCTCTTGGCAAAATTGCTTCTGATTTGCCAATTTGCAAAGTAACATTTTCTGTTACAGGGTCGATAGATGTAACTGTTGCAGAAACGATTTCACTATGTTTTGATTGGAACTCTTGCAAAACCATACCGTGTTCTGCTTCACGAATACCTTGACGAATTACATGTTTTGCAGTTTGAGCAACAATTCTACCGAAGTTTTTAGGGTTGAGTTTGATTTTAATTGAATTACCAACTGACGCTCTTTTTGAATGAGTAAGCGCTTCTTCTAAAAGAATTTGCTCGCCTGCTCTTTCAGGGTCGATTTCTTCAACAACCTCTTTTACAACATAAACATCAATTTTTTCTTTTTCAGTATCAATATCGCAATGAACGATATCAAGACCTTCATAATCTCTACGCTCTGCTACTACAATAGCGTTTGCGATTTTCTCTGCCAAAAATTCAGCAGGGATTCCTTTTTCTTGTTCCATTAATTTCAATGCTTCAAAAAATTCTTTGTTTTTCATAAAAACCACCTTTTAATTAAAAATCTAAATCGTTAAGATTAACTTTTGCAATGTTTTGTTTTTCTATTTTAAATGGCTGACCATTATATTCTATGGTTAACTCGCCATTTTCAAATCCTACTAATGTACCGATAAACTCTTTTTGATTATCAATTGCTTTATAGAGTTTAACAATAACCTCTTCGCCGATAAACGCTTCAAAATGCTCCGGCTTTACTAATTCTCTTTGAAGACCAGGTGAAGAAACTTCTAAAAAATATGCCTCACTTATTGGGTCTGCCTCATCTAAAGGCTCATCAATTGCTCTCGAAAAAGTTTCGCAGTCATCAATTGTTATGCCTTCAGGTTTGTCAATAAAAATTCTTAAAAAATAAGATGCACCCTCTTTTAGATACTTAACATCCCAAATATCAAGATTTTGCTCTTGCGCTATTGGGGAAATTATCTCTAAAACCTTTTGGACAGTGCTTTTTTTACCCCCTGCCAAATAATTCACTCCTTTTAAAACTCTTGTAATAAAACCGAAAGAGCGACCCGACAGGTCACTCTTCCTTTACTACAAATATACTTTCTATATGTATATTACCACAAAGGCGCCAAAAAATCAAGCATTTTCTTAATATTTTTGCATTTTAATTTTTTTGAAAAAACTATTGACAAATAAAATTTCCTGTGCTATCATAACTGTATGAATTGAATTAATACAGTTAATACACAAAGGAGGTAGCAAAATGTTTCAAATCGACCATAGTTCGCGAAAACCGATTTATGAGCAGATAAAAGAGCAAACCATGTTTTTGATTTCTTCCGGTTCACTTAAAGAGAATGATAAAATGCCATCGGTTAGATTTTTGTCTGTTAAGTTAAGCGTTAACCCAAACACGATTCAGCGCGCATATACAGATTTGGTGAATTTAGGGGTGCTTTATTCCGTTGGTGGAAAGGGTTGTTTTGTTTCTCAAACCGCTGACTCTGCCATTTTAAAGCAGGCGGAAAACGATTTAGATGATTTTGTTAAATCGGTTGAAAAAATGAAAATTTCAGGTATTGATAGCGAGAAATTAAAATCGGTTATTGATAGCATTTATTCTAATGGAGGTAAAGATAATGATTAGAATTGAAAATTTAACTAAAAAGTTTGAAAATTTCACTGCGCTTGATAATGTTAGTTGTACTATTCCTGACGGTTGTATTTACGGAATGGTTGGTTCTAACGGCGCAGGTAAATCTACTATTATCAGAACACTTTGCGGTGTTTACAAAGCAGAAAGCGGTAAACTTTTAATTGATGATATGGATGTTTTTGAAAATCCGCTCGTTAAAAAAGATATTGTTTTTGTGCCTGATGATTTATACTTTTTACCAAGCGCAAATATCAAAAGAATGGCTGAACTATATAGACGCGCATATCAAAACTTTGATGATGAGCGCTTTAATATGTTGATGGATTATTTCAAACTCCCTCTTAACCGTTCTATCAACTCATTTTCAAAAGGTATGAAACGTCAAGCGGCTATTATTTTAGCGCTCTCTGCTAAACCAAGATACATTTTCTTTGATGAAACTTTTGATGGACTTGACCCTGTTATGCGTTCATTTGTAAAAAGTTTAATTTACGATGACGTAGCAACAAGAAATATGACAACTGTTCTTGCTTCTCACTCACTTCGAGAATTAGAGGACATTTGTGACTCATTAGTTTTATTACATAACGGCAAAGTTTTGCTTGAAAACAACATAAACGAACTTAAAACATCTGTTTATAAAGTTCAGGTTGCTTTTGACTATGATTATGACAAGTCACTTTTTGATGGACTTAATATTTCTAAATTTAATAAGCAAGGCACTGTTTCTAACATTATTATTAAAGGCGAATTAGATGAAACCAAGGCGTTTATTGAGAGTAAAAAGCCTGTTCTTTTTGATATTTTACCACTTACATTAGAAGAAGTGTTTACTGAAAAAATGAAGGAATTTGGTTATGATTTTTCTGAAATTTTAGAGGGTATGACAGAAGTGGAAATTCCACAAGAAATAAAGGAGGTTAAATAAAATGAAAACTAAATTGTTTGATAGAAACCTTTATATTGAAGGTCTTAATCAATTAAAAACCGCAGGTCTTATCTGCTTTTTGATTTCAATTATTGGCAACATTTTATCTTTTATTTCTACTTGTATTATAAAATACATTGCATTTTTAAATGATGCAGACTTTTTATCGGAACTTTTTTCTGTTTCAACACCATACGGCAGTACTGATGGCGTTACATTTATTTCAACAAGCGCCGGCACTAATGCAATTTATTTTTTCACACCTATTTTTACATTCCTTTTGTTTAAGTTTTTATTCAAAAGAAATTCGAGCGATTTTTACCACTCTTTAAGTGTAAAGCGTGAAACTTTATTTTGCACATTTTCTTTAGCCGCGCTTACAGTAAGCATTTCAATTGTAGCGGTTTGTGGCTTATTCTCAATTGTTGCAAATGGTTTTATTTTGGGAGTTCTTGATTTTTCAAGCATTATTCCAAACTTTCTTAACACTATAGCAGGTTGTTTGCTTATGCAAAGCGCTATAACCATTGGCTGTGCAGTTTCAGGAAGATTTTTTGCTTCACTTGTTGCTTCTTTAATGATAGTTTTCTATCCTAGAATTTTTATGACTGCGCTTTTATACACAATTAAATTAAGCATTCCTGTTATTGACCCTACAAGATTTGATATGCCACTTGGCAACTCTTATAACGTTTTAACAGGCGCTGTTTTTGATAATTATATGGAATATAAATCAGTTATTTATTCTGTAATTTTAGCGACTATTTATTATATGATAGCAGTTAGATTTTTCAAAAACAGAAATTCAGAAAACGCTCACGTGGCTGGTACTGCAAAGCAGATTAAAGCCCCTATGAGAATTGCTTTTTGTTTGATTTTCTGTTTGCCTGCAATTATTATTGAATATTTAATGTTAACTCAAAATTATGATACAGATACTAATTTAACATTGATTATTCCTATTCTTATTCTCTATTTTTTCGCTATTGTTTCTTATTTCCTTATCGAACTTTTCTCACAAGGCAAATATAAGAATTTTGGCAAAATTGTTTTGCAATTCGGCTGGGTTGTTCTTATTAACGTTTTGCTCGTGGGCGGTTTATACGTTTCAAGAGAAGTTGTTATAAACTATACACCAACCGCTAAAACTATTGAAAAAATAAATGTTAGACCTAAAACAGACTTCTTTGAGACATCAATGAACAACTATGACACCGAAGAATTCTTTGATAATGCTTATATAACCAACAAGGACGCAATTGAATTAATTTGCGAAAAATATAACACTTCAAAACCAAAAGCCGATGACAAATATCGTTATTTATCAGTTGGTTTTAACGAGGGAAAAACAACAAAATACAGAGTTATTTCTGTTACCAAAAAAGAATACAAGCAACTTGTTGAATATATTGACATTAACAATGATTATATGAACAAACTTACAACTGTTCCTGAAACAATTGTTTCAGCAAATATTCCTTATGCTGATTTTTCTGATAACAACCCTATGGTTGCAAAAATTTATGAAGCCGCAGCAAACGAAATAAAAAGTTATAGCGACAGTGAAATATTCAATAAACTTATGAGGGCTGTTGATAATTATTTAAACATATGTGGCATTTATTGTTATGATGAAAATGGAAATGAATATGTAGTTCCATACATTGAAAGTCTTATGAATGAAACCAGATATGCATATGATTGTGCAACGACTTATGACGTTACTGACCAGACTTTAAGTGAACTTGAATATTCATTAACACACCCTTATGTTGAAATGGATAAAGATTATTATAACGAAAGATATGTTTATTGTAAATTTGACATAGATGGATTTTATTGTGATTATGAGTTCAAAGAGAACAAAACAAAAGAACTCTTTGAATATATTAAAACCGAAGGTAAGGTTTACAAAGAAGATAAAATTTTATTTAGTATAGATTATGATTTCTGCAGAAAAGTTGATGAAGAAGCCACTAGTGAAGAAACAGAATTTTCACTGTTCAATATCGATACCCTTATTGAAAATGGATACGGATATGACACTGTTCATTTCTTTATCGACCAAGAGCATATTGACGAATATTTTACACTTGTAAGTAAAGAAAAAAGTGAATATGTATAAATTTTACCTTTTTATAAAAAAGTGTAGAAATTTGTGATAAACAGTGATATAATGTGTTAAGTTATAAGGCTTTATGGTAAAACATAAAGCCTTAAATCTTTTTAAGGAATTTGGTATGTATAAAATTTTAAGCAAAAAAGAACTTCAAGATAATATTACTCAAATGGAAATACACGCGCCTTTAGTTGCAAAGCACGCAAAGGCAGGTCAATTTATCATTCTTCGTGTTGATGAAGATGGCGAGCGTATTCCGCTTACAATTGCAGGATATGACAGGGTTAAAGGCAGTATAACAATAATTTTTCAAATTGTTGGCGCTACCACTATGCGTCTAAACAACAAACAAGAGGGCGAATATATTGCCGATTTTGTTGGTCCGCTCGGTAAACCAACCGAAACTGATGGTATTAAAAAAGTTTGTATTGTCGGTGGCGGTGTTGGTTGCGCTATTGCGCTTCCTGTTGCAAAAGCATTTAAAGATTTAGGTTGCGAAGTTCACTCTATTATTGGTTTTAGAAATAAAGATTTAGTTATTTTAGAAGATGAGTTTAGGGCTTGTTCTGATACTCTTACTATTATGAGTGATGACGGGTCTTATGGTGAAAAAGGTGTTGTTACACAACCATTAAAGGAGCGTCTTGAATCAGGCGAACGATTTGATGAAGTTATCACAATTGGTCCGCTTATTATGATGAAATTTGTTGTTGCGACAACAAAACCATTTAACCAAAAAACAACTGTTTCTATGAATCCTATTATGATAGACGGCACCGGTATGTGTGGTGGTTGCAGATTAACTGTTGGCGGAGAAGTGAAATTCGCTTGTGTTGACGGGCCTGATTTTGACGGATTTTTGGTTGATTTTGACGAGGCAATGCAAAGGGCTTCTATGTATAAAGACTTTGAGCGCCACGAATATGAAGATAGTTGTAATTTGTTTAAGGGGGCGAATGAGTAATGGAAAGAAATATGTCCCCTAACAAAAACCCAATGCCTGTGCAAGACGCAAAGGCGCGCGCTAAAAACTTTTTCGAAGTTGCAACAGGTTATGACGAATTAACTGCGATTAGTGAGGCGCTTCGTTGTCTTGAATGCAAAAATCCGCTTTGCGTTACAGGTTGCCCTGTTAAAATTCGTATTCCTGAATTTATTGCAAAGATAAAACAAGGCGATTTTGAGGGCGCTTATCAAATAATTGCGAAAGACTCTTCCCTGCCTGCTGTTTGTGGCAGAGTTTGTCCGCAAGAAACACAATGCGAGTCAAAATGTGTTCGCGGAATCAAGGGTGAGAGCGTTGGCATTGGCAGACTTGAGCGATTTGTTGCTGACTGGCACAATGCTCATTCTAATGGCGAAATAGAAAAACCTGAATCAAACGGACACAAGGTTGCAGTTATTGGCTCCGGTCCTTCAGGACTTGCTTGCGCGGGCGATTTGGCGAAACGTGGCTATGAAGTTACTGTTTTTGAGGCTTTGCACGTTGCAGGTGGCGTTTTGGTTTATGGTATTCCTGAATTTAGACTTCCAAAATCTATTGTTCAAACGGAAGTTGAAACGCTAAAAAAATTAGGCGTTAAAATTGAAACTAATGTTGTTATTGGCAAAACTATTACTGTTGATGAACTTATGAATGAAATGGGCTTTGAGGCTGTGTTTATCGGCTCTGGCGCAGGTTTGCCAAGGTTTATGGGTATCGAGGGCGAAAGTTTGAAAGGTGTTTACTCGGCAAACGAGTTTTTAACACGCAACAACCTTATGAAAGCATATAAAGACGACTCGCATACACCTATTATGAAAGGTAAACGCGTTGCAGTTGTCGGCGGTGGTAATGTTGCTATGGACGCGGCAAGAACTGCGCTTCGACTTGGCGCAGAAAATGTTTATATAGTTTATCGTAGGTCTATGGACGAGTTGCCTGCAAGGGCTGAAGAAGTGGAGCACGCTATTGAAGAAGGCGTTGAATTTAAATTGCTTCACAACCCTGTTAGAATGATCGGTTACAACAACCCTGATGACAAGTTTGATAGTAAAAATGGTTTTGTTTGTGGTATGGAATGCGTTAAAATGGAACTTGGAGAGCCTGATGAAAGAGGCAGACGCAGACCAATAGAAATCGAAAACTCTAATTTTACTATTGATGTTGATACTGTTATAATGTCGATAGGCACTTCACCAAATCCACTTATCAAGGCAACTACAAAGGGGCTTGATACTAACAAACACGGTGGCATTATTGTTGAAGAAGCAACCGGAAAAACATCTAAAGAGGGTGTTTATGCAGGTGGCGACGCAGTTACAGGAGCGGCAACGGTTATTCTTGCTATGGGAGCCGGAAAAACCGCTGCGCAGGCTATTGATGAATATTTAAATTAAAAAAAGGAGTGCAAAAGCACTCCTTTTTATTTTGTTTATAACTCGCCGTCTGCCTTCATTGCGGCTTCTTGTTCAACTTGAATATCATTGAAATGAGAAAGCATTGGTTTTATATCTTTTTTGCCCTTTATCTTTCTATCAACATAGTTTTTAGTAATCTTCATAACAAGACCTGAAAGTGAAAGCACACCGATTAAGTTAGGAATCATCATAAGACCATTAAATGTATCAGAAATGTCCCAAGCAAGTGAAGATGTCATAACAGCGCCAGACATAATCATAAGAACAAATACAACTCTGTAGATAATAGTTGATTTTGTACCAAAGAGATATTCCCAAGCCTTTGTGCCATAATGCGACCAACCAAGAACTGTTGTGAAAGCAAAGAGAAGAATTGCAATAGCAATAAACATACTACCAAAGTTAATGCCAAAACCAAACACTGTATCAAATGCTTTAGCAACGAGTGTAGCGTCACCATCTGTACCTGGTGCGAGTGTTCCTGTTTTAAGGTCGATAACGCCTGAAGTGAGCACTACTAAAGCAGTCATTGTACAAACAACCATTGTATCTGCAAACACTTCAAAAATGCCCCAGATACCTTGTTTTACAGGTTCTTTTACATTTGAATTACTATGTACCATTACAGATGAGCCAAGACCTGCCTCGTTTGAGAATACGCCTCGTTTGAAACCTGCTTGAATTACAGTTGCGAGCACATAACCACCGGTACCGCCCCAAATTGCATTGCCTTTGAATGCACTACCAAAAATAGCAGCAAATGCAGGACCGATTTTATCATAGTTCACGCCAATGATAATAAGTGAACCTACCACAAATAAAACAACCATAAATGGCACTATTTTTTCTGCAACAGTTGCGATTCTTTTAACACCACCGATTACTATAATTGCGGCAATTATCATAAGTGCGCCACCGATGATAAGGTTATACACATTCGTGCCAAGCACTTGAGCATTTGAAAGAGTTTCTGATGGAAATGCGCTTACAAAGTTTGCAACAATTTTGTTTACCTGACCCATATTACCAATGCCGAATGAAGCCAAAAGTGCAAACACTGCAAACAACACAGCCAAAACTTTACCAATAATTTTAAAACCTTTTTTAGCGCCAAGTCCATCACGAAGATAGTACATAGCACCGCCAGACCATTCATTATCTTTATTCTTTCTACGGTAGAAAATACCGAGAACATTTTCAGAATAGTTGGTCATCATACCAAAGAATGCGGCAACCCACATCCAGAAAACTGCACCAGGACCACCTGTTACGATAGCAGCAGCAACACCTGCGATATTACCAACACCGATAGTAGCAGCAAGCGCAGTACAAAGCGCCTGGAATTGAGAAATTGTACCTTTTTCTTTTACATGAGAAGTAACATCTTTTTTAAACAAACTTCCCAAAGTTTCTTTAAACCAGTGACCGATGTGAGTGATTTGGAACACTTTTGTAAGTATAGTCATAATAATACCTGTGCCAACAAGTAAGATTACGCCAAACCAACCCCAAACAAATCCGTAGATTTTTCCGTTTACATTTGTTACAGTTTCAACTACATCACAACTACAAAGAGTGAGCATTAAAGCAAAAACTGTAGGTAATAATAAGAATTTCTTTTTCATATTAGTCCCTTTCTTACTTTAAAAATATATAAAAGGGTATTGCATAAACAATACCCTTTTGAAGCGATACATCTGTCCTTTTGCCTGAGAGATCGAATAAAAATCCTTACACCTTCGGCACCTGCATTTAGCAGACTTCTCCAGAGTTTATCAATATTTATTAAAACATTAAAAACACGAATAGTATTCTACCATAAACTAAATGCAATTGCAAGTGATTTTTATATTAGTTTCAAAATTTACTCTTTTAGCGTCTTTTTATAGAAAAAGGCAAAGGAAGTTACGGTTACAATTGCGGCAATTATATCAGAAATCGGCTCTGCAAAAAGAACGCTAAAAACTCTTGGCGCATCTTTTACTAAATCGCTGACAGGTGACGAAATTACTGTTGCAAACGAACTTTCTCCTATTACATTTGGCAAAATATAAATCAATGGTATAAGCAAAATAACTTTTCTTAATACCGCTAAAATAATTGAGCGTTTTGCCTCGCCTAATGCTACAAATGAATGTTGGCAAGAAATTTGCATTCCGAAAATAACCATTCCTAATAGATACACACGCAAACCCCAGGTTGCAAATTCAATTGTTTTTTCATCACTTGTAAACAAACTTGCAAGTTGTCTTGAAAAAATCATAAACAATGAGCAACCCACAAAACAAAACGATAAACAAATTGAAAATACAAGTTTAAAAGTTTTTCTTACTCTTTGCAAATCTCCCGCGCCCAAGTTGTAACTCAAAATTGGTTGAGCGCCCTGGCAAAGTCCTAAAAGTGGCATTTGTACAAACTGAAATGCGCTTAAAAATATCGCCATTGATGCCACTGCAACTGTGCCACCATATTGTGATAGTTGATTATTAAAACTTATTTGCAAAATACTTTCAGTTGAAGTCATTACAAACGGCGAAAGTCCAAGCGCTAATATAGAAAGAGATGTTTTTATATCAATTTTAAGATATTCTTTTCTTATTTTTATCGTACTTTTTTTACCGAATATAAATTTCAAAACCCAGATAGCAGAAACAAACTGTGAAATGATTGTGGCTAACGCTGCTCCTTTAACACCCATATCAAAAGCAAATATAAACAATGGGTCAAGTGCAATGTTTAAAACAGCGCCGATTAAAACAGTGCACATGCTCACTTTTGCAAACCCTTGTGTATTGATATACGCATTCATACCAAGTGAAATTTGTACAAATAATGTACCAAGCGCATAAATAGTTGTATAAGAAACTGCATCGTCTATTGTTTCTTTTGTTGCGCCAAACATATAAAGAATTGGCTCTTTAAAAATAAGCACTAGCACAGTTAAAAGTATTCCGGAAGAAATAAGCATAACAAAGCTGTTTGTCATTATTTCTTCTGCTTTTGATTTATCGCCTTTTCCAAGTGAAATCGCGCAAAGTGGCGCACCGCCTGCGCCTACTAAACTTGTAAATGCAGAAACAAGTGTGATAATTGGCAATGCTACAGAAAGAGAAGCCATTGCATTACTTGCATTTTCAATATGACCGATATATATTCTATCTACCATATTATAAAGAATATTAACAAGTTGCGCTACTATTGATGGTATTGCTAAAGACATCAAAAGTTTAAAAATTTTTTCTGTTCGTAATTTGTTATTATCTTGCATATTAACCTCTTAAATTAATTAAATATGATTTGTTATATCAAGTTTATACTTGCTTGGAGATGTGTTTGATTGCTTTTTAAAAAACTGGCTAAACGCATAAACATTATCAAAGCCTAGTGCTTCGGAAATTTCACTTACTGTGTTATCGCCTTTTAGCATATCACAAGCCGATTTTGTAAGCAAACTATTTTTATACTCAATCGGCGACATTTTTAATTCTTTTTGAAAAATTCTTCTGATTTGAGATGATGAAAGATTACATTCTTTTTCAAGCGTTTCAACATAAATCTTTTTGGTGAAATTATTTTTAATAAAATTAATTGCAGGCAATATTTTTTTATAAGAAGATGAAAAAGTTTTGCCTTTTACTTTGTCTGCAAAGTTTGATAAAAGCAGCATAATATTTGCGTTTATTCTTAAATTTTCACTAGAAGAATCGGATAATTTCAAGCCGATAATATTTGAAAAAATATTTTCTATTTCATTATTTACATTTTCAAGCGCTATCATAGGGCAATTAGAAAAAATCGCAGATTCATTTTCATAATAACTATCAAACTCAAATTGCATACATTTTGAATTTTTGCTATTTATATCATATTTATAACTTGCACCTTTTGGTAAATAAACAACACTTCCCTGTTTTGCAATGAATTTACCTTTTAAAAAAGTGTATTTATACTCGCCCTCGATGATATATAAAAACGCAGAATTTTTTCTTAATTTTATCTCATTATGAAAAACTCTTGCCTGATACTCAAGTGCAGAAATACACTCAATTTTTAGCATATTAGCGTTTATATTAACTAAATCAACAACTTTCAAAATCTCACCTCTTTTGAGTGTATTTTATCACTATTTTCTCTTAATTGCAACAAAAATGCGTGAAAAATATAAATAATTGCGTAGATTTTGTATTTTAATAACTATATATAAGGTATAAAATGCAATTAAGGAGTGATTTTAATGCAAAAAATAGGTAAACTTAAAACTTATAGTTCAAAAGAAATTGAAAAATCCTATGTTGGTATTGACTTTTGTTGTTTAGACAGAGATTTATTTAAAGCCGAAGAATGTTATGACCCACTTGCAAAAAGCGGTGTAAAATATGCTCGTTGCCAAACAGGTTGGGCTAAAACTGAAAAACAAAAAGGCGTTTATGACTGGAAATGGCTTGATGATGTTATAAATAATCTTTATGACCGCGGAATTGAGCCTTGGTTATGCGTTTCTTTCGGCAACCCGGTTTATATGGGAGAATTGCCAAACCCAACAGGCGTTGGTTGTGTTCCTATTCACTTTGGTGAAGAAACTATAACGGCTTGGAAGAAATTTGCCAGAGCACTCGCAGAGCGTTATAAAGACAAAGTTAAATATTTTGAAATTTGGAATGAATCGCAACTTGACCATTTTTGGTATCCTGAAAAACCTAATGGCGCAGAACTTGCTAAACTTGTAAATATAACTGCAAAAGAAATTAGTGATGTTTATCCAGAAGCAAAATTTGTTGTAAACACTTGTGCGCCAACATATTTTCAATATTTTGAAGATTTGTTCTCAAATGTTAAAAAAGAGTATCTTCACGTTTTTGCTTATCACACTTATTCAACAATTCCTGAATACAGAATTGCAGAGGCGCTCGCTGAAGTTAGAAGATTGCTTAAAAAGCACGGGCTTGAGCACGTTGAATTATGGCAAGGCGAAGGCGGATATCCTTCTTGGGCTTATGAAGGACATTGGCTTGTTAAAGAAGGTTGCGATGATGAACGCCCACAGGCAGTTTATCAATTGCGCAGATATTTTATTGATGTATCCCTCGGCGCTAAAATGAGTTCCTTCTTCCAAATGGCAGATATGTGGGAGAAACCTTATGAAAAAGCAACACAGGTTATAAAGAAACCTGCAGGTCACGGAATTTTAAACGGTCTTACATATACCCCTAAAAAATCTTATGAAACTATTACTTATCTTTCAACGCTTTTGAGTGGCGATATTAAACCATCAGACGATTTTATTATCGCTTATGTTTGGAGTGAAAACCCTGCAGACTCAATGGCGTGTCAAAAGATGAGTTTTGATAAAAACGGTATTCCTGTTTTCGCTTACTACTACCCATCTGATTTGAAAAAGCCACTTGAAGAGCCTAATATGGTTAGTATAAATGTTCTTAAAACTTTAGAAAACCCTATTCTTATTGATACATTTACAGGGGAAGTTTTTGAACTTGAAGTGCCTGAATTTAATCATGGTTTTGCTTATAACGTGCCATTAAAAGAGTACCCAATGGTGATTACGGATAAAAAAGCATACGAAATTATTGAAGATTAAACAACGAAAAGAGGTAGAAAAATGGCAGTAGTTTTTGTTACTGCGGCGGCTTCTAACACAGGTCTTGCAATTGCAGAAAAATTTGCAAGTGAAGGTTATGATGTTGCGCTTTCTTCAAGAAAACTTGAAGATGCTGAAAAAACCGCTTGTTATTTAAATCAAAAATATTCAATAAAAGCAATAGGCTATGCGCTTGAATTAACTGATGTTTCAAATATCAAACAAGTTTTTAATTGTATCAAACAAGACTTTGGCGTTTTAGATGTATTTGTTGCAAACGCGGCTAATCTTGGTGTTGATATGGACTTTTTATCAGTAACCGAAGACGAGTATTCTTCGGTAGTAGATTGCAATTTAAAAGGTACATTCTTCTGCGCGCAACAAGCAGGGCTTATTATGAAAGAGCGAAGAAAAGGCTCAATTGTTTTTATTAGTTCTGTTCACTCTCACGAGTGTATTTTCGGCAGAAGTTTATACACCGCTTCTAAAGGCGGAATCAACGCTTTAATGAGAGCAGTTGCAATTGAACTTGGGCAATATAATATTCGTTCTAACTGCATTATTGCAGGCGCAATAAAAACTAGCCGTTGGGACGGATTAAGCGAAGAAGAAATCAAGCAAAGAAGGGCCAATTGGCCTATTGGTCTTGAATCAACCGGCGAAGATATTGCAAATGGCGTTTACTATTTAGGCAGCGATTTATCAAAAACAGTTACCGGAACTGAACTTACTATTGATTCTGGCATTTTAATATCACTATTACCATATAAGGAGCATAAAAAATAATGAAGATTACTGATGTAAAAATTTATACACTTGACGCTTTCAGAACAAACTGGGCATTTGTAAAAGTTGAAACCGATGAAGGTTTATATGGTTGGGGCGAATCGTCGCTTGGCACTAACGAAAATGCGCTTGAGGGCATGATTGCCGACCTTAAAAGACTGGTTGTTGGCAGAAACCCACTTGAAATTGAAAAAATGCTTTTTGAAGTTTACAGAGATATTTACTGGAAAGGCGGAGCAGTTTTGATGTCTGCTATCAGTGGCATTGAAATTGCGCTTTGGGATATTGCAGGTAAATATTTTAACACACCTACTTATAATCTATTAGGTGGAAAAATGCGTGATAAAGTTAAAATGTATGCTAACGCTTGGTTTGTTGGTGCACGCACTCCTGAAGAATTTGCTAAAAAAGCTAAACAAACTGTTGACCTTGGTATTAAAGCATTAAAATGGGACCCATTTGGTGCTGCTCATATGACTATTTCTCGCGAACAACTAGAAAAAACCATCAACATTGTTGGCGCTGTAAGAGAAGCAGTTGGTAACAAAGTTGACTTGCTTATTGAGTGTCACGGCAGATTTAACCCTACAACTGCTCTTGAAATTTCAAGAGAGTTAGAACAGTTCAAACCGATGCTTTTAGAAGAGCCTTGTGTTCCTGATAATATGGATTCAACTGCTTATGTTCGTTCTCGTTCAAATATTCCAATAGCGGCCGGTGAACGTGGGTACACCAAATACGCTTTCCAAGAGATGTTTGAGAAAAATGCGGTTGACTATGCTCAACCTGACGTTTTCCACACAGGCGGTCTTATGGAAGGTAAAAAAATTGCAGCTATGGCAGAGGCAAAACATATTATGATTTCTTATCACAACCCATCTGGTCCTATTTCAAACGCTGCTATTTTGCAACTTGCTTCTACTGTTCCTAATTTTGTTATTCACGAAATTATGCTTACAGATGGCTCATTTAGAAAGAAAATCACTAATGAAGAAGTTGTATTTGAAGACGGATATATTAAAATACCTGATAAGCCAGGTCTTGGTATTGATGTAAATATTGAAGAAGTGCTTAAACGCCCTTATACTCCAAGAAATCTTCGTCATTACACAGGCGCGGTTACTGATATTCGACCAAAAGATGATACAATATATTATTTTAAAGGTTTAGAGGATAAAACTTATGAATAAATTTATTGAAAATCACGGACTTATTGTGATAATGCGTGGCGTTGATATAGAAAAAGTGCCTCAAGTTGCTAATGCGCTTTATGAAGGTGGCGCTAGAGTTGTTGAAGTTGCTTTTAATCCAAGTGACAGCGATACTATAAACAAAACCACAGCAATTATTAAAAAGATATATGAAACTTGCGGCGATAAACTTATGGTTGGCGCGGGTACAGTTATAAGCACAGAGTATGTAGAAGCCGCTTATAAAGTGGGCGCAAAGTTTATTTTCTCGCCTAATACAGATGTTGAAGTTATTAAGAAAACAAAAGAATTAGGGCTTGTTTCTATTCCAGGCGCGCTTACTCCATCTGAAGTTATGACTGCATATAATAATGGTGCTGATTTAATAAAACTCTTCCCTATTACTAAAGATGATATTGATTATGTGATAGGTATTACTCGTCCGCTTTCTCACATTCCTTTTATTTGTGTTGGTGGAACAAACCTTGATACAATTGAATTGTTTATTAAAGCAGGCGCAAAAGGTGTTGGAACAGGAATTTCAATTTTAAAACAAGATTTAATTGATAATGATGACTACCAAGAAATAACCTCGCTTACAAAACAACATCTTGAAAAAATTAAAATCGCTAGAGAGGGTTTATAACAAAAAAAATAAAAGTGGTTCAAACAACGAACCACTTTTTATTTTTGCAAATTTGGGTTATCTGTGCGCTCAAGCAAGTAATCAACAGAAACATTAAAATAATCTGCGAGTTTTATTAATTCATTTATACCAGGTTCGCGCTCACCTGTTTCATATCTGCTAATAGTGTTTTGACTAGTATTCATTTCCAGCGCTAATTTCAATTGGGAGATGCCTTTCGCTTTTCTGATTTCTTTTAATCTCATTAAATCACCTCTTGACAATATTATCCCACAGTGGTATAATATAAATATCCCAATTTGGAATATTTAATTTAAAAACTTTAATCAAAAGGAGAAAAAACAAATGAAAAAAATTATTTCTATTTTATTGGTAATTGTAATGTGCATTTCACTCTCAAGTTGTGTTATGCAAAGTGAAATGAAAATTTTAGAGGACGGACAAATAGAAATGTCAACAAAGACAACTTGTTCTGAAACCGAACTTAATAAAATTGTAGAGTATTTAAATGCAAACATTGGCAAAGAAATTGAAATTATGGGTGAAACCCAAGTTTTAGATGAAGATACCGTTGTTGAAATGGAAGCATATATAGATGCTTTTAAATTGAATGCAAACGAAGAAGTAGTTGGCGATGAAACTTATTATAGTGAGGAAGAAAGCGCAAGTGTAGATTATTCTGATTTATTAATTACAGGAAACGCTTTTATTAAAATCACTCCAACAGAATTTTTGACATATAGTTATGTTTTTGAAGCAATGTCAAGCGATGATATTACATCTGAATTGACTTCTATGATTGGTATTGACCCTAATCTTTATAAAGAGATTACAGGTGTAGATGTTGTATATGAATCTACAATAAAAATGCCTTATAAAATCGTTAGAACAAATGCAACTTTAATTGATGATTATACTGTTGATGGCATTAATACTCCTGACAACAGAATAATTTATATCGTTACAGAAAAGGCAGACGAAAGTTTAATTAATGCCGAAAACATTGAAGCAACTATCACTCAAATGGCTAAAGAAGATGTTTTAAATTCAAGAGCGCCAACACCATATGTTTCTTTCATTAGCAAAACAGGTGTAAAAATTGAATTTGATTTTTCAAAATATGATAGACACGAAGTTGAGTACAAAGTAAATGGTGGAGAATGGAAACTTTATAAAACAACCGATAAATTCTTCTGCAAGGTTAAAAATTTAAAAGCAGGCAAAAAATATTCCTTTAGAGTAACAGGTATTCTTGAAACTGATGAATTTGGCACACTTCGTAGTAAAACTTCAAAAGTAGTTACTAAAAACTTTGCTGATTTTAATGCGCCTAAATTCACTTTATCATCACTTAAAAAAGGTTTTAAAGTTTCATTTAGCAAAAGACCAAGCGAAAATTATCAAGTTAAATATTCTAAAAATAAAAATATGAAAAAAGCAAAAACTGCTTGGGTTTATAGTAAAACTCAAAATATTAAAGGTTTAAAAGCAAAAACAACTTATTATGTTCAAGTAAGAAAATCAGTTGACTGGGTAAATGGCGACTGGTCTAAAGCCAAAAAAATCAAAACAAAATAATCATAATAAAAAAATCTCTGAATCGTTTGATTCAGAGATTTTTGTTTTTTTAAATAAACCGCATAATTGTTTCAACTATAAATACAGTAATCGTTGCCGATACGGCTACTGTTACTAGCCCTTTTTTTAAAAAGCCTAAAACAGTTGCCACTAAAAAACCTGCAACTGCGCTTATAAGACTACTTGTGCTTGAAAAAATAGCAGGGATAGTCATTACAGTAAGACAGGTATATGGCACATAATAAAGAAATGACAAAACATATTTATTCTTTATTTTTTTAGTAAAAACAGTTAGTGGAATTGCTCTAATAAGATATGTAATCAGAGCCATTGTGATTATATAAATATAAATATTCATTTTTGTTCCTCGCTTTCTACCGGGAACAAAAATGCGCCGAAAAGTGATGATGCAACTGTGCAAATTACAATTGAAAGTCCTGATTCTACTGATTTAAGAACAGGCAAATAAGCAAACGCACAACTAAATAAAATTGCAACCAAAACAACAACCATTACATTTTTATGCTCTCTTACATTTGGCATAACAATAGAGATAAACATTCCATAAAGCGCAATGCCAAGCGCTGACACTATGATTTGTGGTAATATATCCCCTGCTATCGCTCCGCAAACAGTACCCGCAGTCCAACCGATTATTGGCAGAATAGGAAGACCTAACATATAACTAAAAGACAGGTCATGAGGGTTGCTTATAGCAACCGCAAAGTTTTCATCGGTAATTCCAAATGCAATAATCGCTCTTTTTGCAATGTTAAAAGAGCCATCTAACTTTTGATTAAGCGAAAAGCCCATTAACGCATATCGAAGATTTATTATAAATTGAGTTAAAATAATAGAAATTATTCCTGCAGTTAATGTTTTTGCGCTACTTATTACCTCTATTCCTGCAAATTGACCGGCAGAGGTAAGATTAGTTAAACTCATCAACCCTGCTTGTAAAACATCAAGCCCTGCAATAATTGCTTTTATTCCAAATGCAAAAGACACGGCAAAATATCCTATTCCTATCGGAAGGCCGTGCTTTAACCCTTGAAAAAATTGTTTTTTCACTTTTTTCATCTTGCCTTTCAAATAAAAATCTCGAAACTTTGCGTTTCGAGATTTTTTCAAATCCTAGTTTAATTATAAGTCCTTTACTCAATTTAGTCAACAATAAAAATTTTTAAGATGCACATTTAGAACAAGGTGTAAGTCCTGCGCTTTTTGCTTTTTTCAAAGTTACTTTATAACTATTGCTTCCACCACAAGTTTTAATTAAATGATATTTTTTGCCGGTTGGTGTTCTATAAACATATATCGTTTTGTTTGTATTGTCATTTTTGTTATTGTCATCATTCTTTTTGCTTGATTCCCCTGTTTTATAAACAATTTTAACTTTAGGCTGAACATTATAAATAAACACATTTATTTTAATGCCTTTGCCCTTATCTTCAACAGACCAAGCCTCAAGTTGAACACCGCGACACAACAACTCTTCTCCTTTATAAATAGGCGTTACACGATACAAAACGTGATTATCGGTTTCATCTATATAATCATCAACCTTTTCTTCAAAAGGCAACATACCTTCCACATTAAAATATTGCGTGCCGGTTATCAAATTTTTCTCGTTTGCATTTTCAGCAGAAAGTTGCCAACCGATTAAATGACAACGATGATACAGATATTTGCCGGGAATAAATTTATATTTTTTCTGTTTCCAACCACTTGGATAAATATTACTAATTGAGCCTCGTTCTTCATTTTCTTTTGGTTGAGTTTCTTCACCTAAACAAGCAAACGCAACTTTTGTTCGTCCATATTTATCTAGATTTGAATACTTTTCAAAAGTTTTTGTTTTCTTCTTTTGCTTTTTAGTAAACGATGGCTTGTTTTTGTTTATAACATAATATGCCTTGTTTTTGTAATTTGGAATGTTTGAAAGTTTTACTGCAGCGCTAACTGTAATTGCAGTTTGGTTTTGTGGATTAACAGGGCTTATTGTTAGCACTAACATAAAAGCAATCAAAATTGATAAAATTCTCTTTTTCATAAAAAGACCTCCTTTATTTTAATTTATCAAATCAATTGTCTAATAAAACGGACAAATAATTTGTCGAAAAAAGAAAAATGAATATATATTAAACATATTTTGTGTTTGTTTTTGACATTATATCACATATTAGATATAAAATCAACATATACTAAATTCATTCCGAGGTGTTTTTATGTCTATTAAAAGTTTATCTATAAGAATTGATGAAGAAATGCTTAACAAATTACATGTACTTGCTGATTATGAAGGCAGAAGTGCAAACAGTCAGATTTTAATTCTAATTCGTGATGCTATAGAAAAGTATGAAGAAAAGCACGGAAAAATAGAACAATAAATCTCCACCCGCTCAATAGCGGGTGGTTTTTCATTTTCAGCATAGCCCTTGCTTTACACGCAACATCGCTCTATTGAATATTTTAAAAAATCTTTCTTTTGATTTATCAAATAATTTGTATAGTAAATTTAAAATATGAACTATCAAAACAATCAAGTTTAAAACTATTTTACTATCTTTTGATAGTAATTTCAATACTATTTTTTGATAGTACATATACTGAATATGAGGTGATGTATAATGTATTATCCTAGATTAAAAGACTTGCGAGAAGATAAAGACCTAAAACAAAAAGAAGTTGGCGCATTTTTAGGAATTGACCAACGTGTATATAGTAATTATGAAACAGGAAAAAGAGAGATACCTGTTAGATTTGTGGTGCAACTTGCAGACTTTTATAAAACATCAACAGATTATATTTTAGGAAGAACCAACAACTTCACTCCTTATAAATAGTATGATTTGAAAATTAATAAACTTTAAATAATTTTATTAGAGGTGCGTTATGGATAAAGAAAGACACTTTGGATTAAGAATAGATGATGCATTGCTTAAAAAATTCAGATATGCTTGTTCTTATGATGACCGTTCTGCTAACAGTCAAATTTTAGTGTTAATCAAAAACTATGTAAAAGATTTTGAAGAAAAGCACGGAAAAATAGAACAATAAAAAAATGCTATCTCATTTGAGATAGCATTTTTATTTATACGACTTTTAAATTAATCAAAATATACAGGTTTGCCTGTTTGAGATGAAACATAAATTGCTTCTAAAATTTCAGATACAACACACGCTTGTTCAGGTAAAACTAATGGGTCTGTATCATTAATAACTGCGTCTATCCAACGTTTTGCCTCTACATCTGCAGCGCTTGCAGAAGCACCATCATAAAACGCAACGCCACCTGCAGATAAATCAACATTTTTAACAACTTGTCTATTATGCTCAACGCTATTGAACACAACTTTATTATTTTTCAAAGATACGCCCGCTTTGCTACCACAAAGCACACAACTTCCTTCTGCAATTGGCTCGGCAGTATTTAATGCCCAACTTGTTTCAAGCATAATTGTTGCGCCATTTTTCATTCTGATAAATGCACAAGCCGCTTCTTCAAGTTCTGTAGAATTAACACCATTATCGCCCCAAGGGTTAGCGCCT
>JAZQFC010000009.1:0-11622 GCA_045539315.1 Acutalibacteraceae bacterium | reverse complement strand
GAAGATTCTTTCACTCCTGCTGAATTTGATTTAACTGATTATATCAAACCAAAAAACAACAGACTTGCAGTTAAGGTTTTCAGATATTCAACTGCTACTTGGCTTGAAGACCAAGATTTTTGGCGTATGTTTGGTATTTTTAGAGATGTTGTTTTATACAGAACAAATAGAGTTTATTTGCAAGATTTCCATCTTAAATATAGCATTTCTGATGACTATAAAGATGTTAAATGTAACTTGCTTGTTTCAGTTGAAAACACTACTGACACTGCGGTTGACTACACTTTAAAAGCAGAACTTTCAGATGTATTTTCAGAACGAATTACTGTTGAAGTGCCTGCAAATTCAACCGAAACTATATCGCTTCCATTTGAAATTAAAAACGCAACTCTTTGGAACTGTGAAAAACCTTATCTTTATAATCTTACTATCAAAGATAAGTATGAAACAGTTAAATATGATGTTGGTTTTAAACAAGTTAAAGTTGAAGGACTTAAAGTGTTTATCAACGGTGAAGTCTTGAAAATTCGCGGTGTTAACAGGCACGAATTCTGCGCTAAAAATGGTAGAGCGATTACTCGCGAACAGATGGAGCAAGACATTCTTAACATCAAAGCGAATAACATGAACGCGGTTAGAACTTCGCACTACCCTAACCACCCATATTTCTATGAATTGTGCGACAAATACGGTCTTTATGTTATGGATGAAACCAACCTTGAAACTCACGGAAGTTGGAATTATTCAGGTCAGTTCCAGGAAAACACAGTTCCTGGCGACTGGGATTATTGGACTGGCGCTGTTGTTAGAAGAGCCGAGAATATGGTTATGCGTGATAAAAACCACGCTTGTGTTTTCGCTTGGTCGCTTGGCAATGAGTCTTATGACGGCGAAAATTTCAAAAAAATGCGTAAGAAAATAGACGAAATCGATGGTTCTTTGCCTGTTCATTACGAAGGTGTTTGTCACGGCAAGAGAGATAACACAGGCGTTTCTGATTTCACATCTATGATGTACTCTAACCCTGACCATTTAGCAAAACAACTTGAAAATGGCGAATTTAATCAACCATATTTAATAGTTGAATTTGCTCATTGTATGGGTAACTCTATGGGCGATTTATTCAAATATCTCGCTCTTGAAAAATTTGACGGTTATTTAGGTGCATTTATCTGGGACTATATTGACCAAGGTCTTTATAAAACTGATGCAAACGGCAAAGAATATATTGCTTATGGCGGTCAGTTTGATAATCTTGGTGAAACTTCATTCTGTGGAAACGGTATTGTTAACGCTGACAGAACAAACACTCCTGAAATGCAGGAAGTTAAAAAATGCTACTGCTTTGCAGATATTAAAGTAGATGAGGGAAAAGTTGAAATTAAAAATAATTTCTCTTTCACAAATCTTAATGAATATAACTTTAAACTCACATTCTTACAAGATGGCAAAGTGTTAACTGTTTCAAGATTTAATATCAGCGCAAAACCTGGCGAAACTGCAACTTATGATTACAATTTACCAAATGTAAATGGCGAAATTGGTGTAATTGTTAGTATGCACTTGAAAAATGATACTGACTGGGGTCTAAAAGACTATGAGTTAGGTTTTGGTCAGTTTAGTATTACAAAAACTGCAAAGGTTGAAAGCAAAATCAAAGGCGATATTGAATTAATAGATAATCGCGGCCCTATTTACAGTGTTAAAGGCAAAGATTTTATTGTTTCATTCTCTAATAAAAATGGTAGTTTGATTTCTTATAAATACAAAGGCAAAGAAATGCTTCACGAGCCTATGAGAATTAATTTCTGGCGCGCAGTTACCGATAATGACAGAGGTAATGAAACCGATTATAAGAGCGCTATGTGGAAAACTGCCGGTACATCTACAAGATATACCGAATTCAAAACAGAAAGTGTTGAAAACGGCGCTAAAATCACTTGCAAATTCAAACCTTTCTTTGATAAAGATATTTTTGCAACTGTGCAAACAACAGTTTACGCTGACGGTAGTTTGAAAGTTGATTATGATTATCAAGGTATTGATAATATGCCTAAATTCCCTTGCGCCGGTCTTATGGTTTCAATGAAAAAAGAATTTTCAAATCTTTCTTGGTATGGTCTTGGCCCTGAACACACATATATTGATAAATTCACAGGCGGTAAACTCGGCATTTATGAAACAGAGGTTGAAAGCCAATTCCCTAAATATATGCGTCCGCAAGATTATGGCAACAGACACCAAACTCGTTGGATGAAGTTACTTAATAAAGACGGAATCGGTTTAGAGTTCAAAGCAGAAGGCACACTTGATATGTCTGCTATTTGCTACACTCCTGATGAAATTGAAAGCGCAATAACTCCAACTTATTTGCCTGACGTTTATTGCACAAGAGTGTTTGTTAACGGATTTATGCAAGGTGTTGGCGGCGATAATTCTTGGGGCGCTGCTGTTCACGAAGAGTTTACAAGAAATTCTAAAGACCCACTCAAATTCTCATTCACAATAAAACCTATTTATAAATAATTAAACTTAAAAAACGCACACCAAAAGGTGTGCGTTTTTTCATTCTTTAAACGATGGTTTTTTTGCATCAAAATCAATAAAACAACTATCACTTGGTGATGGTTCTGACATACTAAAATACATTTTGGCCGCCTTTGTTGTACCGAAATCCCTGTTTGAACCTGTGTCTTGAATTTTGTTAAACGCCTCTCTGAACATTGCATTATGCGCTTCTTCTCGATTTAATAAAAAGTCAATTGTTTCTTTTACTTTTTTATCATCAATTTGACGATAAAGGTATTCATAAACCACTTTTGCTCTTTGTTCTGAAGCAATATTAGACAATATATCTGCGCAAAGGTCGCCTGTTACAGATACATAGTCTCCTGTCCAAGAATAACCGGAAGCATTAATTAGTCCGGGATTTAGCCCTGTTAGAACATGAGTTTGAATTTCGCCAGCAGGCACAGTTGAAGCATCAACATCGTGTCCGTTTAACAAATTTATTGTCTGCGCTACCATCTCCATATGACCAAGTTCTTCGGCAGCAATATCCAAAAACAAATCTTTGATTTCAGGATCTTTAATTCTAAAACTTTGAGACATATACTGCATTGCAGCTTTCAGTTCTCCGTTTGCGCCACCTAATTGTTCTTGTAAAAGAACTGCATATTGTGGATTTGGACGCTCAACTTCCACAGGATGAAACAACATTTTTTCGTGTTTAAACATAAAAATAACCTCTCTTTCATGCTTATTTTTACCACAAAAAGAGAGATTATTTATTTTTATAATTTTTATCCTATTAAAACATCGCTTATAAGCATTATGCAAAAACCGACTAAAAGAGCATAAGTCGCTCCCCTTTGATGCCCGTGCGAATGGGTTTCAGGTATCATTTCATCACTAATTACATAAAGCATTGTTCCCCCTGCAAAAGCGAGTGCAAAAGGCAAAATTATTGAAGCGATGCTTACTGCAAAATAGCCAAGCATTGTGCCTATTACTTCTATAACACCTGTAATCATAGCGCAAATAAAGGTTTTGCGTGGGCTTACGCCTGCTAATAACATCGGCGCAATAATAACCATACCTTCAGGTATGTTTTGCAATGCGATACCACCTGCGATAAGAAGCGCCTGTGATACATTTTCAGTACCAAAGCCAACACCTGCCGCAATGCCTTCAGGCAAGTTGTGAATAGCAATTGCGCTTACAAAAAGCAAAACTTTATTTAAATTTGCATTGTTATGACTTTCGCCATCAACACCGACAAATCTATGAAGATGAGGCACAACTTTATCAATTACATTAATACAAAGCGCGCCTGCAAAAACACCTGCAACAGTTGTTATTATGCCGTATTTTCCACCATATTCAACTGATGGCAATATAAGGCCGATAACTGCGGCGGCGAGCATTACCCCTGCTGCAAATGATAAAACGATATCGGCAAACTTATGTGAAAAATTTTTAAATAAAAATCCAATAATCGAGCCGATTACGGTAGAAAAACCTACTCCAATTGCTGTTAATAAAACAATTTGCATAAAATACCGTCCTTATAAATTTAGTTCCATTTTCTTATGAGGCACGCCTTCTTCTAAATACTCATCTGAAATAATCTCAAAACCGCATTTTTCATAAAAACCAACTGCTTGAGTTTGAGCGCTAACAATTATTTTTTTGCATTTTAAATTATTTTTAATATGTTTAATACTTTTTTCCATCAACTTTGTTCCAAGACCTTTGTTATGAACAACGCTTAAAACTCTGCCGATTTTAGCAGTAGTTTTCTCGTCATCATAGTAATAAGCCCTTAAATATGCGCAAATTTTGTCATTCTCTTTCAAAAAGTAATGAAAAGCGTTGTAATCAACATCATCCATATCAAGACAATAGATTTTTTGTTCCAACATAAAAATCTGCGCTCTTGATTTTAAAATTTCATATAATTCAGACGTTGTTAACTCATCAAAAGTTTTCGCAAAAAACTCCATAGTATTCAACCCTTTCAATATTACTTGTTATTGCCTCCCTAAACACCAAGGGAGGCATTTTTATCATTATACCACATATTTTATAAAAAGAAAAGAAAAACCTCGATAGATTAAAATCTAACGAGGTTTGAAAATTAGTATTTATTTTTCTTTAACCATATCCCCAAGTTACTAAATGCCATTTACCGCCATTTGTACGAGCGAGTGTCCACGACCAACCGGTATAATCTTCGTTTGGTTCAAAACCCTCATTATCAGCAAAGTTTGCTGTATGAAAATCACATTCTAATTCAATTGCTTGATCAAAATTCGGTTCATGCCCTATACTATCTGCTAACTCATTTGCATAACCAACAATATCATAATCAGAATTATTCTCGTATGACACATAGGAAAACGAGTAAATTTTATCAATAGAAAACCATGTTTTAACTTCATCTAATACAACTTCAATTGCCGCGTCTATATCTTCTTTTGTGTAAATTTCTGATTTGCCATAATCAATTTTCATATCAGATGTATCTACACCACAACTCGTTAAAGAAAAAACCATTAAAAGAATTAAAATTAAAGAAATTGTTTTTTTCATTATATCACCACCTGAAAAACATTGTAACATAATTAACCTTGACCCCAAGACTTCAAATGCCATTCTCCGCCATTTGAACGACCAAGATGCCAACCATATTCCATAACCGAATCGTGTACTAATCCTCCAGCGATTTCTGCTTTGTCTGAAACATAAAACTCACCATAAAATTCAATAACTTGGTCAAAAACAATTTCACCATGTGCCAAATCATTCAACCAAGCAATATTTTCTTCATTACAAAATGAATCCGAAGAATAAGTAATACTTAAGAGTTTCATATCGTGCCAAGCACTTGTTTCAAACTCGCACTTTATTTCTTCAATCGCTGCATCCATATCTTCTTTGGTATAAATTTCTGATTTGCCATAATCAATTTTCACATCAGAAACATCGCCACCACAACTCGTTAAAGAAAAAACCATTAAAAGAATTAAAATTAAAGAAATTATTTTTTTCATTATATCACCACCTGAAAATATTGTAACATATTGGCAATATAATTTCAAGTACACAAACAATATAGCAGATAAAACACAAAAAACCGTGAAAATTCACGGTTTTTACATTCTTTTATCGTCTGTTGCTGGGTTTTCGATTAGTTTGCCATCTTTGGTAAATCTTGAGCCGTGACAAGGGCAATCCCACGAATGTTCATATGGGTTATATTTTAGCGCGCACCCCAAATGCGGACATCTCGGCACAGTGGGCATTAGCATATTTATCGTGGTTTCGGCTAAATTTATTGCAAGTTGTGAATGAAAAATTCTTCTTGATGGCGAAAACACTTGTGCGTTTGCATTTTGCCTATCATTTATCATATCTGTTAAAACTTGCGCCGCAACCATTGACGATGACATACCCCATTTATTAAAGCCAGTTGCGACAAAAACATTAGAAAACCTGCGTGAATATTGACCGATATAAGGAATACCGTCTAATGTCATACAATCCTGTGTTGCCCAATGCGCCACTTCCTTTGCATTAGGGTAAACTTTTTTAGCAAACTTTCGCAAACTCGTCCAACCTTCGCTTGATTTTCCTGTCCTATGACTAGAGCCACCTAACAAAAGCAAACCGTTATACTCTCTGAAAGACAAGCCCTTCAAGTTTTCATCAACATACATTCCATTAGGCAAATCAGCATTTTCAAGCGCCAAAACATAAGAGCGATGTTGATACATTTTAAGAAAATAGCCACCATATTTATTCACAAACGGAAAGTGCGTTGCAACAATTATTTTATCTGCAAAAATCTTTCCTTTATTAGTAATTACACCACCGTCAAAAATCTCAATAACCTTTGTGTCTTCGTATATTTTTAAGTTTTCTGCTAACGAGTAGCAAAATTTTAACGGATTAAACTGCGCTTGATTTTGCAACTTTAATGCGCCTTTAATTTTAAAAGGCAGTTGTACTTTTTTCAAAAATTCTGCTTTCAAGCCGAGTAATTCATACGCTTTCGCCTCTCGCTCGATACTATAAAGGTCGTCAACAGAATAAACATAAGCGTCTTGAGATTTATAATCGCAGTCGATTTTTTGGCATAATTCTTCATAGGTTTTCAAAGCAGTTTGTTGCGCATTTAAACACATTTTCGCCTTTTCAACACCATATTTTTTGATGATTTTTTCATAAATAAGACCGTGTTGAAGAGTGATTTTCGCAGTTGTATTCCCAGTAACACCACCGCAAATTCGGTCTGCTTCGACCAAAACACAGTCAACGCCCGATTGCTTTAACATATAAGCGCACAAAATCCCTGCTATACCACCACCGATTATAAGCACATCGGTTTTTACATCACTTTCAAGCGATTCAAACTGCAAAGGGCGTGTGGTAATATTCCATATCGACTCCATTTAAAAACTCCTTTAAAGTTGATATGAAATTATTATACCCAAATTGGTGAAAATTAAAAAACCACACCATAAGGTGTGGTTTTTATAACATTTTTAATAGATTTGTTGTGTTTGTAAAAACAAATTCTCCAATTTTATCACCAACAGATAAATGTTCTATATGACTACCGTGTGTATATCTTATTTCGTAAATACTAACAGGACACATTAATAATACAGGCACTACATTCTCGGTTTGTTCAAAGTTTTTCATAACTGAAATAGGCTTAATTTTATTTTCGTCATATTTACGGGTATTATCATCAAATCTTCTAAACACTTTATTAACACGACAAATTTGATATTTATACTCATCTCTAAAATTAACCCAAGATGTTTTACTTAAAGTAGCAAAAAACTTTACTTTATACTCTTTATCAATTGTCTTAATCGAAAAATCAAAATCATTTCTACAATTTAAAGAAAACATATAAAATTTATTATATATTTTAAGAATTAGTCCGTTTAGTTTGCAATGCTTTTTGATTTTGTTCATCATAATCATGCGTTTGATAACAATTCTAATCATAATGTTACTCCTTTACTTTACAATTGAATGTCCGCAATTCGCGCACACATCATCTTTTTGTAGATTATCAATATCATTCTTAAAAATTAGAAAGAGTTGGTGTATTTCTTGTAAATGGCTAATTGTTTCTATGAAATGTCTTGCTATCTCCAAATCTTTCTCTGAAAGTTTTTCATAAACTAGACTAAAACCATCGTGCGTTAAAAACGTTTTTTCGGTATCCACTCTATTCATCATTCCTTTCTTATAATATTAATAATATTTTCCATATATCACTTGGCGACGATACTTTGGTGTAAAAACTATATGATATTTGCAGTTCCATTTTGTATGTGCTAAACTATTTGTTTCAAGTTTCATTACTTGATTCCTCCTTCGTCTTTTTGATGTAGTTAGCAAACCCACTTCTATTGTAGACGAAGGAGGGTGTTTTTTCTACTCATAGATGAAGCTTTTGTTGTTATAATCCGATAAACTCTATTGCTTCTATTAATGCTTGACCTGAATAATCTGTACCAGGTTCTTCGATTGATTTAAACTCGGCTTTTACACCTTGTTTCTTTAATTTGTTTATAAAATCTTTAGTAACATCAGTGGTTACCACTTGAACTCCACCCATTTCGTATTCCATTGCTAAAACAGGACATTTTATTTTATCAACAAAGTTGATTGCACTTCTATTAGCATACTCTTGTGGTATATCTTTAGGTGAACCACCCAAAATCTCATCAAAATATTCTTTCATCATATCAGGGCTTGAATCATATAATTTAGCCAAATCAACTATTGGCGAATCCAAAACTAAACCTTTGATGTTATCGTAATCTGCGCATAATTTTAATGCATTTATAGACTGTTCTGATGATGCAATTACATATAAATTGTCTGTATCAACAAAACTTAAATTTTGAACTATATCATATAAAATTTTAGTGTCATTGTAATCATCATCGCCTAAATCTTTTTGACCTTCGCTAGGCTGGGAGCCACGCATTACCATTGTAAAAGTTATCGCGCCAAACATCGTGAATTTTTGAGCAGAATTCTCCTGACTTGGCATACTACCTGGAAGATAAATAATAGTAGGACAGCCCAACTCACTATAACTTTCAGGCATTGACAAATAACTGCAAATATTCAACTCATTTGATTTGAACATAATGTTATATGCTCTATAGCCTTGCAATGAATTTGCAGTAAATTCATATTCTTCAACTTTTTGAACTGATTTTTTGGATTGAATTTCATCAATCACACTGTTCCCATTTTCTTCATTACCATTGCAACCAACAAATGATAATAACATCAACACTATCAAAACATAAGAAACTATTTTTTTCATAAATATCTCCTTTACTTTACAATTGAATGTCCACAATTCGCGCACACATCATCTTTTTGAAGATTTAATGCTCCACAGACAATGCAAATATTCTTTTCATTTGGATTTAAATTCTTCTTTTTATTATAATAAAATCCCAAAAAATGTTCAACTTCATCTCCAACTTTATAGTAGTCTAATAACGAAGAAACAACATACTTTTTTGCCTCAAAAGAGCCAACTGGTATTCCCTCATCTTGATGAGTTTTACCAACATCAAGTTTGGCATCATAAATAACTTTTTTATTATCATCTGTATTTATAGTAATTCTTTGCCAACAATCAACATGCTCATTAGAACGCTCGTCTTGTAAATCACCAATACCATGTATATGACCAACTGGTATTTGCCTGTCTTCACTTATAAGTTCTTTATATTCAATTTTTTCAACTTTTCCATCATAGTTTTTATCTTTAATAAATGAAAAAGGTTTTAACATTACAATAGGTATAAATGCCACACAAACAATTATTAAATAAAAAACAAAGTGATTTATAAACATATCAGTTATACATAAAATCACAATTCCTATTATTAGTAAGATTTCAAAAATACCTGTGAAAATCAAAGGCAAAATCATACCTTTTCTTCGATACTTTACTAAATCAGGATAATTACTTATCTTATCTGTTTCCATAATTCTTTATCTCCTTAAAATAAAAAGTGTGAGCAACCGAAGTTGCCCACACCGAAAAACGCAAACTCCGATTGTCGCCAAACAAATCAAATAGAATTAGAGTATCTCTGACACACTATTCAATGGAGTTTGCGGTTTTGCCAACCCATAAAAATAGTGTGTCAAAACAAAGGCATATAATTCTTTGTAAAAAAAGAAAAAGATACCACTAATTCTAACTATAAAATTTGTTTGGCATATTTAGTATATCATAAGAGTTTATAAATGTCAATTTTTAATAAGTTTAAGTGTATTTTCAACGACCCCAACTAAAAGAAATAGTCGTGTTGTCTTCGATGATAAATCATCTTGCTACATTTAACGATTTGGTTATTTTTGATTTATTTTCTTTTCAATTGTAATACAAGAAGCAGTTAACATTCTTTGTATTCTACCACAAAGGTTTCTCTGTTTTTTGAAAATTTCTTCGTCTATTGAATTATTTTCGTAAGAAAATGTATGTAATCAATCCGAAGAAAAATGCACCCGTAGTGATGCCATACACGCTACGCGTGTTTACATACGCCTAACGGCGATTACATACTAATCCTTCGGATTGGATAAAAAAATAGCGAAGCAAATGCTTCGCTATTTTTTTGGCTTTTCGTCCATAAAAGACGAACCGTCAGTTCGAGTCTAGAAGGTCCACATCTATATAATTACTTTGCTAAAATTATAAATAACTAAATAATTTTTGATTTGCTATTTGTGAAAATATATTTTTGCTTGTTCTTCTATTTCCATATTCAATCTTTCAGTTGTTCCATCACTATAACATTCACCCATATCGTTTCTTACACTTCTTGGGAATATATTTTTCATATCTTCAGAATAATAACTACCATCTCTTGGTATTCGGGAATCCGTAACAACGTATTCGCCATCTACTTTTTCAACTTTGAATTTATATGGTATCGATGAAGCACTATCTTCTTTTATTTCATTATTCTCTAAATAATATTTACCGCTCATTACCCAAGAATAAATATAATATAATTCATCACTTTTTTCTTCTATTAAATATACTCTCATACTTACAAATGTTTTTTCATTATCGTGATGTTTAGGTTCACTATCTCCTTTATCAACTAAATAATTTTTAATAGATGAATAGATTTCATCTTCGTGCAAATCTATTGGCGGAGTATATTCATATCCCCAAGTGCTGAAAATTACAGGCTTATTTTGTTTCATTCTGCTTACATCAATAAAAAACATTGAAATTAATAAAACCATCAATAGTATTATTGTTCCTGTAATCCCTATAATTACTTTAAATATTTTGTTGGATTTCTTAATCTTCTTATTTGAATAATTAATTGTATTTAAGATGTTTTCTTCTAATTTTTCTTGATATTCTTGTTTTTCTACTCTTTCCCCACTGATTAAATCATTAATGGTAATATCAAGCTCATCGCATAACGGTTTCATTAAAGATAAATCAGGCATACCTCTGCCATTTTCCCATTTTGATATTGCTCTATCAGTGACACCTATTTTATCTGCCAACTCTTTTTGTGTCATATTTTTTTCCTTACGAAGTTCTAAAATGAATTTTCCTATTTTTTCTTGGTTCATAGTCCATTCTCCTTTCGTAAGTTGATTATAACATACGTTTAATTAAAATTCACCAAACTAAGCGTAGAGTTCTACAAATTCTATTCTATTTTACTTATATTATAATACAACCTAAAAAATTTTTCTATATCTTCGAACACTTTATCCCAATATTACACTCTTAAACTATGATAAATAGACTTATAAATAAAATCACCTTCTAATCTAACCCGAATGGTTCAGATTTGGAAGGTGATTATTTTTTATTATTCAATAATTACTTCTTTTGGGTCATATATAGGAGGCGTAACGATAACGCCAAACGGACTAGAATTTGTTATTTGCGAAATTAATAAAGAAATTTTAGAGAAAACCGGAGTTAATCCAGATGTCTTTTTTGCCAACAAATTTATTGTTTCTTCTTTGCTCATTTCTTTTGAAAACTCTAATGATACTTCATATACAACATTCAAATAAGTATTT
>JAZQFC010000008.1:0-5688 GCA_045539315.1 Acutalibacteraceae bacterium | reverse complement strand
CAGTACCTGTAGTAAGTCTATGATAAGTAGCTGTTGGGTTTTTAGGATCAACTGTTGATAAATCAGCAAAATCAAGACTACCGAACGAACTTGTATTTCCTAAAGTATCAGTTACAACAGCAGAATAAGTAGGTCTTGAAGCAAGGTTTCTACTACCAACAATAAGTTCATACTTACCAGGTTGTATACCTTTTATAGTAAATGAAATCTTGTTGCCAACCACAGGGTCATAGTGTCTTACATAGTTATAAGTGCCTGTACCGTCAGTTGCGTTTTGCCATACGTCTGTTTTAGCGGTACCGCCTGACGCTTTAGGCGAAGACTCTGATGCTTTAAAGACGTATTCAGCAGTAGTTGTAACTACAGTAATTTCTGAAACTGCTGACTCGAGATTTGTTATAGTTTCTTTAATCTTTACACAGAAATTGTAACTTGTTCCTGCAGTAAGCCCTGTAAACTTGTTAGAAGTTTGCCATGTCTCACCACCGTCTTTTGAATAAAGAGCGTTTGTTACTGCTTGTAATGTTACAGTATTTCCTGTAATATCTGTAGCAACAGGTTTTTCAGGAGTTGGAGCAGGTTCTCTATTTGGGTCAAGTTTTTCAAATGTAACTGTGATGTTATCTATATACAAAGCAACACCGTTAGTTGATGAAGAGGTTTGACCGTAGTTACCCCAAACAATGTAGTCGTAATCGTACGCATCAGTATTTGTAAGGTTAGCAGAGATTGTTTGTGGAGCAGTGCCTATCCAAAGGTTGCCTGTTCCTGACCAGATAGTTGCAGAACTGCCTGTACCTGCACCTTTAGTATAACCACTATACAGTTTTATTCCGTTTGCAAATTTGAAGTACTGTGAACCTGAGTGTGGTCTCCAAACTTGGAAAGAAAGTTTTGTAGCCATATAACCTTCTTTTTCTGCCCAATCTGCAGGAAGTCTAACATAAGAAGTTACGTCAGAACGAAGCGCAAGTTGTGCAACATAGTTTGGCTCTTCTTCAGTGCCTATGTTAACATATCCTGTAGTTGCACCCGTAGCATAACCGCCATAGGTTTCAAAGCCTGCAACTCTCTTGCCTTCATCCATTGTATAAACTACATCAACTGTTTGGTCGCCTTCAACTTCTGATGAAGAAGATGATTCTTCAGGAACAGTTGTTGTAGTGGTTGTAGTTGTAGTAGTTGTTGTGGTTGTTGTGGTTGTTGAAGAAGATTCTTCAGGAACTTCGCCACCTTCATACTCACCAACTTTAGTAAGTTCAAGTGAGTTGAAATATAAGTTACCGCTATAATCACCGTCAACTTTTGTTATTGTGATAGTAAATTCAACTTGTGATTCAGTAGCAATAGCAACTGTATTTTCATCAAGTGGAATTGGAAGGTCGTAACCGCCTTGTGTACTTGTTTGAGTAAATGCGTTTGCACCTGTATTACCTGTATTGAGGTTTGATTTAACCTTAACACCATTTACAAACAAGTTAACAAGAGCACGTTTACCAGTAACTCTTGCAAACAATCTTGTTGAATAAACACCCGGTTTTACTGTTGCTTTTGATTTCAAAGTAGCAGTGCAACCAACAGTATTGCCAGCAGAAATAAGATGTGTACCATCATTTGCATATTGTTCGCTAAAGAATGAATTTGTATTAGCAGCAGGTTTTAATGTTGAACCTGAATTTACTGTGAAGTTATCCGCAGTAAGATCCCAATCGTATTTTACATTTTCACCTGTTACCTGCATGATAACAGAAATTGTACTATTTTTAACAAGGTTAATTGTATTTGCAACATTACCATAAATAGTTACACTTGCATATTTAACATTACTATCTGTTGGAGTGTAGTGTTCACCTGAACCTAAACCACCCCAACTTCTAATAAATTTACCATTTGAATCATACTCACGAATAACAACTCTAAGTCCGTATTCATCGTTATTCAAAATAGTAAATCCATAAACATATTGAGAATCAACTTTTACAAGTGATTTAACTGCAGCACGTTCATTTTCAAGAGTGCCATTATAAGTTGGACTGTAAATGCCTGTTTCAGCATTGTACCAACCTACAACCCAATTATCAGGATCTGTTACATCCGCAGGAGAAAGAGCTGATGTATCATCATATTTAGTTGTAACAGTAGTTGGTGCTGCATAGTTATCAGTAACACCTATTAATGGGTATGAATCATAACCCGTTGTATAAGTATATGCTTTATTTGCATTTGTAGCATATCTATAAGTTGTGTTGATAGTTTTAATATTGTCAATTGTGTATTCACAAGGACCCGAGAAGTCTAAACCAACTTTTATAGCGCCACCACTGAATGTTGTTAAGAGAACATAACCGGAATCAGGCATTGTATTCCAATAAAGTTCAACCTTTGTTGTTTTACCATCTTCAACACCTGGGATAGACATAATCTTCATTTTATCGCCTGCGGTCAAAACAATTTTCGGAGTGCTCCAAGTTTGACCTTCAGCGCCTGTATAATCAGTATCTTTATAGTTGATATAGAAAGAAATGCCTTTTGTATTCATAATAGCGCTATTGATAGTACCCGCAGTAACTTTCAAATAACGATAATCGCTTGTTGATTCCTGAGTGCCATCAACAGTGTATTTAACCGCTTTAGCAGTTTCACTGCCAGCATCTGCAGGGTCAAGTGGGTCAACCAATTCACCAGTGATACCTGAATAAGCAACACTTGAACCTAATGGTTTACCTACACCAACAACAGAATCAAATTTATTAATGTTGCTTTGAGCAGCTTCATTTTTTGTAAGAGTGATAGTAGCATCATCTCTTAAATCAGTTTCACTCATAACACCAAGTTCAATAAGTTCACGAGTTAATCTGTTACCCGCTTTTAAATGTTGGGCTTGATTTGGGTGGCCACCTGCGTTTGTATCACAGAATGCATAATGAATGTTTCCGTAAGCAACAGGATCTTGTTCTTGCAATAATTTAATTGCTTGAGTTTGGTTGTAACGTAACGCTTCACCTGTACTCATAATATATGAAGTGAAAACGAAAGGAATGTTCACATCGTTATAACCAGTACGAATAGCATCTACAAACTTTTTGATATTTGTTTTATAATAATCAATAGTTTTAGCGCCATCGTTAGCACCTAAAGCGATAACAACTGCTTTTGGTTTTTTAAGTGAATAGTCATAACTACCACCTGCGCGTTGATTTGTTGTGTAGTCTGTGTATTCAGAACCCATTGTACCACCTGAACGAGCAACAACACGAGCTTCCATACCAAAGTTTTCAGCTGTGATGAATGCATAAGTACGAGTACCATCTGAATAACGAGCATCAGGGCCACTTGGATTATCAAGTGAACCGTAACCAACAGTAATAGAGTCACCAATAAACTCGATAACTTCTTTTTCTTGAGGTTTTTCACCTAAAGTACCGCTAAGGTTAATTGAATGGAAAACTATTTTTGTGCCAAGGTCGCCTTGATCGAAAACTCTAAATGTGTGAACGCCTGCAGGTAAATCTTCTACAATGTTCACGGTAAGAGTACCACTCATGTAACGAACACGATAGTTTTGACGAACACCGTCAACAAAAACAGTTAAATAACCGTCTTTATTCCAGTCTCCTCTACCAGTAGGGTCAGAACAAGAAGCAGTCATAGTAACTGATACATCGCCCTCACAGTCAGCAGTGAACTCGAAACCGGAAGCAACCCAGTCACAAGCGAGTCCGTTTTCAACAAGTTCGTATCTACCAACTGGACGTACTTTTGAGAGTACTGTTTCATCATTTAATTTGTATGTTACTGTGTCATCAGCATTTGCAACAATTGCAGTACCAAACAAAGTAACAACCATTAAAACTGATAAAATGATTGATAAAACTTTTTTCATTAAATTTCTTCCTTTCTTTCTTTGGTTTAAAACCAATATGTTAATATAATTATACAAAATTATTTTTTCGTAATCAATTGATTTTCTGTTCCAGAACTATTGAAATTATAGTCAAAATGTGCTATAATTGTAGCAATTAACAAACACAAGAGGTTGAATTTATGGAAAATAGACAAAACCAATTTATTCCACACGTACAAAAAGACTTTTTGATTAAATATTTAAAATTATACAAAGGCGTTTGGGGAGATATTTTTAAATCAAACTTTAGTTATTATTCCATTAGTTATATTATTGATGGCAAATTTAAAGTAACAAAAACTAGAAATGAAAAGAATGATTATTTAAAAAAATCTTTTACACTCGGAAAAGGCAGTCTTATTATCGGTAAAATCAATGAACAAGAGGAGTTTGAACTACTTTCTGATGTCGGAGAATATATTATTATAGACATAGACCCTATTGTTTTCAAAAACACTGCCGATGAAAAAGATATTTTTAGGATTTTTAATTATAGCGATGTTAATTCAATATACAACATCAATAATTTTTCTTCAAACCTTTGTCTTGAATGCATAAATTCAATAATTTATTGTATGAAAAATGATAAAGGCAGATATCACACTCTTTTGCGTGTTAAAAATTTAGTTTCACAACTTAATTTAGAATTAGATATTCTTTTGGGCGAATCAAGAAAAGTTGAAGAAAATATGCTTGTAAAAACTGTTACTTATATTGAAGAAAACCACACAAAAAACTTAACGCTCGACTCTGTTAGCGATGCTTTGGGTATTTCTAAAAGTTCAATAAATCGAATCTGTAAAAAAATGAAAAGAAAGTCATTTTTAGGTTACTTAACTGAAGTAAGAATGGAAAAGGCAAAAATATTACTAAACAATCCAACTAACAATATGAAAACTATTGCTCTTTTGTGTGGTTATAATTCTTACGATTCTTTTTATCACGCTTTTATTAAATATTATGGTTTTCCGCCATCTACAAATGCTGCAATTAATAGAAACAAAAACAAGCGTGTTAACTGGCCTTTTGAAACAAGCAACTACGACTTTAGAAAAGAATATGAGTAAAAATTCCATCGCCAAAAGGCGATACCTACAGAGCCTTCTTTCAGGGGAAGGTGGATTTGCCAAAGGCAAAGACGGATGATGGTCAAAACAACCTCTGCCGTCATTCTGAACGCAGTGAAGAATCTTTAAGATGGACAGTCGAGGACGCCTGTCCCTACGAATGTATAAAAGATTTATTGTAAGGACCTGACCCATTAACAAAATCAAAGATTTTGAATGGGTGCCCCAGAACCTTGCGCCTCACTTCGTTCGTCTAATGGGTGTGGGGTTCTACTCCACCCGCGTTTTTAAAAGGGTCGTCAAGGATGCCGACCCCTACGAATATATTTTAGATTTATCGTAGGGCGGGATGCCCACATCCCGCCGTCATTCGTAAGCGTTGCCGAAGTGAAGCCGAAGAATCTTTTTAAGATGGTTGCGCCTCACTCACCATGACACGAGGGAAGAATACTAAAAACAAAAAGCCAACTCCAATTTTGGAGTTGGCTTTTTACTAAGGATAAGTTGTATGAAAAAAATATTAGCACTTACCATTTATCATTTTCATATGGGTCGTATTTTGTAGTTGGCTCTGTAGGAGTTACTGTTGGGTCTTCTGCTCCTTCTGAAGCCGAGATAATATCAAGAGATTCATATTTTTCAAATTCTAAACTGATTTTTTCAAATTTCATTTTATTCACCTCTTAAAATTCACTTGCAGAGTCATATTTTGCTGCA
>JAZQFC010000007.1:0-2088 GCA_045539315.1 Acutalibacteraceae bacterium | reverse complement strand
AATAGAGAGGCTAATTCATACTTGAACGAGCATTATCAATACATTGAAAGAATGTTAAATGAACATATCGTTGATGAAATTGCTATTGAGTTTGGTCTTAAACCATTAAGAGTGCAAAAAACAGGTTTAGAAGAAGAACTTGCTATGGAATGGGGCGAAGATGTATCAACTATATTAGACATTTTTTATAGTCATGAAGGAGAATAATTATGCTTAAAACATTTCCAATAGAGTTTATTAGACAAGCAATAGAACAAACACTTGCCATAGCGCATAAAGACAATGTAAACCTTTTTGGTGGTAAAGAACAAATCAATATCACTAGTTTTTATGAGCAATTAAAAAACCAAGATGAAGTGGATCGTTTCGTTGAAACATATAGAGATATTGCCGACCAACAAAATAGAACTGGTCTTATTGGCAATGGTGTTATTTTATCTCCTGAAAATCCAACGATTACAAACTTATATTCTAGTCTAATTATTCCTTTTAGTTGGACTTGTTCTATTCGTTGCACTCTCGCTAATCGTGACCAAATGCTTATTACTATCAATAATCTTATTAGCGAACTAAAAGGTCGTAAATGCGATATAGCGCAATTAGATTGTATTGATGAAAATGGACATATATTCGCTAAACCATTTTTAGTTGGAACTATTGGCGAAAACGATGGCGCACCAATTTTAGAAGATGGTGTTTATATTGGCACAATCAATAATGCTAGTGATAAAAATACAATAATTGCAAATCTTATTGCTAATGGTATTGCGTTAGATGACATAACAAAAGACTATTATGTTTATATAACAAATGGCGAAAAATTAAAAGTTGCTAGATTATACTTTTATGGTGCTCAAGGCATTTGGGCTTATCAAGTTGTAGAAGATGATGGCACAGTTGATAGAATTGTTTTTCCACCAGAACACACAAGTTTTGAAAAGTTTAAATTATCAATGAGTTTTGATAGTTTGCGTTGTGATGAGCCAAGAACACTTAATAGTGAAGAATATTGCGAAATTAGTTTTGGTGGTAGTTGCACACTTGTAAGTGATAAAGTTGCTTTAGGTAATGACCTAATCAAAATCGGTGTTATTAGAAAGCAAATCAAAGCCGAAACACCTATTACTTACGAAAATCAAACAATTCAATATTTAGAACCACTTGAAATGCCTAGTGGTAATAGCGCTAACACACAATTGAATCAATTAGTGTCTAACAATTTTAAAACAAATAGTCACACTGATGGCATTGGTCTTAATATTCAATACTCATTTATTGCTGATTTTAACATTGATTTAATCAAATGGTGGTTTGACTATGCTAGATATGGCGATATTGAAAATGGTAGTGATAATAAACCACTTATTAGTCCAAATATCATCTATGAAATTAGTGAGTTTTGGTCTAGTTGGGGCATTGTCAAAAACAAAAAGTATTTAGGCAAGATTGTTGATAATATTGATATTGAAAACACCGAAAGCGATACGTTAACACTTGGCATTACAATGCAAGTTCAAGGAGAAAACTAATGGCAACGATTTATAGATTTATTGTTGAACAAAAAGCTGTTCGTGGTGGTGATGGTCGTAGAACTAAACCAGAAGGTAGTGGTCGTAAGAGTGCTGCTAAAAAAGGTCGTTGGGTTTCTATTATCGGTGGCGAAAAAGGTGGTGTTGAACACAATAGAAAGTTGCGTGCCATTAACCCTTTAATCAATAGAGCAACTGGTGGTTGGTGGGAAAAAGGTATGCGTGTTGGTCGTGCTGGTGCTGGTTTAGTCACAAGAAACACCGAAACTGGTAAATTAGGTATTAGTGGTCCAGCCATTGCTATCATTATTGCTTTTGCTATTCAAATGTTATTAAAGTGGCAAAAAATTGAACAAATTAAAGCGCAAAAACTTAATGCTCAAAACTATAAACAATTAGAGAATGGCATTGGTGCGATACATGGACAATATGAAGTGTCCACCCATGTCTTAACAGGTAGGCATACATATAATCAAAATAAGTAGGTATTTTTATGGACAAGATTTACGCATTTGATAAGATTACGAAACTTGGGACATTACTTGGCGAAATACAAACC
>JAZQFC010000006.1:0-36161 GCA_045539315.1 Acutalibacteraceae bacterium | reverse complement strand
GGTTTTGTTTTCATAATCAAAACATGAAACATATTTCCAAATATGATTATTAGGAACTATTTTCTTTTCAAAGTTGTTTATGAATAATTGTCTTTCATCATCAGAAATACTATCCATTGATTTTGAATAAGGGAATGTTTGAGGTGTATATTTTACTCCGTTTTCATCTTCAAAACCTGTGAAATCGAAGTTGAAACTCCAGTGAACAAGATGAACACCTGAATCTGTCCATGAATCACAGTAAAGTTGACGATAGAATGATGTTACTGGGCTTTCGTTGATTTGTGCTATAACAGGAACTTCGCCTGAACAAACAAGGTTTTGCGCTGCCATACCACCCATTGATGAGCCCTTAACAAATATACCATCTTTTTTGATGTTGTAATTATCAACAACATAATTATACGCTTTAATATTAGCTGTTGTAGCATCAGGACAGCCCATATTAGCATAACCAGCAGCATCTGTAACCAATATTGCATAACCATTATGAGCAAAATAATCAAACCATACTCGATTATTTCTTAAATTATCAACAGTTTCTGAATAACCATGACAATACATTACAAGTCTTGTTGCCTCGCCATATTCAGAATAACTTGGTGGCAAAATTAAGAAAGCAGGGTCTTCTAACATATAACCAGATTGGTTTTGTGTTTTAAATGCACTTGTTTTAAAGTCGACATAGGTAATTTCGCCTAATTGGTCTTTTTTTGCCCACTCATCAACAAGAGCTTTCTTTTCTTCATCTAATTCTGCATAACCGCCGTTTTCATCTGCTTTATAAACAGATGCTACACGCGCAAGACTACGAACTGTTGTGGTTTTAGCATAATATGTTAAACCATCAATTACAATATAGGCACGAGCGATAAAATCTCTATTTAAGTTTTTATCTGCAATATTTACAATAGAACCAACTATTTGGTTGTCATCCCAAAGTTCGTGTGTTTTATGGTCATATGTTACTTTAACGTGGTCATCTTCCATTGTGAAAGTACCTTCAACAACATCTTTTGGAGCGATAATGATACCCATTTCAGCAACTGTCTCTAAGTCGAGATTTGCATTAACTGTAGCATAGAATCTCATACCATTAACTTCATTAAGACGAATTGAAGCGCCGTCAACTGTTGAAATAAGGTCTGTTGTTTCATTCTTGAATTCTGCACCATAAACTTCAAACTCATAGAAAGAGTTACCATAAGTAGTCGCTCTCTTTACACCTTGGAAGCAAACATATCTTGCAGCGTTTTCTTCTGCAAAATTAAGTTCTTGCAAACCTTTTTTTGTAGCACCGCCAGTGTAAATAGTAGTCCAATATGTTTCATCTTTTTGATTATTTGTTAAGTTTTTAGAAGAAACATCTGCCCAAGCAGCTTCATCAGTTGCAACTTGGATTTTATACTCTTTTGAATAAGCGCCTTCCCAATAGATTTTGATACTGTTTACATCATAAACATCGCCTAAATCAACAACCCACCAAGCATTGTCAACATAAGCACTTGCCCATCTGTTATTAGCATCTTCAGTATTTTTACCGTCAACTGCTTCTGAAGCAAGATGACTACTACTTTCAAGAGCAGAAGAAACTGTATTTTTACCTAAAGCAAGGTTTGAAGAAGGTACACTTGGAACTGTTGTGGTTGTTGTAGTTGTTGTAGTTGTTGTGGTTGTTGTGGTTGAAGAAGTTTCTTCTTCAGATGGTTCTTCAGGTTCAACTGATGGAACAGTTGTAACTTCAGGTGCTTCGCCATCATAAATAAACTGGAAATCATCAACATAATAAGTTCTACCTTCTTGACCAGCATCTTCAAAAACAATATGAATTGCTGTCATTGTTCCAAGTTTTGATGTATCAAGAACTCTTGTTGTATCGCTATTTCCGTTGTTTGCTGGATTAAGTCTGTTATGTCCAGCAGTAAATCCTGCTTCAGGGTCAAGTTTTGTTGTATCCCATTTGATTTCATAATAAGCGCCTTCGTCAGTAAGCTTGCCTAATTGGTTAGCGCCATACCAACCATCAGCAGATACATAAGTATGATTACCGTTGGCATCTGTAAATCTAAAACCTGCTGTCAAAGAGTTTACTGCTGCACCTGTTGATGTGTTAGAAGCAGCCCAGAATTTAAAACCGATACTGTTTTGTGCCAAAGCACCTAAATTACTATTAGCGTAGTTAACGCCCATATCGTCCCAAATGCCCGTTCTCTTGATTTCAAGAACCTTTGAGCCGCCCGAAAGGGTGCTGTCAATAATCGAGATATTATTGTTGTTTGAATTTGACACTACATACTTGTCAATGTCACCCGATGTACCTGTTTTTCCAGTTTTAATGGTGTCTGCAAACGTATCAGCATCAAAAACGATTGCAGTAGTTGTTTCAGCAGATGATGAAACAATACTTACTGTTACCATTGCAAAAATCATAACAACTGCGAGTGCGATAGATAAAATCTTTTTCATTTTGTTTTGTCTCCTTTTTATGAATTTTTCAAAAAAGTGTATAACAGATTTACACATTTTATATTTTAATGCATTTATCATTGAAAGTCTATTGCAAAATCCAACCGTTTCTATTGACTTTTCTGCTTGATAATATATAATAAAAGCAGAGGTGAGTTTATGAATAAAAGTTATCTTACAGACTGTATTGTAACCTTTTTCAAAGAAGAACTTAAATTTCAATTTTTTTCAACGATAAGTAAAAAAAGAGAAGCGGTATTTTACAAATGGTATGAAACAGACTATTCGTTGCTTTATGTTCAAAACGGAAATTTTAGAATTGTGAGCGATGGTAAAAGCGTTGAACTTAACAACGGAGATGTTTTTTTATGTAGGCCTTATGAAAAATTTGATTTAATTGTGCTTAAAGAGAATGAAGAAATGCAGTTTGCAACCATAAGTTTTCATCCTTCATTATTAGAAACTTGTGACAAGGAAAGCAAGATTTACAGGGCATTCAAAAAACAAGAAAGAAACGAGCTTTGCGTTTACAGCCACGAAGAATTAACTGAAGTTGATTTTTTAATTAAAAGAGCGTATAAAGATATCTTGAAATCCAAACACACAGAAATATTTAAGTCGATTATTGTTTTAATTCTATCTGAACTTTGCGAAGTTTACGATAAAATCCATCAACATCTTCCTGCAAAATTTTCTCATGAATATGATTTGAAGATATTTAAATACATAACATCACGAACATTAACAAAAATCAAAATCGCCGATGTTATGGAAGAATTTTTTGTATCAGAAAAGTATGTTAATAAGGTTTGCAAAAAATTTTATAATACAAACTTTTGTGAAATGCTAAAAAGAGAAAGAATGTGGGCTGCAAGAGGATTTATGATGTACAAAAAAACAAATAAATTGCACAAAATCGCAGAATTGTGCGGTTATAATGATTATTCAGCATTTTTTAAAAATTACAAAAGCTTTTTCGGCATAAGCCCAAAAGAAGATATGAAATATTATAAAGAAAACAAAGATTTTTATAGAAAGCAACTTGATAACAAATAGAAAACTAAATCATTTTTAAACTTTACTTTCATAACAATCGTTGACTCTCGGGATTGGAAAGAGGATTATACAGTAGAAAAAATTGTTAATGGTGTGTTGAATAATGTGAAATCGGGCGATATTGTTCTATTTCACAATGCCGCTAAAAACACGCCGAAGGCGTTGCCGATTATACTCGAAAAACTTATTTCAGACGGCTATGAAATCCTGCCAATTTCAAAACTCATTATGACGAACAATTTCACAATCAACCACGAAGGCAGACAAATTGAAAACACACAAGCAAAAAGCCAACTCTCATTTTGAGAGTTGGCTTTTTATTTTAGCATATTATTCGAATTTATTTCACAAACGGCAATAAAGTCATTCGCAATTTCGCGCAACCATATGGTATTAGCAACAATTCTTCTTCTGCTGAAATAGGAGTTAACGATTGCGGTATTTTTGCGCAAACGCTATCATATCCATCTTCAAATCCCCAATCAATTTTTTTAAATTTTGCCTTTATTATAACAGGTGGATTGTTTTGAGAGAAAGGAATGTTTCCAATGGTTTTTGCTTCTGCTTTAAGCGATTTATCTGCAAACGAGTAATTCCAATCACTTTTTGGTATAAACTCATAATCACAATATGGGAATTTTCTTTCCACGCCATCTTTTTCATACTCATGCATAATTTTTTCGTATTCAATAGGCAAAGAGAATATAAGATTGCCATATTTCACATAGTTTAAACCATATTCATAATTCTCAAAATGCGGTGTAAAATCAAATGAAATTAGCAACTCGCGATGCTCTTCTTTTTTTATACTAAATGTTAATAGATTTTCGGTTGTGGTTTCGCCACTTACTGTAACATTTTTTGCATCTTGAGGGATTCTTACTTCAAATATGAAATCCTTATTCGCTTTAATTATGTATTTAAGCGTGTTTTCAAAAGGATAATTGGTTTCAAGCGTTATATTGTAATCTTTAGTTTTTATTTGACTTGGGATAGGCACAACACTCGCTACACATTCGCTATTATACACAAACGCTGACAATGCAAATTTAGGCCAACCCTGATTAAAATTCGCAGTGCAACAACCAAAATTCGGTTCAAGTCCAAACAAATGCGCTTGTGAGCCATTAGTTCTAAACAAAGACTTTCCAGGGAATGTTTGACAAGCAATTTGATTATTCATTTGCACATATTGATGCGTCCACATATCTTCGCTTATAGTCGCTGGCAATGCGTTAAAAGCCAAAACTTCCAATCGCTCAAGCCATTTAAAATCTCCTGTATAAGCAAATAACAACTCATAAGAAAACATCTGCTCTACAACCGCACACAATTCTGTGCCTTGAATAGCAGAAACGCCAGAAAGGCACTCATCTCCTGTAAAAGTTTCTGTTGCCGTACCGTTATACTTTTTCAAAATTTCGTAAAACTCTTCGGCGATGTCTGTATATTCCTCATTGAGCAAATCACAACTAATCGCTTCGCTTTTCAACATCATCGCAAGGTTTACAATATGTGTTTCAAATGTCCATTTATTTAACGGGCGTTTCCAATCAGGAATAAAGTCTTTATAATTTGCGCCCTGTTCTTTAACTATTTTAGCAAGGTCTAAAATCCACGGCTCATTGTATCTTTCATATATAAATTCAAGTGAGATAAACAATTCAAACCAACGAAATTTTCCCCATCTAAAAAGTTCAATTGTTCCATCTTTAAGCAATTCATAATAGTTTTTTAGCGTTTTATAAACCACTTTTGGAATTCGTTCATCATTAGAGCAATTGTAGTAAACAAGCAAAACCTTTGTTATAAGTTGAATTGCCCAAGTATCATAGGTTGCTCGTTCTTGTGTAACGCAAGGACAAATCCAACCATCTGCTTGTTGCCTTTCAATAATAGCATCTATATACTTTTTTGCGCGTTTTATCATATCTTTATCATCAAGCAGATATGCAAGGGGAATAAATCCATCAAGCCAATAAGGTACTCTCTCCCAACCCTCACGCTCTCCACCTATCCAAGCGCTATCTCGAATATCGGGCCAAACCTTATCAAGATTACCGCTTAAGCCATCTGCTTGAAGCTTTAATTGATTATAAAGCCAACCTTTTGGTTTTATTTCATTTGCGTTAAAAAAGTTCCATTTTCTCATATAATATAACTCCTTTTATTTATTATAACACTTATTTCAATAAATCACAACACAAACAAAAAGCCAACCTCAAATGAGGTTGGCTCTTTGATTAAGGAAAGTTGTATGAAAAAAATATTAGCAATTACCATTTATCATTTTCATAAGGATCGTATTTTGTAGTTGGCTCTGTTGTAGTAACTGTTGGATCCTCTGGATTACTTGGTGATGAAGCAATGATATCAAGAGATTCATATTTTTCAAATTCTAAACTGATTTTTTCAAATTTCATTATTGTTACCCCCTTGATTAGTCGTTAGCAGAAGCCCAAGCATCAACTAAAGCTTTTGTATCTTCATCTAATGTAGCATAACCGCCGTTTGCATCTGCAATGTAAGCATCAGCAACACCAGCTAAATTACGAAATGTAGTTTCTTTAGCATAATATGTTACACCATCAATTACAACATATGCACGAGCGATAAAGTCTCTGCCTAAGTTTTTATCAGCAACATTTACGATAGAACCAACAAATTGGTTACCATCCCAAAGTTCATTATTAACGTGATCATAAACAACTTTGATATGATCATCTTCCATTGTGAAGAATTGACCTTTTACAATGTCTTTTGGAGCGATAATGATACCCATTTCTTCAACTGTAGTAAGGTCAAGACCTGCATCAACTGTTGCATAGAATCTCATACCATTTGCTTCGTTAAGTCTGATAGAAGCGCCGTCTACTGTTGAAATAACGTCTGTTGTTTCGCCGTCTGTTTCTACCCATTCGCCAACCTTTGTAAGAACAATGCTGTAAAGGAAGATTTGTCTGCTTGTTGTAGTTGCAGTTGGAGTAACAGTTACTTCCACATTTTTTCTGCCGTCAGCCTTGAAAGTAGTGTCAAATGCGTGTTCTGTTATCTTTAAACCTGTTGTGTTCAAACAGTTCATTTCGCCGAGTGCAACACCGTTAGCAGCAATGTCAAATGTACCTCTTGATTGGTTGTTATCTGCAGTGATAAGTGTTAAAGCATATTCACCTGCAGGAATGTTTTTGAGTTCAAATCCAAGGGCAATGTTCTCGTTTGAACTGTTCCATTGAGCACAGTTGTATCCAGAAATGAAGTTAGCGTATTTGTGTAACAAACCACCTACAACTCTGATAATCATATTATCAGTTTCAGCTTCAAGTGTTTCTGTGCCATAAGGGTTGATATCTTTTTCCATGTTATCGTAAATAACATAAGAATAAGATTCTGTTGCTACAGGAGCTTGTGTAGTAGTTGTAGTAGTTGTTGTAGTTGTAGTAGTTGTTGTAGTTTCAGTTACTGTTGAAGATTCTGGCTCTTGTGACTCTCCGCCATCAACTTTAGTTAAACCGAAACTATACAAGAAAACTTGTTTTGATGGTGTATCAGCTGTTGGTACAAAAGTAATTTCTACCGGACTTGTTCCGTCTGTTGTAAATGTAGCATCTAATTCATGCTTTACAAAAGTTGCACTTTCTGCAATAAAACTAACTGTACCAAGTGAAGTTCCGCTTGCCGCAACATCAAATATACCTCTTGATGATGAGTTGTCCGCAGAAAAAATGGTTAATTTGTACGTGCCAGTAGCAATATTCTTTAATGCAATAGTTAATTTTCTGTTATTGTTGCTATTATTCCACTGAGCAAATCCTTTATAACCGCTATTGCTATAATCAGAATATTTGGTTAGCATACCACCTTCAACAGTGAAATCGATTTCATCTGAAGTAAGCTTTGCCGTACCTGTACCTGCGTTAGCATTACCGCTCATATAATCTAGAAGTTTATAAGCGTAATCATAATTAGCAGGGTCATAAGCATCTGCTGCAGATACTGTGATTGCAATGACACTTAAAACCATTACAACCGATAATAAAATTGAAAAGATTTTTTTCATAAGTAAATGTCTCCTTTTAAAAGATTTCGTGATTTTTACACATCTACATTATATAACATAGTTTTTTGGTTTTCCATTGCAAAGATGAACTGTTTTTATTGACAAATAGAACTTTGGTTGATATAATCAAATAAACGAGGTGATTATTATGTCAAATCAAGGCGATAAACCATTTGAATATTGCGGTGGTTTTAATTCTCCTGAATTAGAATTTGATTTCTTTTTAGCAAAACAAAAAGTAGGGGAGAATATATACTTTAAATTCGATAGAAATGCTTATACCTTAATCTATATAGAACGCGGGAAAGCAGGTGTCCGCTATAACAATTGTTCTGTTGAATTAAACGAGAATGATTTGTTTTTGTGTAAACCTTATGAACGCTTTGAGCTGTTTTCATTGAAAAGCAATGAAACTGTATTTTTTGTTGTTATAAATATTCATCCTTCAGTCTTGGAAGAATGTAATAAAACAAGCAAAGTTTATAGAGTTTTTGAGCCGAGAGAAAACGACAAAGTATGTGTATATAAATCTGAAGAAATTACTAAAGCAACTGTTTTTTTTGCAAAAGCAAGAGAGTATCAAGGTCTTCAGTTTCCTATTGATATTTATAAATCGCTTGTTACGTTGATATTGTTTGAATTAAGCAGAACTTATGATAAATCTAATCAAAATATTCCTGCAAAATTTTCACACGAATACGACCTTAAAATTTATGCCTTTATTTCTGCAAAAGCATTGACGAAAATTAAAGTTCAAGATGTTTTGGATGAGTTTTTTGTATCAAAAAAGTATGTAGATAAAGTGTGTAAAAAGTTTTATGGTTCAAATTTTAGCGGTATGATTAGAAGCATAAGAATGTGGGCCGCAAGAGGTTTTATTATGGACAACAAAACGAATAGGTTAGATAAAATTGCCGAACTTTGTGGCTATAATGATTATTCGGCATTTTTCAAAACCTATAAAAATTATTTTGGTGTTACCCCAAAAGAAGATATGATGTTTTACAAAGAGAATCGAAAATTTTTATCATAAACAATTTCACAATTAACCACGAAGGTAGGCAAATTGCGAACACAACAGCAAAAAAACTCTCATTACAATTAGTAATGAGAGTTTTATTTTTTACCATTCGTCTTCGATATATGGGTCGTCTGGGGTAGGGACTACATAGAATGAAGCCCATCTATCAACCATCGCTTTTTGCTCGCTTGTTAACTCATCGCCAAAGGCGATACCTGCCGAGCCTTCTTTTTTGGGGAAGGTGGCTTGACACGAAGTGGCAAGACGAATGATGGACTAAACAACCCCGATACTAATTTTATTGTCATTTATTAAACGGCGGGAGTAAACCCCCGCCCTACGATAGAATATAAGATTTTTAGTAAAACAAAAAGGGCGAGGGTTACCTCGCCCATATATATTTACCATTCAAAAGGAGATTCAAAGAATTCGTCATATTCATAATAATCGTTTTGACCATCATCTTTATAACCAAAATTATCTTGGTTTTGTCTTGTTGTGGTGGTTGGTTTTGGAATTTCATTCACATAACTTGTGTTTGATTTATCTTCCAAAAGACGAATTGTATAAGTTTTTGTTGTTTTTGTTTTTCTTTTATAAACAGTAACTTTAATCTCATCGCCTGCGTTGCTATCATCAATAACATCAAGCGCAATATCGCTACTTGTGATTTCTTTGCCATTGATATGAGTTATAATATCGCCATTTTCACCTGTGGCAAGCCCTTTTTGTGACAATTCGCTTTGCGAATCAATGCTTTGCACCAAAAGACCTGCCGGCAAATCATTAACAAGCGCAGTTGCAGAAGTAATTGCAGTATAAGTTATGCCAAGACGCGCTCTGTTTGCAACAACGCCATTTTTAACAAGACTTTTTGCATATTTAATAGCATCATTTGCAGGAATTGCGAAGCAAAGTCCCTCATAACCAGAAATTGCAATTTTAGATGAGTTAATGCCGATAACTTGACCATACATATTAACAAGCGCGCCACCTGAATTACCTGAATTAAGAGCAACGTCAGTTTGAATAACACGCATTGAATAAGAAGCAACTGCCTGACCGTTTTGATCGGTAGTTGTTGTTGAAATTCTTCTAGATGGATAAGAAACAATGCCCTTTGTTACTGTACCTGAAAGACCATAAGGGCTACCAATTGCGATAACTTCATCGCCTGCGGCTACTTGTGAAGAATCGGCAAAAGTAGCAGGAATAATTCCGCTTACGTTTTCATCAAATTTCAAAACTGCAATGTCGCTACGTTTATCTCCTGCAACATAAGACGCTTTGTAACTCTTGTTATCGCTCAAAGTGACAATGAATTTTGCGTTTGCAACTTCTGAATAGATATGGTCATTTGTAATAATATAGCCATCTTTATTCAAAATAACGCCTGACGCAGTTGCGCCGACAGTTTCATCGGTTTTTGAATAAACTTGAATATTTACAACCGAATCATCAACCAAATCTGCAACTTGGTCTGCAGTATATCTACCATTTTCATCAGGTTTTATATCTTCTCTTTGCACTGCGTTGCCACTGTCAACATCAATGTCTTCGCCTTGATATTTCAAAGAATCTTTTTTCTCGCTAGGCTTTAAAACATCGCCCAAATCAACCGAGCCTGAAAGTTTGCCAACGCCTGCGCCAACTACAAAAATAACAACTGCAAGTAAAATAGCAATAAATACTTTAAAGCCTTTTTTACCATTGTTTTTTTGTGGTGGAGTTGGTTGAGATGGTGTAGGTTGAGGTGTAGGTTGAGGGTTGTTAAACCCTGTTGGAATATAGTGCTTTTGTTGATAATAATTTGTAGGTTGTGGGTTTACATTATTATAAGTGTATTGTGAATTGTACCCCTCGTTTTCCGCTTGAGTTTCAACCTCTTGTTCAGGGGTTGGTTGCTCAACTTCTTTTTCTTCAACAGGTTGCTCAACCTCTTGTTCAGGGGTTGGTTTATTAAATTCGTCCATTGTTATCTCCTTTTATTCTCCTATTTCTGCTACAATTTCTTCATTTGGAAGTGTAACATCAAACTGTGTATATTCACCCAAAACGCTACCAACGGTAATTTTACCATTGTGCAGGTTAAGAATAGTTTTTACAATATGAAGCCCAAAGCCCATTCCGCTTTTATCTTTGCTTCTTGAACGGTCGGTTTTATAAAAACGCTCAAAAATATTAGCCATTTCGTTAGCGCTCAAGCCCTCGCCTGAATTTTTAATTGTAAAACCAACCATTTTCTTAATTATGCCACATTCAACACTGACTTCTCCATCTTGCGGAGTGAATTTTATAGCATTTTCAACTAAATTATAAACAACTTGATAGATCAAATCTCGGTCTGCAGTAACCGACAATGGTTTTAGCAAGTCAAGACCGATGATTTTAAGGTTTTTCTCGCTGATTTTTTGCTCAAACGAAATAAAAACGCTGATAATCATATCTGAAAGATTAAAAGTTGTTTTATTAAGTTGCATTTTTTCGCTTTCAAGACGAGAAAGTTGCAACATTGAATTAACAAGTCTTGAAAGTCTTTTCGTTTCATCAGAAACAATTCTTAAATATTTTTTAGACTCTTCAGGTGGGATAGTGCCATCTAAAATTCCATCAACAAAGCCTGAAATCGTTGTCATCGGTGTTTTTAACTCGTGCGAAACGCTTGAAATAAAACTTCTTCGCATTCCCTCAAGCGCGCCGATAGATGTTGACATTGTGTTAATAGCCTCGGCAAGTAGTCCTATTTCGTCTTTTCTGAAAACATTTATTTTTGCGGTGAAATCTCCGCTTTCTATCTTCTTTACAACGGTAGCCATCTGTCGAAGCGGTTTTGTAAGTTGCGCCGAAGTAAGATATGTTATTATAAGCGCAATAAACAAAACTATTGTACCTGCATACAACAAGATTTTAAACACTTTAAAAAAGCAAGTGTCACTTTGTTTTAATGGGGCAGACGCAAAAACAACACCATTTTGCACACCGTTTATATAAACAGGATAGCCTACTATAAAACAACGCTCTTTTAACGCGCCTTTTAAAGTGCCTGACTCTATATATTTACCTCTTGTCGCTTTTGTTAAAATGGCGGTGTCAATAATATATCCGTTTTGTGGCGCATTATTTTCTACCCCTGTTGAATAATAACACTGCCCTTGCTCATCTACAACAAAAATGGTGGAATCAATAATTTCGGCAACAATTTCAATAGTTGAAAAAACGCTTTCCTGCCCTTGTCCAAATGAATAAATTGGGTCGGAAAGAAGTTGCGAAACTGCCGAAACGTTTTTAGATAAAAGGGTGTTTTTATCATCTATCCATTGCTTTTTTGTTGAAAATAAAACGATGGTGGAAAACACGATAACGCTGACACTTAATATAGCGACAACCATTGTAAAGTATTTTGCAAATATACTTTTTCGCATTACTAATTCCCTTTATATTTATTTTGTTTTAAATTTATATCCAACGCCCCAAACAGTCTCAAGCGACCAGTTTTCAGAAACGCCTTCTAACTTTTCTCTTAATCTTTTAACGTGAACGTCAACCGTTCTTGAATCGCCATAATAATCAAAGCCCCAAACCTCGTCTAAAAGTTGGTCACGAGTGTAAACTTTATTTGGGTTTGACGCTAAATGAAACACAAGTTCAAGTTCTTTTGGCGGTGTATCAATTGTTTTGCCATCAACTATCATCTCATAATTTGTAAGGTTGATAACAAGTTTATCAAATTCAACGCATTTTACTGCTTTTGAATCGTTAAAACCACTTCTGCGAAGCACCGCTTTTATTCTTGCGATAACTTCTTTTGCCTCAAATGGTTTTACAACATAGTCGTCAGCGCCGAGTTCAAGACCTAAAACTTTATCAAAAGTTTCGCCTTTTGCAGTAATCATAATAATTGGCACTTGGCTTGACTTTCTGATTTCTCGGCATACCTGCCAGCCATCCATAATCGGCATCATAACATCAAGCAAAATAATTGCAGGGTCAAATTTAGCAACATTATCAACCGCCTCTTTGCCGTTATGATAAATTTCAACTTGAAACTCCTCTTTTTCAAGATAAAGTCTTAAATATTCACAAATATTGTTGTCATCATCAACAACCATTACTCTAGTTTTGCTCATAACAAATAACTCCTTTTATTTTGTTAATTTTAGTATAAATTAAAATATTTTCAATTGATGAATAAAATTTTAACAAGTTTACAACTTTTTATAAATTGCGCTCATAACTTCAATTGTGGTTTCAAGAGAAGTTAAGTTTTTCAACTTTTTCTGGTCTGTTTCTGAAGTTTTATAATAATAAGGTGTCATTAAAAATAAATTTTCAATATCATCGCCTATTATTTTAACTTTCTCTTTTACTTTAACCGTTTCAACGAGTGAAAAACCATCTATTTCAATATCTTCTTCATCATTATAATAAGCATTTTCATAAACTGCTTGTTTTAATTCGATTAAATGATTTTTTAAAACGAAAGTTCTTATTAAAAAACCATCTTTTTTAATAACTCTTAAAAACTCATCGGTTGGTGTTGGCGCAAACATATTAAGCGCTAAATCAACGCTGTTTTCTTTAACAGGCATTTTAAAAATACTTGCAACGATGGCAGACGCGTTTTTAAGACGTTTTTTAAACCAACGAAGCGCATCTTTTGAAATATCAATGCCGATAATTTCACTTGCGTTTATCACTTTTGCAACTTCTTCTGTGTAATACCCCTCGCCGCAACCTGCATCAAGCAAAACGCCGTTTTTATTGCAATGCTTTTTAGCCAAAGTTACCACCGAATTTAAAATAGGTGTGTAATATCCTTTGTCTAAAAATTCTTTTCTCGCAACAACCATCTTTTTATCGTCACCGTGGCGCTTTTTAGACGATTTGTTGTTTAAAGAAAGATTTACAACGCCGAATTTTGAAACATCAAAAGTGTGATTATTTTTGCATTTTAAAGAGTTTTCGTCACAAAAAAGCCCATTTTTGCAAACAGGACAAATTATTTCTTTAATCTTTCTCACACCCTTTTCGGCTTAATTACTATTATTATACAGTAAAATAATTAATTTTACAAGGGGGTTGAAAAAACGAGAGTTTTGATGTAAACTTAAAAGGCTAATTTATGTCATGGTGAGCGAAAGTCGAAAGCCGTCCCTTGTCCTACAATAAGGCTTATATTCTATCGTAGGGGAGGGGCTCTGCTCCTCCCGAAAAATAAAAATCGTGTCATGGTGAGCAGACGCAACCATCTTAAGATTCTTCGCCAATGTTTGCGAATGACGGCGGGATGTGGGCATCCCGCCCTACGATATATCTTTAATATTCATTGTAGGGCGGTTTGCCCACAAACCGCCGTTTTAACCATCTTAAAGAGCCTTCGTTCCGTTCAGAATGACGATAAATCTTATATTTCAAGGAGAAAAACAAATGCCTATATTAAATGTAGTTTTAGTTGAGCCGGAAATTCCGTCAAACACAGGTAATATTGTAAGAACTTGCGCTGCAACAGGCGCGCGTTTACATATAATAAAGCCGATGGGTTTTACGCCTGATGATAAAAAATTAAAACGCGCAGGTCTTGATTATTGGCACTTTATGGACATAACTTATTATGAAAATTTAGGCGAGTTTTTTGAAAAAACAGATGGTGAGAACGCGCAGTATTTTTATTTTACCACCAAAGCGCGCCAAACCCACACCGAAGTAGAATATAAAGACAACTGCTACTTGCTTTTCGGCAAAGAAACCAAGGGGTTGCCGGAAGAACTGTTGATTAAAAATGAAGAGCGTTGCGTAAGACTTCCTATGATGGGGGAAATCAGGTCATTAAACCTTTCTAACACCGTCTGCGTTGGTGTTTATGAGGCGCTTCGCCAATGGGACTACCCTGAACTTCAAAATTTCGGCGAACTTCACAACTTTAAATGGGACGAGATATAAAATAATCTTAATTTGCACTAATTAATAACGATCGGAGTAGAACCCCCTACAAAATACTCAAAACGGACAGTCGAGGACGCCTGTCCCTACAATGAATTTTAAATTCTATCGTAGGGCGGTGGCGAGGCTTTCGCCGAAAGCTTTTCTTTAAATAAAAGCAAAAATGACGCCTTTCGGCGTCATTTTTTATTTTTCTTTATGATTTAAAACTTCTTTTACAATATAAATAGGTCGGTCTTTAATCTCTGCAAATAAAATTCCGATATATTGACCGATAATGCCGACAATCATAAGCGTTACTGCAAACAAAAAGCAAAGCGCAACAACAATTGTTGTATATCCTGCAGGTGCGCCACACACAAATTTAGCAATAATTGTGTAAATCATAATTATCACGCCGATTACTGCTACGCCAAGCCCTGAATAAAGCCCTAATTTTAACGGCATATCAGAGAATGAGCAAATAGTATTAAGCGCAAATCGCATTAATTTTCTAAAATTATACTTGCTTTGACCTGCTTCTCGTTTTCTAGCCACAAATTTAAGCGTTGTTTTATTAAATCCCACACTTTGCACATACCCGCGCAAATAACGGATTTTTTCACGATAATCATTTCTCACAACATCGCCAACTTGCTTTGAAAAAGCAAAAAAGTCAGACGAATTTGCGTCAAATTTAATAGGCGAAACCAAATTCAACAACTTATAAAACGCGCTTGAGGCGATTTTGCCGAAAAATGTTGCGTCTTTGTTTTCAGTACGAATCATTGAAATAACTTCATAGCCTTGCTCGAATTTTTCAATAATATCAGGAATGCTCTCTGGTGGGTGTTGCAAATCTGCGTCCATACAAACAATACCGTCACCACTAGCATAGTCAACACCGGCTATCATAGCCGCCTCGTGACCAAAATTGCGCGAGAAATTAACCACTTTTACCTTTTTATTGCTCTCGGCAAAGCCTTTAAGCATTAGAAAACTTTTATCTGCGCTACCATCATTTACAAAAATCAATTCGTAATCCCAAGCGCATTCTTCTAACACACCGACAGTTGTGTTATAAAAATTACTCAACGATTCTTCTTCGTTATAAACAGAAACAACAACCGAGATTTTTTTATTGCTCATTTTGTTATATACCTTTCAAAAATGTAAAAATATGTCAATAAAGCATAATATCTTTTAATAAAATTGCTCTGCAAGGCGCTGCTTCTGCACCTTTAATTTTAATTGGCTCACAAACGAGCACATATCTGCCATCAGGCACAGCGCCAAGGTCAAGCCCTTCGAGAATAATTATATCATTTCCCAATAATTCTTTATGAATCAATGCTTCGGCATTTGGCATACCGATAGAAATATCGTCAATACCAATAAGTTTTATATTACTCGCCTTAATATCCATAAGAGAATAAACGGTAAGCCTGCCTTTACCAAAAGACTTTATAAGCAATCTTTCGCAGTCTTCTGGCACTTTGTTGCCAAAATCTTCGCCGGTTATAGGCCCATCAAACGAAACAACATCACAAATACCACAAAATGTACTTGTGCCAAGTTCTGCAATATCATGCCTTGCTTCAAAAAAATGTTTTGGCGCATCTATATGCGTACCATTATGTAGGCACATTGTAATATTTGAAATATTACAAACATCGCCATTTTCAATAGATTCAAACACCTCTAAAGATGGCGCTATATCACCATCATAAACAGGCGCCGACATTAATTCTCTCGAAATATCATAAATTCTCATTTTATTACTTCTTGTCCGCCCATATAAGGTCTTAATGCTTCAGGAATTTTAACGCTTCCGTCTGCTTGCAAGTTGTTTTCCAAAAATGCTATCAACATTCTAGGCGGCGCTACTACTGTGTTGTTAAGAGTGTGCGCAAAATAGTTGCCGTCCTTTGATTTTACACGAATTTTAAGTCTTCTTGCTTGTGCATCTGTAAGATTTGAGCAAGAACCAACCTCAAAATATTTCTTTTGTCTTGGGCTCCAAGCCTCAACATCGACAGATTTAACCTTTAAATCTGCCAAATCGCCTGAACAACACTCAAGTGTACGAACAGGAATATCAAGTGAACAGAACAAATCAACTGTGTTTTGCCATAACTTATCAAACCACATTTTTGATTCTTCCGGTTTACAAACAACTATCATTTCTTGCTTTTCAAATTGGTGAATTCTATAAACACCACGCTCTTCAATACCATGGGCGCCTTTTTCTTTTCTAAAACAAGGTGAATATGATGTTAAAGTATAAGGCAAAGTTTCTTCAGGGTTTAAAGTATCAATAAACTTACCTATCATAGAGTGTTCAGAAGTACCGATTAAATAAAGGTCTTCGCCCTCGATTTTATACATCATTGCGTCCATTTCTTCAAAACTCATAACGCCAGAAACAACGTTTGAACGAATCATAAACGGTGGTACGCAGTAAGTAAAACCACGATTAATCATAAAGTCCCTTGCGTAAGAGATAACTGCAGAATGAAGACGAGCAATATCGCCCATTAAATAATAAAAACCGTTACCTGCAACTTTTCTTGCAGAATCAAGGTCGATACCACAGAATTTTTCCATTATATCAGTATGATAAGGCACTTCAAAATCAGGGATAACAGGTTCGCCAAAACGCTCTATTTCAACGTTTTCGCTATCATCTTTACCAATTGGCACGCTATCATCAATAATGTTAGGAATTCTCATCATAACATTATTGAGTTTTTCGTCAAATTCTTTTTCTAAAACTTCCACTTCTGCAAGACGAGCGGCATATTCGCCAACCTTTTTCTTAACTTCTTCTGCTTCATCGCGTTTGCCTTGACCCATCAACATACCGATTTGTTTAGAAATTTTGTTTCTTTCTGCTCTTAATGCGTCTGCTTCTGCTTGAGCCTCTCTTTTCTTAACATCAAGGTCCATTGCCTCGTCAACTAAAGGCAATTTGTGGTCTTGGAACTTTTTCTTAATGTTTTCCCTTACTACATCAGGGTTTTCACGCAAAAATCTAATATCTATCATCTTTATTTCCTCTCTATCTGAACAACTTTTTAATTAATTCTTTTAAATCATCTTCGCCATAAAACTCAATATTAAGCGAACATTTCTTTTTATCGCCCTTAATTTCGACTTTTCTGCCGAGTTCTTCTTTTAAAGAAATCTCAACTTCTTTGTAATAAACAGGCTTAACAGCAGGTGTTTTTTCGCCATTTTCTTTATTTTTAGGACGTTTTTTTGACAACGCTTCAATATCTCTTACTGTTGCGCCGTGTTTTATCATTTCAACAGCAACTTCACGCAAATCATCATCAAGCGGTAACATTGCTCTCGCGTGGCCTGCGGAAATCACTCCGTTTTCTATATATATGATATACTTGCCAAGTTCTAAAAGTCTTAAAGTATTTGCCACCGCAGAACGAGATTTGCCTACTTTTTCAGCAACTTCCTCTTGTGTTAGCGAAAAACTATCCATAAGTGATTTAAAACCTTTTGCCATTTCAATAGGGTTTAAATCTTCTCTTTGCAAGTTTTCAATAATAGCGATTTCCATAGTTTGCGCATCATCAAGGTCTTTTATTATAACAGGCACAGTTTTAAGTCCTGCTTGCATTGACGCGCGCCAACGGCGTTCGCCGGCTACTATCTGATATGTGCCCATCAAAGTTGAACGAACCACAATAGGTTGTATAAGTCCGTACTTTTTGATGTTTTCAGCCAGTTCATCAAGCGCTGTTTTATCAAAAATCTTTCTTGGTTGGTCGGGATTTGGTTCAATTTCTGAAATTTTAACCTCAACGGCGTTGTGCTGCTCTGTTGCGTTATCGCTCATCAAAGCCTCATAACCTCTGCCGAGTCCTGATTTTTTAGCCATTTCTCTTTCTCCTATTTATTATTCTTTATAACTTCTTTAGCAAGTTTATTATACGCGTCTGTTCCTTTTGAGCGCTTGTCATAATACATTATCGGCTCGCCGAAACTTGGCGCTTCGGAAATTCTTACTGTTCTTGGAATTGTTGTGCCAAAAACTTTTTTAGGGAAGAATTTTTTTATTTCTGCCGCTACTTGCTGTGTTAAATTAAGCCTACCATCATACATTGTAAGCAAAACACCCTCAATATCAATGCGTGGGTTATAAAGCCTTTTTATGCTTCTTACTGTGTTCATTAACTGTGAAAGTCCTTCAAGCGCATAATATTCACATTGAATTGGCACTAAAATAGTATCCGCAGCGCAAAGCGCATTTACAGTTATAAGTCCAAGCGAAGGTGGGCAGTCTAAAATTATAAAATCATAGTTTGCTCTTTGGTCGGCAAGTCCTTTTTTCAAAGCAGATTCGCGTTCTGGCACATCAACCAACTCAACCTCTGCGCCTGAAAGGTTAATGTTCGCAGGAATAATATCAACGTTTTTATAATTGGTTTTGATAATTATTTCGCTTGAAGTACCGTTGCCGATAAGCAAATCATATGACGATTTTTCTATTGACCTTTTTGCAACGCCATAACCACTAGTCGCATTTCCTTGTGGGTCAATATCAACCAAAAGGCACTTTTTGTTTCTTGCTCCAAGCGCCGCAGTCAAGTTAACCGAAGTGGTTGTTTTGCCAACGCCACCTTTCTGATTAACAATCGCAATAATTTTTCCCATTGAAAATCTCCTTATTCAAAATGTACTAACAGTATAACACATTTTGATTTTTTATTCAACACAACATATAGTTTTTTTAATTGTTTCACGTGAAACATATTGATTTTTTAGCAAAAGCCAACTCGATTTGCTAGAACAGGCAGTTATTTTTTAGGTAAAATATTAATGATTTTGTTAATTGTTTCACGTGAAACATTGTGCTTAAATGTAAAAATATGGAAGTAACTTAAAAATTATTAATTACTAAAATTTGTCGCATTTTGTAATAAATTAGTGAAATTTGACAATTTTTTGCCCTGTTTGTGTTGTTTTTTCAACAAAATTCAATTTTTGTTTACAAAATATCTTTACTTTTCGCAATTTCTGTGATAGAATGTATTTGTGAGTATTTATGCGAAATGAAAATTAAGGAGGTCAGAATGATGGCATCTACAGGTGTTCAAAGATGTTTAGATGAACTCGGTAGAATCACTTTACCAAAGGAGATTAGAAGAAACTTGTCTATCCCAACAGGTACACCTTTGTTAATCCATGTTGAGGGTAATAAAATCATTTTGGAAAAAGGTAATTCTGCATGCGCTATCTGTGGTAGCACTGATGATGTGCGCGAGTTTGGCGACAAAGGCGTTTGCCGTAGTTGTATTGAAAAGATTAAAGCAGATATGTAATCTTTAAAAGAGATGGTGTGAGCCATCTCTTTTTTTATGCAAAAATTTATTTTTTTGTACGAAAAACGGCGGTTTGTGGGCAAACCGCCCTACAATGAATATTAAAGATATATCGCAGGGGTGGGGTTCTACTCCACCCGCATTTTTAAAAGGGTCGCATCGCAAGCTGACCCCTACGAATATATTTTAGATTTATCGTAGGGCGGGATGCCCACATCCCGCCGTCATTCGCAAACGCAAGTGAAGAATTTTTTAAGATGTTTCGACTGCGCTCAACATGACAAGAGACGGATGATGGACTAAACAAATTAACTACACAAAAAAAGACCACTATAAAAGTGGTCTTTTTAATTATTTAATAATACCGTAAAGTGGCATATTTTCGCTATCTGATTTTGGCGCTCTTTCAGGCGCTTTATTAACAGTAGCAGATGGTTTACGATTTCTGTTGTAACCACCTTTACCGCCACGGCCGTTTCTTCCGCCTCTGCGATTTTCTCTGAAAGGTTTGTTATCTTTTGAAGTACCGATAACAACACGTCTATTCTCGTTCTCGCCGATAGACCAACTCATAACACCCTCAATTTCTTGAACTGCGTTATGAATAATTCTTCTTTCATAAGAATTCATAGCCTCTAAAATTACATTTTTATTAAATTTAATCGCTTTTGCAGCGCTCTTATTTGCAAGAGAAACTAAAATCTCTTCACGTTTTTGTCTGTAACTGCCTGGGTTTAAAGTGATTCTAATATAATCTTCTTTACCCCTGTTTGCTACGAGTGAAACTAAATGCTGAATAGCATCAAGAGTTTCGCCTTTTCTACCGATAGCAACGCCCAATTTGTCGCCATCGAAATTAATTCTTGTACCATCTTCTTTAACTTCAAGGTTAATTGAAATATTTTCAACACCCATATTTTCAAGAATTGAAGTTAAATAAGAAACAACTTTCTTTTCATTATCAGCAGTCATAACTGCGCTTTTTACTTCTGCGCGCACTGCTTCTTTAACCGGTTTTTCTTTGTTTACTGTTTCAACTTTATCAGGCGCTTCATAAAATGCTCTAACTTTTGCCAAAGAGCCACCAAAAATGCCTAATGTTTTGGCTTTTGCATGCGCTAAAACTTCAAATTCAACGTTAGCATCGCCAATATCACCAAGTTGAGCCACAGCCGCCTCTTGCGCTTCGGCAAGACTTTTCCCGGTAGCAATAGCCTCAATAATCATTATATTTTTTCCTTTCAAAAAATAGGTTTATTTAACCTCTTTGATAATAGATTGTTCTTTTTCTCTTCTTTGTTTACCTTGTTCTAACAATTCTTTTGCATTAATTTTATCTGCTGAATAAAGTGAGTTTACCACAAGTGTGATAACAGTGTTTACAATACCAGAAATTGCCCAATAAAAACCTAATGCACAAGTAAATCTAAATGTAATAACCAATGAAAATACAGGCATTATAAGCATTGTGCCTTTCATTGCGCCCATATCTGCTTGAGGATTATTTTTCTTTTGCTGTAAATTTGAGATAAACATTGAAATCAACTGTGTAGCAAAAGAAGCAAGTGGAATTAACCATAACAACTGAAAATCATTGATAATATCAGTTGAGAATTTTGGCGCAGGAGCAATATTTAATCCAAATAAATCAAAATATTCAATTGGTACTAACACATTTTTACCAATTGTGCTACCATCAGGGCTGTTAAGCACTGTTCTTAACGCGCTATAAACTATCATAATGATTGCAAGACGAATAATCATTGGCAAGCAACCACTCGCTGGGCTTACATTTTCTTTTTGATAAAGTTCTGTCATGGCGTTTTGATATTTCATTTTATCATCGCCACATTTTTCTTTCAACGCTTCAAGTTTTGGTCTTAATTTTGCTTGTTTTGCCATTGTTTTTTGTTGTTTGATATTAAATGGTATCATTGCAACATTCAACGCAACAGTAAATACAATAATTGCTATTGGATAACTGTTAAAAACTTCGCAAAGCCATACTAAAAGCGATACAAATGGTTGAATTAAAAAATCCATTTACATTTCCTCATTTTTCTTTTTATTTTTAGGTGGAACGGGGTCATAACCACCCTCGCAAAATGGATTACACCTTAAAATTCTCCGAATACTTAAATACATACCTTTAAAAAATCCGTGAACCTGCAAAGCCTCAATTGCATAAGACGAGCAGGTTGGCGTAAATCTACAGGTTTTAGGAAAAAGCGGAGAAATTAACTTTTTATAGCACTTAATTAGAAAAATAAATACATATTTCATAGGCTTAAATCAATTCTGCTTTAATAAGTAGCGATTTTAATTCTTCATAAACAACGCCACTTTTCACAAAAGCGCATTTTTTTCTAGCGACTATTACCATATCAACATCTTTTTTAAACTCCGGCAACAATTCTCTATACGCTTGACGAACAACTCTTTTTGCCCTATTACGCATAACAGCAGAGCCTATTTTTTTACCTGCAGTTATTCCTAAGCGCGAAAATCCCGCGTGGGTTTCTTTTAAATAAACGACCAACGCAGGGCTAACTAGTGATGTGGTTTGCTTATAAAGCCTTCTAAAATCTCTGTTTTCTTTAAGTGTAACTACTTTTAACACTTATTTTCCCTAACCTTAAAATTAGTAAGAGAGTTTCTTTCTTCCTTTAGCTCTTCTACGCGCTAAAACTTTACGGCCGTTTGCGTCAGCCATTCTTTTTCTGAAACCGTGCACCTTTTTTCCGTGCAATTTTTTTGGTTGAAATGTTCTTAACATTATTTTCTCACCTTTCTTTTAAAATTTTTTATTTTAATCCTTTATTATTAATTTTTTTAAGTAGTAATCGTAGAGCACAAAAATCCATAATAAAAGTATTCAAATCATTTTAGAATTATATACTATTTAATCGGTTATGTCAACACTTTTTTGCCTTTTTCATATAGAAAAAAATTATAATTGTGTATGTAATTTTTGTTATATACAATATGTTGACAATAACCATTATTCCGTCATTCTGAACGCAGTGAAGAATCTTAAGATGGTTAAAACGGCGGTTTGTGGGCAAACCGCCCTACAATGAATATTAAAGATATATCGTAGGGTGCTTACTTCCCACACGCACCGCGTTTAAAAAGGGTCGCATCGCAAGCCGACCCCTATGAATATATTTTAGATTTATCGTAGGGCGGGATGCCCACATCCCGCCGTCATTCTGAACACACGTGAAGGATCTTTTTTAAATCCATCGCTAAAGGCGATACCTACAGAGCCTTCTTTTGGAAGAAGGTGGCTTGACACGAAGTGGCAAGACGGATGATGGAATGACACCAAAAAAGCCTCCCTTAAAGAGAGGCTTTTTTTATAACTTTTTCATTGCGCAGATACCGAGCAGAATTCCTGTTTTTGCAGAATGGTAATTGAGGCCGCCTTGCATCCATGCGGCATACGGCGGACGAATTGGTCCATCTGCCGAAAGTTCAATAGTAGCGCCTGCTGTGAACGAGCCTGACGACATAATAACAGGGTCTTCATAACCCGGCATATCCCAAGGCTCCGGCGAAACATACGCTTCAACCGGCATTCCATGTTGCAAACCTTGACAAAATGCGACTAATTTTTCTGCCGAGCCTAAAACGACAGTTTGAATAATATCTGTTCGTTTTTCATCTGATTTTGGGGTTACTTCATACCCTTGCAACTCAAAAATTTTACTTGCAAAAATCGCGGTTTTCATCGCTTCTCCAACTGCATGAGGCGCATTAAACACGCCTAAATACATCTCTCTTGAAGTGCCGAGAGTTGCGCCGACTTCTTTGCCAATGCCAGGGCAAGTAAGCCTATTAGCGCACTTTTCAACCAAGTCGCGCCTGCCTGCAATATAGCCGCCTGTTGGGGCGATTCCACCACCTGGGTTTTTAATGAGCGAGCCCATAATTATATCTGCGCCAACATCAGTTGGCTCTTGAGTTTCAACATATTCGCCATAGCAATTATCAACCATAACAATGGTTTTTGGCGAAATTTCTTTAACAAGTTTTGTGATTTTTTCTATCTCGCTAATTGTTAGCGATGGGCGAGTTTCATAGCCACGAGAACGCTGAATATAAGCAATTTTTACAGGCGATTTTTTAAGCCTTTTTTCTAGACCTTCATAATCAATTCCGCCATTTTCATCTAAATCAACTTGGTCATAATTCACGCCAAATTCCTTTAGCGAGCCGTCTTTTTCATAAATTCCGATAACGCCACGCAAAGTATCATAAGGCATTCCCGCTACCGACAAAAGTGTATCGCCAGGGCGCAAAAGTCCAAAAAGCGCAACGGTTATTGTGTGCGTACCAGACACGAAATTATGACGAATAATTGCATCTTCTGCGCCCATAATCTGCGCAAAAACTCGCTCTAGGGTATCTCTGCCTTTATCATCGTAACCATAACCGGTTGATGTGCCAAAACAACTCTCCGAAACGTTGTTATCAATAAACGCTTTTAACACTTTATTTTGATTATATTCAGTAATTTCATCTCGCAATAAAAACTGCTCTTTTAGTGAGTTTTCGGCAGTTTTACACAATTGCAAAACATCACTATCAATGTTAAAAAATGAACTCATTTATTTTGCCTTTCCTTCAAAAATTTTATCTATTTTTTCAAAACCATTTTTAATATAAAACGGCGTTGTTTTTTCTTTTGCATACACAAAAATATTTTGTTTTTTATCCTGTTTTAAATCATAAATTATCGATTTCAAAAGGGTAGAGCCGTGTTTTTGCCCTCTTTTTGTTATGTAAACTGAAATCGCAGAAATTACAGCGCTTTTATCATCTTCCCAAGCAGTAAAAACCACACCGTTTTCAGTTTGAATAAGCCTTGCAAAATTATGATTTAATCTAAAAGACAAATCAGAAACAAACTCATTATAATCGCCAATTGAAAATTCTTTGCTAACTAAATCATAAACCGATTTATAATTTGGAAAAAAGGTTTTTTCATAAATTTTTTCGCCTTTTACTTCATCTTTGCATTTTAATAAATCTATCTCTGAAAACTCGTATTTATCGGTGTTTTTTGCAAAATTCTCATTGCAAAAAACATTATCAACACCTAAATAATCTAAAAATTCTTGCAGTTCATCAAAATCTGCTTCCGAATCGCAAAAACAAGTTGCGCTATTTTCTAAAACACCAATAAAGGCCGTTTCTTTTCCGCTATCCTCTTTTTGCAAATAGGTTTTGCAAAAAGAAAAATCTTTATAAAGCAACGCATTTGATTTTATCTTTAATAAAAACATATTATCTGCTACAAAACTTTCAGTTATGTTAACCAAAGAAATCATTTATATTTCTCCGTTTGCAAAAGCGCTCGATACACACAAAACCAAATTTTTTAAAGAGGTAACATCTGACTTATTAGCAACGCAATAAGCCGAGTGAATATACCTAGTTGGAAGCGCAATATTCACAGTTTTAACACCATTTTTTGATTTGTGGATAACGCTCGCATTTGTGCCCCCTGCAACTGCAGTTTTAAGTTGCGCAGGAATGTTATTCTTCTTTGCCAAATCTAAAACGCTATGCACTAAATTCTTGTCATAAAGAGTGCCGTTATCCATAAGCGATAATGCCGCTCCACCACCTAAAACGCAAACGGTTTTTTCTTGTGGCACACCAAAAATATCTGCCGCAGTGGTTGCTTCTACTGTGATAGCGCAGTCTGGCGAAATGCTATACGAAGTTACAGTTGCGCCTCGGCAACCGATTTCTTCTTGCACAGAAAATGAGAAATACATATCATATTCAAGGTCTGACTTAATAAGGTCAACCAAAATTGCCACGCCAACTTTATCATCAAGCCCACGAGCGCCGATATTTTCGCCTAAATCTAAAAATTCGGTATCAAAAGTGGCAACATCGCCGATTTTAACTTTTTTCATTGCATCTTCTTGATTCTTTGCGCCAATATCAATACGAAGATTATCAACATTTTGCACTTTTTTACGATTATCGCCATCTAACAAATGCACAGGCGCGCCACCGATAACGCCATAAATATCATTTATTTTAACACGTTTGCCAAAAATCACTTTTGAATCAATACCACCAAGGTTATTAAAACGCAAAAGCCCATCTTCATCTACACCGATTATCATAAAGCCGATTTCGTCCATATGAGCATCAAGCATAATCTTTTTCTTCGGTGTTTTTTTGCCTTTTTTAAACGCGATAATATTACCTAAATTATCAACCTCTACCTTTGTTGCAAAGCCTTTTATATCACTTAATATTTCTTGACGCATTTTCTCTTCAGACCCACTTGGCGAAGGAATATTACAGTATTTTTCTAAAAGTGAAAACATAAACTTTCTCCTTTAAAAAAAGGCGGAAACTCCGCCTTTTTTGTTATTAATTATAAACGAATTTATCTAACTTTGCATATACTCTGCGCATTTTAAGCAAATCAGAAACATCAACTTTGCCGTCTCTGTTGGCATCTGCACCTTTTTCAACTTCTTTAAGACTTCCTGCTAAATATTTTCTCATATACAAAACATCCATTATATCAAAAGCGTTGTTACCATTAGCATCGCCTAAAACCCAAGAAACGCCATCTACAATATATTTTCTTGAATTATTAATAACTGCTTTAACATAAGGCGCACCATTAGTTGTCCATGCAGGAACAACGCCTGGTTTTCTGTTCATAATCTTCATATTACCGCCATCATCCCACAAAAATACAGGGATTTTATAAACGCCACGAAGAGTAGAAACAAAACTATTTGCCCAGTTTACTTTTGTGCTAGAAGCCACGCTATCATTAAAACCACACTCACCAAGCACCACGCCAAAGCCTCTTGCGGCTGCATACTCTTTCCACACTGAAACATAATTAGCAACGGTGCTGGATTTCATCTGGTCACCGTAACTATACCAGTGAATATCAACAATAATATGCTTATCATCATTAGGAATCAAAAGATTACCAACTTGGTTTTCATACCATTGAGCGCCGTAAGTTGGAAGCATTAAGAAACGCTTTTCATTATTTCCACCGGTTGCTCTTACTGTATCAACAAAAATCTGATAAAGTTCATTTTGCTTGTTAAAACTTACTTTAGAGTGGCCCCACCAACAATAGCCACTACCTGTTCCACAGCCATCAAATGTAGCTGTTGCTAAAATCTCATTGCCGCCTTCTAAAATCAATTTTTCATCATAATCTTTAAAATATTCAGCAATTTGCTCCCAGGTTTGACGATACTGTTTTTTAACTTCTTCCCAGGCAGTACCTGTTGCAGAAATATTAAGCCAATCTCTATCATCATGGTGCATATTGATAATAACAAACATATTATTATCAAAACACCATTTTGCAATAGTTCTAATTCTTTTTAAAAGGTCGGTTTTTACAACATAATCACCCGCTGCTGTTTTAACAGTTTGTGGTCCCCATGAAACAGGGATTCTAACTGCATTAAAACCTTCTTGAGCTACAAAATCTATCATCTCTTTAGTTGTTTCAGCTCCATGCAAAGCAGTTTCTTGAGCATAAACCGAATTATAAGTAGCCCAATTGTTTTCCAAAGTGTTACCCAAGTTCCAACCTGCGCCAATTCGCTGAACAAACTCTGATGGGGTTAAATCAAAACCATCTGTTGCAGTTTCAGCACTAGCAGTGATGCTTACCACACCAAAGCACAAACAAAAACACAAAATAATACTGATAAATTTTTTCATGAATTTACTCCTTAATTTTATTATTAATCAATTATACCATTTTTTTAAACAAATTACAATGTTTTTTTATAAACCCAAAAGTTTTTCAGCGTTTTTATGAGAAATTAGTTCTTTTTCTTCTTCTGTGAGTGGTAAAGTTTTAAAATACTCAACAAATTTCTTTTGAGCCCCCCAAGGGCAGTCTGTTGCAAACAAAATATTTTCTGCGCCGTGTTTTCTGATGATTTTTATAAGCAAAGTTTCATCTATTTTATCAAGTGAAAATGCAGTATCAAAATACACAGGTTTTGTGCATAGTTTTTCTAACACTTCCTTATACATTTCACAAGCGCCTAAATGCGCGAGAACAATTAATTGTTTTTCAGGAGTTTTATCGCCATAAACTGCTTTTAACATATTTAAAGTTTTATCCGGTGGGCAGTGAATAACCTCTGGAAGTCCTGCATCAAGACCTGCGTGAATAACAACATAAAGCCCGAGTTCTACGCATTTTTTAATGATTTTTATATATCTTTCATCATCAATAAATGTGCTTTGATAATCAGGATGAAGTTTTATGCCTTTAAGCCCTAAACTTTTGATATATTCCAACTTTTCATCTACATTTTCATTATCAGGGTGAATGCCACCAAATGAAATAATACCATTTTTTCCTGTTATCTCTTTCGCCCACTTATTAACGGTATCAAAATGCTTTGGATTTGTAACAACAGGCAAAACAACCGATATATCAATTCCGCTTTCTTGCATAGACTCTATAAGACCGTCTAATCTGCCATTTGAAGTTGGCACTTCTTTTTGTATATCTTTTGGCAGTTTTTCAACTAGTGTGTCAAGACTACGCTTTGCAAGAGCGTCCGGGAAAATATGAGTATGAGTATCAATAAAACGCACAAAATCACTTACCTTTTTGTTTTTATGTTAATTATTTTAAACCAAATACCAAAAAAATCAATGTTTTTTGAAAAAAATTTAAATTTTTTGAGCAAAAACTCTTTTATTTTATATTAATTTGTAGTAAAATGTATATATTGTTTTTTAGGAGATGTTTAAAAAGTGATAAAGTACATATTTTTGTTAATGTTTTTTGCCGTTATGCTCGGTGTTGGTTTTTATTGCAGAAAAACAGCTACTGATGTTAACGGTTTCGTGTTAGGCGGTCGTTCGGTTGGCCCTTGGGTAACTGCTTTTGCTTATGGTACTTCTTACTTCTCGGCAGTTATTTTTGTTGGCTATGCAGGTCAGTTTGGTTGGAAATTTGGTCTCGCTTCTACTTGGATAGGCCTTGGCAATGCGTTTTTAGGCTCGCTTTTGGCTTGGGTAGTGCTAGGTCGCCGAACAAGAGTTATGACTCAACACTTAAAATCAGCAACTATGCCTGACTTTTTCGAAAAACGATTTGATTCTAAAGCGCTTAAAATAATTGCTTCTATTATTGTTTTCGTATTTTTAGTTCCTTATACTGCTTCGCTTTATAATGGACTTTCTCGTCTTTTTGGTCTTGCTTTTAACATAGACTATTCGGTTTGCGTTATTGTTATGGCGGTGCTTACTTGTGTCTATGTTGTTTTGGGCGGATATATGGCAACTGCTATTAACGACCTTATTCAAGGTATTATTATGCTCGGCGGTATCGTTGCAGTAGTTTTAGCAGTTTTAAATTCAAACGGTGGTTTTACAGGCGCTATTACAGCGCTCTCAAAAGTTAGTGAAGATAGTATAGAAATGCAAGGCGCATTTACTTCTTTCTTTGGTCCTGATGCGCTTGGTCTTTTATTCGTAGTGCTTCTTACCTCGCTTGGTACTTGGGGGCTTCCTCAAATGGTTGGTAAGTTCTACGCAATTAAAGATGAAAAGGCGATTAAAACAGGTACTATTGTTTCAACTGTTTTTGCTATCGTCGTTGCAGGTGGTTGCTACTTCTTGGGTGGCTTTGGCAGACTTTATACTCCTGAATATTCGCCTGAAGGCAAAATCATTTATGATAGTATTATTCCTAAAATGATTGAAAAATTACCTGAAGTGCTTATCGCCATTGTTATTGTTTTGGTGCTTTCTGCTTCAATGTCAACACTTTCTTCACTTGTTTTGACATCAGGCTCTACTTTAACACTTGACTTTATCGCACCGCTCAAGAAAAAAGGCTTAACAGAAAAACAAAAACTTATCTCTATTAGAGTTTTAATTGTTTTCTTTGTTGCAGTTTCTGCGGCAATTGCTATTATTCAAGCAAAATCTTCTGTAACATTTATCGCTCAACTTATGGGTGTTTCATGGGGCGCATTAGCAGGCGCATTTTTAGCACCGTTCCTTTATGGTTTGTATCTAAAAAGAACAACAAAAGCGGCTGTTTGGACTTCATTTGTTACAGGTTGTGGCATTATGATTTTAAATCTTTTGTGCCCATCTGTTTTCCCTGCCTTTTTCCAATCTCCTATCAACGCAGGCGTTTTAGCAATGGTTGTTGGTTTGATTATTGTTCCTATTGTTAGTTACATCACTCCAAAACCTAAAAACAATGTTGATGAGATTTTCTCTTGCTATGACAGAAAAATTACTGTTAAAGCATCTAGAGCGCTCGGCGATGATGAATAAAATTAGATGAATAAGATTAATTTTTAGAAAGGTTTATTTAGTTAAATGTTTTTTCAAAAAGATATTGAAACAATGAAAAGAGCCGATTTAGAGGCTTTGCAATTAGAAAGATTAAAACACACTGTTGATTACTGTATTAGAAATGTGCCTTTTTATGCAAAAAGGCTCGGCGAGGCAGGTGTTACTGCTGAAAAAATCAAACAGTTATCAGATATTCAATACATACCTTATACAAACAAATCTGATATAAGAGATAACTACCCAACAGGGCTTTTTGCTGCACCTATGAAGAATATTGTGAGAATTCACGCGTCTTCTGGTACTACCGGCAAACCTACCGTTGTTGGTTATACTCGAAATGACCTTAATAACTGGTCTGACTGCGTGGCTCGTCTTTGTATGGCAGTTGGCGTTACCGATGAAGATGTTGCTCAAATTTCTTTTGGCTACGGTCTTTTCACAGGTGCATTAGGCCTTCACTATGGTCTTGAAAAAATAGGTTGCTCTGTTATTCCTATTTCTTCTGGTAACACAGAAAAGCAAGTTATGTTTTTAAAAGATATGCAGTCATCAGTTTTGATTTCAACTCCATCTTATGCTATGTATATGAGTGAAGTTGCTAGAGAACTTGGTGTTTCTAATGAAGAATTAAATCTTCGAATTGGTCTTTTTGGTTCTGAAGGTTGCACAGATGAACTTCGAGATAAAATTGAGCAAGGTTTTGGTTTATTTTCAACCGATAACTATGGTATGAGCGAATTAATGGGCCCTGGTGTTTCTGGCGAATGTCATTTGCGTCAAGGACTTCATATTGCAGAAGACCACTTTATTCCTGAAATTATTGATAGTGAAACTTTGCAGGTTAAAGATAAAGGCGAGCAAGGTGAATTGGTTATCACAACTATCACAAAAGAGGGTATTCCAATGCTCAGGTATAGAACAAGAGATATTTCTCGCCTTAATTATGAGCCTTGCGAATGTGGTAGAACACATGTAAGAATGGATAAAGTTCAAGGCAGAAGTGATGATATGCTTAAAATTCGTGGTGTTAACGTATTCCCATCACAAATTGAAAGTGTGCTCGCTTCTATTGAAGGTATTTCGCCTCACTATGAATTAGTGCTCACAAGAAAGAATTATACTGATTTCTTGGAAGTTAGAATTGAACTTAGTGATGAGACACTTCTTGATGACTTTAGAAAACTTGATGCGCTTCGAAACGGTGCAGTTGATAAGTTAAAAACAATTCTTGGCATTAAAGCAACTGTTGTGCTTGTTGCTCCTAAATCTTTGAAAAGATATGAAGGCAAAGCAAGAAGAATAGTTGATAACAGAAATATATAGGAGAAACCATATGAAAGAATTAATGATAGGCAACGCAGCCTTTGCTCGCGGTCTTTATGAGGCAGGGGTTAAAGTTGCATCTTCTTACCCTGGTACCCCTAGTACCGAAATTACTGAATGTTTGGCAACTTACGATGATGTTTATTGCGAATGGGCGCCAAACGAAAAAGTTGCAATGGAAGTGGCATTTGGCGCATCGCTTCGTGGCGTGCGTTCATTCTGCGCTATGAAACACGTAGGCTTAAATGTTGCCGCTGACCCACTTTTTACACTTTCATATACAGGTGTAAATGGTGGCTTGGTTATCGCAGTTGCAGATGACCCTGGTATGCACTCATCACAAAATGAGCAGGACTCTCGCCATTATGCTATCGCGGCAAAAGTGCCTATGCTTGAGCCTGCAGATTCTGCTGAAACTAAAGAGTATGTTAAACTCGCCTATGAAATTTCAGAAAAGTTTGACACTCCTGTTATCGTTAGAATGTGCACTCGTATTGCTCACTCGCAGTCACTTGTTGAATGTGAAGACAGAATTGAAAAAGAGTTAGGCGCATACGAGAAAAATGGCGCTAAATATATTATGATGCCTGGTAACGCTATTAAGCGTCACCCTATCGTTGAAGAACGCACAAAAGCGCTCGCTGACTTTGCTGAAACTGACGAAATCAACAAGGTTGAAAGTGGTAGTGGCGATTTAAATTTTGGTATTATCACTTCCGGTACTTGCTATCAATATGTTAAAGAGATTTTTGGCGATAGTGTGCCTGTTCTTAAATTAGGTATGGTTAACCCATTGCCTCAAAAACTTATTAAAGACTTTTCGGCTTCTGTCCAGAAAGTTTATGTTATTGAAGAATTAGACCCTGTTATTGAAACTCATTGCAAAAACATTGGTGTTGAAGTTATCGGCAAAGAAATGTTTAGCCCATTGGGTGAATTTTCACAAGAGTCTATTGCAAAAGCATTTGGTATGAGCGAGAACGAATCTGTTAAACTTGAAGACGCAATTCCTGTTCGCCCACCTATGATGTGCGCAGGTTGTCCTCACAGAGGTTTGTTCTACACCCTTTCTAAAAATAAAATCACAGCGCTTGGCGATATTGGTTGTTATACTCTTGGCGCAGTTGCACCGCTTATGGCAATTGATTCAACACTTTGTATGGGCGCTTCTGTTTCAGGTCTTCACGGATTTAACAAAGCAGATAAAGACGCTTATAAAAACGCAGTTTGTGTTATTGGTGATTCAACCTTTATGCACTCTGGTATGACAGGTCTTGTAAACATTGCTTATAACGCATCTAACTCAACTGTTATTATTCTTGATAACTCAATTACAGGTATGACAGGTCATCAGCAAAACCCAACAACAGGCTACAATATTAAAGGCGATGTTGCGGCGAAAATTGACCTTGAAACACTTTGTAAGGCTTGTGGTATTAATAGAGTAAGAGTTGTTGACCCTTATAATTTGGCTGAATGTGAAACTGTTATTAAAGAAGAGTTAAGCATTGATGAGCCATCTGTTATTATCTCTCGCAGACCTTGTGTTCTGCTTAAATCAGTTAAGGCAAAAAGCCCTGTTGTTGTTAATAAAGATAAATGTAAGAGTTGTAAAAAATGTATGAAACTTGGTTGCCCTGCAATAAGTTTTAAAGATGGAAAAGCGCATATTGATGCAACACTCTGTGTTGGTTGTGATGTTTGTAAACAAATGTGCGCATTTGATGCAATAGAAAGCGAGGAGAGATAATAATGACTAAAAGTATTATGATTGTCGGCGTTGGCGGGCAAGGTTCGCTTCTTGCTAGTAAATTGCTTGGTAAACTTTTGATGAATGAAAACTATGATGTTAAAGTTTCAGAAGTTCACGGAATGAGTCAGCGTGGTGGCTCGGTTGTTACATATGTTCGCTTTGGCGATAAAGTTTATTCGCCTGTTATTAATGAGGGCGAGGCAGATTTTATTGTTTCTTTTGAAAAATTAGAAGGAGCAAGATATATTAACTGCTTGAAAAAGGGTGGCAAACTCATTGTTAACACTCAAGAAATTGACCCAATGCCTGTTATTATCGGTGCGGCGCAGTATCCAAACGATATTTTAGATACTATCGCTTCTTTGGGCGCAGATGTTGACGCTATTGACGCGTTGACATTGGCAAACAAAGCAGGTAGCGCTAAAGCAGTTAACATTGTGCTTATGGGCAGACTTGCAAAATATTTTGATATTCCTTATGAAAAATGGATTACCGCTATTGAGCAGTCAGTTAAACCACAATTTATTGAAATGAACAAAAAAGCCTTTGAATTAGGTTTTAATTATTAATTGGAGATGACACATAAATGGCAGAAAACTATTTTCAAAAAGAATTAGAAACAATGCCTGTTGAACAAATCAAAGCGCTTCAAAAGGAACGTCTTATTAAAACTGTAAACCATGTTTACAAAAACGTTCCTTATTACGCCGAGATGATGGATAAAGCAGGTGTTAAACCGGAAGACATTAAAGAACTTAAAGATTTAGCAAAACTTCCGTTTACATGCAAACAAGACCTTAGAGATACTTATCCTTATGGACTTTTTGCAGTGCCGATGGAAGATGTTGTTCGTCTTCACGCTTCATCAGGTACTACAGGTAAACAAATCGTTGTTGGCTACACTCAAAACGACCTTAATGTGTGGGATGATATTGCTGCTCGTCAACTTTGCGCAGTAGGCGCTACAAAGAGCGATAAAGTTCATGTATCATACGGTTACGGTCTTTTCACAGGTGGTCTTGGTCTTCACGGTGGCGCACAAAGACTCGGCGCAGTAACAATTCCTGTTTCTTCAGGTAACACTGCTCGCCAGATTACAATTATGCAAGACTTTGGTTCTGATATTCTTTGTTGTACACCATCATATGCGGCTTACATCGGCGAATCAATTAAAGAAGCAGGTATTGATTCAAAAGATTTACCACTTCGTGCCGGTATTTTTGGCGCAGAGCCTTGGACAGAGGAAATGCGCAGACAAATTGAAGAAAGCCTTAACATTAAAGCATATGACGTTTATGGTCTTACAGAAATTATGGGTCCTGGCGTTGCTTATGAATGTTCAGAGCAAAATGGTATGCATGTTAATGAAGACCACTTTATTATTGAAGTTATCGACCCTGACACAGGTGAAGTTTTAGGCGAAGATAAGCAAGGTGAATTGGTATTCACTTGTATTACAAAAGAGGCTTTCCCACTTATTCGTTACAGAACTCGTGACATCGGCGTTATCACTCGTAAAAAATGCTCTTGTGGTAGAACATTTGTAAGAATGAGCAAACCAAGAGGCAGAACAGATGATATGCTTATTATTCGTGGTGTTAATGTATTCCCATCACAAATTGAAACTGTACTTATTAAAATGGGTTATTCTTCTAACTATCAATTAGAGGTTGACAGAGTTAATAACCTTGACACATTGGAAGTTAAAGTTGAAATGACTGAAGATATGTTCGGCGATACAGTTACAAAAGTTGCTGCTCACGAGCGCGCAGTTGCTGAAGAATTAAAATCATTGTTAGGTCTTGCGGCTAAAGTAACACTTGTTGAGCCAAACTCAATTAAGCGTTCAGAAGGCAAAGCAGTTAGAGTTATAGACCATAGAAAACTTGTTTAGGAGGAATATATAATGACTATTAATCAATTATCAATTTTCGTTGAAAACAGAAAAGGTAAACTCGCAGAATGTTTAAAAACTTTGGGCGATGCAGGTGTTGATATTCGCGCAAGTTCAATTGCCGATACCAAAGATTTTGGTATTTTAAGAATTATCGCTTCTGATACTGACAAGGCTAAAAAAGCATTGAACGATGCAGGCTTTGTTGTTGCAATTAACGAAGTGCTTGGTATCGCAGTTGATGATACACCAGGCTCACTCGCAAACGTTGTTGACGCATTAAGCCAAGACGATGTTAACATTGAGTATATGTATGCATTTATCACCGCTTCAAAAGAATATGCTTATGTAGTGCTTCGTGTTGATGACAATGAAAAATGCAACGCTTGTCTTGCAAAGAACAATGTAAGAATTCTTAACCCAGAAGACATCGCAGCAGTATAGCCGTGAGCCACGGCAGGCAATACGCGGTCGGTATGCACCGACAGGCAATACGCGAAGGTAAATTTATCTTTCTACAAGTGCTTACACTCGCGATAAAATAAATACTTAAAAAGGAGGTCTTTACGACCTCCTTTTTTATTGTAGGGCGAGGCTTTCGCCGAAAAAACAAATAACGGGTGGAAGGGTTGTTTAATCCATCATCCGTCTTTGCCTTCGGCAAATCCACCTTCTTCCAAAAGAAGGCTCTGTAGGTATCGCCTTTGGCGATGAAATTAAAAAAGATGCTTCGCCAATGTTTGCGAATGACGGCGGGATGTGGGCATCCCGCCCTACGATAAATCTAAAATATATTCGTAGGGGTCGGCATCCTTGACGACCCTTTTAAAATGACAGGTGGAGTAGAACCCCACCCCTACGATATATCTTTAATATTCATTGTAGGGCGGTTTGCCCACAAACCGCCGTTTTAACCATCTTAAAATCCTTCGACTCCACTTCGGCAACGCTTACGAATGACGGTGTTTGGCTTACAT
>JAZQFC010000005.1:0-48635 GCA_045539315.1 Acutalibacteraceae bacterium | reverse complement strand
TTAAAAGTTGGTTAAAATATACAAATGAGGCGGTTTTTGAAAAGAAATAATCGCAAAAATAGAAAAAATTAAAAAAATTGTTGACAAACAGACGATTTTGTTATAAAATTTAAAGGCTAATGTAATATCGGGTGTTATGCCCGTATTTGTAGTAGATTTGTAGAAAGGAGAGAGTATATGCCTACTTTTAACCAGTTAGTCCGCAAAGGTAGAGAGGTATCTGTTAAGAAATCAACAGCTCCTGCTTTGAACAAAGGATTTAACTCAAAAAAGAGCATTCCAACAGACCAGTCTTCACCTCAAAAACGTGGTGTATGTACAACTGTTAAAACTATGACACCTAAAAAACCTAACTCAGCGCTTCGTAAAGTAGCCCGTGTTAGACTTTCAAACGGTATCGAAGTTTCAGCATACATCCCAGGTATCGGTCACAACCTTCAAGAGCACTCAGTTGTTCTTATCCGTGGCGGTAGAGTAAAAGACTTACCTGGTGTACGTTATCACATTATCCGTGGTACACTTGATACACAAGGTGTTGCTAACAGAATGCAAAGCCGTTCAAAATACGGCGCAAAACGTCCTAAGAAATAATCTCTTAAGACAAAATTTAAAAACTTGACAAAATTATACCTAGCAAATGGCGAATTTACGCCATAGGCAGTTTATATATATGTAAATCTGCCTCGGTGCTATACGGATTTTTTGTTCGAGTACCTAAGATATCATTATTATGAAGGAGGGAAGCGCAGTGCCAAGAAGAGGCCAGATCGCAAAGCGTGACGTTTTACCAGATCCGCTTTATAACTCAAAATTAGTAACTCGTCTTATCAACAACATCATGCTTGACGGTAAGAAGGGTGTTGCTCAGAAAATCGTTTACGGTGCTTTCGAGATTATTAACGAAAAGACCGGTAGAGAGGCTTTAGAGGTTTTCGAAGAAGCAATGGAAAATGTAATGCCTCAATTAGAAGTTAAAGCTCGTCGTGTGGGTGGTTCAACTTACCAAGTTCCTATGGAAGTTCGCCCAGAAAGAAGACAAACTTTAGGACTTCGTTGGATTACAACATTCAGCAGAGGCCGTTCAGAAAGAACTATGAAAGAACGCCTTGCTAATGAGATTTTAGATGCACTTAACGGTAACGGCGGTGCAGCTAAGAAGCGTGAAGACACACACAGAATGGCTGAAGCTAACAAAGCTTTTGCTCATTACAGATGGTAATCAGGTTATACCTGTTTTCACATTAGATATTAAAAATATCAGATTTTATAAAGGAGAAAACTATGCCAAGAAAAGTATCGCTTGAGATGACTAGAAACATCGGTATCATGGCTCATATTGATGCTGGTAAAACCACAACAACCGAGCGTATTTTGTTCTATACAGGTAGAACTCACAAGATTGGTGAAACTCATGACGGTGCAGCTACTATGGACTGGATGGAACAAGAGCAAGAAAGAGGTATTACAATTACTTCTGCTGCAACCACATGTTTCTGGAAAGATCATCGTGTAAACATTATTGACACACCGGGCCACGTTGACTTCACAGTTGAAGTACAACGTTCACTCCGTGTACTTGATGGTTCTGTAACAGTTCTTTGTGCTAAAGGTGGCGTTGAGCCACAATCAGAAACAGTTTGGAGACAAGCTGATGAATACAAAGTACCAAGAATGATCTATGTTAATAAAATGGACATTATGGGTGCTGATTTCTATCGAGTTCTCGATATGATTAAAGAACGTTTTAATTGTAATGCAGTTCCAATTCAATTGCCAATCGGCGTTGAAGATACATTTAAAGGTATCATTGACCTCGTTGCTAACAATGCTATCGTTTATTATGACGATCTCGGTAAAGATGTTAGAGTTGAGGAAATTCCTGCAGAACTCGCTGATAAAGCAGCAGAGTATCGTGCAGCTTTAATCGAAAGCATCGCTGAAACTGATGATGCTTTGATGGAAAAATTCTTTGAAGGTGAAGAATTCACAATCGAAGAAATGAAAGATGCTATTAGAAAAGCAACTATTGCCAATGAAATGGTTCCTGTTGTTTGTGGTACATCTTATAGAAACAAAGGTGTTCAACCTTTGCTTGACGCTATTGTTGACTTTATGCCTGCTCCAACAGACATCGAGGCTATCAAAGGCGTTAACCCTGATACAGATGAAGAAGAAGTTAGACATTCTACTGATGATGAGCCATTTGCTGCTCTTGCATTTAAGATTGCAACTGACCCATTCGTAGGTAAAATTTGTTTCTTCCGTGTATATTCTGGTTCAGTAGATGCCGGTTCAGGCGTTTACAATTCAGTTAAAGATAAAAGAGAAAGACTTGGTCGTATCTTACAGATGCACTCAAACCACAGAGAAGATATTGAAACTTGCTATGCAGGTGATATCGCTGCTGCAGTAGGTCTTAAGAATACTACTACAGGTGATACTCTTTGTGATGAGAAACATCCTGTAATTCTCGAGTCTATGAACTTCCCAGAGCCTGTTATCCGTGTTGCTATCGAGCCAAAAACAAAGGCTGGTCAAGAGAAAATGGGTATTGCTTTGGCAAAACTTGCTGAAGAAGATCCAACTTTCCGTTGTTACACAGATGAAGAAACAGGTCAAACCATTATCGCAGGTATGGGTGAGCTTCACCTTGAAATCATCGTTGATAGACTTCTTCGTGAATTTAAAGTTGAAGCAAATGTAGGTAAACCACAAGTTGCTTACAAAGAAACTATCCGTTCTGCTGCTGATGTTGATGAGAAATATGCTCGTCAGTCAGGTGGTAAAGGTCAATACGGTCACGTTAAAATGCGTGTTGAACCTAACGAAACAGGTAAAGGTTATGAATTCATCAATAACATCGTTGGTGGTGCTATTCCTAAAGAATACATTCCTGCTGTTGACGCTGGTATCCAAGGCGCAATGCAAGCCGGTGTTCTCGCTGGTTACAACGTAGTTGACGTTAAAGTTACACTTTATGATGGTTCTTACCACGAAGTTGACTCTTCTGAAATGGCATTTAAGATTGCCGGTTCTATGGCATTCAAATCTGCTTGTAGAAAGGGCGACCCAGTACTTTTAGAGCCTATCATGAAAGTTACTGTTTTAGTACCTGAAGAATATATGGGTGACGTTATCGGTGACTTGAATTCTCGCCGTGGTGAAATCCAAGGTTTTGAAGACCGCGCAGGTATCAAACAAATCAATGCTCGTGTACCACTTGGTGATATGTTTGGTTACGCAACAGACCTTCGTTCAAAAACACAAGGTCGTGGCCAATATGTAATGGAACCAGATGGTTACAAAGAAGTTCCAAAATCAATTGCAGAAAAAATTATGACTGCAAGAAATAAAGAAAACTAATTCTAAAAAAAGACTTGATATTTTGTCAGTTCTTTGGTAGAATAGATTAAAGCGACAGCTTGAGTATTATAAAAAAACTATTATTTATTTAAAGGGAGGTCATTTAAAATGGCTAAAGAAAAGTTTGAAAGAAATAAACCGCATGTTAACATCGGTACAATCGGTCACGTTGACCATGGTAAAACAACACTTACAGCTGCTATCACAAAGGTTCTTTCTTTGACAGGTGGCGCTAAATTTGAAGACTACGCTAACATTGATAAAGCTCCTGAAGAGAGAGAGCGTGGTATCACAATCAACACAGCTCACGTTGAGTATGAGACAGCAAACCGTCACTATGCTCACGTTGACTGCCCAGGACACGCTGACTACGTTAAAAACATGATTACTGGTGCTGCTCAAATGGACGGCGCTATCCTCGTAATCGCTGCTTCAGACGGTCCTATGGCTCAAACTAAAGAACACCTTCTCCTTTCACGTCAAGTAGGCGTGCCAAAGATCGTTGTATTCTTGAACAAATGTGACCAAGTTGATGACGAAGAACTCCTTGAACTCGTAGAAATGGAAGTTGTTGAAGCTCTCACTTCTTATGAATTTGAAGAAGATACTCCTATCGTTCGTGGTTCAGCTTTAAAAGCTCTTGAATCAGCTGCTACAACAAACGATGCTCCAGAATATGAATGCATCATGAAACTTATGGAAGCTGTTGATACTTGGATTCCAACACCAGACCGTAAAGCAGACCAACCATTCCTTATGCCTATCGAAGATACTATGACAATTTCTGGTCGTGGTACTGTTGTTACAGGTAGAGTAGAACGTGGTGTTCTTAATGCTGGTGACGAAGTTGAAGTTCTCGGTCTTACAGAAGAGAGAAGAAAAGTTGTTGTTACTTCTATGGAAATGTTCCGTAAAACTCTTGACTACTGTGAAGCTGGTGACAACGTTGGTGCACTCCTTCGTGGTGTAGCTCGTGAAGAAGTACAAAGAGGTCAAGTACTTGCTAAACCAGGTTCAATCAACCCACACACAAAATTCCATGGTCAAGTTTACGTATTGAGCAAAGAAGAAGGCGGCCGTCATACTCCTTTCTTCAACAACTACAGACCACAATTCTATTTCAGAACAACTGACGTAACAGGCGTTATTTCTCTTCCTGCAGGCACAGAAATGTGTATGCCTGGCGATAACGTAGAGATGGATGTTGAACTCATCACTCCAATCGCTATCGAAGAAGGTCTTCGTTTCGCTATCCGTGAGGGTGGTAGAACAGTAGGTTCAGGCGTTGTTACAGCAGTTAACGAATAATCGTTAAACCCTGAAAACTAATAAAATTAAAATCGCTAACCTTTTGGTTAGCGATTTTTTTATTGTTTATTAAGTTTTTTAGTTTTTCTGTAATTTTTAAATGCAATATATTCTGCTAATATGCAAATAGGAATTGCAACATAAAAATCAACAATGGAATGTTGTTTTACAAATACAACTGAAAGACAAACTGAAATACAAAATGCAACAATCAATACTTTTACGAGAGTTGAAGCAGACTTTTCTTTTATCCAAGCAGAAGCAATTCCTATTGAAATTGCAACGTGAAGCGATGGACAAACATTAGTGTTTGTATCAATTTTATAGATATAAGCGGTTATATCTGTGAATAAATTTTGATTAGCAAATTCAGTTGGTCTTAAATCTTGACGATTAGGGAATAAAACAAAAATCAATGTTGCAACGACTTGCAAAACTAAAATATATATCATCAGATTTTTAAAGTTTTGCACCGAATGTAACATAAGGTACAACACTGTGCCTATAATCAAAAGATACCACAAAACATATGGGATTATAAAATATTCGCAAAACGGAATAATGTCATCAAGCGGACTATGTACCGGGTAGCAACTTTCATTTGGAATATACTTTTCAGTAAAATAAAACAGTATAAAATGACTTACCCAAATTAGCAGATACCAAAGATGACTATATTTTGAATTAAAAAGTTTTGAATTTTTTAATGGGTTTTTCATTATATTGCCTCTTTAATAGTGATGTTTAAATTATATAATTTATAGTGTAAAAAGTCAACATACTTTATCAAAACTTTACTTTTTATTTGAAATTGTTAAAAACCAATTCTGCGTGTTCGCATAAATATTTTTCACTAATATTTTTCTGCTTTGCAGAATATTCTGATAAAATCAAAGAAACCGTTTTATCAAAACGAAGTTTATTATCCAAAACAAGATAAAAATTTTCTTTTAATTTATAAACCAAACTATTATAAAGACATTCTTTATGTAATAAAATTTTCAAGCAGTCTATAAGATTATTAGCGCAAGAAAATTTATAAATACAATTTCTTTTCATAGCAGTTGCTTTGAATCGCCTTGTTTCGTTTCGAGTAAAAATAATCAAACAACCATCATTAATCATAGGAAAAATCTCAACAGTAAGACTTGTTTTAAAAATGTTAAAACCGGTTTGTTCATAAGCATTTCTTAAAATTATTTTAAGCGCTCGACTTGCTGCTTCGTTTTTTAAAGCAAAAGACGAGCGTTGAATGTTCAGCATTTTCATATCTTCGGAGAAAAGTTCAACTTTCAGCCTTTTTTTATCTATTTTTTCAATTAGCAAATAAAACACCTCTTATATATCATATTATAAAGGGCTTTGTCTTGCAATAAAAATTAGTTGGAATAATTTTTTCCTTGTAAAACCATAATTTTTAAAATTCCCTGTTGACAACACGCTTTATTAGTGATAGAATTATTTAAATATATTTTTTTGATAAATTTAGGAGGTAGTTTTATGGTTAACACAAATTTTGATGAAAAATTCGTAAAAGAAGGCTTAACTTTTGATGATGTTCTCTTGATTCCTGCTTATTCACAAGTAATTCCAAGAGATATTGAGCTCAAAACAAGACTTTCTAAAAACATTACTCTTAACACTCCGCTTGTTACCGCGGCAATGGATACTGTTACAGAGTCAAGAATGGCAATTGCAATCGCTCGTGAGGGTGGTATTGGTATTATTCATAAGAATATGTCAATTGAAAAGCAATTTGAAGAGATTGATAAAGTAAAACGTTCTGAAAATGGTGTTATTGTTAATCCGTTTTATCTTTCACCTGACCATATGGTTACAGATGCAAATGAACTTATGGCAAAATATCGTATTTCAGGTGTGCCAATTTGTGAAAACGGCAAGTTAGTTGGTATTCTTACAAACCGTGACTTAAGATTTATGACTAATTTTGATATCAAAATTAGCGAGGTTATGACTAAAGAAAACCTTATTACTGCTCCTGTTGGTACAACTTTAAAAGAGGCGCAAGAAATTTTGCGTCAACATAGAATTGAAAAATTACCTATCGTTGATGATGAAAATAATTTAAAAGGTCTTATCACAATTAAAGATATTGAAAAAGCAGTTATGTATCCAAACGCTGCTAAAGATGAAAAAGGCAGACTTTTGTGTGGTGCGGCTATCGGCGTTACTGCTAATATGATGGATAGAGTTCGCGCTTGTGTTGAGGCTCAAGCAGATGTATTATCGCTTGACTCTGCTCATGGTCACTCACAAAATATTATTGATGCGGTTAAAAAGATTAAAGCAGAATTCCCTGATGTTACTCTTGTTGCAGGTAATATTGCCACTGCCGAAGCGGCTGAAGACCTTATCAAAGCCGGCGCAGACTGTCTTAAAGTTGGTATCGGTCCTGGTTCTATCTGTACAACTCGTATTATCGCAGGTATCGGCGTGCCACAAGTTACTGCAGTTTATGATGTTGCAAAAGTTGCCGCTAAATATGATATTCCTGTTATCGCAGATGGCGGTATTAAATATTCAGGTGATATTGTTAAAGCACTTGCTGCAGGTGCAAACTGCGTAATGCTCGGTTCGCTCTTTGCAGGTTGTGCTGAATCTCCTGGTGATATTGAAATTTACCAAGGCAGAAACTTTAAAGTATATCGTGGTATGGGCTCAATTGCCGCTATGAATGATGGTTCAAAAGACCGTTACTTCCAAGATGGCGCTAAAAAGTTGGTTCCAGAAGGCGTTGAAGGTCGTGTACCTTATAAAGGAACACTTTCTGATACAGTTTTCCAACTTATTGGTGGTATCCGTTCAGGTATGGGTTACTGTGGTTGCAAAACTATTCCTGATTTGCAGAAAAACGCTAAATTTGTTAAAATCACAGGCGCAGGTCTTAAAGAATCTCACCCACATGATATTTCTATTACAAAAGAAAGCCCTAACTATTCAACAAAAGAATAATTTAAAAGCCACTAATCATTTGATTAGTGGCTTTTTGGTTTAATATTCGTCATAAACTTTTTGGTCTTTATTTTCTGCGTTTGCTTTGGCTTTGAAGCACATAATTAATATTAACACGCCTACAAATACACCAATTACCCAACCGAAACCATCGATTAAGAAACTTAAACCGCCACCTACAATTACAATTGCAAGGATAGCAATTAACCAGATTAACCAAGTCTTCATAAGAAAATCTCCTTTATAAAATTCAAGTTATTTATATATTATCACTCAAAAGTAAAGTTGTCAATAAACAAAAAAGAATTTTATTAAATTCTTGACAATAAGGATTAGTGGTTTTATAATTGATTTGATAAAACGAGATGTAGCTCAGTTTGGTAGAGCGCTGCGTTCGGGACGCAGAAGCCGCAAGTTCAAGTCTTGTCATCTCGACCAATTAAAAAGCAGATGAGATTTTCTCATCTGCTTTTTAAGTTTTCGAGGCAGACATAAGCCCTACGAATGTAAAAAAAGCCTAGCGTTTTGTACAAACTGCACAAAAATCGCCTTGAGATTTCTATGTTATTTTTTCAAAACATAGAAAATCACGAATAAAAAAACTTTTTCTTGCATATAAGTATTGTTTATGTTATTATAGTAGGGCACGAATGTGCGCTTACATGCGTTGAAGCGGGAGGTGGCCACTCTTTGAAGTGGGAAATTTCCGCCGAGTATGTCCGATTTTAAACCGGGCGAAATTGTACTGTTTATAAGTATGTTCTTATCATCTTAATACAAGGCAATCGGGCTTTGTTAATGGGGTGAATTAAGAAATTAGCCGAACCCGGAACAACACGAGGTGTGTTGATTTCGGTTTTATGTTGGGAAAACGTGAAACACGCGGCTAAGGGTTGAATACGAAAGATAGTACGTCACTGCCCGCCCCAAAATTTTTATAGGAGGCGTCAAACAAGATGGCAAAAGAAAAAATCAGAATCAGAATTAAAAGCTATGACCACGTTTTAGTTGACAAGTCAGCTGAAAAAATCGTGGAAACAGCAAAGAGAACAGGTGCTAGAGTATCAGGCCCTATTCCACTTCCAACTGAGAGAGAAGTTGTTACAATCCTTCGTGCTGTTCATAAATATAAAGACAGCCGTGAGCAATTCGAAACAAGAACTCACAAGAGATTGATTGACATTCTTCGTCCATCAAACAAGACAGTAGAGGCTTTACAAGGCCTTGAATTACCTGCCGGTGTTGATATTGAAATCAACCTTTAATATGTAACGCGCTCACGCGTATATAATAAGGTATATTTCAGTTCGCACTAAAGGTCATGTTGGCTAACGCCAACCAATAACCAATAAGGAGGAAAAAAGATATGCAAAAAGCTATCATTGGCAAAAAGATTGGTATGACCCAACTTTTTGACGAAAAGGGAAATGTAGTCCCAGTTACTGTTGTAGAAGCAGGTCCTTGTGTTGTTTCTCAAAAGAAAACAGTAGAAACTGATGGTTACGAAGCTGTACAAGTTGGCTTCGGCGACCTCAAAGCAAACAAGGTAAACAAACCTATGAAAGGTCACTTCGCTAAAGGCGATGTTGCTCCAAAGAAATATCTCCGTGAGTTTAGACTCGCTGATATCTCTGCTTTAAACGTAGGCGACATCATCAAAGCTGACACTTTCGCTGAAGGCGATAAAGTTGACGTTGTTGGTACTTCAAAAGGTAAAGGTACTGCAGGCGTTATCAAACGTTGGAACTTCGGCAGACTTAAAGAATCACACGGTACAGGTCCTGTACACAGACACGCAGGTTCACTTGGTGCTTGTTCATCACCTTCTCGTGTATTCAAAGGTAAGAAGTTAGCAGGTCACTTAGGTTCAGAAAGAGTTACAGTTCAAAATCTTTCTGTTGTTAAGGTTGACGCTGAAAACAACATCATTGCAGTTAAGGGTGCTATCCCTGGACCAAAAGGCGGTATCGTTACTATCGCTGATTCGGTTAAAGCTTAAGAAAGGAGAGAATAAATTATGCCAAAAGTAGCAGTAGTAGATATGGCTGGACTTAAAGTTTCAGACATTAAACTTTCAGATAAAGTTTTTGGTATCACACCAAATGCCACAGTTATGCATAGAGCAGTTGTAGCATATCTTGCAGCACAACGCCAAGGTACACAATCAGCGCTCACTCGTGCAGAAGTTTCTGGCGGCGGTAAAAAACCTTGGAGACAAAAAGGCACAGGCCACGCAAGACAAGGTTCAACACGTGCTCCACAATGGACACATGGTGGTATTGTATTCGCTCCAAAGCCAAGAGACTATGATAAAGGTCTTAACAAGAAAGAAAGAGCACTTGCTATTAAATCTGCATTGTCAGATAAAGTTGCTGAAAAATCTCTTATCGTTCTTGATAAAATGGATGTAACCGAATACAAAACTAAAGTTGTTGCTGATATGCTCAAAGCAGTTGGCGCTGGTAAAAAAGCGCTCATCGTTTTAGATGAAAACAACGCATTTGCAGTTAAGAGCGCAAACAACATTGTTGGCGTTAAAACAGCTCAAACTAACACAATTAATGCTTATGATATTATCAATGCAGATTCATTGATCGTAACATCAGCTGCAATCAAAGCAATTGAGGAGGTGTATGCATAATGTTCGTTGAGGATATTATTATCGCACCGGTTATTACCGAAAAAAGTATGGCTGCTGCCCGTGAGAAAAAATACACCTTTAAGGTAGCTAAGGGCGTAAGTAAAATTGAAATCAAAAAAGCAGTTGAAAAATTGTTTGATGTTACAGTTAAAGATGTAAACACAATCAGTGTAAGAGGTCAAGAAAGAAGATACGGCAGATACACAGGCTATACAGAGTCTTGGAAAAAAGCTATCGTAACTTTAACAGAGGCTTCAAAAACTATTGATTTCTTTGATGGAATGCTCTAAGGAGTAAACCTATTTAAACCGTTTAGAAAATTCTAAACAAAAGCGAAGTATGGGGTCTGAAATCAGGCATTAAAATGCAGACCTCGCAAAGCTAATATTTACAGGAGAGTGAAATAAAATGCCAGTTAAACACTATAAACCAACTACCCCTGGTAGACGTGGTATGACAGTTATTGACTATTCTTCACTTTCAAAGGTTGCTCCAGAGCGTAGCCTCTTAGCTCCTTTGAATAACAAATCAGGCAGAAACAGCTACGGTAGAATCACAGTTCGTCATCGTGGCGGTGCCAACAGAAGAAAGTACAGAATTATTGATTTTAAAAGAAATAAATTTGATGTACCTGCAACAGTTTTATCTATTGAATACGATCCAAACAGATCAGCGTTTATCGCACTTATTCAATATGAAGATGGTGAAAAGAGCTATATCTTAGCACCTGTAGGTCTCAAACCTGGCCATAAAATCGTTAATGGTCCAACAGCAGATATCCTTCCAGGTAATGCTTTACCACTCGTAAACATTCCTGTAGGTACTTTCATTCACAACATTGAAATGTACCCAGGTAAAGGTGGTCAGTTAGCAAGAGCTGCTGGTAACCAAGCACAACTTATGGCTAAAGAAAATGGTTATGCATTATTAAGACTCCCATCAGGTGAGTTAAGAAATGTTCCTGAAAACTGTATCGCAACAATCGGTCAAGTTTCAAACATTGAACACGAAAATGTTAACTACGGTAAAGCAGGTCGCCGCCGTCATATGGGTATTCGTCCAACAGTTCGTGGTTCTGTAATGAACCCATGCGATCACCCTCACGGTGGTGGTGAAGGTAAGTCACCAATCGGTAGACCAGGTCCTGTTACTCCTTGGGGTAAACCAGCACTCGGTCTTAAAACTCGTAAGAAGCATAAAGCGTCTGACAAACTTATTGTTAAACGCAGAAATGCTAAATAATCGGAAGGAAGGAGCGTTTAATTATGTCAAGAAGTTTGAAAAAAGGACCTTTCGTGCAACCTAAACTTTTAGAAAGAGTTAAGGCTATGAACGAAGCAGGCGAAAAAAGAATTCTTAAAACTTGGAGTCGTTCTTCAACAATCTTTCCTGATTTTGTAGGACACACATTTGCAGTACATGACGGACGCAAACATGTTCCGGTTTATGTAACAGAAGATATGGTTGGTCACAAACTCGGTGAGTTTGCTCCTACCAGAACATTTAAGGGCCACGCAGGTTCTAAAACAACAAAATAAGAGGCCGAAAGGAGTTTAGATTATGGAAGCAAGGGCAACAGCGAAATATATTCGTATTTCCCCAAGAAAAGTTCAAATCGTTTTAGATTTGATTAGAAAACAGCCTGCTGACAAAGCAATGGCAATTTTGCGCCATACACCTAAGGCCGCTTGTGAGCCTTTGGCTAAGTTGCTTAAATCAGCTATGGCAAATGCAGAAAACAATCACAATATGGATGTTAACAACCTTTATGTAGCAGAGTGCTACGCAGGCGCAGGTCCAATTCTTAAGAGAATTAGACCAAGAGCACACGGTAGAGCATACCATATTTACAAAAGAACATCACACATCACCTTGGTACTCAAGGAAAAAGAAGACTAATAGAAGGAGGTAGTATTAATGGGCCAGAAAGTTAATCCACATGGACTTCGCGTAGGCGTTATCAAAAATTGGAGCAGCCGTTGGTTTGCACAAGATAAAGATTTTGGCGATACATTGGTTGAAGACTACAAATTAAGAAATTATCTTAAAGCACGTCTTTACAAAGCAGGTATTCCTGAAATCGAAATCGAAAGAGATGCTAAACGTGTAAGAATTTTCATTCATTGCGCTAAACCAGGTATGGTTATCGGTCGTAATGGTTCAGAAATCGAAAAATTAAAAGCAGATTGCGAAAAAATGCTCGCAAAACCTGTTATCATCAACATTGTTGAAGTTAAAAACCCTGACCTTAACGCTCAGTTAGTAGCTGAGAACGTAGCAGCACAACTTGAAAATCGTATCTCCTTCCGCCGTGCTTTAAAACAAGCAATCGGTAGAACTATGAGACTTGGTGCTAAAGGTATTAAAACTCAAGTTTCAGGTCGTTTAGGCGGCGCTGAAATCGCTCGTGCAGAGCATTATCACGAAGGTACTATTCCACTACAAACAATCCGTGCAGATATTGACTATGGTTTTGCTGAAGCTAACACAACTTACGGTAAAATCGGCGTTAAAATCTGGATCTACAGTGGTGAAGTGCTTAAGAGTGCAAAAAGAGTATCTATGGGTAAAAATAACCGCAGAAAAGGAGGCAGAAAATAATGTTAATGCCAAAGCGTGTTAAATTCCGTAGAGTTCAACGTGGTCGTATGAAGGGTAAAGCTACTCGCGGCAACACTGTAACTTACGGTAAGTTCGGCCTCCAGGCTTTGGAGCCAGCTTGGATCACTGCTAATCAAATTGAGGCAGCCCGTATCGCTATGGCTCGTTACATCAAACGTGGCGGTCAAGTATGGATTAAAATATTCCCGGATAAACCAATTACTGAAAAACCTGCTGAAACTCGTATGGGTAAAGGTAAAGGTTCACCAGAATACTGGGTAGCAGTAGTTAAACCGGGCAGAGTTATGTTTGAAATCGGCGGCGTTTCTGAAGAACTCGCTAGAGAAGCTATGCGTCTTGCTATGCATAAACTTCCTATCAAATGTAAATTTGTAGTTAAAGAAGAGGATGGTGAGCAATAATGAAAGCAAGTGAATTAAGAGAAATGACAGTTGCTGAGCTTAACGATAAGTTAGCAGACCTTAAAAAAGAACTTTTTAACTTGCGTTTTCAGCTCGCTGTAAACCAACTCGAAAACCCTATGCGTATAAAAGCTGTTAAGAAAGACATTGCTCGTGTAAACACAGTTATCACAGCAAAAAGTCTTGAAGAGAAGGCATAAGGAGGAATTGAACTATGGAAAGAAATTTAAGAAAAACCAGAGTTGGTAGAGTAGTTAGTGACAAAATGGATAAAACCATCGTAGTTGCTATCGAAGATAATGTTAAACACAAACTTTACAGCAAAATCGTAAAGAAAACTGTAAAACTTAAGGCTCATGATGAAAACAACGCTGCTGGTATCGGCGATAGAGTATTGGTTATGGAAACAAGACCACTCTCTAAAGATAAGAGATGGCGTTTAGTTGAAATCATCGAGAAAGCTAAATAAGAAGGAGGAACCACTGTGATACAGCAACAAAGTTATCTTAAGGTAGCTGACAATACAGGTGCAAAAGAATTAATGTGCATTCGTGTATTGGGTGGCTCCGGTAGAAGATATGCTAATATTGGTGACGTTGTGGTTGCTTCTGTTAAAAAAGCAGCACCAGGCGGCACAGTTAAAAAAGGCGACGTAGTTAAAGCTGTCGTTGTTCGTTCAGTAAAAGGTCTTCGTCGTGAAGACGGCACATACATCAGATTTGATGAAAATGCAGCCGTAATCATCAAAGAAGACAAAACCCCAAGAGGCACTCGTATTTTTGGACCTGTTGCCAGAGAGCTTCGTGATAAAGATTATATGAGAATCTTATCACTTGCTCCAGAAGTACTTTAAGGAGGGGCTAGATATGAAGAAAATTCATGTAAAAACTGGTGATGAAGTAATCATCATTTCAGGTAAAGACAAAGGCAAAACCGGCAAGGTTCTCGCTGTAAGCCCTGAGGAAGGTAAAGTTATCGTTGAAAAATGCAATATGGTAACAAAACACGTTAAACCTCGTAAAGCTGGCGATCCATCAGGTATTGTTAAGGCAGAAGGCGCTTTATATGCTTGTAAAGTTCAACCTGTATGCCCTAAGTGCAAAAAACAAACAAGAGTTGCACACAAAATTGAAAATGACGGAAAGAAAATCCGTGTTTGCGCTAAATGTGGCGCTGAACTTAAGTAAGAAGGAGGAGTAGATTATTATGTCAAGATTTTCAGAAATGTACAAAAATGATGTTGCTCCTGCTTTGATGAAAAAGTTCGAGTACAAAAGCGTTATGCAAATTCCTAAAATCGACAAAGTAGTAATCAATGTCGGTGCAGGTGAAGCAAAAGAAAACTCAAAAGTTATTGACGCTATTTCAAAAGACCTTGGTATTATCACAGGTCAAAAACCGGTTGTATGCCGCGCTAAAAAATCAGTAGCGAACTTCAAACTTCGTGAAGGTATGCCAATCGGTGTTAAAGTAACACTTAGAGGCGAGAAAATGTATGAGTTTATTGATAGACTCTTCTCACTCGCTCTCCCTAGAGTTAGAGACTTCAGAGGAATTAATCCTAATTCTTTTGACGGCCGCGGCAACTATAGCATGGGCGTTAAAGAGCAATTGATTTTCCCTGAAATCGAGTATGACAAAATCGATAAAGTACGCGGTATGGATATTACATTTATCACTACTGCAAAGACAGACGAAGAAGCTAGAGAGTTATTAACTCTTATGGGCGCTCCGTTTGCGAAATAAGGAGGAGGAATATTCATGGCTAAGACATCAATGAAAGTTAAGCAACAGAGAACTCCAAAATTCTCAACACGTGCTTATAACAGATGTAAAATCTGTGGTAGACCACACGCTTATCTCCGCAAATACGGAATTTGTCGTATCTGTTTCAGAGAACTCGCTTACAAAGGCGAAATCCCAGGCGTAAAGAAGGCAAGCTGGTAATAGGCTGTTAATGAGAATATAAGGAGGTAAATAACATGCAAGTAACTGATACAATTGCTGATATGCTCACTAGAATTCGTAATGCAAATTCAGCAAAACATGATTCAGTTGACGTTCCTGCATCAAACATGAAAAAGTCAATTGCACAAATTCTTGTTGATGAAGGTTATGTTAAGAGTTTTTCTGTTGTTGATGACGGAAAACAGGGTATTATTCGTATCCAATTAAAATACGGCGCAAACAAGACTCAAGTTATTCAAGGTCTTCGCAGAGTTTCAAAACCTGGTTTGCGTATATATACAAGTGTAGAAGATATGCCTCAAGTAATGAGAGGACTTGGTATTGCAATCCTTTCAACATCTAAAGGTATTATGACAGATAAGCAAGCTCGCAAAGAGAATATCGGCGGCGAAGTTCTTGCTTTCGTATGGTAAGGAGGTAATGGAATATGTCACGTATTGGTAAAAAACCGATCGCGATTCCAGCAGGAGTCGAAGTTAAATTGGATGGCAATTCCGTTACTGTAACAGGTCCTAAAGGAACCCTTACAAAGGAATTCAATCCTAATATGGAAATCAAAGTTGAGGGTAATGAAATCACAGTTGCTCGTCCAAACGATGAGAAAGAAAATCGTGCTCTTCACGGTTTAACACGTTCATTAATCTTCAATATGGTTGAAGGCGTAACAAACGGCTTCAGCAAAAAACTCGAAGTAAACGGTGTTGGTTACCGTGTTCAAAAACAAGGTAGCACACTTAATATGAACCTTGGTTTTTCACACCCAGTAGTGTTCGAAGAAATCGAAGGTATCTCAATCGAGTGTCCAGGTCCAAATGAAATCATCATCAGCGGTGTTGACAAACAAAAAGTTGGTCAATTCGCAGCTGAAATCAGAGAAAAAAGACCACCAGAGCCATATAAAGGCAAAGGTATCAAATATGCCGACGAAGTTATCCGCCGTAAGGAAGGTAAAGCCGGCAAAGGTGCAGGTTAATAAGGGAGGAGTGAAATTATGGTTAACAGACCAGATAGCAAGGCAGCTCGTCAGAGAAGACATAAGAGAGTTCGTGGCAAGATTTCAGGCACAGCTAGTTGCCCACGTCTTAGCGTATTTCGTTCACTCTCAAACATCTATGCACAGGTGATTGATGATTCAACCGGCAAAACTATTGTTTCTGCTTCAACTGTTGAAAAAGATTTCGCAGGTGTTGGTGGTAACAAAGAAGCAGCTCGTAAAGTTGGTCAGACTGTTGCAGAGCGTGCTGTAAAAGCAGGAATTACCGAGGTCGTATTTGACCGCGGAGGAAATATCTATCACGGCCGTGTTAAAGAATTGGCCGAAGGCGCTCGTGAGGGCGGCCTCAAGTTCTAATAAGGAGGAGATTAACTTTGGCTAATATTGACGCATCTGTACTTGATTTACAGGAAAGAGTAGTTGCCATTAACAGAGTATCAAAAACTGTTAAAGGTGGCCGTATTATGAAATTTTCAGCCCTCGTGGTTGTTGGTGATGGTAACGGAATCGTAGGTTTCGGTATCGGTAAAGCTGCCGAGGTTCCAGAAGCAATCCGTAAAGGTATTGAAGACGCTAAAAAGAATCTCATTAAAGTAGCTTTAAAAGGAACAACAATTCCTCATGAGGTTATTGGTGCTTATGGCGCAGGTAGAGTTCTTATGAAACCTGCTGCAGAAGGTACTGGTGTTATTGCGGGTGGTCCTGCTCGTGCTGTTATTGAAACAGTAGGTATTAAGGATATCCGTACAAAAGCATTGCGTTCAAACAACCCTTGCAACGTAGTTCGTGCAACAATTCAAGGTCTTGCTTCACTTAGAAGCGCTGAAGAAGTTGCTGCTATTCGTGGCAAGAGCGTTAAAGAAATTTTAGGTTAATAAGGAGGCAGCAAAATGGCTACTAAAAAGACAAAGGCTGCAGGCCTTACTATCACTTTGAAAAAAAGTTTGATTGGTTGCAAAGAAAAACAAATTGCAACAGCAATTTCCTTAGGTCTTAAAAAACCTGGTGACACAACAGTTCAACCAGATAATGAACAGACAAAAGGTAAAATCGCTAAGATATCCCACCTCGTAGAGGTAACTGAATAACTAAGGAGGTGCGAATAAAATGAAACTTCATGATTTAGCTCCAGCTCAAGGTTCTATAAAAGAATCAAAGAGAATTGGTAGAGGTGCTGCTTCAGGACAAGGCAAAACTGCAGGCAAAGGTCATAAAGGTCAGAAAGCTCGTTCAGGCGGCGGAGTTCGTCCAGGCTTTGAAGGTGGTCAAATGCCACTCGCTAGACGTGTTCCAAAAAGAGGTTTTAATAATATTTTTGCTAAAAAAATTATTGCTATTAACTTATCTGCACTCGATAAATTTGAAGACGGTGCAGTTGTAAATGCAGATGCTTTAATCGAAAAAGGCATCATTAAAAAAGCTTATGACGGTGTTAAAGTTTTAGGTAACGGTAAAGTTACTAAAAAAGTAACCGTTCAAGCAACTGCTTTCTCTGCTTCAGCTAAAGAAGCAATTGAAGCAGCAGGAGGAAAGGCAGAGGAGGTTTAAACTATGTTTGAAACACTTCGCAATGCCTGGAGAGTTAAAGAAATTCGTATGAAAATTCTTTACACTGCAATGATCCTTCTCGTTTTTAGAATTGGTTCATTCCTCCCTGTTCCATTTATTGATATTGAAGCATTAAAAGGTGCAATTTCTGGTAGCGGAGCATTTTTTAACTACCTCAACGTGCTCACCGGTGGTGCTATGGAATATGGTGCGCTTTTCGCAATGTCTATCACTCCATACATCAACGCTTCAATTATCATGCAACTTTTAACTGTTGCTATTCCTGCTCTTGAGAGAATCGCTCAAGAAGGTCAGGAAGGCCAGAAGAAAATTGCTAAATACACTCGTTTTGCTACTGTTATTCTTGGTCTTATCCAAGGTACAGCATTCTGGTGGTGGCTCTTTGCTTCAGCACCACAAGATGGTAGCGCTTCAAGTTACATTTTAGCTGAAACAGGCTTTGAAAAAGTATTTTCAGCTATCGTTATCATTCTTTGCTTTACCGCAGGTTCAGCATTAATGATGTGGCTTGGCGAAAGAATTGACGAAAAAGGTATTGGCAATGGTATCTCAATATTACTTTTCGCAGGTATTATTTCAAGATTACCATCTGGTATTACCGCTTTCTACACATACTTAAGACAAGGTATGTGGGTAGAAGTTATCGTTGTTCTTGTTATTCTTATCGCAGTTGTTTTATTCATTGTTTGGATGCAATTTGCCGAAAGAAGAATTCCTATCCAATATGCAAAACGTGTTGTTGGTAGAAAACAATATGGTGGTCAAAACTCACATATGCCTATCAAGGTTAATATGTCAGGCGTTTTGCCTATCATCTTTGCAAGTTCAATTCTTATGATTCCTCAACAGGTTCTTCAATTTATGAACCCTACAACTTCTGAGGCAGCAAGTAGCACTTGGTATAGAGTGTTAACATTGCTTGATTATCAAAGTATTAGCTATGCAGTTATCTACTTTGCATTAATTATTGCTTTTGCTTATTTCTATACATCAATTCAATACAACCCAGTTGAAATGGCAAACAATTTGAGAAAAAATAACGGTGCAATTCCTGGTATTCGTCCAGGTAAACCAACACAAGTGTTTATTAAAAACATCTTGTCAAGAATCACCCTTATCGGTGCTATTTTCCTCGGTGTAATTGCTATTTTACCAATTATCATTGGTCAGTTTGTAAAAATTGATGTTTCGCTCGGTGGTACATCAATGCTCATCGTAGTAGGTGTTGCTATTGATACTGTTCAATCACTTGAATCACAAATGATGATGCGTCATTATAAAGGATTCCTTGATTAATCAGTAACCGAACGTTAAGTAAAAGGTGGTAAATTTATGAATTTGATATTTCTAGGTGCTCCGGGTGCCGGTAAAGGCACTCAAGCAGAAAAGGTTTGCGAAAAGTTAGGTATTCCTACAATTTCTACAGGTAATATCATTCGTGAAGCTTTGAAAAATCAAACCGAGATGGGACTTAAAGCAAAGTCTTTCATCGAAGCAGGAAAATTAGTTCCTGATGAAGTTGTTATTGGTATCATCAATGACCGTTTAGCACAAGATGACTGTAAAAACGGATTTATTCTTGATGGTTTCCCAAGAACAATTCCTCAAGCAAAAGCGCTTGATGATATGGGCATTGTTATCGATAAGGTTATCGACATTGAAGTTGCCGATGAAAAAATCGTGCAAAGAATGTCAGGCAGACGAGTTTGCCCAGATTGTGGCGCTTCATATCACACAGAATATAAGAAACCTTTAAAAGAAGGCATTTGTAACGCTTGCGGCGCAGAACTTGTTATCCGTAAAGATGACAGTCCTGAAGTTGTTCTTGATAGGCTTAATGTGTATCACGAGCAAACAGAGCCACTTAAAGATTACTATGCTAAAAAAGGTATCTTAAGTGTTGTTGAAGGTCAAGAGGAAGTTGCAGATACAACTGCTCTTACTTTCAAAGTTTTGGAGGATTAAGCATGGTAGTGCTAAAAACATCTCGTGAGATAGAACTTATGAGAGAAGCCGGCAGAATTTCTGCTAAAGCACTGCAACTTGTTGGAGAACATGTGAAACCCGGCGTATCAACTTATGAGTTAGATAAAATTGCATATGATTATATAATCAGTCAAAATGCAAAGCCGGGCTTCCTTAACTATAATGGTTTCCCTGCAAGTGCATGCATTTCCATAAACAATCAAGTTATCCATGGCATACCAAGTAAAAATACTATTCTTAAATCGGGCGATATTGTTTCGGTAGATTTAGGCGCAGTATATGAAGGGTATAACGGCGATAATGCTGCTACATTTGCTTGTGGCGTTGTTTCACCAGAAGCAAAGCGGCTGATGGAAGTGACTAAAGAAAGCCTTTATGAAGGTATAAAAAAAGCGCTTCCTGGTAGCAGAATCGGCGATATTTCTTCAGCAATACAGGAGTATGTTGAGGCGCGCGGTTACTCGGTGGTTAGAGAATTTGTGGGGCATGGAGTAGGCGCGAGACTGCACGAAGACCCAGAGGTTCCGAATTTTGGAACAGCGGGACGAGGTGTACGCTTAGTACCGGGCATGACATTAGCTATCGAACCTATGATAAATATGGGTAAACCCGGTGTCAGAACACTGAGAGATGGTTGGACTGTTGAAACACAAGACGGCTCGCTTTCAGCACATTTTGAACACAGCATTGCAATAACAAAAGATGGTCCGTTAATCTTAACCGACCCAGATTATTGCAGTAAAAACTAAAGGGGAGGTAAAATCATGGCCAAAGCGGATAATATTGAATTACAAGGTACTGTTGTTGAAGCATTACCTAATGCAACATTTAAGGTTGAACTTCAAAACGGTCACGTTATTTCAGCCCACATATCCGGAAAATTAAGAATGAATTATATCAGAATTCTTCCGGGTGATAAGGTAACAGTTGAAATGTCACCTTATGATTTAACTAAAGGACGCATTACATGGCGTTCAAAGTAAGATAACAAACTTAAATCCGACATTTTTATTTAAAAAATCGGTCTTTTGTTTTATCGAAAGGAATGATTAGAATGAAGGTCAGACCTTCTGTTAAGAAGATATGCGAAAAATGCAAAGTCATTAAACGCAAGGGTAAAATCATGGTTATTTGTGAAAACCCTAAACACAAACAACGCCAAGGTTAAGGCGATTTTGACGGAGGTGTAAGTAAAATGGCACGTATTTCCGGTGTTGACTTGCCTAATAACAAGCGAGTAGAAATTGGACTTACCTATATTTTTGGTATCGGTCTCACAACATCAAAAAAGATTTTGGCTGAAACAGGTGTAGATCCTGACATCAGATGTAAGGATTTATCAGAAGACGATGTAGCTAAACTTCGTGAGTATATTGAACACAATTGCAACGTTGAGGGTGACCTCAGAAGAGATATTGCGTTTGATATTAAAAGACTTATCGAAATCGGTAGTTACAGAGGTTTGCGTCATCGCAAAGGACTTCCTGTAAGAGGTCAACGTTCAAAAACAAATGCAAGAACACGCAAAGGTCCTAAGAAGACTATTGCTAACAAGAAGAAGTAAGAGAGGGTTTAAAGTATGGCAACAAAGGGTACAAAAACAGCATCCCGTCGCCGCCGCGAGAAGAAAAATATCGAGCGTGGCAGTGCACATATTCAGTCAACCTTCAACAATACTATTGTCACAATCACTGACACTCAAGGAAATGCACTTTCTTGGGCTTCAGCAGGTGAGTTAGGCTTCAGAGGTTCTAAAAAATCAACTCCATTTGCCGCTCAATCTGCTGCTGAAACAGCTGCAAAAGCTGCTATGGAACATGGTTTAAAGACAGTTGAAGTATTTGTTAAAGGTCCAGGCGCAGGCCGTGAAGCTGCAATCAGAGCATTGCAAACAGCAGGTTTGGAAGTTAGTCTTATTAAAGACGTAACTCCTATCCCACACAACGGTTGTCGCCCACCAAAAAGACGTAGAGTATAATTTATAGGAGGTGCTTATTGTATGGCAAGATATACAGGTCCTGTATGCAGACTTTGCCGTAGAGAAGGCGAAAAGCTCTTCTTAAAAGGTGAAAGATGCTATTCAGATAAATGTTCTATTTCTCAAAGAAATTATGCACCTGGTCAACATGGCCAAGGTAGAAAAAAGAACTCCGAGTATGCTACTCAGTTCCGTATGAAACAAAAAGCTAAACGTTATTACGGCGTTTTAGAAGGTCAGTTCCACAAATATTTTGTTGAAGCTGAAAGAAGACAGGGTATCACTGGTGAAAACCTTCTTCAAATCCTTGAAACTCGTCTTGATAACATTGTTTACAGACTCGGTTTCGCAAACAGCAGAAAAGAAGCTCGTCAATTGGTTACTCATAACCACTTTACAGTAAACGGTAAAAAGGTAAACATTCCTTCATACCTTGTAAAAGCAGGCGACGTTATCGCTGTTAAAGAAAAGAGTTTGGAAAGCGTAAAAATCAAAGACGTTCTTGAAGCAAATGCTGCAAGACCAGTTCCAACTTGGTTAGTACGCGAAACAAATTCAGGTAAGGTTGTTAACCTTCCTGCAAGAGAAGATATTGACACACCTGTTGAGGAGTCACTTATCGTCGAGTTGTATTCAAAATAATATCCTTTTACGGATACATTTTGTTCAAATCATCAGCAATTTTGCTGTATTAAAAAAGCAGACATTCTGCTAAAAGGAGGATTTTGAATGATTGAAATCGAGAAACCAAGAATAGAAGCTGAAGAATTAGCTGAAGACGGTTCTTACGGTAGATTTTCTATTGAACCTCTTGAAAGAGGTTTTGGTATAACACTTGGCAACAGCCTTCGTAGAGTATTGCTTTCATCACTTCCAGGTGTGGCAGTTACTTCAATTAAAATCGATGGCGTTGTACATGAATTTTCAACAGTTCCAAATGTTACAGAGGATGTTACTGAAATAGTTCTCAATATCAAAGGTCTTACCGCGAAAATCCATGGAGAATCACCAAAGGTTTGCTACATTGAAGCCGAGGGTCCTTGTGAGGTTACCGCAGGCAGTGTTAAGAGCGATTCCGAAGTAGAGATTCTTAATCCTGATTTGCATATTGCAACAGTTTCAGAAGGTGGAAAACTCTTTATGGAGTTAACCATCGATAAAGGCCGCGGATATGTTTCTGCGGACAAAAATAAACAGGCTCAACCAGTTATCGGAGTAATTCCGGTTGACTCAATTTATACACCTGTTACAAAAGTGAATTTTAACGTTTCTAATACTCGTGTTGGTCAAGTAACTGATTTTGACAAACTTTCTATCGATGTTTGGACTAACGGCACTATCTCTGCTACAGAGGCTATTGCGTTAGCTGCCAAGGTGCTCACTGAACATCTTAACTTATTTGTTGACCTTTCAGACGCTGCTACAAACAGCGACATTATGGTTGAAAAAGACGATAATGCAAAAGAAAAGGTGCTTGAGATGACCATTGAGGAGCTTGACCTTTCAGTTCGTAGCTTTAACTGCTTAAAGAGAGCAAGTATCAACACAGTTGAAGACCTCATTATGAAATCTGAAGAAGATATGATGAAGGTTAGAAATTTAGGTAGAAAATCACTTGAAGAAGTTATTAATAAGCTCGATTCTTTGGGCTTTGGACTTCGTAAAGAAGAAGAATAAACATTCTTTTACACAACTGAAAAGGAGTGAGTAAAATGCCAGGTACAAGAAAACTCGGCAGAACAAGCGATCAGCGTAAAGCTATGCTTAGAGCTATGGTTACTTTCCTTTATGAAAACGGAAAGATCGAAACAACTGTAACTCGTGCGAAAGAAGTTCGCAACATGGCTGAAAAATATATTACTATTGCTAAATCAGGCGACTTGAATGCTCGCCGTAAAGTATTGGCTTTCGTAACAAAAGAAGATGTTGTTACAAAGCTTTTCAACGAAATCGCACCATCTTATGCAGATAAAAACGGTGGTTACACAAGAATCACTAAAATCGGTCCAAGACGTGGCGACGCAGCTGAAATGGCAATTATTGAACTTGTTAAATAAGTTTATAGTAATTTTAAAACCACTAACCAATTTTGGTTAGTGGTTTTTTATTGCTTTTTATACTATAAAAGCGACTGTGTATCGTCAAGTTGTTTAAAAAGATTTATATAAATTGTGTATAATTAACAAAGATTTAGAAATTGATAAGTGTTAACTTGTAAAAGCAAAAGTTTTATGATATAATTTATACGCGAAATTATGATAGAATTATTATACATTGGAGGTATTTTTTATGACTAATAGCAAAAAGATTTTAAGCGTTTTGCTTGTAATAGTTTTATGCTTGTCAACTATGATGGTTTCTTCGCTTTCTATGAATTCTTCTGCGGACATTGAACCATTAACAGCATATAGATTTGAAACAGCAAACTATGATGCATCTCTTGCTAGTAACGACCCTACTTATGTTAAGGCAAATAATGCTGGTGCTGTAAACATTGTTAGTGACCATATTCAACAGCAGTATCAAATGAACTTTAAGGTTACTGACCAACAAGCAATGAAAGACGCTATTGAAGAAACTTGTGAATATTATGATGGTTTCTTATCTGTTGATGTTTCGGTAAACTCTGCTTATACTACTTATGGTAGTGCTTGTCGTCCAACAGTAAGCGTTAGCCTTATGGAAAACCCTAATGGCGCAAAAATTGCTACAACAGGCGACAACAGTTTGTATTCAGAGCAGTCTGGCAGATTTATTCTTGATGTTTCAAGATTTATGGAAGAAGAATATGTAGACCAGATTAAATATGTTTATGTGCAAATTCAATGCTACAACTGGGGTTGTGGTGGCGGTTTGGGTACTAGACCTGACGTAACTATTTATCCTATTAAGGTTTATGCTGATGATATGGAAGAAGATATTCCTACTATCAAAACACAACCTGTTGACCCTAACCAAACAACATTCTTTAAATTCTCACCAAAAGCTAAAAATGATGATAACAACGACCCAGAGCAACTTCACTATTCAAGTGATGGCGCAGTTTGGCGTTCAGGTGCGTTTGCTAAAGAAGAAAACTATGGTTATGCAAGACTTACTAATACATTAAACCCTCGTGAGCAGGTTCAAACAAGTTTTAACTTGAGTCAAATGGGTGACGATGCTGCAAATGCTTTGAATCTTGCAAAGCAAGGCACCGGTTACTTGAAAGTTAGCATAACACTTCAGTCATGCGTTAATATGCAAGGCAAACCTACCATTGCCGAGGTTGGTCTTGGTTTGAATACAACAGCGGGTATTCATGCAGAGGCTCCACCTGCAGTTAAGGTAACTGCTTGGCAGTATCCGGGTACAACAAGAACTTATTATATTGATGTTTCAAACATTCAACACATTTCTCAAATTTCTAGCCTTGTATTCCGTGTTCAAAACTACTGGTGGTACAGAGCAGGTACAAATGAAATGTTTGACTGGAATGTTGAATCAGGTTACGGTGGCGCCGAAAATGCTGAAGCGTTAGGTCATGTTAAATGTGAAATCAAACCTGTTATAATAATTTCACCTATTTCAGTTTATAAAGGCGATAAAGAAGTTGCAAACACAAACTATGATTTAGTTCTTGATGACTTTAACCAAAACGGTGGCGTAGTGCCTGATGAAATCACTCTTGTTGACCCAAATGCAGGCGTTGAAGATGATGAAGAAACAACAACTGTAGGTTCAGTTACAACAACAGTAGGCGGTGGCGGTAAAGTAACAACCGTTACATTGCCAAACGGCGAACATGTTCATAAATATTCTTGGGTAGTAACTAAAAAGGCTACATACTTTGCTAAAGGTCAAGAAGCATTTAAATGTGTTCACTGTGGCGAAGTTTCAAGAACAGAAACTATTAAGAAAAAAGTTTTGGCCGCTCCAAAAGTAACTGTTAAAAAATCTGGTAAAAAGATTAAAGTAGTTTACAAAAAGGTAAAATACGCTAAAGGTTTCCAAGTTCGTTACAGAATCAGTGGCAAGTGGAAACTTGAAAAATTCAAAACCAAAAAGAGTGCTACTAGATACACTAAAGCAGTAAAATCAGGTAGTTATAAAGTGCAAGTTCGCGCATATACTACTAAAGGTAAAAAGACTGCTTATGGTAAATGGTCAGCAGTGAAAAAGGTTAAAATTTAGTAAATAAATGGAGTTTTTCATAAAAAAGCCAGACTCGGAAATTTGCGAGTCGGGGTTTGGATTTGTAATATATAAAAGTTGACTACAAAAGATATTTATGATAAAATTATTATAGAAAAAGTTAAGTAGGAGTTTTTATGAAAAACCGTATTGAATTTTTGGTAGAATATCTTAATAAATGTTGCGATGAGTATTATAATCACAATAACCCATCGTTGTCAGACGCAGAGTATGACGCGCTTTTTGATGAGTTAACTGCGCTTGAAAATAAAACAGGATATGTTTTAGAAAATTCGCCTACTCAAAGAGCAGGATATGAGGTTATGGGCGAGTTGAAAAAGGTGCAACACGATATACCTTTGCTTTCGCTTGCAAAAACAAAATCTGCTGATGATATTTATGCTATGTCACAACAAAATAACGGTTATTTAGGGCTTAAAATAGATGGCCTTACTGTTAAAATGGTTTATAAAGATGGCAAGTTAGTTCAAGCATCAACCCGTGGCGATGGTGAAATCGGCGAAGATATTACTCATAATGCAAAAGTGTTCAAATCTGTGCCAAAAGTGTTGAATGAAAAAATTGATATTACTATTTCAGGCGAAGCGTTTATTGATATTGCCACTTTTGAAAAAATCAATGAAAACATAGAAAATGATGAGGACAAATATTCAACTCCAAGAAATTTAGCGTCAGGCTCTGTTCGTCAACTTGATTCAAAAATCTGCGCTTCTCGTGGCGTGTCGTTCTTCCCTTTTAATGTTTTAGAAGGGTTTGATGATATTGATAGCAAACATAAAAGGCTTGATAAATTAGCGGAATTTGGCTTTATGCGTTTGCCTACCGCTTATATTACAAATGAAACTTCAGTTGCCGAAATTGAGCAAAAAATTGGCGAGTTAAAAGAGGTTGCTAATAAACAAGGTTGCCCTATTGATGGCATAGTTTTCACTTTTGATAGTGCTTCTTTTTCAAAAGCGCAAGGACGAACATCTCACCATTTTAAAGATGGTATTGCTTATAAATTTGGCGACCCACAGTTTAAAACAACCTTGAAGAATATTGACTGGAATATCTCTCGCACAGGTCAGTTAACACCTATTGCAGAGTTTAAAGCAGTTGAAATTGATAACACAAATGTTGAAAAAGCATCGCTTCATAATATGACTTTTATTGAAGATTTGAAACTTGAAATAGGCGATGAAATTTTAGTTTCAAAACGCAATATGATTATTCCTCATGTTGAGAAGAATTTGTCTGATGAAAACAGAGATGAATATTTGCTTTGCTACCCTGAAAACTGCCCTGTTTGCAATAGCAAAACTCATATTAGCGAAACTAATTCTTCCGGCAGAATAATCAAGGTTTTATATTGCAAAAACGATGACTGCCCAGGCAGACAAATCAAAAAATTCACTCATTTTGTTTCAAAACAAGCGATGAATATTGATGGTCTTTCAGAGGCTACTTTAAAGAAATTTATCTCGCTTAAATTTATCAAAAATCTAATAGATATTTTTAACATTAAAGAATATAAAGAGCAAATTGTATCGCTCGAGGGCTTTGGCGAAAAATCTTTTGAAAACCTTGTAAATTCAATTGAAAACGCTAAAAACACTCGCCTTTCAAATTATTTGGTTGCAATGAATATTCCGCAAATCGGCAAAAATGCGGCTTTAGATATTGCAAATGTTTTTGGCGGAGAATTTGATTCGTTTGTTAATGCAATTGAAAATGGCTATGACTTTTCTCAAATCGAGGGATTTGGCGAGATTATGAATGATGAAATTCATAATTGGTTTGCTGTTAGGCGTAATTTTGATGAATTTTTAGAAGTTGCCGAAGTTTTGAATTTTGAAAAGATGGTTAAAAAAGAGTTTGATGAAAATAATTTGTTTTATAATAAAACTATTGTTATTACCGGCTCTTTTGAAGACTTTAATCGTGATGAATTAGGCGAAAAAATGAAAGATTTTGGCGCAAAAGTTACCGGCTCTGTTTCAAAGAAAACCGACATTTTGCTTTGTGGCGAAAAAGCAGGCAGCAAACTTAAAAAAGCAACTGATTTAGGTGTGAAAATCATTACCGAACAAGAACTAAAAGAATTGATTTAACAATATTTTAGTGCAAGTTGCACAAAGTAAAAAAATAATTTTAAGTAAATGCACGAAAATTCAAAAACAGTTTGACTTTTAGAGTGTTTTAATATATAATATAATTACAAATGATATGGAGGTAATCTCATGAAAATTTCAAAAAGAATTATTAGTGTATTTTTAGCACTTGTTATGATGGTTTCATTATTTGCAGTGTCAGTTAGCGCTGCTCGTAATAACTATACTGATTATGATGCTAACAAACCAAATTTAGTTATCGGTACTGTTAATTGTACTGAAGCAGGTGCAGTTTCAGTTCCTGTTTCTATCGGTAACAATCCAGGATTTTGGGGTATGAATTTCCAAGTATCTTTCCCAGCAGGCCTTACTTATGTAAGTGTTGAAAAAGTTTATAGTGGCTTTACATCTTGTATGGCTTCAGTTTCAGGTAATGTTATTACTATTTTGTTAGAGGCTTCAAGCGAAGAAAATAACATCACTGAAAATGGTACATTGTTCAATATTAACTTTACTGTTGCTTCTTTCGCAACCGGTACAAGTTATCCTGTAGATTTCGTTGATGGTGACAGATTAAGTATTACTGATGCTGAAGGTGCTTCTTTAGTTGATAAATTCACATTCAAAGCAGGCGCAGTAGCATGTGTTGATGCTTCTTCTAAACCAACTGAACCAACTGAACCAGACCATACTCATGTATGTGAATGGAAAGTTACTAAAAAAGCTACATACTTTGCTAAAGGCGAGAAAGTTCTTATTTGTGAATGTGGCTATTTAAGAGATACTGCTTCAATTGCTAAAAAAGTATTGTCAAAACCAAGCATTAAAGTTACCGGTCAGAAAAAAGCCGTTAAAATCACTTGGAAGAGAATAACAGGCGCAACAGGTTATGTTGTTGAAATGAAATCTGGCAAGAAATATAAAGTTGTAAAAACAATTACAAAAGGCAAAACTGTAAGTTTTACTAAAAAGAAACTCAAGAAAGGTACAAAATATACATTCAGAGTTAAAGCTATGGTTAAATCAGGTAGCAAAAAGGCTTATAGTAAATATTCAGCAGTTAAATCTGCAAAAGCAAAATAATTAAGTTTGATTAAAAACTCCCCGTTAATTTGGGGAGTTTTTTTATGCTCAAAAAAGGCGCTACTTGTATTGACAAGGTGTATTTGTTGTGATAAAATAAAAGGTAGAAATTAAAATGCTTGGAGGATTAAAAGTGGACCAACTTTTAAGATTAAAAGATAGAATTGTAGCAAAGGTTTTTAGAATATTAACATTAAATATTATATTCCCTTTGGTTTATAAAATCGCTGCAAAAAAGAGTGTTGACAATAACAAAGTTGTGTTTGTTGAACTCAGAATGACAGGTATTTCTAATAGCTTTAAAGTTATTTTTGATGAACTTGTGAGCAAATATAATTTTAATGTTCATACTCATTTTTTGTTGAATGGCACAGGTAGAAAGTATCAGTATTTAAAAAGATGTATTGATATGTTAAAAGATATTGCGACTGCAAAATATGTTTTCTTGAACGAAGGTTCAAACTGCGTTGGTAGTATTAATCTTCGCAAAGAAACAAAAATTGCTCAATTATGGCACGGTTGTGGCGCTTTCAAAAAGTTCGGTCTTTCAACTGCTGACTTAATTTTCGGCGAAACAAGAAAACAACAATTAAGACACCCATTTAATAAAAATTATAGTCTTGTAACAATTTCAAGCCCTGAAGTTGCTTGGGCTTATGAAGAGGCAATGAACCTTTCAGACCAAAAAGAGATTATTCAGGCTACCGGTTGTTCAAGAACTGATGTTTTTTATGATGATGAGTTTATAAAATCGGCTTATGAAACACTTTATGATGTTGTGCCACAAGCAAAAGGCAAAAAGATTATTCTTTATGCGCCAACTTTTAGAGGCAGAGTTGCAAAAGCAACAACATCAAGAATGTTTAATATAAAGATGTTTTATGACAATTTGGGCGATGATTATTTTGTTTTATTCAAACATCACCCTCATGCTAAAAAACGTCCTATTGTACCACAAGAGTATCAAAACTTTGCTATGGATGTTACTACAAGTATGGATATTGAAGACCTTCTTTGTGTTTCAGATATTTGTATAACTGACTATTCATCGCTTGTTTTTGAATATTCACTTTTTGAAAAACCAATTATTTTCTTCGCCTACGACCTTGATACTTATTTTGACTGGCGTGGTTTTTATTATGATTACTATGAAATGTCACCAGGTCCTGTTTGCACAACAAACCTTGAAATGATTGATTATATTAAAAATCTTGACACTCGTTTTGACCGCCAAAAAGTAAAAGATTTTAGATATAAATTTATGCGTTCTTGTGATGGTAATTCTACAAAACGTATTCTTGAAACTTTAATCGGCGAAAAAGAACTCGAAAGCCATAAAACAGGCAATACAGAAGTTTTGCCATACAATGTAGTGCCAAATTCTGATAAAATGTTCAGAGATAGAGTTGCCGCTGATAAAAAACTTTTAAAACTTAAAGAAGCGTTGAGAAATGAGTATAAAAAGCACTCATCTTCGGGTGTTTTAAAAGGCAAAGTTGTTATGCTTGACTGTTCAAATGACTTGCGTAGAGTTATCAAAGCAAGTTATAAAGACGCAGTTAAACTCGCTTCAAAAACTGTTACAAAGAGTAAAAAATACGCTGAATTTATCAAGCATATTGCTAGTGCAGAGTATATTTTTATTGAAAAGAATAACAAAGTTTTAAACTTGTTAGACCTTAAAGATGATACAAAAGTTGTTGTTATTCCTGAATATTCATTCCCATTTTGCAAATTCGGTAAAGCAACACTTGATTATAACAGTGGCGTTTATAAAGATTTTTATGATATTTCGCCTATGTTTAATAAGGTTGACTTGGTTGCAACTCCAAATGAAATGTTTAAAGATATTTACTGTGAGTCGTTTGGCGTTAGCGAAGATAAATTAGTAACACTTGGTGATGCAAAAGCAGACTGCCTTTTTAATGAAAAAATCAAAGCCAAAGCAATGAAAAAGGTTAAAGAATTGTGCGGCGATTTGAATGGCAAAAAAATTCTTTTAGAGTTTGTTGATAGAGAAGATGACTTTACTGTTGAGCCTTATGAATTAGAAGAAGACAAGTATTTGTATGAATACTTAAAAGATGATTATGTAATCTTGAAAGTCTTTGGAAAAACTATTTCAGAAGAATTAGCAGAAAAAGCATATACTGCGCCTATGAAGAGTTACACAAAAGGTATGTTTGATGTAACAAATGTGTTGACAGTTTATGAGGCATTGAGCGTTGCAGATGTGATTCTCGGCGCTTATGGAGAGAAATTCTTTGCTTCATTTGCAACAGGCAAACCTGTTTTTGCGTATATTCCATTTGCTCGCAGAAGAGTTAGAAAATTGCAAACAAATATGAATTTAGAGGCAGTTTTACCTTGCAAAATTTATGATGACCCTGAAAAATTAGCAGAAGATATTTTAGATATTGAAAATTATGATTTTGCTAAACTTAATAAATTCAGAGAAACTTTTGTTTGCAATACTGATGGAAACGCAGTTGCAACATTGCTTGAAAAACTATCTATAATTTAACAAAAAGCGTGAGGAAACTCACGCTTTTTATATTGATTTTTTATGTAGATGTGATATAATCAAAATAACAAAGTTTTTGCGCTTTGATTTTGTGTTTTGGAGTTTTTATTATGAATTTTAAACATTTTGGTGTAATGCTTGACTGCTCAAGAAATGCGGTGTTAAAACCTGAAACAGTTAAAAAATACATAGATATTTTGGCTCGTCTTGGTTATAACACACTTATGCTTTATACCGAAGATACTTATGAGGTTGATAATCAACCATATTTCGGCTACCTTCGTGGTAGATATTCAAAGGATGAGATGAAAGATATTGATGCTTATGCATTATCAAAAGGTATTGAACTCATTCCTTGTATTCAAACACTTGCGCATCTTAATGGTATTGTTCGTTGGCGCGAGTATCATTCTTGCACCGATTTAAACGATATTTTGCTTATCGGTGATGAAAAAACTTATAAACTTATTGAAGATATGTTTTCAACTCTTTCGCAGTGCGTAACTTCAAGAAATATTCATATTGGTATGGATGAGGCGCATATGGTTGGCCTTGGCAAATATTTAGACCAACACGGTTACAGAAATCGTTCACAGATTCTTATTGAACATTTGCAAAAGGTTTGTGAAATCGCTAAAAAATACGGTTTCAAGCCAATAATGTGGAGCGATATGTTCTTTAGACTTGCAACTGGTGGCGGTTATTATGTTGATGAGATTAAGTTTGATGAAAGCGTTACATCACTAGTGCCAAAAGAAGTAGGTCTTGTTTATTGGGACTATTATGCAACTGAAAAATCAAAGTATGACAATATGATTAAAGCGCACCAGCAGTTTGATAATGATATTTGGTTTGCAGGTGGGCTTTGGTGTTGGAATGGCTTTGCGCCAAGAAATGAATTCACGATTAGAATATTAAACGCGTGTATGCCATCTTTAATAGAAAACAAAATTGAAAATGTTTTCTTCACTCTTTGGGGCGATGATGGTAAAGAATGTTCTAACTTTACAGTGCTTCCATCACTTTATTATGCATCTTGCCTTGCAAAAGGTATAACTGATGAGCAAGAAATAAAAGACGGATTTTATAAGGAATTTGGCATTAAATTTGATGACTTTTTGCTTCTTGATTTGCCTGATACTTGTGGGCTTGAGCGCGGAAGAAAAGAAAATCCTGAAAAATATATGTTTTATAATGATTTGTTCTGTGGTATTTTTGACTGCACAATTGATGATGGTTTTGAGCCAAAGTATGACGAGTGCGCTAAAAAATTAAAAGCATTGAAAAGGCATAAAGAATATGGTTATTTGTTTGAGAGTTATGAGAAATTCTGCAGATTTATGCAAGTGAAATACACTCTCGGTAAACGCACAAGAGAAATATATAAAAGTGGCGACAAAAAGGCTTTGAAAAAACTCTTAATTGAATATGAAGATTTGTTTTATAAGTTAGATGATTTTTATGTGGCTTATAAGGCAGTTTGGTTTAAAGAAAACAAACCACATGGTTTTGATGTTCAAGATTTGCGTATAGGAGGACTCAAACAAAGAATTTGCAGTTGCATAGATAGAATTAATGATTATGTTAAAGGTAAAATTGATAACATTCCGGAATTAGAAGAAGAAATTCTTAATGAATTTACTGAAAAATATTGCTATTTTAATCAATATTCAAAGAATTCTACTGTTAATGTATTTTCACATTTTTAAAATTAAAATACGCCTGTTAAAACAGGCGTATTTTTTAATGTAAAAATTAATGTTTTTGCATTAAAAATACTTGTAATATTTTTTGAAATGTACTATAATATATTATAAGTAACTATGTGATAAATTGAGGTAATTTTTCGCATAAATTCTATATTAAGGAGAAATTATGGCAAACGGCTACGGAATTGATTTAGGCTCATTAAAAACCGTTATTTGTTCGGGCAAATCTATAGTGCTTGATGAGCATTCTGCAATATCATATCAAACATATACAAACGAACTTATTGCAGCAGGTACAGATGCTTATAATATGATAGGTCGCACACCTGATTCAATTACTGCAATAAGACCAATTATTGAAGGTGTAATTGCAGATTATGATATGGCTCAAAATATGCTTACTGCGTTTATCTCATCAGTTGCAGGTAGCAACCTTTTAAAAGCAAGATTAATGGTTGCAGTGCCAAGTGGCATTACAAGTATGCAACGCCGTTCGCTAATTAACGCTTGTCTTGAAGCGGGCGCTCGTGATGTTTGTACTTTAGATGGCCCTGTAGCAGCCGCAATTGGTATGGGTATGGATTTTACCACGCCAAAAGGCTCGGTTATTGTTGATATTGGCGCAGGTACTACTGATATTGCAACGCTTTCGCTCGGTGGTCTTGTTAAATCAGAATCGCTTCCAATAGCGGGCGATTACTTTAATAGTGAAATTGAAAAATACATAAAATTTGAGCATAACGTTATAGTTGGTCCGCACACCGTTGAGCAGATTAAAGCGCAAATCGGTTGTGTAAAACCAAGACCGCTTGAGTTAACATTAACTGCAAAAGGTCAACACCAGTTTACCGGTATGCCTCAAACTTTTGAGATAAACACCAGTGAAATGATTACCGCGCTTTATGATGCGGCGATGACTATTTGTTTGAGCATTCAGTCGGTTATTGAAAATTCGCCGCCGGAAATTGTTGGCGATATTGAGCGAGATGGTGTAACTTTAATCGGTGGCGGCTCAAAATTGTTTGGTCTTCGCGAATTTATTGAAGACTTTGTAGGCGTAAAAGTAAAAACCGTTGATAACCCTAAAACCTGTGTTGCAACAGGTACTGCGGCGGCAATTAAAAACTTTGATTTATTGAAAAACGGCGACTATAAATTTAGTTCAGCGGAAGAATATATTTTGTAAAAATTTTAAATGTAAAAGAGGTGGTAAAAATGAAAAACGTTTTAAAAAGAGTTTTGTGTCTTGCTTTATTGGCAATTACAATGCTTAATTTAACTGCGTGTACAGGTTTTTTCACAAACCCTGTTTCATTAATGCAACCACCTAAATCTTCTGGCGATTTGGTTGAAATCGAGGAAGAATTATCATCGATTAGTTTGAATTATGAATTGTCTTACCCTTCATCAGGCGATGAGCGAAATGCAATTATCATTCGTGATTTGAATAACGATGGTAAAAATGAAGCAATTGCTTTTTATCAGACAAGTGATAAGCAAACTATTACTGTGCATATGAATGTTTTGTCCAAAGATGCGGGCGAGTGGGAGTCAAAGTATGATACCATTCTCACAGGCGCCGGAATTGACAGAGTTGAGTTTTATGATGTTTGTGGCGATGATACACAAGAGATTTTTGTTGGTTGCAAACTTTATAATGCTCAAGAGCAACAGTTGAATGTTTATAAATATGAAAATAAAAATATAACACTTTTAACCGAAGAAAAATACACAAATTATTGCGTTGGTAATATAGGCGCTTCCGAAAAACCACAGGTTGTTTTGTTCAGCATTGCAAATCAGGTGCAAAATGTGGTTGAGCCAAAATCAAGCAACATTAAAAGAAGTGTCAGCGCAAAACTTTTGAGTTTGAGTTATGAAGACTGCGTTCCTGTAACGCTTGGAACAGTTGGTTTTGATAGCAACATTGTATCATTCACTTCTATGTCAGTTTCAAAAATAGGCGAGAAAACAAACGGAGTGTTTGTAGATGCTATTGTAGATTCAAATGCTATGATAACCGAAGTTTTCTATTATGATGGCACTTTGAAAACATCTTTTTATAACAAGCGTTCAAACTCAACTGATAAAACTTATCGCGATTCGTTAATCGGTTGTAAAGATATTGACAATGATGGCGCTATTGAAATTCCTAAAACTTATGTTTGTCAAGGTTATGAAACAACTGTAAGCCCTGATGAAAAGGTTTATTTCACAGAGTGGTACACAGTTGTTGACAATAAGTTAAGCGCTCGCAAGGCGTGTGGATTTATTAACAATGCAGACAACTATTTTATAAACACCCCTGCTACTTGGCTTGGCATTATAACTGTTCAAAGAAACTTTGATAATCGTGAGCGAGTTTTCTATGAGTGGGATTTTGAAAATCGCACTTATGGTGAGGAATTGTTTAAAATAAGAGTTTTCTTGAAATCTGATTTTAACAAGAGCGATAGAAATTATGAAAAAGTAGCAGAAGATGATGAGTATGTTTATGCTGCAAAAGTAAATTCAAAGGCAAATTCTCAAAACAAAGTTGATGTTAAGTATATTAAAGAAAACATTGTTCTTTTATAATAAAAAATTACTTTTAAAAAGAAGGTAGAAAAAATGAAAAAAATTCTTGTTGTTGAAGATGAGGCGGCAATTAGAGAGTTTGTCGTTATCAATTTAAAAAGAGCAGGCTATGAAACTGTTGAAGCGGGCAGTGGCGAAGAAGCGCTTGATATCTTTTTCGCAACTTCTGATTTTCAAGTGGTATTGCTTGATATTATGATGCCTGGTATTGATGGTCTTGCAGTTTGCAAACAAATTAGAGCAAAAAACCCAACTGTTGGCATTATTATGCTCACAGCAAAATCTCAAGAAATGGATAAAGTGTCAGCGCTTATGATGGGCGCAGATGACTATATGACAAAGCCATTTTCACCAACAGAGTTAGTTGCTCGTGTTGACTCATTAAACAGAAGAGTTGAAATGCTTAATAATCAAACAAAATCTCAACAAATTTCAGATGAAATTGTTATCGGCGATTTTGCTCTTAACTTGCGCAGAAGAACGCTTGTTAAAAGAGGTATTGAAATTGAACTCACACCTGTTGAATTCCAAATTGTTGAATATCTTTTAGGCGCAGCAGGTCAACCTGTTGACAGATTAGATATTCTAAAAAGAGTTTGGGGCGAGTCATTCATTGGTGAAGAAAAAATTGTTGATGTAAATATTCGACGTCTTAGAATGAAAATTGAAGATGACCCTTCTGAACCAAGATATGTTGTTACTGTTTGGGGCAGAGGCTATAAATGGAACACAAATTTATAATTTAAGTTAGTTTTACTTTTTAAGATTTGCAGAAAGGAGATGCCGATAAAATGGGAACATATTTAGGAATTAACCCCGACCATTTGCAGGTAAAAGGCTTGAAAAGACGATGGCTTATTAATATTATCGGCGTCGTTCTTTTGGTAATAGTTTTAATTGAGATTATTCTTGCCGTTTTTGTTAGAAATTATTATTACACATCGGTTAGCAATAATCTTGATTCAAGAGTTAATTCTTGCAGCAGTTTTATGCGTGAAAATTCAAGCGCAACATCGCCTGTTTTTGAAAATGCCGCAAAAGAGTTTATTAATTCTTATCAAGATAAAAACATTGTTGAAGTTCAGTTTATTGATATGAACGGTAAGGCGTTTATTTCGTCTAAAGGTTTTATAAATCAAGCCGATGAAATGAATGATTATAAAACTGCTTTTGAAAAAGATGAGAGTGTTGGCTCTTATATTGGCAAAAATGCCGCAGGCGAAAAAATAATGGCAAAAACTGCTTTAATGCCAAAATATAATGGCACTAGAATAGGCGCTATTAGATTTGTGGTTTCGCTTGAAAATGTTAGTAAAACTGTTTTTTATAATATTTTAATTATTATTACTGTTGGTATTATTATCATCTTTGTAACGGTTGCTTCCGGTATGCTTTTCTTGAAATCAATTCTAGAGCCGATAAGCGCTATTACTTCAACTGCTTTTAGAATTGCAAATGGTAATTTTAGCGATAGATTACCTGTAAAAGACGCAGATGAAATCGGCAAACTTTGTGATACTATCAACTATATGGCGAGTGAACTTGAAAGTACGGATAAGTTAAAAAATGACTTTATTTCAAGTGTTTCTCACGAACTTCGAACACCACTTACCGTTATTCAAGGTTGGTCTGAAACTGTTAAATGTTCAGTTGGTGTTGATGATGAACTCGTGCAAAAAGGTGTTGATGTAATCAACGGCGAGGTTTATAGACTTTCAGGTCTTGTAGAAGATTTGTTAGACTTTTCAAGAATGCAGTCCGGTAGATTACAAATCAGAAAAGAAAAGGTTGATATTTTAGCAGAACTCGGCGAAGCGGTAATTATGTATCAAGCAGAGGCGCAGAAAAAAGGCTTGGCATTAGAGTTTATCGCGCCTGAACAGTTGCCTGTTGTTATGGCAGACCCGTCAAGACTTAAACAAGTGTTTATCAATATTATAGATAACGCTATTAAATATTCGGTTAACAATAGCGGTAATATCATTGTAGAAGCATCGCAGTCAGATGTTTATGTGCAAGTTAGAGTCAGCGATATGGGTGTTGGCATCGCCGCAGAAGATTTGGCAAAAGTTAAAGAAAAATTTTATAAAGCAAACAATACAGTTAGGGGCTCTGGTATAGGTCTTGCTATTGCTGATGAAATCATTAAACAACACGATGGTATTTTAATGGTTGATTCAAAAGAGGGCGCAGGTACAACGGTTACTATCGTTTTACCAATTGCAAAGCCTGAATTAAAATCTGATACAAGCGAAGTTGAAATCGCAAATAGTGAAAGGATACAGTAATGAGTAAAGATAATTGTAATGTGTGCAAAAAAACTTCAATAGGTGGTCAAGCAGTTATTGAGGGTATTATGATGAGAGGCCCTGAAAAAACTGTTTTGGCAGTTAGAACTCCTGAAAAAACAATTGCAACAGAAGAAGTTAATTTCCCAAACCCTGCGAAAAAGTGCAAGATATTAGGTTTGCCTATTATCAGAGGCGTTGTGAATTTCGGCGTTACAATGTATGTTGGTATGAAAACATTAATGCGCTCGGCAGATTTGTCAGGTATGACTGATTTGGAAGAAGAGCAAGAACAAGAGAAAAAAGACGCTAAACTTCGCAAAAAAGCAGAGAAAAAAGGCATTTCTTTTGAAGAAATGAAGGCTATTGATGAGTCAAAACCTAAAAAGTTGTCAAATGCAGTTTTAGGTGTTGTAATGGGCATCGGCTCGGTGCTTGGCGTAGCGCTCGCTTTGTTTTTGTTTATGTATGTGCCAAGTGTTGTATTTAATGCTCTAAATTCTGCGGTAACATCAGATGTTGCATTTACAATTTCGTCAATTGATAATGGTGTTTTGCAAAATTGGAGAGCATTTTTCGAAGGTCTTTTAAAAATAGCAATTTTCATTTGTTATATGCTTTTAGTTTCTCGAATGAGCGATATAAAGAAATTGTTTCAATATCACGGCGCAGAGCATAAAACTATTTTTTGTTACGAAGCAGGTTTGCCACTCACCGTTGAAAATGTAAGAAAACAACTTCGTTTCCACCCAAGATGTGGCACATCGTTTATGTTTTTGATGATAGCAGTCGGCATTGTTTTTTCAACTTTGATAGTGGTGTTTGCGCCATCTGTTACAAAGATAACTGTGCTTTGGGTAGCAATTAAAATCTTGATGTTACCACTATTTTGTGGTGTTGGTTATGAACTTATAAAATTCTGTGGAAAGCATGATAATTTTATAACAAAAATCATTGCAGCGCCAGGACTTTGGGTTCAAAGAATTACCACAAAAGAGCCTGAAGACGATATGATAGAAGTTGCAATAAAAGCAATGGAAATGGTAATTCCTGAAAATCCAGATTTAGATAAAATATGAAAATATTTGAATTAGTTAAGCATATACAAGGTGTTTTAACTTGTGAAAATGCCGATTTTGAGGCAAAACAACTTGTGATGTATGCGATAGATGTGAATAGCACCGAACTTATGAAAATTCGTGGCGATGAAGTGAGCGAGAAAAAAATCGCCGAGTGCGAAAAACTTGCTGATTTGCGAAATTCAGGAACTCCGCTTTACTACATATTAGGAAAATGCGAGTTTTATTCAAACGAGTTTTTTGTAGGCGAAGGGGTGCTAGTGCCAAGAGATGATACCGAGGTTTTGGTTGATTTGGCGCTTGAAAAGTTAAAGAAAATTAAAAACCCTAAAGTGCTTGATTTGTGCGCCGGTACAGGAGCAATTGCAATTTCAATTGCAAAAGAGAGACCAGACGCTACAGTTGATGCAGTTGAACTTTATGATAAGGCCTATGAATATTTGCAAAAAAACATCGAGCATAACAAAGCGCAAAATGTTAATGCAATAAAGTCAGATGCACAGCAGTTTTGCGGCGAATATGATTTAGTGGTTTCAAACCCACCTTATATTTCGTTTAATGAGAAAAACTTGTTGTCAAAAGAGGTTCTTTGTGAGCCTGAATCTGCGCTTTTTGCAGAAGATGATGGGCTTATCTTTTATAAAAAAATTGCAGAAAATTTTAAAAAGTATAATAACTTTACCCTAATGTTTGAAATAGGTTATTCACAAGCAAAAAGTGTGAACGCTATTTTGAGTGAAAACGGATATTTTGACATAGAAGTTAAAAAAGACTTCTCTCAAAATGATAGGGTAATAGTTTCAAATAAATAATTAAACTTAAAGGAGATATAAAAATGGCAGGTAAAACAACAAAAACTGATGCAAAATTAAATCCAAAAGAAAAGGCATTGCAAAGTGCCCTTGAGCAAATTGAAAAAGCATATGGTAAAGGTGCAGTAATGAAATTGGGTGACACCCAAAATCTTAATGTTGAAGCAATTTCAACAGGTTCAGTATCTCTTGATATGGCGCTCGGAATAGGTGGTATTCCAAAGGGCAGAATTATTGAAATTTATGGTCCTGAATCATCAGGTAAAACAACTGTTGCACTTCACGCAGTAGCAGAAGCACAACGTCAAGGCGGCGAAGCAGCGTTTATCGATGTTGAGCACGCGCTTGACCCTGTTTATGCAGAGGCGCTTGGTGTTGATATTGATTCGCTTTTGGTTTCTCAACCTGATACAGGTGAGCAAGCGCTCGAAATTTGTGAGGCGCTCGTTCGTTCAAATGCTATTGATATAGTTGTTGTTGACTCGGTAGCAGCGCTCGTTCCAAAAGCAGAAATCGAAGGTCTTATGGGCGATAGCCATGTTGGTCTTCATGCACGCCTTATGTCACAAGCATTAAGAAAATTAACTGCTTGTATCGCAAAATCAAACTGCGCAGTTATTTTTATCAACCAACTTCGTGAAAAAGTTGGCGTTGTTTACGGTAACCCTGAAGTTACAACAGGCGGTAGAGCATTAAAATTCTATTCATCTGTAAGAATTGAAATCAGAAGAAGTGAAAAATTAAAAGTTGGTAGCGATTTTGTAGGCTCTCGTACAAAAGCTAAAATCGTTAAAAATAAAGTTGCTCCTCCATTTAAAGAGGCAGAATTTGATATTATGTATGGCGAGGGTATTTCTAAAGTCGGCGAAATTGTTGACCTTGGTGTAACTTGCGATATTATTAAAAAGTCAGGCGCTTGGTTCTCTTATAACGACCAAAAAATCGGTCAAGGTAGAGAAAATGTTAAGATTTACTTAACAGAAAATCCAGAGATTATGGCTGAAATTGAAGAAAAAATCAAAGAGTGCAGAGATAAACTTTTTGGCTCTAAAAAACCAAGACTTCCAAAGGCTACATTGTCTGGTCTTAAAGAAACTACTGTTGAAAATATCCCTGAAGAGCCTGTTTCTAAACCACTTGACATTGATATTGACATTGCAGTAGAAGACTAATGAAAATTGTTAGTTTAAAACAAGCAAAAAAGCACCAAATAGAAGTTGTTTTTGATGAGATGAGCGTGTTTTTAGATAAAGAAACAGCGCTTAAAAATGGGCTTAAAATTGGCGCAGATTTATCAGAAGATGATATTGAATCGCTAAAATATGAGTCAGAAAAAACAAGGGCAACTTCTAAAGCACTTTGGTTACTCTCTCGGCGCGAATATTCACAAAAAGAAATGCTTTCTCGTCTTGTTAAAGATGGGTTTGACAAGTCTGCAAGCGCCGAAGCAGTTGAAATGCTAGCAAGTAGTGGCGTTATTGATGATGAGCGCTTTGCTTATAATTTTGCTTATAATTTGCATGTAAATAGACGCTTGGGCCGCCGCGCGATTATAACTGAACTTGTGCTTAAAGGCGTTGATAGAGAAATCGCAGAAACTTATGCGAATGAGTTTTGCGATGATGAAATATCTGACGCCGCAGAGATTATTCGCATTAAATACAAAGGATTTAATACGGATGAAAAGATAAATCGAAGAATGTTTGCAGGCTTACAACGAAAGGGCTATTCATATAGCACTATAAAATCGGCTATGGATATAGTCGAGAGTGAAGAATCTTTTTAAGATGTTTCGGCTACGCTCAACATGACAAAAAAGACAAAAATTCAAGGAGTTTTTATGGCAGTTAAAGTTGGAATGGTGTCGCTTGGTTGTCCAAAAAATCAGGTTGATGCAGAGATTATGTTGTCGTTTTTACAACAAGGTGGATTTGAAATTTGTGGCGATGAAAACAAGTGTGAAGTAATTATTGTTAACACTTGTGGTTTCATTGGCGACGCAAAACAAGAAGCAATTGACAATATAATAGAACTCGGTGAAATCAAGGGCAAAGGTGCTTTAAAAAAGATTATTGTTAGCGGTTGCTTGGCAGAGAGATACAAAGAAGAAATTCTTAAAGAAATGCCTGAAGTTGACGCAGTTGTCGGCATTGGCGAGAATAAAAACATCTGCGAGATAATCGAAAAAGTCTTAAAAAATGAGAGTTTTGGTCAATTTTCAGATAAAAACAATCTTTTAATGGACGGCAATAGAATTTTAACCACACCTAATTATACTGCTTATCTTCGAATTGCAGATGGTTGCGATAACTGTTGTACATACTGCGCTATTCCAAAAATTCGTGGCGCTTTTCGTTCAAGAAAAATGGAAAACGTTTTGTTAGAAGCAAAAGATTTAGCAAAAAACGGCGCTAAAGAGATAATACTTATCGCGCAAGATACAACTCGTTATGGTCAAGATTTGTATGGCGAATATAAATTGCCGGAACTTTTAGATGAACTCCAAAAAATAGATGGTATTGAATGGATAAGAATTTTATACGCTTACCCTGATAAAATTACAGATGAGTTAATAAGCGCTATGAAACGCAACTCAAAAGTGCTTCATTATATTGATATTCCTATGCAACACGCATCTGATAAAATTTTATCTGCGATGAACAGAAAAGGCGATAGCGCATTGCTTGAAAGTGTTATTAAAAAACTTCGTGATGCTATGCCAGATATTACTATCAGAACAACATTTATAGTAGGTTTTCCGGGCGAAACTGAAGAAGATTTTACTGTTTTAGCAGAGTTTGTTCAAAAGCAAAAATTCAATAGAATGGGCGCATTTAAATATTCGCCTGAAGAGGATACCCCTGCCGCAACGTTTGAAAATCAAATTGATGAAGATGTAAAAGAGCGCAGGCTTGAAGTTATTATGGCAGAGCAGTCTGTTGTTAATGATGAAATTGCAGAAAATCAAATCGGCACAGTAAGGCAAGTTTTGGTTGAAGGCTATGACAGAATGAATAAATGCTATTATGGCAGAAGTGAAATGGATGCGCCTGATATTGATGGCAAAGTTTTCTTTATGAGTGAAAACTCTTACAACCCAGGCGACTTTGTTACATTGAGTATTTATGACCGTATTGATTATGATTTATTAGGAGAAGAAATATGAATTTACCAAATAAATTAACTGTTATAAGATTTATTTTAACACCTATTTTTATGGCGCTTATGATGATAGATTTTCCTTATCATTATTTTGTTGCGTTTTTGGTGTTTATTACTGCATCAATTACCGATTATTTTGATGGTAAAATTGCTCGCGAGCAAAATTTAGTAACTGATTTTGGCAAGTTTTTAGACCCAATTGCCGATAAAGCGCTAACAACTGCGGCATTTATTGTTTTTTGTTTTTTGAATATTGGAAAAGGCATTGAATGGGTGTTGTTTATCATTTTGCTTCGTGAATTTGTTGTAACTAGTGTGCGCCTTGCGGCAAGTGCTAATGGCAAAGTTGTTGCGGCTAATATCTATGGCAAAATCAAAACAGTTATGCAAATGGTAACTATTTGTGTGATTATTTTCTTTATGGGTGTTTTTGATTTGGTTGCTTCATATTGCGATATTAGTGTGGTTTGGTATAGTGTATTTGAAATAGTGGCAACTGTGCTTTTGTGGGTAACTGCTATTTTAACACTTATTGCAGGTGTAACATATATTGTTGATAATAAAGAATATATAAATTCAAATAAATAGTTTGCTTTTTTGAAAAAAGTGTGGTAAACTAACGATATAAGTTAAAAACTATAATGTGGTAGAGTAAATTTTAAAAATCGGTTTTAGAGAGCGCTTGCCATAGGCTGAAAGCAAGTGTAACTTGATGAAAATTGAAGTGCGCCATCATTGTTGGCAAGGGGAAAATAAGTATCCTTGCTCGGCTCGCCATCGTTAAAAGGCAAGATGAGTTTTATTTAGAGTGGAACCGTGAATTTTTAATTCGCCTCTATTGCGTTTTGCAATAGAGGTTTTTATTTTGTGAGGTGATATTATGTTTAAAAGACTAAAAGAAGATATTGCAACAGTTAAAGCAAATGACCCTGCGGCAACTTCGGTTTTGCAAATTCTCTTTTTATATCCTGGTCTTAAAGCGGTGAGAATGCACCGTAGAGCAAACTTTTTTTATAGACATAAATTTTACTTTTTAGCGCGTTGGATTTCGCAAAGATGCGTTAAAAAAACTAATATTGAAATTCACCCTGGCGCTACTATCGGCAGAAGATTTTTTATCGACCACGGTACAGGCGTTGTTATTGGTGAAACCGCAATTATCGGTGATGATGTTGTTGTGTATCAAGGTGTAACTTTGGGTGGTACAGGTAAAGATACAGGCAAGCGTCACCCTACAATTGGTAATAATGTTATTATCGGCTCCGGCGCAAAGGTGCTTGGTCCATTTAAAGTTGGCGATAATTCAAAAATTGCGGCAGGCGCGGTAGTGCTTAATGAGATTCCGCCTGACTGTACTGCAGTTGGTATTCCTGCAAGAGTTGTAAGAGTTAAGGGTGAACGCAATACTCACGACCTTGACCATATTCATATTCCTGACCCTATCTCGCAAAAGATTTGCGAATTAGAGCATAAAATTGAAAAGTTGGAGAAACAACTCAAGGAGAAAAATAATGAACAATAATGTTTATGATATAAGAGATTTTGGCGCTGTTGGGGATAATAAAACGCTTAATACTGTCGCTATTCAAGCGGCAATTGATGAATGTCATAAAAATGGCGGCGGCAAAGTTGTTATAGAAAACGGTGAGTATGTTTCAGGTACTTTGCATTTAAAAAGTTTTGTTGAACTTCATATTGAATCGAATGCGGTTTTAGTAGGCTCAAAAGAAATTGAAGACTACCCTGAAAACGATGTAAAACACGTTAATACTGCAATGTTGCCAAGAGGCAGAAACGCTTGTTTTATTCTTGCTGATGAATGTGAAAACATCGCTATTACCGGTATGGGAAAGATTTATTGCTCCGGTGAAAAGTTTGTAGAAAAAGCAGAAGGCTATTATATGCCTTACAAACGAGTTGATAAACCAACTCCACCGAGAATTATCTTTTTAACAGGTTGTAAGAATGTTAAAATTGAAGATGGTTTTTATGTGAATGAAACTGCCGGTTGGACTTTCTGGATTCACGACTGCGACTATGTTAATATTCGCGGAATTAAAGTTGAATGCGACCTTGATATGCCAAATAATGATGGTATTCATATTAATTCAAGTAGAAATGTTTGCGTTTCTGACTGTAATTTAACCTGTTCTGATGATACGCTCGTAGTAAGAGCAAATAACGCATCATTAAGTGAGAAAAAAGTTTGCGAAAATGTTACAATAACTAATTGTAATCTTCATTCTCACGCGGCAGGAATTAGAATTGCTTGGCTTAATGATGGTATTATCAGAAACTGCAATTTTTCTAACCTTACTATGACAGACTGTACAACAGGTGTTTCGATTTCGCTTCCTGTAAATGAAGACGCAGAGCGTTGGCCGGACCAAGGAATTGAGGCAACTGAAATTTCAAATTTGCATTTTAACAATATCGTTATGCAAAAGGGTTATGATAGCCTTATTCATATAAATGTTGGTAATCATAAAAACACTCTTTGTAAAGGTATTAAAGATTTGTATTTTGATAATATTCACGCTTTGGGTTTTAGAATGCCACATATCGTAGGCAGAGCAGACGCGCCACTTGAAAATATTCATATTACAAATAGCACTTTTAAACAATTAAGTTATGAAGATGTGAATGATGGCAAAAATCACGGCTCATTATTCCATCACGACACAATTCCACACGGTTTGTGTGTGAAACACGCAAAAGTTAATTTTAACAACACTTCATTTGAGATTATAGGAGAGTAAAATGCTAAATTTATATAACACAGCGACAAGACAAAAGGAAGAATTTAAACCATTCCATGAAGGCAAGGTTTCAATGTACACTTGTGGACCTACCGTTTATCACTTCGCTCATATTGGTAATCTTCGCACTTATATTATGGAAGATGTGCTTGAAAAATATTTAAGATATTCTGGTTACGATGTAAAAAGAATTATGAATATCACTGATGTTGGTCACTTGTCTTCAGATGCAGACACTGGCGAAGATAAAATGCTTAAAGGCGCAAAAAGAGAAAAGAAAACAGTTATGGAAATTGCAAAATTCTATACCGATGCGTTTTTTGCCGACTGCGAAAAATTAAATATAAAACGCCCTGATGTTGTTGAGCCGGCAACTGATTGTATCAAAGAATTTATTGATATGATTACAGTGTTGCTCGAAAAGGGTTACGCTTATGAAGCGGGCGGAAACATTTATTTTGATACTTCTAAATTAGATGAGTATTATATTTTTAATAAATATGATGCAGAAGATTTGGAAGTTGGCGTGCGTGAAGGCGTTTTTGAAGATACTAATAAGAAAAATAAAACTGACTTTGTGCTTTGGTTTACAAAATCAAAGTTTGATGACCAGGAATTAAAATGGGAAAGTCCTTGGGGCGTTGGTTACCCTGGTTGGCATATTGAGTGTTCTGCAATTTCTGTTAAACATTCAGGCGAACATCTTGATATTCACTGCGGTGGTATTGATAATGCGTTCCCACATCACACAAATGAAATTGCTCAATCAGAGGCATATCTTGGACATAAATGGTGTAATTATTGGTTCCATGTGCTTCATCTTAACACCAATTCCGGCAAGATGAGTAAATCTAAAGGCGAATTTTTAACAGTTTCGCTATTAGAAGAAAAGGGCTATAACCCACTTGTTTATAGATATTTCTGCCTTAATTCGCATTATAGAAAGAGCCTTGTTTTCTCTTGGGAAGGTATGGATAATGCGGCGGCTGCTTATAAAAAGTTAGTTGCAAAAATCGCTACTTTGAAAAATGACGACGAGCCTGATTTAGATTCGGCTAAACCTTATATAGAAAAATTCAAAGAGGCGCTTGATAATGATATTAATACATCGCTCGGCATTACCGCGCTTTACGATGTTTTAAAAGCAGATATTTCTGATGCTACAAAACTTTATTTAGTGGCAGATTTTGATAAGGTGCTTTGCCTTGATTTGATAAAAGCGGCGCAAGAACTTAATAGTTCAAAATCTGGCGCAGATGATGAGTTATCATCATTAGTTGAAGCAAAAATCGCAGAACGCGCCGCGGCTAAAAAAGAGAAAAACTTCGCTTTAGCAGATGAAATTCGCGCAGAACTACTCGAAATGGGCATTGAAATCAAAGATACTCGCGAAGGCGTAATTTGGAATAAGATATAATAAAAACCGAGTTGTCTTTTGACAACTCGGTTTTTATTATGCTGTTACAGTTTGGGTTTGTTCAACTTTCTCGCGTTTTGCAAATAAAAGCTTAAATATTGTTCTAACTAAAGGTTGAATAAAGAAAAGTTGTGTGAAAAATGCAAAGGGGAAGTTGAAACAAATAAGTTTAAGCCAGTCAGCAAGTAAAGCCCACATATTGAAACCTGCTCCGTAATTGTAGTAAAGAAAAGCGGCAATAAAACTCATTGCAGGGCACATAATACCAACTGTGGCGCAAATTATAGCTGTTTCAAACAGCACAGGGTGTGTTTCTTTTGGGTTGAAATTTTTACAAGCGAGTTTGAATGAAAGAGGCGCACCTAAAACATTTTCAAGTGTGTATGCAAGTATAAATTCGATAACAACGACTGCCCAAATTGGAATTGGCACACCAAAAACAGGTACACCGCCGATTTTATTAATAGCGTTAAGTACACTTGTTTCGCCGGTGAGTGATTTGAACATATCACCGTGAATAACATGCAAACTGAAAAAGACATACGCGTGAACGGTAATTACAACTGTTATAAAAGCGAATACCATTCTTTGAAATTGATTTTTTGGCATAATTTTTCTCCTTTTTTAGCATAAAAAAAGACACATTATAAATCTGCGTACCGTAATCAGATTTACGCGCAAAAGCGCTACATGTGTCGTTTAATTAGCTTTATTAATTTTTAGATATTATAGCACAAACCCTCAAAAAAATCAAATGTTTTTTGAGGGTTTGGTGTTTATGCTTACTGCCCGCTCTTGCCAATGATTGTTACTTGTACAAATACCATTTTTTTGAAAAAGTTTGCCACTCGGCAACTTTTTCTTTTTGATTTGATATGAATTCTTCAATATCTATATCAGGATTTAAAATTTCTTTTTTGCCAACAAGTCTTGCAACAAATCCGTTTGCCTCAAACTCTTTATGAGTTTCGCTTATCGCTTTATAAATTCTTAATCCAACTTCAAAAGGTTTAAATTCATCTCGGTTTGTAATATGAAGTTGAATACCTTTGCAAAATTCATCTTTAAATTTAGAAAAGGTGGGTGTGAAAGAACATTCTCGCAATATAACGCCTTGCTGTTTACCTATTTTTTC
>JAZQFC010000004.1:0-3771 GCA_045539315.1 Acutalibacteraceae bacterium | reverse complement strand
AGTTTGCCAAAAATGTTTGACTTTGTTAAAGAGCAAGAAACTCTTTTCGAGAATAAATAAGGGAGGTATTTTGAAATGAAATTTGAAAAAATTAGTTTAGAATTAGAAAAGTATGAATCTCTTGATATTATCTCTGCTTCACAAGAAGATGTAACAGACCCTACTAATCCAGTAGAACCAACTACAAAATACGACCCTTATGAAAATGATAAATGGTAATTGCTAATATTTTTTTCATACAACTTTTCCTTTTTAAAAAGCCAACTCTCAAAATGAGAGTTGGCTTTTTGCTGTTGTGTTTGTAATTTATAATGTTTAAGTTTTCTATTTGTTATCGAGTTATTCTCCATAAAAACCTTTGTTTTCTTTATAATATTTCATATCTTCTTTTGGTGTTATGCCGAAATATTTTTTATAATTTTTATAAAATGCCGAATAATCAGTATAGCCGCAAAGTCTTGCAATCTCGTGCAATTCATTAGTTTTTTTACTTGCCATAAAGCCCCTTGCAGCCCACATTCTTATACTTTTAATCATACCGCTGAAGTTGGAACTATAAAATTTATTGCAAACTTTATTTATATAGTTTTTAGAAACAAAAAATTCATCCTTAACATCTTGAATGGTTATATTTGATAATGCTTTTGATGAAATATATCCATAAATCTGCAGTTCATATTCATAAGAAAACTTTGCAGGAATATATTGATTTGTTTTATCATAAACAGCACAAATTTCAAACAAAATCAAAGTTGCAAGTGATTTGTAAGCATCAAAGGGAAGCAAAAGTTTATGATATTCTCTTGCTTTTTGAAAATAAATGTGAGTTGTTTTGATTTCTTCACTTTTATAAATACAAAGCTTGTCTTTTTCTCTTGGCTCAAAAGCTCTGTAAATTTTACTTTCTTTGTTACATAATTCAAGCAAAGAGGGAATTATGTTTACAATTGTAAAAAAACTGATTTCTAAACTAAAAACATCAAATTTTTCTAATGGCTTACATAAAAACATATCGCCTGTTTCAAGAATTGCTGTTTTGCCATTACAGATGATTTTGATTTTGCCTTCTTTCAAATAAACATAAGTAAACATGTTTTCGTTTTCATTGCTATATGTAACATGTTTCATATCTGTTGAAGTTCTAAAAAATTGAAATTTCAAATCTGAAGCATTAAATCCGCCATGATAAAAATAGTTTTTTTCATTGCTTTCCACAAAATCACACCCTTTATTAAATTATATCAGCAAGGGTTCGTTTTGTCAATAGAAACAAGGCGTTTTAGCAATTGATATTCGAAATGATATATTATATAATTAATGTGCAAATTTGCATAAATGATTTTTGAACAAGGAGATTTTAAAAATGAAAAAAATAATTTCTATCGCACTCGCATTAGTTTTGATGGTTTCTTGTTTTGTAATTTCTTCAGTAAGTGCTGCTGAAACTTATACTTACGAAGTATACGAATTAACTACATCATCATCTCCAATGAATTACAAATTTGAGTCAGGCTATCCAACTATTACCAACAGAGCTACCTATAACGGACATAGTCGCGTTATGCAGTTTACCTCAACATATTCTTATTCAATTACATTCTCTGTTGATAATCTTCCAGCAGGTGAATATGATGTAAGCTTTGCTCATATTTCTCAAACAACACAATACAGAGGCATTTTTGATGTTTATGTAAACGGTGTTTATTCTCAAACTGTTGATTTTTCAGGTACAGCTAATGAAAAAGTTAATGTAACTCTTGATTCAAAAGCAGTATCTAACGGTACAGATGCTAATACCGTTACTTTTACAGGCGCTAAGATTGAAGGCAGAGAAAACCAAATGTTCTTGCAATCTTTCAGCTTTGTTCCAACAGGCGAAGCTGGTGAAACTGTTGCTACTACATCAGCAACTACCACAACTACTACAACTACCACAACTCAAGCTTCAGGAGAAGAAAAAGACTTTTTTGTGCCTGCAGATGTTTCAAATATGAACAATTGGGTTGAAGGTTGGTGGAGCGATATTGACGGTGCGTACGAGTTTAAATATCCTCATAGCAATTCTCGTCCTCGCGCTGCCTTGGCTAAAAAAGTAAAAGTTACAGAAGGCGAAACATATAAATTCTCCATTTCAGGTACAGATGCAAGTGGGCTAAATATAGTGCTTCGTATTTATGATGCGAGCGGAACTTTAAAAGGCAAAGGCACTCTTGATAAATGGGAATATACAATTCCATCAGGTATTAAGTATGTTTCACTTACAATGTATGATAAAGATAACCTAATTGATTATATTAAAGCAGGTACAGTTTCTGCTTCAATGGCAGGCGCAGAAGACGTTGGTGAAACAACAGACCTTATTTCAATAATCGATGGCGCTTCAATCCGCCTTAATGAAGTTAATGGTATGAGATTCTATGCTACATTAACAGGTGAGGCAACTGATTTTGATGAAATGGGCTTTATCATTGCACCAAAAGATGTTGTTGAAGGTCAGTATTTCACAATGGATGACGACCATATCAAAGTTAACTATGACCATTGGAATTATGAACTTTGGGAAGGCAACCAATTTGTTGGCTCTATTGTAAATGTTAATGATAATAACCTTGCTCGTGATTTCATTGCTCGTGCTTATGTTGTAATTGATGGTGAAACATATTACTCAAAAAATACAACAATTCGTAATTTAGCAAGCATCGCTGACGAATATATTGCAGATGCAAACGGTGGCTATTCTAATTTAGATGCAGTAACAAAAGATTTAGTTGATACTTGGGCTTCTACAAATGACTAATCAAAGGAGAAATTTGAAATGATATTTGAAACAATTAAAATTGAATTAGAAAAATACGAATCTCTTGATATCATTGCTACATCTTTTGATGATGTAACAGACCCAACCGAAAAACCAGTTGAAACAACAAAATATGACCCATACGAAAATGATAAATGGTAAATAGAAATAAAAGCAGCTGCTGTAAAATTAGTGGCAGTTGCTTTTTTAGAACTATTTTTTAAAAATGGAGGCTTAAAAATGAAAAAAATCCTTTCAATTATTTTAGTTTTAACAATATTTTTTTCTGTGTTTTCATTTAATATTACATCTGTAAATGCAGAAGAAACTAATATAACCGAAACATTTTTAGACAGAGTAAAGTCTGACTTTGACCTTGTTTGGTCTGATGAATTTAATGGCGATACTCTTGATACAACAAAATGGCAATTTGATGGTCAAATGTGCCGAAGAAACTCTGAAATTCAAATTTATGCCGATTCTATGGAAGATGGCAATTTGCAGTTTGATGGTAATAATGCAATTATCGTTCCAAAGGTTGAGACACGAGTAGCTCGAGACGGCGCAAAATACAAATACACATCTGCCGAAATTTCAACTCAAGGAAAACAATCTTGGAAATATGGTTATTTTGAAGTAAGGTCTAAAGCATCTATTGGTAAAAACGTTGTTCCTTCAATTTGGACGTTGGGTTATGACTATACATCCAACTCTTGCGACTGGCCTTATTCAGGCGAGATTGATTTTATTGAAGGAGACAGTAGCAAATCTGTTTATTCAACCCTTCATCACGCTGGCGCATATGGTCAAAAATATCACGCGGCGACAGGTGTTGGCAATCAAAGATTTGAACACAATCTCAACGAAGAATTTCATAATTATTGGCTTTTCTGGACAGATAAGTATTTGATTATCGGCGTTGATGACAATATGCATACTATTGTTGACATCACAAAGCCAGAATTTGCGCAGTC
>JAZQFC010000003.1:0-2102 GCA_045539315.1 Acutalibacteraceae bacterium | reverse complement strand
GACGGTTTAGTTAGTCCTAAAAAGATAGTGCTTTTTGGCGCGGCAGGAATAAAGAGTAAAAAAACATTTAAACAAAAAGTGCGTCAAGCAACTTATAAAACCTGTCGCAGAGTTTTAACTTTGCCGATAGTAAGACTTTATACAGAAGATTTGCTTAATGCTTTGCGTTCGCATTTTGGCTCGGCAGATTATAAATCAGCGCCACCTGTAATGCGCCAAACTTTAGTTAATCTTATAAATTCTGACGTTACTGATAAACTTTCTAATATAACCGCTTCTACCCTTTTGGTTTGGGGTGAGTGCGACACCGCTTCTCCGCTTTGGATGGCAAAAGTAATGGAAGAAAAAATTAAAGATTGTGGTTTGGTTGTAATGCCGGGGTGCACTCATTGGAATTTTATTGAAAACCCTGTGCAAACAGATGCAATTTTAAATAGTTTTTTACTTGGAGGTAAATAAATGTTACTTACTATAAGTGCTATTTTGTTGTTTTTAACTGCGCTTGTAACTATTACAAGACAGTTGCATTTTTTACAACTTAATTCATATTTTAACTCAAGATTTTTTGACTATTTTAAAGATGAGTTCAATATGATTTCTGTGTGGTCGCTTTTTGGCGTAGCAGTTTCTATAAATCTTGCGATTTTTGAAAAAGGCGTTGCAAGTATTGTTTTGGCAGGTGTATTTTGCGCCATTCGTATTTTTTACACCATTTTCAAAGTTAAAGGCGCAAAAAAACCTATCGCTTTTACTGCAAGGGTAAAAAGATTTTATATAACTGCTAGCGTGATTTTTGCAATTATTATTGCTTTAACATTTTTAGAAATTATTAATCCAATAATTTCGGTTGCAATTGCAAATTTGTGCTTGCTTTTCTCTCCGTTTTTTGTGTGTTTGCTTAATATTGTTAATGCGCCAATTGAAAAATCGATTAAACAGTATTATATTAATGACGCGAAAAAGATTTTGCGTTCACAACCTGATTTGAAAATTATAGGTCTTACCGGCTCATATGGTAAAACCTCTACAAAATATATTTTAGGCAGAATTTTATCTGAAAAATACAACACAGTTATCACACCGGGTAGTTTTAATACTCCTATGGGCGTTGTTATCACTGTGAGAAATCATTTAACCCCCGGCACAGAAGTTTTTGTTGTTGAAATGGGCGCAAAGTGTGTTGGCGATATAGCTGAAATTTGCGAAATCGTTCACCCTGAAACAGCGATTATCACATCAATAGGTCCTCAACACCTTAATACATTCGGCTCTATTGAAAATGTTGTTAGCACAAAGTTTGAACTTGCCGATGAAGTGAAAGCAGGCGGTGGCAAAGTTTATCTTAATGTTGATAATGAGTATATCAGCGCTAAACAAGGCGAATATGATAGCATAACTTATTCTATCGGTGGAAAGGCAGATATTATTGCAAAAAATGTTAAGTGCGATAAAAACGGCCTTTCATTCACAGTTGAATATAAAGATAAGAAGATTAAACTTACAACTGAACTTTTAGGCTCTCATAATGTGCTTAATATTATGGCGGCAGTAGGCATTGCTATTGATATGGGTGTATCTGAAACTGATATTAAATATGCAGTTGAAAGATTACAACCTACCGAGCATAGATTAGAATTAAAACCACTTTTCAATGGCGCATTGCTTATTGATGACGCGTACAATGCAAACCCAAGCGGTAGTATTGAGGCGATGAAAGTTATCGGCTCATTCAAACCTATGAAACGAATTGTTGTAACCCCTGGGCTTGTTGAACTTGGCGAAAAAGAGTACGAGTGCAACAAAGCGTTGGGTGAGGCGGCTGCAGAAAATGCCGATGTTATTATTTTAGTTGGTGAAAAACGCTCGATTCCTATTAAAGAAGGCGTTTTAAATAAAGGTTTTAGCGAAGAAAATCTATATGTTGCTAAAACATTTAATGATGCGGTAGAGATTTTCAAACCTATGTGTGATAAAAACACAGTAGTGATTTTTGAAAACGATTTACCTGATAACTACGCGAAGTAATTAAGCCAAAAGTTAATTTGTAGGGGCGACCCTGTGTGGTCGCCCGAAGAATGTGCTCTTGTCGGGCGACCACACAG
>JAZQFC010000002.1:0-2312 GCA_045539315.1 Acutalibacteraceae bacterium | reverse complement strand
GCTCAAGCTTAAATTACTTTGAATTTGTTCGTTGCATTGATGAGTTGAGAGGAAAAATGCAGGAATATTATGGATTTAAGGTTTCTCTTCTCGATGCACATTCTGTTATATGGCAACTTGATTTAGCTAATCAGTTTGTAGCGAAAGCCGAAGAAAAGAACGCTGATGATATACTTTCTAATGAGGTAAATGACTTATTGCCTAAAAAAGAATTCAAAGCAACTGGCTACTTGAATAAGGCAATAAAAAGAGCTCAACCTATTTATTCAAACGGACATAAAGTTTATCCACGAAGCAGAGCTGTTGCTCTCAACGCTATGTATATAGCAAAAAACACATGTGAAATTAACCCTTTACACGAAAGTTTTATTAGAAAAAATTCTGATGAAAAGTATATGGAGCCACACCATTTAGTTCCTATGTCTCAATCAGAGAGCTTTTCGGCTTCTTTAGATAGAGAGCAAAATATTATTTGTTTGTGCAGCAACTGTCATAATGAGATTCATTACGGCAAAAGAGCAAAAGAGCTTGTTACACAACTTTATAAAAAAAGAAAAGGTTTATTAAAAAGTGTTGTTATAGACATATCTTTAGACAAATTGTTGTCTATGTACTGATGATAAAAAAGTCGCCCATCAAGCGACCAAATCAATTGAATAATCTATTAAAATGTGGTTGTAAGGCAAACAAAACCTTGCGACCATATTTTTATTTTGGAGGTAGATTTTAATGGTCGGAGCGATTTTAGGCGATGTAGTCGGCTCAAGATTCGAGTTTGATAACATCAAATCAAAAGATTTTATAATGTTTAACAGGGAGTGTGAATTTACTGATGACACGGTTATGACACTTGCGATTGCAAAGGCGCTTTTGCCTTATAAAAAGATTACCGATATCGCAAAATTCAAAAAAGAACTTGTCAGCGTTATACACAAAGTCGGCAGAAGATATCCTGACTGTGGTTATGGTGGTCACTTTTTAGTTTGGATTATGACTAATAAGACTGTGCCTTATAACAGTTTTGGCAACGGCTCGGCAATGAGAGTTTCGCCTGTTGGTTGGTTTGCTTCTTCACTCGAAGAGTGCGAATCATTAGCAAAAGCCACTGCAGAAGTAACACATAATCACAAAGAAGGCATCAAGGGCGCAGTTTCAGTTGCAGGGGCGATTTATCTCGCAAAAACAGGGCATAGCATGGGGCAAATCAAAGAGTATGTTTCAAAATATTACACCATTGATTTTACGCTTGATGAGATTCGTGAGAGTTATGCTTTTGATGAAACTTGTCAGGGGTCTGTGCCACAGGCGTTTCAGGCGTTTTTTGAGTCAACAAGTTTTGAAGATGCTATTAGAAACGCAATTTCAATCGGTGGCGATAGCGACACAATCGGCGCAATAACCGGCTCGATTGCCGAGGCGTATTACGGAATCAAAAAGAATATGAGAGAAACGGCGCTTTCGTATTTAGATAACTATTTATCAGATATCGCCGAAGATTTTATTAAAAAATTTATGAAATAAGGAGAATTTATTATGAAAACTAAAAACAACATTACTGAACTTGTATTTATTTTAGACAGAAGTGGGTCTATGTCAGGTCTTGAAGCCGATACAATCGGTGGGTTTAACTCGATGATTGAAAAACAACGAGGCCAAGATGGCGAGTGTATAGTGTCAACAGTGCTTTTTGATAATGTCAGCGATGTTTTGCACGATAGAGTGAAACTTAGTGACATCAAGCCGATGACTGAGAAAGATTATTTTGTTCGTGGTTGCACAGCGCTTATTGATGCTATCGGTGGTGCGATTCATCATATTGGCAATGTTCACAAATACGCACGGCCTGAAGATGTGCCGGCGCACACAATGTTTGTTATCACAACTGACGGTATGGAAAACGCGAGTCGCAAATATTCAAGCGAACGAGTAAAGCGCATGATTGAGCGCCAAAAAGAGCGATATGGTTGGGAGTTTTTGTTTATCGGCGCGAATATCGATGCAGTCGAAACTGCGGCGAGTTATGGCATCGGTGCAGACCGCGCAGTTAACTATAATTGCGATGAAGAAGGCACACATATTTTGTATGAGTCGGTTAGCGCAACGGTTAGTAATATGCGCGCAGGCAAACCGTTAGCTGCTAATTGGAGTAAGGATATTGACGAAGATTATAAGAAAAGAGGTAGAAAGTAAAAATCGGAAAACTGAATATAGATTGCACTTTAGATGAAACGCTTGTGTTAAATCTTTAAAAAAGTTATATCGAAAGAGTCAACGGCAAACGATTTGGACATTGGCAAGTTAATGTATAGTTA
>JAZQFC010000001.1:0-63444 GCA_045539315.1 Acutalibacteraceae bacterium | reverse complement strand
AAAAAGAGTGGCTAAAAGCCACTCTTTTTTGATGTAGAATTATTTTATTTTTGCGTTTACAACTTTACTTAATTTGCCGTAAACTGTTTTGCCTTTATAAGTTTTGTAAGCCTTAACTCTTACATAATATTTTTTACCACTCTTAAGCTTTTTAAGTGTAGTTTTAATTGTTGCGCCTTTTTTAACTGTTGCTTTTTTAGTAGTTTTCTTTGTGAATTTCTTTGAAGTAGAATATTCAACAATATAACCACTTGCGTCTTTAACCTTTTTCCAAGTAACAGTAGCGGTGCTCTTTTTAGAAGATTTAACTTTAAGGCTTAAAACTTGTGCTAATTTTTTCTTTGCAATTGTTTCTTGCTCTTTAGACCATTTACCACAAATTTGGCATTTTTCACCGTCAGTAAGACCTGTTGCAAAATAAGTTGCGCCTTTGCCTTTAACAATAACATTTGCGTGACCTGTTGGCTCTAGTGTAATTTCATCTTCGTTTGCTGGTTCATTTGCTTCTTTGTCCCAGTAAATTTTGCCACATTCACATTCATAATATCCAATATGACCGTATTCTTCACATTTAGGTGGCTCTGGTTTAACAAATGTAGGCGCGCATTTGTGTTCCATTGGAGCAAAAAGGAACTTAACAGTAGCAAAACCATTGCCTAAAATTTCAACCATGCTATCAAATTCGTTAACTGTAATTTGACCGCCGGCAACAAATTCGCTTTCATAACTTCTTAAATTGAAAGTAACCATATAAGCGCAGTCTGCTTTAAAAACGGCATCAGTTCCTGAAATCAAATATTTGTCGTTTGTAACATCATACCAAGAAACGCCGTTTTTAACAGGGCTTATATTACCTTCGGCAACAAATCTGTTGTCATGAGTGAGTGTGAAATCAGGTTTTGCGCCAATTGATGGTTTATCAATATAAAGACAAGCGTTTTTAATTTCGCCACAAGTATCAAAATATTTTTGAGCATAAAGTCCGTTTGAATCTTCGTAAAGATACCAACCAAGACCAGAATTATCCATAAAGAATTTTGCGTCAGGGATAAGTTCTGTTTCGGCATTTGTTGGTTCAAGATAGATTCTTACTCTGTAATCATGACCAGCTACAAACTCTTCATTATAACGCATTTCATTACTTTCGTCTTCATCTGTCCAAATAATCATATCTTGACCTGCAAAATTCATTACATCATAATCATCGTTTAATGAATTTATTGTGTAATCAGGGCAATTACCAGGCACAGGCAACTCAAGACCGGTAAATTCGAGAATAGAATAAACCTGGGCGCTTGCTGGCACAGCAACAACAAAAGACATTGCTAAAATCAAGCATAAAATGATGGATAAGATTCTTTTAATTTTCATAATATATTTCTCCTTAATAAATATACTCGTAAAGAACTTGCTTTACTGATTATATTTTACAACTTAATAGAATATATGTCGCCACCCAAAAAGTGTGGGATTTTATATATTTTTTTAAAAAAGTGTGGGAAAATGGGTGGGAAAAAGGTAGTTGTTTTGCAAAAAAGTTTCAACAAAGCACTTAATTTCTTGACGATTATCGAATTGGTGTGGTATAATGTCTTTGTAATTACAACAACTTTATGCTTGGTTTAGGGAGAAACAAATGAAAAAGACATTGTTTGCACTAATGTTTTTAGTTGCTAATATTTTGTGCTTAAGTGGGTGCGAAACAACTTCAAATAAGGCGATAAGTTTATCTGTGGTATATTGTGTTATTGCGATACTTTCATTAATTCCGCTGATTTCCTATCTCTTTTTTGTAAAGAAAAAAGATAAATGGTTTGTGCTTTTGCTTTCGGCAGTTTTTGTGGTAAACACAGGGTATTTTATGCTATCAATTTCCACCACTTTAGGTCAGGCGCTTTTTGCAAATAGCGTTTCATATCTAGGCTCGGCATTTTTGCCGTTCTCTATATTTATGATACTTTTAGGTGTTGCAAAAGTAGAATATAAAAAATGGTTGCCTGTGGTTTTGGTTGCTTTAAGCATTATTATGTTTTTAATAGCGTCAACACCAGGAGTTTGTGGGCTTTATTATAAGGAAGTTTCGCTCGAGATTATAAACGGCGTTACTACACTTGATAAAGTTTATGGTCCTTTGCATTTAGTTTATACAGTTTATTTGCTCGGCTATTTTGTAACAATTATTGCAACAACGATTTATGCGTTTGTTAAAAAAGCAGTAGTTACCCCTGCTCATTGTATAATTTTAGTTCTTGCTACTTTTGTTAATATCGGCGTTTGGTTTTTTGAGCAGATTTCAAACTTCCAGTTTGAATTTTTATCAATTTCATATATTATTAGCGAGTTGTTTTTGCTTGCGCTACATTATATTATAGAAGAAAACCAAAGGCTCAAAACAATTGTTGATGAAACCGGTGCGAATATCGAGCAGAAAAAACCTGCAATAATTTCTAATGTTAATAAAGAGCAAATAGAGTTTTTTGTTTCAGGGCTTGAAAAGTTAACCCCAACAGAAAAAGCGATTTATAACGAGCATATTAAACGCACAACAACAAAAGAAATTTTGGCGATTTTTAATATTAAGGAAAACACTTTGAAGTTTCATAATAAAAATATTTATAGCAAACTCGGTGTTTCTTCTAAAAAAGAACTTGTTGAAATTAGTAAACAAATATAAAGAAAAGGCTTCCAAAGGGAAGCCTTTTTTGATGTGAATGATTCAAGACCTCGCGATAAACCTATATACATTCGTAGGGGTCGGCATCCTTGACGACCTTTTTAAAATGACGGGTGGAGCAAGTTAAATTTGCACTATTTTAATAAAAATTTTAACATATTTTAGATTTTTGTTGCAAAGCAAGGAGTTTTCTGTTATTATGGAAGTAATTAATTTTTAAAGAGAGGTAAATTAATTATGGATAAAAGTGCGATTCAGTATTTAATTGCTATGGTCGTTTATATGGCAATAGTAATTGGAATCGGCGTAATTTACGCAAAAAGAGCAAATAAAAATTCAGAGGAATACTTCCTTGGTGGTCGTTCGCTCGGCCCTTGGGTTACTGCAATGAGCGCAGAGGCTTCTGATATGAGTGGTTGGCTTTTGATGGGCCTTCCTGGTGTTGCTTATTGGTGTGGTCTTGCAGACGCAACTTGGACAGCGCTTGGTCTTGCAGTGGGTACATATATAAACTGGTTAATCGTTTCAAAAAGATTAAGAAGATATAGTGTAAGAGCAAACAACTCTATCACATTGCCTGAATTTTTCTCAAACAGATTTAGAGAAAACAAGAAAACAATTTTGTTTATTTCAAGTGCATTCATTTTGATTTTCTTTACAGTTTATGCTTCTAGTTGTTTTGTTACATGCGGTAAATTGTTCTCAACATTGTTTGGCACACCTTATGTTTCAATGATGGTTCTCGGCGCAGTTTTCGTTTTGGTTTACACATTATTAGGTGGTTTCTTGGCAGAAAGTGTTTCTGACTTTATGCAAGCAATTGTAATGATTATAGCGCTCACTGTTATTGTTATTATTAGCACTATTAAAGCAGGTGGCCTTGGCGCAGTTATTGAGAACGCGCAAGAAATTCCTGGCTTTTTAGAGTTCTTTGGCTTGGCTACTCCTAGCCTTGACGCTAATGGTCAACAACTTGTTGAAGCAGGCAAACCTGTGTTTGGCGCAGCATCAGAATATGGCATTTTAACTATTTGTTCTATGATGGCTTGGGGTCTTGGTTACTTTGGTATGCCACAAGTATTATTAAGATTTATGGCGATTAGAAAAGAAGAAGAGTTAAAACGCTCTCGCCGTATTGCAACAGTTTGGGTTGTGATTTCACTCGCAGTTGCAGTGTTTATAGGTATTGTTGGTCGTCAACTCTTCCCTACAGAACTTCTTACAAAATCTGCTTCAGAACAAATCTTTATCACTCTTGCAACAAAATCATTACCTGCAATTTTAGCAGGATTTGTAATGGCAGGTATTTTAGCGGCAACAATTAGTTCATCTGACTCTTATTTGTTAATTGCGGCTTCTGCTTTTTCAAAAAATATTTTCCAAGGCATTTTCAAGAAAAACGCTAATGACAAACAAGTTATGATAGTTTCTCGTATTACACTTTTGGTTTTGGCATTAATCGGCGTTGTTATCGCTTTGGATGAAGATAGTGTGATCTTCCAAATTGTATCATTCGCATGGGCAGGTTTTGGTGCTACATTTGGACCACTAATGCTCTTCTCATTATTCTGGAAACGCACCAACAAAGCCGGCGCTATTGCAGGTATGTTAGGTGGCGCAGGAATGGTATTCCTTTGGAAATTGGTTATCAGCAAACTCGGTGGCGTTTTCGCAATTTATGAATTATTACCTGCATTTATTTTCTCATGTATTTGCATTGTAGTTGTTTCATTATTAACAAAAGCACCATCAAAAGAAATTTTAGAAGATTTTGAAGCGGCTCGCACAGGAGAATAAAAGAAAACAAATTAAAAGGATTAAGGCATTTGCCTTAATCCTTTTTTATTTTAAAAAATTCATTAATCTAAAATAGCGATAGCGCCGTTTTTAATAAGTTCACGAGTTGCAGGCGAGTCATTATCATACACAAACAGTTCGCTATATCTGTTTTTAAGGGAGTGAATAGCGCCTGAAAAAGTGCCTGAAAATTTAGAATCGCATTGGCAAACAAAAGATGTTTCGCCTGCCGCATAGATATAGCGATTTCTTCGAAGCGCAATTTTGCCTTGAAAATCGCTAAAAGGGTAAAAGTCCCATAATAAAAGCAGTTTATTTTTTTCAACCCAGTGCATAACTTCTTTGTTTTTGCAAACTTCTTGAAAAGGCATTGCCAAAAACCAAATAGCGCACCCACCATTTTCAATAGCAGATTTAGTTGCAATGTAGTCGCAACCACGAGCGCCGCCACTTGCTAAAACGCTTTTTTCATAAACAATGGTCTGGCCAATGTCGATAGCAAACTTTTTGCCTTTTTCATCTATATTTCTCGCTCCTGTAACTGCTACTAATTTGTTAAAAAGCAAAGAAAAGTCGCCAAAAGCATAGAAAAAAGCAGGTGAATTATTTTTTAACTTGTTTTTAACACCTTTTGGGTAAAATTCATTTGTTATAGGAATAGCAAAAATATTATTTTCTTTAATTTTTTTGTAATACTCGCCAATAGGTTTCTTAAAAGCAGAATAAACCCTTTCGGCAAGGTTTTTGTCTTTAATTAAATCAACCAATTCATATAAAGGGGTGTTTTCCAGCGCAGAAATATCCCTGTCATAAAACAAATGAGTCAGTTCAATTATTTCTTCGGTTGTAACAGCGCTTTTTCCAAAAATATCATTGCAAAGCGCAAAGTAAGCATATTCATTTACATCAAGCATTATTTTCTCCAAAAGTCTAGTTGTTTGCTTGTTTATAATTCAAAACAAAATCTATCAGCCTTTGAGTGGCTTTTCCATCGCAGGCATTCATAAATTTATTTTTAAAATCTATAACTTTCTGTTTGTCAAAAGACTGTTCAATGTTTTTAATATATTCTATAATTTCTTCGGTGGTTTTCACAACCGGACCTGGTGTTAATTCATCGTAATCATAATAAAAACCGCGCCAGTCAGAATATTCATCAAAATCATAAGCATAAAAAATCATAGGTCGCTCGAATAATGAGTATTCAAAAACAAGCGAAGAATAATCAGATATACAAATATCGCTCGTTGCAATAAGATGCTCAATTGAAAGATTTTTAGTCACATCTATCGCAAAATCTTGCAATTCTGGTGGAATTTTAGGTCTGTTTTTAATAACAGGGTGGTGCTTTATAAGCAAAACATATTCATCGCCAAGCGCTTTTTTCATACTTGCAACATCTAACATATCAGGCGCTTTTGCGCTACCAACATTACCACGGAAAGTTGGCGCATAAAGTATTATTTTTTTATTTTCATCAATTTTTGTAGTGTTAAAAACTTTGGTTTTTGCTTTTTGTAAAAAGTCTTTTTCAAAAAACACATCAGTACGACTTACTCCCAAAGCCTTTACAACTTCGGAATTTTCAGGAAAATTCATTGCTTCGTTATATGCCCAGATAACCTCATCGCCAGAAACAGTAACAACATCAAAGTTTTTATAATAAGAATATTTTTCGCTTTCTCTTTTACTAGCACCAAATAAAAAGCCTATTGTGCTAAAGCCAAACTTTTTAAATGCGCCACAACCATGCCATGTTTGTGCAACAACAGTTTCTTTTCTAATGTTTAAGCAACTTATTAACCTAGAGCCTTCGCACAAGAAAATAAATTCAGCGTCTGCAATGGTTTTTAAGCAAGTTAATGCATTTTTGATATACTGCGCTTTGCCAACATAAGCCTCTTTTAAAAAACAAGTGTGCAAATCAAAGCCTTTTTCTTGAAGATTTTTATAAACCAGACTTAAACTGTTTGTTAATTGCGAGAGATTTGCCTCAATAAAAACTGCCTTGTTTTTTACAATTGGTTTTTTTGAAAATCTTTTATATTGCAATGGGAACAATATTTTCAATGTTATTATATGGTATAATTCTTTAATAATTTTTTTAATCATTTTGTTCTCCTTTGCTATAAATTTTAATAAATGTTTTTAACGGGTGGAGCAGAGCCCCACCCCTACAAAAATCTAAAATCGTGTCATGGTGAGCAGGCGCAACCATCTTAAGATTCTTCACGTGCGTTTAGACAAATATTTTACTTTATTTTTCTGCCTTCGATGTAATATCTTTTATCTTCGGCGTGGCCCATTGAAAAAGTTTTGCGTGGTAGTGAGCCGTCCTGACGAATTGCTTCAAACAATTCGTCTTTTTTCATACCCTCAAACAAAAAGCCGATGGTATTCTCACTCTTGCAAAGGTCTTTAACTGCGCCTTCGCCGTGAATATAGTCAATTTTAATTTCACTATGCTTTTTAAGGTATTTATCAAGGTATGTTTGCAATGTGCCAACAGGCAATTTTGCAGTTGGTTTCAAGCCGATTTTGGTTTCAAAATTATTTGAAACAACTGTGAATTCTTGCGCGTCATCGCCGTCGTATTCGCCACCGTTGTCTTTGATAAAATCGTTTAAAACCTTTTTTGTATCGCAATTAAAAAGCACTCTGTAAATCGGCTCAAAATTAATTGCAGGCGAATGAATATTAACAATTTCAACCATAGCAGTTTTGCTTAATTCATTATCAGTAGCGTCTGCGCAAGTTTTTGCAGTTGCTAAAGAATGGTTGCCGTCACCCACCGCAAAAAGAAGTTTATCATCAGAGTTTTCAACAAGTTTTTCAAGCAAGTGTTGAATGTTGTCAGCGTCATCATCGTTTATCAAATAACCCTCAACCTCACCACCGTTTTCCATTAACTTTAGGTCATAAAGTTTGGTCATTTCCTGTTTTTTATTAAAAAGTGGCTCAATAATTTCAAAAGCAGGGTCATCAATAAGCAATAAAATATGAGGAAATTCAAGTGGCGCGTCTTTACGAATTTCAACCCTTGGTGGAATGCGTTCAACAACTGTTTGCTCACTTGCGCGCACCAATGATTTTGAATTCTTTTTATAATCATAATCATCAAGATTAACAGCGCCGATAATTCCGTCTAACAAAAGCCCATCGCTTTGTTTTCTGGATACAAAAATCATACTGTTTTTATACTCTTTAAAAACACCGTCATCAAGATATTTTTGCATAGTAGCGTTGATTTTTTCGATTCGCTCTTTTGCGTTATCCTCTAAATAAATTTCAGGCAAAATCATATTAAAAGTAGATTTATCATCGCCAACTGCTTGTTTAACTCTTTCCCAATAAGAGTTATCAGAGGTAAACTGGTCGCAGGCAATTACCGCCCAATTATCAGTGATATTTTGTGGTAAAAGTATGTCAGTTTTTTCAAAATAAGCCATTAAATTACGAGTCCTTTCAAGAAATATATTTTACATTATAACAGATATTACTTTAATTTACAATAAAAATACGCATAGTTTGAAATTTTTGAGAAAAAATATTTAATGAATATTTGAAAAAGGGGCATTTTTTGTGAAAATAAATAAGCGAATTTTTGTAAAAATAATAAGTTTTTTAAGCGCATTTTGTTTGGTGCTTGGTGGGTTTGCGCTAAAAATAAATGTTGAAAAGAATAATCTAAAATCAAGAATTGGTCTAGGTTATAAACAGTCGCTTTCAGAGTTTTCTGCGCTTTTGCAAGAGATAAATTTTGATTTAAAAAAGCAGTTGTATTCATCAACACCGGCTATGTTAAGCGCAATTTCTTCTGATATTTATAAAAACACCGCCGCCGCAAAAGAGTGTCTTGAAAGACTGCCTATAAGTCAACAAAACAGCGAGAATATTTATAAATTTTTAGCAACAACAGGCGATTTTTCAAGGGCGGTTGCAATATCAAATACCGAGCAAATTGATAAAAATAAATCTCAACTCAAAAAATTAATTGAATTTAGCGATACGCTTTCAACTGAAATTTCAAACACCGCAATGCAGTTTGAAGATGGCGAGATGTTGAATCAAGATGTTGATAATATTATGAAAAATCTTGAAGAAAAAACCGAGTTTTCGGCTTCAACTGAAGATATTGCCGAGATAGCGGCAGGCGTGCCTACTTTGATTTATGATGGTCCTTTTTCAGACCACGTTTTAAAATCTCGCGCAAAACTTCTTGAAAATAAACCTGAAATTTCAAAAGATGAAGCGAAAAGAATCGCTTCAAAACTTTGTGATGAAGATTTAGAATATTGTTGCGATGAGGAGTCAAACACCGAAAGTTATATTTTTGAAGATGACGAAACCGTTTGCGCTATCACAAAAAAGGGTGGTTACTGCCTTTATATGAACAAGGGCTCCGAAGATGACGTCGCAAAAGTGTCCAAAAATGAGTGCATTTCTATCGCAAAAAACACCCTTAAAAAGATATACGGTCTTGATTTTAAAGAGAGTTATTATATCATTAGCGAAAATGTTATAACCATTAATTTTGCTGTGTTTGAAGATGGTATCACTTACTATTCTGATTTGATAAAAGTCGGCGTTGATTTGTCCGATGGCACTGTGGTGTCTATTGAAGCGAGAGGCTTTATTATGAATCATCATAAACGAGAAAAATATGAGTATATGCACACACAGTCTAAAGCGAGTGAAAAAATCGGCAAAGAGTTAAGTATAAAGAGCGTAAACAAGGCAGTTGTAACCGATGACGCAAACAATGAGCATTATTGCTATGAGTTTCACACAAAGTCGTCAGATGGCGGCGATGTTTTGGTTTATATAGATGATAAAGACCTGTCAGAGCAAAGCATTTTTATCATTGTTCATACCGAAGGCGGTACACTCGCAATTTAATAAAAAGTTTATATTAATTTATATTGATTTATTTAATTCGGTGTGATATTATATAATAGATTTAATATGATTAATTTTAAACTTAAGGAGAATTAAAATGGAAAACGATAAAAACCAAGCATTACTTGAAAAAGTAAGACTAGTAAAACAAGAAATTTCAAAAGCCGTTTTGGGTAAAGATGAAATTGTTGACAAGATTTTAACAGTTGTTATCTCTGGCGGTCATATTTTGCTTGAAGATATTCCGGGCGTTGGTAAAACAACACTAGCGCTCGCTTTATCAAAAGCAACAAGCCTTAATTATCAACGTTTGCAATTCACACCTGATGTTTTGCCAACTGATGTTACAGGTTTTACTGTTTATGATAAGAAAACAGACTCGTTTATTTATAAACCTGGCGCTGCGCTTTGTAATTTGTTTTTGGCAGATGAAATCAACCGTACATCTTCAAAAACTCAAAGTGCTTTGCTTGAAATTATGGAAGAAGGCAACATCACAGTAGATGGTGTTACTCACGAAATTCCACAACCTTTTACTGTTATTGCAACTCAAAACCCTATCGGTTATGTTGGTACTCAAATGCTTCCTGAATCACAACTTGATAGATTTGCAGTTCGTCTTTCAATGGGCTATCCTTCACAAATGCACGAGGTAAACATTTTGAAAGGCAAGCAAGGTAAAGACCCATTAAAATCTGTTTGCGCAGTAGCGTCTGGCGAAGATATTATCGCTATGAAACGCGCAGTTGAAGAAGTTTACACAGATGATAAAATCTTTAATTACATAGTTGCGCTTTGCGATGCAACAAGAACTAATGATATGTTGTCTTTAGGTATCAGCCCTCGTGGCGCAGTTGCAATTGCAAAACTCGCTCGCGCTCACGCTTTTATGCAGGCTAGAGATTATGTTGTGCCTGATGATGTTACAAGTATCTTTATTGATGCCGCAGAGCATAGAGTTGCAGTTTCAGCAAAAGCAAAAATTGCAGGTCTTACTGCAAATTCAATTTTAAAAACAATTCTCACTCAAGTTAAATGCCCTGGCATAAACTAAATTTTAAATAAACAAGGTGTCAAGTTAAATGATAATTAGTTGGTTAATTTATTTAGCAGTAGCAATCGGCACCGGCGCATTTTTTGTGTTTTATAGCGATTTAATTGCTTTAATAGTTTTAATAACAGTTCTTGCTATTCCTGTTTTGTTGTTTATTATTCATTTTCTTGCGTTTGTTTTCACAAAGATAGAAGTTGAAGTAAACGATGAAAAAGCAGATTTAGAAAACCCTGTTAAAATTCTTATAAAAGTTAAAAACAACTCGCCTTTCCCTGTTACTCATATTAGGCTTTCAAGTGGTTGTAAAAATTTGTTTTTAAACACAGAATATAAAGCCAGATTTGTTATAAATTCGGTGCCGTTTTCGCAAAAAGTTTTTACATATGAGTTAAATTCAGAGCATATAGGCAATATTGAATTTACTTTGGAAAAAGCGTCATTTTATGACTTTTTCTCAATGTTTAGACTTTCTAAAAAACTTAATATTAAAAGAATTGTACCACTTTATCCGCAAACTGTTTCGGTTTCAAGCCATATTCGTCCTAACAACTGGTTTGTTGGCGAGGCGGATAAGTTTTCTAATGTAAAAGCGGGCGACGACCCTTCAGAAATTTTTGATATTCGCGAATATGTTGAGGGCGATAAACTTAATAAAATACATTGGAAACTTTCTTCTAAAACCGATACATTTATGGTTAAAGAATATTCTTTGCCTGTCAGCGATAATGTGTTTATTTATCTTGATTTAAAGGCAAAAGATACAACTGATGAAAGTCTTGGTTTGATAGATTCTTTGCTTAAAACATATGCTTCTGTTTCATTAAGTTTTGCAAGAAAAAACATTGAGCATTATGTTGGTTGGTATAATGCGCGCACAAGCGTGTTTGTGAAAACTAAAATCAAAAGCGAATCAGATGTTTATATTACATTGGGCAGAATTTTTTCTGATACTATTTTTGTTGATGAGCCAATGTTTGAAAAATGTGATTTCTTTTTAAAACAAAAGTATTCTCACATTATCACAATTACTTCAAACCCTGCTAAAGATGCTGAAACTATTTTTGCAGGCTTTGATATTTCGTTGTCACTTTTAAGTGTTGTTTGCGTAGAATATGAGCGAAGCGAAATTCCTGCAATGGATAACACAAAGTTTATCCCTGTTATCCCCGGCGCAGAAGAAAAATGCTTGTATCATATTAAGTTTTAGAAAGGTGGCGAAAATATGAGTAAAAAGATTGTTAATTCTGGCATTAATCTTACTCTTGTTGATGAGTCCACCTCGAAAAATTCAAAAGTTTTAAATTCTGTTTTGAATTTTTTAACAAGACTTTTAATAGTTTTAGGGCTTTCGGCTGGAGGCATTTTCACTTTTTCATCAATGATGAATTTCAAACACATTGAATGGATAACTTTTGTTGTAATTCTTATCGCTTCAGTTGTGTTTAGCATTGTTTATAAAGCAACAAGTAAGCATTATCTCACACTTTTGATTTCGCTTGGCATTGCGCTTGTGGCAGGGCTTTTTATGCTAGACCCTGTTGTAACAGGTTTTAAAGCGCTTTATGATAGCGGTGTGCAGTCAGCGTGTGAGGCAATGTATTGGACAGTGCCTGATGAACTTGTCCCTTGGGACGACAGTTATTTGTTAAACACTACTTATTGTATGGCAATGATTTCGGTGTTTATAACATCGCTCGTGTCATTCTTTGTAGTTGGCAAAACCCAGTTTATCGGCGCGTTTTTAGCAACATTTCCGCTGTTTTGTGTTGGCGCAACCTTTGCTTGTGTTGCAGATAGACTTCCGTTTTCCGCGCTTATGGCTTCGTGGGCGGCAATGCTTGTTATACATATTTCAAACCGTCAGAAAAACACGGTAAGAAATAAAAACGCTGACAAGTCAAAAACAAGTCGCGAGTTTGTTTATGAGAAAAAGAATTCGCGTTTTGGCGGTAGCGCTTTAACAATGGCGGTTGCAGTTTTTCTTATTTTCACTTTGACTACTAATGTTTTAGTGGGTAGTGGTTATTCAAAAAGCGAAGCAGTTGATAATCTTCGTAAAAACATCAAAAGGTCGGCTTTGAATATTTATGACCTTGTAACAGGTTTTGACCATGACGCGTCTTTGAAAGAGGGCGATTTAACCGTTCTTGGCGACAGAAAACCACAAGACAGGCATTATCTTACTATTCAAATGCCAAACACCAAAGAGAGCATTTATTTAAAAGGTTATGTTGGTAGTGTTTACGAGGGCGATAAATGGTCGCAGTTTGATGATACTACTTACAAAACAATTGATGGTGTTTATAAATATCTTGATGATATGGATATTTATTTGTCAACACTTACCGGCGATTTGCTTTATACAAACTATGAAGAAAGAAATGTTAAACTCGCAGAGTTTAAAATAAGCGAACTTCGTAGAGAAAAAGATTATATTTATTCGCCAAATGGTGTTGTATCATCGCTTTCAATTAGTGGTTATCAAGATTTTTCAGCAATTCCTGATTATAAAGACGAATATACTTATAAAACTTATTATAGACTTTCTGATTATATGGGTGTGATTTATACCGCCGAGTATCAGTCGGATAGTTTTAAAAACCAATGGCAAAAATATCGTGACTTTGTTTATGGCAACTATATCGGTTTGCCTGGCGAGGGCGTTGATGAAATTGTAAACTTAAGTTATGAGTTGCAAGGCGACACGGTTTATAAAACTATTGATAATGTAAGAAAGTTTTTGAGTGATAACACAAAATATTCTAACTATGCAAAAAGCATAAATGCAGGCGAAGATTTTGCAACGCAGTTTTTGTTTGATAGTGGCACAGGCTATTCGCCACACTTCGCAACCAGCGCCGCAGTAATTCTTCGTGCGCTCGGTGTGCCTACAAGGTATGTTGAGGGTTATAGAATTGCAGATGTTGAAATTGAAAAAGCAGCCGGCAACGACCAGTATAAAACACTTGAATTGACAGACGCAAATCATCACGCGTGGATAGAGTTTTTTGATGATATTTATGGTTGGATACCTGTTGAAGTAACAACCGGTTTTTATGCCGATAGTTTTGAAGCGTTAATGCAAACTAATGAAGACAAGGCTAAAGACGATTTTTCAAACAACAAAGAAGAAAACGATGAGCCTCAAAACCAAAAACCTGTTGTAGAAGGCGAAAGCGAAGAAGTTATCGAAGCCGAAGAAGAGGAACAGGTTGAAGAAGAGGAACAAGAAGAGAAAAAACCAAATGTATTGTTAATTATATTAATAGTATTAGGTTCGATTTTGTTGCTTTTGGTTGCTTGTGTAGTCGCTTTGTTTGTAAGAAGAGCAAGTATTCTTAAAAAACGCAGAAATATATTTGAAAGCACAGATTATCGCGCACAAATAGTTTTAGGTTTTGAATTAATTATAAAAATGCTTAAATTTATGGGCGTTGATATCGAAAAAACATTCACTTATGATGAGTTCAAACAAATCGCAAAGACAAATTTTGAGAGTTTGAATGAGCAAGAGTTTAATGTAGATGAAATTTTTGAGATTTACGAAAAATCAATGTTCTCAAAACTTCCTATCACAAGTGAAAATGCAGATTTGGTTTTAGATTTCTATGATGAATTCTGTTTCGACTGCGTTTCAAAACTCACAGTAGCAAGAAGATTAAAATGGATGTTTATTGATGTTCTTTCATAAAAATAAAGGGAGAGGTTTCGCCTCTCCCTTTTGTGTTTTAAGATTCTTACAAAAAATCTTTTATATATTCGTAGGGGATTACGCCCTCGTAATCCCAAGGTAGCCGGACCGACGAGGGCGTCGGTCCCTACAATAAAATTTATATTCTATCGTAGGGCGGTGGCGAGGCTTTCGCCGAAAAAACGGGCGTCCAATGAACGCCTCTACAATTTAAAACAAACCAATAGCAAAACAAAAAGGGCGACTACTGTCGCCCTTAAAATTATTCTTCTTCCGGCAAATTATCAAGATTATGCCAAACATTTTGAACATCATCATTATCTTCAAGCATATCAAGAAGTTTTTGCATTTTTGTCATAGACTCATCATCGGTAATGCTTGAGAATGTTGCAGGGTAATATTCAGGCTCTGCCGACATAATTTTATAACCTTTTTCAGATAAAGCGGTGCTTACATCACTAACAGAATTTGCGTCAGTAATAACTTCAAAAACGCCGTCTTCTGCGTTAAAATCTTCTGCGCCTGCTTCCAAAGCGGCTTCCATAACTTCGTCTTCTGAAAGACCCTCGGCATCAATTGCAATAAGACCTCTGCGAGTAAACATAAATGTTACAGAACCAGGTGTACCAAGGTTGCCACCGCATTTATCAAAGTAGTGACGCATATCTCCTGCAGTACGGTTACGGTTATCGGTCAAACATTCAACGATAACTGCAATACCTGATGGGCCATAACCTTCATAAAGGCAGTTTTCATAAGAAGAAGTATCGCCCTCGCCAGACGCTTTTTTAATAATTCTTTCAATGTTATCATTAGGCACATTAAGCGACTTTGCTTTTGCAATACAGTCGCGAAGTTTTGAGTTAACATTAGGGTCTGGGCCGCCTGCTTTTACAATAACCGACATCTCTCTGCCGATTTTAGTAAAAATTTTCGCCCTTGCGGCATCATTTGCACCTTTTTTTCTTTTAATATTATTCCACTTGGAATGTCCGGACATATCTTTCGTCTCCTTTTTAACACATAATTTAAAAATTAACAATTATATTCTCAATGCACCGAAAGGTGCAATTCATGAGCCGTAAGGCTCAATTCATGAAATCATAGATTTTAATTCATGCCACAAGGCGATTCATTTAAAATGAATTGACAACTAAAGTTGTCATGAATTGGCTATCGCCATGAATTCTCGCTTCGCTCCATGGATTGAATTGCCTCGCGGCAATTCATTAAGTTTGCAAAACAAACTCATTATAACACAGTTTATTTTGTTTTTCAACTGCTTAAAATTTTTCTGGATAAATTCCCTTTTCGGTCATATCTTTAATAGCATTTACAACATCGTCTTTATCTTCAATATATGTCATACCATACCATTTATCGTCAGTTTTAAACACAGTAGTTTCTGCGAGTGAACGTTTCATCATATCGTTAACTGCAAAAGGCAGATAAAACTCTGCTTTTAATGGGTTTTCTTTTGCAGTAGTATTAAGAAATTCTACAAATAAATCTTCTAAATAATCAAGCATTTCTCTTGGAAAAGCCCAAGCATTCATAGAAACAAGAGTGTTTTCATCTAATTTTTCAAAAGTTTTGCCACCGTCTTTTGAAAAAGCAGGCGCGCCGTCAACAATTTCAATATGAGTGCGCTCAACAAGGCTTTGAAGTTTGCCATCTTTATTAACTTGCGCCACTCCTCGTGAAACCGAGCCGTTTTCAGTTAGCGTATTTTTCAAAATATAAGCCGCCATTGCAAATTGCATTTTATCGCTGTTAACTGGTTTTTGCAAAAAGTCTGCTAAAACTTTATACCCTTGGGCGCCATAAAAATCGTCTGCATTAATAACCATAAAAGGCTCTTTAACAACGTCTTTACAACAAAGAATCGCATGGCCTGTGCCCCAAGGTTTTTCTCTGCCTTCTGGCACACTAAAACCAATTGGCAACTTATCAACTTCTTGAAAAACATATTCAACTTTGTGATTTTTAGCAATTTTGTCGCCAATTAACTCTTTAAAATCTTTTTCGATTTGGTGTTTTATAACAAAAACTATTTTTTCAAAACCTGCAAGTGTTGCGTCATAAATAGAATAGTCTATTATTTTTTGAGAATCAGGGCCAACAGGGGTTAATTGTTTTAACCCACCAAATCTGCTTCCCATACCAGCCGCCATAATAACAAGTGTTGGTTTCATAAAAATTCTCCTTTGGTTTTAAATACTTGAATATTTTATCATATTAGTTTGCGTTTAGCAAGTTTTTGAGAGTAAAAACAATTAAATTTTTAAAAATTGACAAATTTTATGTTTTTTGTATTGAAAAATCAAATCAACATATATATAATATATTAATGTAGTATTATTTTGGAAGGTGACTAATATGTCTATTTTAATTACAGGTGGTTGCGGTTATATTGGTAGCCATACTTGTATTGAACTTTTGAATTCAGGTTATGATATTGTTGTTATCGATAATTATTATAACTCTGATAAAGAAGCGCTTAATCGTGTTAAAGAATTATCAGGAAAAGATTTTGCGTTTTATGAGTGCGATATTCGTGATAGAGAAGGGCTTAAAAAAGTCTTTTCAGAAAATAAAATAGATGTTGTAATTCACTTTGCAGGTCTTAAAGCGGTTGGCGAGTCTGTTCAAAAACCACTTGAGTATTTTGATAATAATGTTAATGGCACTTTGGTGCTTTGCGATGTTATGCGTGAATTTGGTTGCAAGAGAATGGTATTTAGTTCATCGGCAACTGTTTATGGCAATAACAACCCTTCGCCATTGGTTGAAACTATGAAAACAGGCGAAGTTACTAACCCTTATGGCAGAACAAAATATATGATAGAGTGTATTTTGCAAGACCTTTGTGTTTCTGATGATGAGTGGTCAGTAGTGCTTCTTCGATATTTCAACCCTATCGGCGCTCACGAGAGCGGTAGAATTGGCGAAGACCCAAATGGCATTCCAAATAATTTAATGCCATATATTTCGCAAGTTGCTATCGGCAAGTTGCCAAAACTTTCTGTTTTCGGCGATGATTATGATACACCGGATGGTACAGGTGTGCGCGATTATATTCACGTTGTTGATTTGGCAAAAGGTCATGTTTGCGCAGTTGATTATGCAATGAAAAACACAGGCGCCGAAGCGATTAACCTTGGCACAGGTGTAGGTTATAGTGTGCTTGATTTGGTTAATGCGTTTGTAAAGGTAAACGGTGTTGATGTACCTTATAAAATAGTAGAGCGCAGAGCAGGCGATGTTGCAACTTGCTATTCAGACCCTAAAAAAGCGAAAGAACTTCTTAATTGGGAAGCGCAGTTCGGCGTTGAAGATATGTGCCGAGATACTTGGAAATGGCAGTCCCAAAACCCACAAGGTTATAAGAAATAATGCATTAAAAAAGTCTAACTCAAGCGAGTTAGACTTTTTTGTTTGTGTTTTTATAATTTAGCAAGGAGTTCCGCATTCAGAACAGAATTTCTTGCCCGCTTCAAGAGATGCGCCACAGTTTTTACAAACTATTTCAACATCAAGTTTGTTTCCACATTCAGGGCAGAACTTTTTGCCATTTTCAATATCTGCGCCACATGATGGACATGTTTTTGCGAGTTTTGCTCCGCATTCAGAACAGAATTTTTGACCTTTAGGGTTTTTCGCATTACATTGAGGGCAAGTTAGTTCGTCAGCGTTTACTTTAGCGCCCATAGAAGCGATAACTGACTTGCCACCATTTAAGATAAATTTTTCGATTTCATTAAAAATCTCGTTTGGAAGTTTAGATTGTGAAAAAGCGCCAATTGCAGCAGTTGCGGCAAGTGGAGCAAAAACAAACATTCCAAGCGCACCTGCGCCTACTTTGTCAGACCATTTTCCAAAACCACAATTAACTATTACATTGCTGTCTGCTTTGAGAAGTTGAATTTGTACCGCTTTTGTAAGACCAGCCATCTTCTTCCAACCATCGCCTTCGTCTTTTGCTTGTACAAAATATCCACCTTGCGTAGGACCACTTTCAGCAACCATGCCTTTTGTGGTTTGTAACCACATTGCAATGTGTTCGCCAATAGCCTCAACGGTAATATCGTCTTGAAGTACGAATGTTTTTGAATCTGCCATATTTTTTAACCACCTTTATGTTTTTTATATTTACATTATAGTAAAAATGTTTACTAAAGTCAATAGTAAATATGTTTACTTGGTATAATAATTTTGGTGATATAATGAAATACATTAAAATTATTAGAGATTTGCGAGAAGACAATGATTTAACGCAACAACAAATCGCTGATGTTTTAGGAACTTCTCAAACAATGTACGCTCGATATGAGCGTGGCGCAAATGAATTGCCGATAAGACATCTTATAAAACTTTGCGAGTTTTATAAAGTTTCGGCAGACTTTATTCTCGGTGTAACTGATAAGAAATAATGCATTAAAAAAGTCTAACTCAAGCGAGTTAGACTTTTTTGTTTGTTAATGACGGCGGGATGTGGGCATCCCGCCCTACAGTAATATATTCTATCGTAGGGCGGTGGCGAGGCTTTCGCCGAAAAAACGGGCGTCCAATGAACGCCCCTACAAAAAGACTGAATAAATACACTCTTGAACTGTATGAAAAAATATGGTAAAATTTTTATGAGGTGTAAAGTTATGAAAACTTCGAAATATTTAAACAAAGAATTGCAAGATTTGCGAAACAAGGCAATAATATTATCGATTATTAAAACAGTTTGTTTTGATGTTGTTGTTTTTGGTTTGGCTATATTCCTATATAAAACATTTGATTTTTCTGTTGTATTTACAATGATAATAATAATTCCATTTTTAATAGCGTCTTTGTTTATATTCAATGTTTGGGATTTTATTTTTGATAAAGATTTCGAAGGAGAAATTGTATCAAAAGAAACAACAGAAGAAATGGTGTTTCATCATAATATGAATAAAATGTTTTTCTCTGTAACTGCTCGAGCTCATAACCAACACGATTATTCAGTTGAAAACGTAGTAAATTGTGAAATAAAAGCAGATGATGGAAAAATTTACACTGAAAAATGGATGTTAGATACCTTGCCATTGGGTTCTTGTTATGAAATAGGCGACCGTGTAAGACATTATGTGGGTTTTAGATATTATAGTAAAGTTAATAACAAAAAAGATGATTATGTAATTTGTATAACTTGCGGTTGTAAAAACTCAAAACATAAAACAAAATGTTTTGACTGCAAAAATCCATTGCAAATTGAAATAGAATAAACACATAAATAAAAAACCACTCGTGAAAAGACGAGTGGTTTTTTTGATTTCGATTATCTTTTAGTAAATAACAGATTAAACTGCTCTATCTACCTTGCCTGAACGCAAGCATCTGGTGCAAGCATAAACTCTTTTAGGAGCACCGTTTACAACAGCCTTAACTCTTTTTACGTTTGGCTTCCAAGTTCTGTTACTTCTTCTGTGAGAGTGAGATACTTTAATACCGAAAGTTACACTCTTTCCGCAGTAATCGCATTTTGCCATGACTGCACCTCCTTAATTCATTCATAAGATAATAGCACGAACTATTTTAGCAGACTTTTTTCTAAAAATCAAGTGTTTTTTTAAAAAAACTTAAAAAACGCTCAAAAAAAGTAAAAAAAGCCCTTGACATTCTTGACATATTATTATATAATTGTAAACTGCACATAATGGGTAAAATGCCCGATTTTGCATATTTTCGACTTTGATTATAGCAGAAAATTAGGCAAAAATCAAGTGTAATTTTTAAACATTTTTGTGTAAAAATACCGTCAAAAAAGCAACTATAACAAAGGAGTGATTAAAGCCTATGGTTAATGTAAAACCGGTAAAGCTTGGTAAAAACACTAGAATGAGTTTTCAGAAAATTAATGAAGTTCTGGAAATGCCAAATTTAATTGAGGTTCAGAAAAACTCATATCAATGGTTTTTAGATGAGGGTCTTAAAGAAGTATTTAATGATGTTGCTTCTATTACCGACCACAATGATAATCTCGTTTTGAGTTTTACAGGCTACAAAATTGACGATGAGCCAAAATACAGCATCGCAGAATGTAAAGAAAGAGATACAACTTACGCAGCACCTTTGAGAGTTCGCGCTCAACTTCTTAATAAAGAAACAGGCGAAATCAAAGAGAGCGAAGTTTATATGGGTGATTTCCCACTTATGACCGATTCAGGTACCTTTATTATAAATGGTGCTGAACGTGTTATCGTTTCTCAACTTGTTCGTTCCCCTGGCGTTTACTATGCGCTTGATATGGATAAAACAGGTAAAGAACTCTTTAACTCTACAATCATTCCTAACCGTGGTGCTTGGATTGAATACGAAACAGACCATAATGATATTATGTATGTTCGTATTGATAAAAACCGTAAATTACCTATGACAACATTTGCAAGATGTTTAGGTCTTGCTACAAATGTTGAAATTCTTGATGTTCTCGGCGAGTCTGACAGACTTTTGTCAACTCTTGAGAAAGATACAACAGATAGCGTTGAAAGCGCTTTGCTTGAAGTTTATAAAAAACTTCGTCCAGGCGAGCCTTTCACAGTTGACGGTGCAAAAACACATCTTGCTAACTTGCTCTTCGACCCTAGAAGATATGATTTATCAAGAGTTGGCAGACATAAATATAATAAAAAGTTAGCGCTTGGCGCAAGACTTGTTGGCAGAAAACTTTCTCGCCCTGTTTGTGACCCTGCTTCAGGTGAGGTTATTGCAGAGCCAGATGTTGTTGTAACAAGAGAACTTGCTGAAACTTTTGAAAAAGTCGGCGTTAAAGAAGCGTTTATCAATGTTGATTACGAAGGCGAAACTGTTGAAAGAAAAGTTCTTTCAAACGGTATGGTTAACGCGCAAGATTTCGTTGATTTCGATGTTTTGGAATGTGGAATTAATGAAAACGTTTGTTATGACGTTTTGATGGAAATTCTTAATGAATACAAAACAGAAGATGAAATCAAAGACGCTTTTGAAATGCGTAAATTAGACCTTATTCCTAATAATGTAACAGTTGACGATATTTTTGCTTCAATGAACTATATCTGCGGTCTTCCTGCAGGTATCGGTACTATTGATGATATCGACCACTTGGGCAACCGTAGAATTCGTTCAGTAGGCGAACTTTTACAAAATCAATTCAGAATTGGTTTTGCAAGAATGGAAAGAGTTATTCGTGAAAAAATGGCTCTTCAAAACCAAGAAACAGAGGCAATAGTTCCTCAAACACTTATTAATATTCGTCCTGTAGTTGCTGCTATTCGTGAGTTCTTTGGTTCTTCACCACTTTCACAGTTTATGGACCAAATCAACCCACTCGCAGAACTTACTCATAAACGTAGACTTTCAGCGCTCGGTCCTGGCGGTTTGTCAAGAGATAGAGCCGGATTCGAAGTTCGTGACGTTCACTATACTCATTATGGTAGAATGTGTTCTATCGAAACTCCTGAAGGTCCAAACATCGGTCTTATTTCTCACTTGGCTACATTCGCTAAAATCAACGAATATGGCTTTATTGAAGCGCCTTATCGTAAGGTAGATAAAGAAACTGGTATCGTTACAGATGAAGTTGTTTATATGGCTGCTGATGAAGAGGACGAGTTTATCATTGCTCAAGCGAATGAACCGCTCGATGAAGAGGGCAAATTTAAAAGAAAAATCATTAACTGCCGTCACAGAGATGAGTTTGTTGAAATTGAAAACACTGCCGCTGATTATATGGACGTTTCTCCTAGAATGATCGTATCAGTTGCTACTGCTATGATTCCATTCTTGGAAAATGATGACGCAAACCGTGCATTGATGGGTTCAAACATGCAACGTCAGGCAGTGCCACTTCTTACAACTGAATCACCTATCGTTGGTACAGGTATGGAATATAAAGCCGCTGTTGACTCTGGTGTTACAGTGCTTTGTAAACGTGATGGTGTAGTTGAAAAAGTTTCTGCAGACTTTATTGATATTAAAGCAGACGAAGATGGTCAGGTTGAACATTATGAACTTATCCGTTTCACTCGTTCAAACCAAGGCTCTTGCGTAAATCAAAAGCCAATTGTTGTTGAGGGTGAAAAGGTAGTAGCAGGCGATGTTATTGCTGATGGTCCTGCAACTCAAAATGGTGAAATCGCTCTCGGTAAAAATATGCTTATCGGCTTTATGACCTGGGAAGGTTATAACTACGAGGACGCGGTTTTATTAAACGAAAGATTAGTTAAAGAAGATGTTTATACATCTATTCATATTGAAGAGTATGAAATCGAGGCAAGAGATACTAAACTTGGACCTGAAGAGATTACTCGTGATATTCCAAACGTTGGTGAAGATGCGCTTAAAGACCTTGATGAGCGCGGTATTATCCGTGTTGGCGCAGAGGTTCGCGCGGGTGACATCTTGGTAGGTAAAGTTACTCCAAAAGGTGAAACTGAACTTACTGCTGAAGAGCGCCTTCTTCGTGCGATTTTTGGTGAAAAAGCAAGAGAAGTTAGAGATACTTCGCTTAGAGTTCCTCATGGTGAATATGGTACTATCGTTGATGTTAAAGTGTTCACAAGAGAAAATTCAAGCGAGTTAAACCCTGGCGTTAATATGGTAGTTCGTTGTTATATTGCTCAAAAGAGAAAAATCTCTGTCGGTGATAAAATGGCGGGTCGTCATGGTAACAAGGGTGTAGTTTCTCGTATTTTACCACAAGAAGATATGCCATTCTTACCAGATGGTACTCCGCTTGATATCGTTTTGAATCCACTCGGCGTACCTTCTCGTATGAACATCGGTCAGGTGCTTGAAGTACACCTCGGTTATGCTGCTAAAGCGCTCGGCTGGAAAGTTTGTACCCGTGTATTTGATGGCGCTCACGAGTCTGATATTCGCGAATGCTTAAAAATGGCAGGTTATGAAGAAGACGGTAAAACTGTTCTTTATGATGGTAGAACTGGTTTGCCATTTGATAATAGAGTAACAGTAGGTTATATGTACTTCTTGAAACTTCATCACTTGGTTGATGATAAGATTCACGCTCGTTCAACAGGTCCTTACTCACTCGTTACACAACAACCACTCGGTGGTAAAGCACAGTTCGGTGGTCAGCGTTTCGGTGAGATGGAAGTTTGGGCGCTTGAAGCATACGGCGCTGCTTACACATTGCAAGAGATTTTGACAGTTAAATCTGACGATGTTGTTGGCCGTGTTAAAACTTATGAATCTATTGTTAAAGGTAATAACATTCCAAAACCAGGTATTCCTGAATCATTCAAGGTACTTATTAAAGAGTTGCAGTCACTTGCGCTTGATATTAAAGTTCTTGATAAAGATAATAATGAAATCGACATCAAGCAATCATTTGATGACGATGATGATATGATTGCTCCACCTGTTGTAGCGCCTGAAGATGACGCAAACGACCCAGATGCAGTTATGGTTGCAGATGATTTGAGCGGTTACGGTCTTGAAGACGAAAACGGTGACGCAATTGAAGAAGATTATAGTTATAACAACGCCGATTTTGATGACGGCGAAGAAATGTAAGGGAGGAAACAATTATGCAGAATACAGATTTCGAAAAAATTCGCATTGGTCTTGCTTCTCCTGAACAAATCAGAGAATGGTCATATGGCGAGGTTAAAAAACCTGAAACTATCAACTACCGTACATTAAAACCAGAAAGAGATGGTCTTTTCTGCGAAAAGATTTTTGGACCTCAAAAAGACTGGGAATGTCATTGCGGTAAGTATAAAAGAATTCGTTATAAAGGCAAAGTTTGTGAGCGTTGTGGCGTAGAAATCACAAGAAGTAAAGTTCGTCGTGAGAGAATGGGTTCAATTGAACTCGCTGCTCCTGTTTCACATATCTGGTACTTTAAAACAATTCCATCTAGAATGGGTCTTGTTCTTGATATGTCACCAAGAGACCTTGAACAAGTGCTTTATTTCTCAAAATATGTTGTTGTTGACCCAGGTTCAACTCCACTTGTTAAACAACAACTTCTCTCTGAAACTCAATATATGGAGTGGTATGAGAAATATGAAGATGACTTTGTAGCAGAGATGGGTGCAGAGGCAATTAAAAGATTGCTTTCTGAAATCGACCTTGAAAAACTCTCTGAAGAACTTAAAGCAGAGATGGAAGAGGCTACAGGTCAAAAGAAAATTAGAATTGGTAAACGTTTGGAAGTTGTTGAATCATTCCGTCTTTCAGGCAACCGTCCTGAATGGATGATTCTTGACGTTCTTCCTGTAATTCCACCGGATATTCGTCCTATGGTACAACTTGATGGTGGTAGATTTGCTACTTCTGACCTTAATGACCTTTACAGACGTGTTATCAACAGAAATAACCGTTTGGCAAGACTTTTGGAACTTGGCGCTCCAAGTATCATTGTAAGAAACGAAAAGAGAATGCTCCAAGAGGCTGTTGACGCGCTTATCGACAACGGTCGCCGTGGCAGAGCCGTAACAGGTCCTAACAACAGAGCGTTAAAATCTCTTTCTGATATGCTCAAAGGTAAACAAGGTCGTTTCCGTCAAAACCTTCTTGGTAAACGTGTTGACTATTCTGGTCGTTCAGTTATCGTTGTAGGTCCTGAACTCAAGATTTATCAATGCGGTCTTCCAAAGGAAATGGCGCTTGAACTTTTCAAACCATTTGTTATGAAACATTTGGTTGAAACTAATGTTGCTTCTAACATTAAGAGCGCTAGAAAAATGCTTGAACGTGTAAGAGAAGAAGTTTGGGATGCTTTGGCGGTTGTTATCAAAGACCACCCAGTATTCTTAAACCGTGCTCCAACACTTCACCGTCTTGGTATTCAAGCGTTTGAGCCAGTGCTCGTAGAAGGTAGAGCATTAAAACTCCATCCGCTCGTTTGTACAGCGTTCAACGCTGACTTTGACGGTGACCAGATGGCTGTTCACGTTCCACTTTCAGCAGAGGCTCAAGCAGAAGCAAGAATTCTTATGCTCGCTGCTAACAACCTTTTAAAACCATCTGATGGTAAGCCTGTTGCAGTGCCTACTCAAGATATGGTTTTGGGTTCATATTATCTTACACTCGTTAGAGAAGATGAACCTGGTACAGGTAAAGTGTTCCGCAACAAAGAAGAAGCAATTATGGCTTATGAAAATAATGTTGTTGGTCTTCATGCTCCAATTAAAGTTAGAGTACAAGGCGAAAAAGATGGTCAACCTATCTCAAGAATTATTGATGCTACTGTTGGTTATCTCATTTTCAACGAGTCAATTCCACAAAATTTAGGCTTTACCGATAGAAGTGTTGAAGGTCACGAATTAGACCTTGAAATTCATTTTGACGTGAATGAAGATGGCACTTATAAAGCAAATAAAGCAGGCAAGAAATTGCTTGGTAAAATTGTTGATGCTTGTATTCGTATCAATGGCACTGCAGTAACTGCAGAAGTTCTTGATAACATTAAATCAACAGGTTACAAATATTCAACAAAAGGTGCGATTACAATTGCTGTTTCTGACGCAATTATCCCACCAATTAAAGCGCAAAAAATTGCAGAGGCTGAAGAACAAGTTGATAAAGTTAACAAAATGTTCCGCAGAGGTATGCTTTCTGCAAATGAAAAATCTAAAAAGGTTCAAGAGATTTGGGAAGCAACTGTAAACGATGTTTCTGCTGCTTTGACTGAAAACTTGCAAGAATACAACCCAATTAATATGATGGTTGATTCAGGTGCCCGTGGTTCTGTAAGCCAGATTAGACAACTTGCAGGTATGCGTGGTCTTATCGCAAATACTTCAGGTAAAATCATCGAAGTTCCTATTCGTTCTAACTACCGTGAAGGTCTTAACGTACAAGAGTACTTTATTTCTTCTCGTGGTGCGCGTAAAGGTCTTGCCGATACAGCGCTTAGAACTGCTGACTCTGGTTATTTGACAAGACGTCTTGTTGATATTTCTCAAGATGTTATCATTAGAGAAGATGACTGTAAATCTGATGAAGGCTTGTTAGTTTACGGTATCTATGAAGGCAAACAACTTATTGAGCCACTTGCAGACCGTCTTATCGGTCGTTACCTTAAAGACGCTTTGTATCACCCTGAAACAGGCGAGTTGCTTATGGGTACAGAAGATATGATTACCTATGACGATGCTCAAAGAATTGTTGCAGCAGGCGTTAAAGAATGTGTAATCCGTTCTATCATTACCTGTAAAGCGAAAAAAGGTATCTGTAAAAAATGTTACGGTGTTAACCTTGCAACCGGCACACCTGTTGCCGTTGGTGAAGCAGTTGGTATCGTAGCGGCTCAATCAATCGGTGAGCCTGGTACTCAGCTTACAATGCGTACTTTCCATACCGGTGGTATCGCATCAAGCGAAGATATTACTCAAGGTCTTCCACGTGTCGAAGAACTTTTCGAGGCGCGCAGACCAAAACACTCTGCTTATCTTACTGAAATTGCAGGTGTTGTTAGAATTGAGTCTATTAAAAAGAATAAAGAAATCGTTGTTACTGACGTTAATGGTACTGACGAAAAGAGATATTCAATTCCTTATGACTATCGTATTTTGGTTGAAGATGGCGATATGGTTGAAAAAGGACAACAAATCACTGATGGTGTAATTTATCCACAAGATATTCTTGCAATTCTCGGTGAGCACGCTGTTCAAAACTATATCATCGAGCAAGTTCAATCAGTTTACCGTTTGCAAGGTGTTGATATCAACGATAAACACATCGAGGTTATCGTTCGTCAGATGATGAGAAAACGTAGAGTAATTGACAATGGTTCTTCTTCTAATCTCATTCCAAGTACAATGGTTGAGCGTGGCTTGTTCTATGCTGAATATAATGATATTAAAGCAAGAATGGACGCAGGCGAAGAAGGTCTTACTTTGCCGGAAGCACAGGCTACATTGCTTGGTATTACAAAAGCATCTTTGGCTACAGACTCATTCCTTTCAGCCGCTTCATTCCAAGAAACAACAAGAGTTCTTACAGAGGCCGCTATCAAAGGTAAAGAAGATGAGTTGTTCGGCTTAAAAGAAAACGTTATTATCGGTAACCTTATCCCTGCTGGTACAGGTATGAAGTGTTATTCAGAAGCATCTTTCGATGTTAATGAAACCGATGAACAGGAAGTTCAAGAAGAACTTGTTTATTCTATAGGCGAATAATAAAAAAGCACCCTTCGGGGTGCTTTTTGGTTTGACTATTTGATTTTACTAATAAAAAACACCGCTTTGAATTTTTCAAAGCGGTGTTTTATCATATTAACTATTTATTTAACTGATGATGCCCATTTGTCAACTAATAATTTCAAATCATCGCCTAAAGATGAATAATTTGAATTTTCATCTTGTTTATATGCGTTTGCTATATACTGCAATGAACGAGCGTGATTATTTATATCGTCATCGGTGTAATTTGCATAAAGAATTGTTGTTTCATCATCTTTTGTGAGTTTTATATAGCCTCTGCCAACAAACTCTCTTGTGATATTACCGGATGTTGCACTCCAGGTTGTATTATCTTCTTTGATGTTTGAAATTGAGCCTACAAAAGTATCGCCATCTTGATAATAAATGAAGTTGCCATCACTATCTTTTGCGGTGTATTTTACATCTATTACTTTAATGCCTGATTCAAATGTTAGCTCTTTATCTTCTAATAAATCTAAAGAAGAAATGATTGTGCCGAGTTCTATCTCATAACCCTTTTCTTGCATCTTCTTTACTCTTTCGGCATCAACTTTTGTGTAAAATCTGACACCATTTTTACCGGTGCGAACAAGTCTTAACGCAGCTCCGCTTAATGCTTGAATGCTAACATTAACACTACCTGTCGCTACTTTTGAAGTTGAATAAAAACCAATAAAAGATTGATAATAATCTTCACCTGTTTTGCAAACAATGTTACCGCTATTCATAACTCTAAATCTTAAACCTGATTTAGAAGTTACAATAAAAGCGTTATTACCTAAATAATGTTCGCCTTCTTTATCTATTCTATATTCACCTGTAAACAAGGTATCATCACCTATTTCATCTGATAAATATGTTCTATTCCAATCCTCTTTATGTCTGCCAGCTTGTGGACCTGCGGCAAGATATTTTCCATCAGTTGTTTTGAAAGCGAAATAAATATTGCCATCAACCTCATACTCTTCGGCTGTCATATAATACTGCGAAAGGTCTTGATTAGTTTCAAAACTTTCAAGCGCATTAAACTCTTGATGAGAATTTAATGATGAAGCATCATAATCTTCAAGTTTTACAGAATTGATAACATTAGCACTTGTGTGGCTATTATAAGCCAATGTATTTGTGAACAAAATACCTTTGCCATTATAACCCTCATTTGCACATGAAGGAGCGATTAAAAGATACTTTGCGCCATCTTGCCAAGTATTTTGAGCGTAAAAAATTTGTGAAGAAGAATCTTGTTCTGTTTCAGCATTTGCTACGAAACTACCTGTTGCTATCATAAGCAACGCAAGAATTAAAGTTATAAACCTTTTCATTTTAATTTCTCCTTTCAAATTTATTCGAATATATCTTCGCCATCAGGGTCAAGCGAAGAATATTTATCACTGCCTGTATATAAATCAGCATAATTTTTTACAAGGTCGAAATGTTCAACAGTCAAAGTATCAGAGTTATAAATCATAACCTGATTTGCAATGCAACAAATGCTTCTTGAATTATTTTTAATATCATCATTATCATAATTAGCATAAATTGTTTTTGTTACGCCATCTTGAGTAAATTTAATATAGCCACGACCAACAAATTCACGATTAAGATTACACTCTTTGATATTTACAATTGAACCGATTATTCCTTTAAAATCACCGTTTTCATGCCATTCTGTTGATTCAAAAGGAACACAAGCATAAAATACGCCTGATTCAAATGTTAACTCTTTATCATCTAAGTAATCTTTTGGTGCGATTAAAGTACCGAGTTCAACACTTGCACCATCGTGACGCAATTTTTCAATCAAATCAGTATCAACATCTGAATAAAAACGAATACCTGATGGGGTGTTATATCTAAATGAAGCGCCACTTAACATGCTAAACGACAAGGTAACGCTTTCAAGCTCAACTGATTCTGTTATATTTTCAAAAACATAGCCAGGGTTATAAGTGTTTGTGCCATCAGTATAATAAACAAAACCGCTATCATCAGACTCTGGCAAAACAAACTGACCATTTACATTTGGAATAATTATTGTGCCATCAACCTTTACCGAAATAGGTGGCAAAGCAGGCGGTGGGTTTGTTGAAGATGAAACATATAAATACATTGTTGGATTAAATGTACCATCTGCAAGATAAGAGAATAACTTTTCACCATTTTCTGTTTGATAAGAATCATAAAGAGAAACAGAAATAAAGTAAGCATTTGAAGGCATTTGCAAAGCGCCGTTTACAATTGTTCCTAAATTTTTAACAAAATTGCCGTTTGCATCATAAGAACGAATTATAAACTGGTATCTTGTTGTATTATCAGCAAGATGGAATTGATAATAATTATCAGGAAGAACGGCGATTTTGTTTTTAAGAGAAATTCTCATATTGTAATATGTTGAACCTTCGCCTTCATAAACGCCCGAAGTACTATAATGACCTTTTTGCCAAGCGCCACCTGTTTGAATAAGTTCCATACCGGTTGTAACATAAGTTTGTAAACCATCGCCGATTTTTTCGATTTGGTAGTTACCATCAACTTGGCTTGTATAATAAGTTGAACCTGAAACTTGTAATTGTTTCCAAGCAATCTGTGTCCAAGGTGTTGGCACATTTGTTGACATTAAATTGTAATTTTCGCCATCATCAGATGTGAAATATGTTAAAAGTCCGTTTTCTGCGCCATCGTGTGAATAATAACCTGCATAATTTCCACTTTTATAAAGGTTATTTATCTTGTTTGCAGATGTGATTAAAAGATATTTACCCGCATAATCAGAGCCATTTTCAGTATAAAGTTTAACCCAGTTTGGTTGAGTTGATTTAGTAAATTCAAGCACTTCTTCTTGAGTATAAAATTCAAACTCAATATCTTTGCCAACATAAGCGCCAAGCGCAGGAGCAGAAGGTTTTAAATAATATCTGTTTGTAAGAGCGCAATCTTGATGACCGCCATCCCAGAACCAGCAAGAAACTTTATACTCATCTGAAGCTTTTCTAATGTTAGCAAAAAAGTTTATTGATTTTTCTTTTAAGTTTGAGCCACCGTCTGTTGCGCCAAATTCATCAATTACAGCGCCGATACCTGTGGTGTTCATCCAATTTCTAATGCCACCAATAGCAGAAGGCATATTTGAACCTGAAGTATAAGTATGGGTTGTAACAACGATTTTGTCATCTGCTGTATCAGAATTAACAAACCTATGTAAATACTCATTATTACTCCACATTGAAACGCCGCCGTATCTTGGGCAAACCAAGAATCTGTTAGCGTTGTTTGAACCTTGACTTCTAATAAGTGAAATAAGGTGGCATAACAAATCTGAAGTAAAATCATCACCAGCATCATTTGCTGTCATATGGCCAGAATTACTTGTCGCTTCATTGTAAAATTCAAACATAAGCTTAGAGCCGTAATCTTTGAAATATTCACCAACCTGACCCCAGATGTTTGTTAAATAATTATAAGTCTGCTCTTTATATGCTTCATCTAATTTGATTGGGTTTACAGCATTAGAAGTGTTACAAGCTGCATCGTGATGAGTGTTAATCATACAATACATATCGTTTTCGATAATCCAATCAACAACCTGTTTGATTCTTGCCAAAAACTCTTCGTTGATTTTGCCGTTGTACCAAGCATTTCTGCGTGTTTCAATATCTGCATACCAAGTGTTTTTTGGGTAAATGTTGCCGTTTTCATCTTCAAGCATATTAAACCAAGTTACAGGCAAACGAATTGCTTGAATACCAATGCTTTTTAAATATTTGATATACTCTTCAGTTACAAGAACATTACCTGCCATTGTTTCTTTGTATCTAATGTGCTCATCGATATTTGAAATTTCAGGACGAACATAATTAGAACGAAGCTCTGTCATTTCAAAGCAGTTGCCTATATTATAAGCAATAAGCATTTGCTCGGTGTATTCAATACTTGAAAGTGAAAAATCACTTGTATCAGCTAATTTTTCAGATAAAGTTTCTGCTTTTACAAAATTCATAGAAAAAGCAGAAAAAATAACTGTAAAAATTAAAACCACAGAAAGTATTTTTTTCATTAAAAAACCTCCTAAAAATGCACATTAATATTTTGCAACATTATTATATCAGACATAAAACGAAAATGCAAATGCATTTTCGTTGAAAAAAGGTTGCATTTTTTATTATAAAATAAAATTTTCAACTTTTTTTGAAAAAGGGGTTGACAAATGCGTTTTAGTGTGTTACTATACTAAAGCGATAACAAAAAATTAAGAAAAAGAGGTATTTAATTATGAAAAAGTTATTAGCACTTATTTTAACATTAGTATTAGCACTTTCATTTGTAGGTTGTGCAAAAAAACCTGCAGACACAGATGCAGACGTTAAAACAGATTTAGAGTATGTTCAAGAAAAAGGCACATTGGTTGTTGGTATTACAGACTTTGCTCCTATGGACTACAAAGATGAAAATGGCGAATGGGTTGGTTTTGACGCAGATATGGCAAAACTTTTTGCTGAAAGCCTTGGTGTAGAAGTTGAATTTGTTGAAATCGACTGGGATAACAAAATTTTAGAACTTGACGGTAAATCAATTGACTGTGTTTGGAATGGTATGACTTTAACTGATGAAGTTAAAGCAGGTATGGACTGTTCAGACCCTTATTGTAACAACCAACAAGTTGTAATCGTTCCTATTAAAGAAGCAGACAAATATCAAACAGTTGACGCTTGTAAAGACCTTGCATTCGCAGTAGAAGCAGGCTCTGCAGGTAAAGAGATGGCAGAAGAAAACGGCTTTAATTTCACAGAAGTTAAAGACCAAGCATCAGCGCTTTTTGAAGTTTCTTCAGGCACATCAGACGCTGCTATTATCGACTCACTTATGGCTGCTGCTATGATAGGCGAAGGCACAGGTTATACTGACCTTACATATACAGTTGGTCTTAACGATGAAGAATATGGCGTTGGTTTCAGAAAAGGTTCTGATTTAGTTGCAAAAATCAATGCTTTCTTTAAAGAGTGCAAAGACAACGGCAAATTGCAAGAAGTTGCAGAAAAATATGATGTTCAAGCAGCATTAATTAAATAATTTTTTTAAAAAATAATAGTTTTATCAAAACATAGGGTGCATGTTGCACTCTATGTTTTTGATGTTAAAAGGAATTTTTATTATGGACTTTTCACAACAGTTTCCTATTGTATTAGGCGCATTAAATGAAGGTTTTTTGCAAACGCTAAAACTTTTTATGATAACGCTTATTGGAGCAATTCCATTGGGACTTATTATTTCATTTGGCTCAATGTCAAAATTCAAGCCGCTTTCAATAGTTATTAAAGTTTTTGTTTGGATTATTCGCGGAACACCGCTTATGCTCCAACTTCTTATTATCTACTTTTTCCCCGGTCTTGTTTTTGATAACCCTATTTGGGGTAGTGGTGAAAACGGTAGATTTATAGCATCTTGCGTTGCTTTTATTATAAATTACGCGTGCTATTTTTCAGAAATTTATCGTGGCGGAATTGAGGGCGTCCCTGTCGGTCAACAAGAGGCAGGGCAAGTTTTGGGACTTACCAAATCTCAAATTTTCTTTAAAGTTACCCTTTTGCAGATGATAAAACGCATTATGCCACCTATGTCTAATGAGATTATCACTCTTGTTAAAGACACTTCTCTTTCGAGAATTATCGCTTTGCAAGAAATCATTTGGGCAGGTCAGGCGTTTATGAAGGGTAGTCAAGGCATTTCAGGTCAGATTTGGCCGTTGTTCTTCACCGGTGTTTATTATCTCATATTCAGCGGTGTGTTAACTTTGTTGTTCGGCTATATTGAGAAAAAATTAAGTTATTTTAGGAGTTAAAGGTTATGGCATTTTTACAAGTAAATAATATTGTTAAAAACTTTGGCTCTACTAAAGTGCTTAAAGATATATCTTTTTCAATGGAAAAAGGCGAAGTTTTGGCGATTATCGGCTCGTCTGGTAGTGGTAAAACAACGCTTCTTCGTTGCTTGAACTTTTTAGAAAAAGCAACATCGGGTAGCATTCAAATTGATGGCAAAACCATTTTAAAAGATGGCGAAAAATTAAATGATAAGCAAATTCGCGAGAATAGATTACACTTCGGCCTTGTTTTTCAGTCGTTTAATCTTTTCCCACAGTATACTGCTTATGAAAACATCACTCTAGCGCCAAAGTTAGCATTAAAATCAGGCGCAAATTTGGGTCGTTTTGGCGATGCGCATGATATTGAAGAAAATGCAGAAAAATTGCTTAAAAAAGTAGGTCTTACCGACAAACGCGACTTTTACCCTTGCCAGTTATCAGGTGGTCAACAACAGCGTGTTGCAATTGCTCGTGCCCTTGCAATGAGCCCTGATATTTTGTGTTTTGATGAGCCTACAAGTGCGCTCGACCCTGAACTTACAGGCGAAGTTTTAAAGGTTATCAAAGGGCTTAAATCTTCTGATAGCACAATGATAGTAGTTACCCATGAGATGAATTTTGCTCGTACAGTTGCCGATAAAATTATATTTATGGCAGATGGCATTGTTGAAGAAATGGGAACACCTGAAGAGGTTTTTGATAATCCAAAGAGTGAGAAAATGAAATCATTTTTAGCAAAATCATTAGAGAATATATAAAAAAAGACCGCAGAAGCGGTCTTTTTTATTGCTATATTAAAGTTGAAGTGTAGGCGCGATTTACCATTTCGGCTATCTGCTCATCGGTAAACTGTATTGATTTTGTTGCAATAAGCGTTGCAATTCCGTGTGCATAAATCCAAAGATGAAAATGCGATTCTTCATCTGTATTCATCTTGAATTCGCCGATTTTTTCGCTCTTTTCATTCATAAACAATAGCGAAAACAAATGCATATCATTCTTTGCAAATCTTATATAAGCAATGCACGAAGCCTTAAAAGGCGTATCATCAGAAGCAAGCGCCTCTTTAACACATTCGTTGTAAACTTCCCTTGCCTTTTCAACCAAAACTTCTTTTAATTCGCTCATATTTTCAAATTGCGAGAATATTGGCTGGGTAGAACAGTTCAACTTATTGCAAATAGCCCTGGCATTAATAAACTCTGCGCCGTTTTCTCTTAAAATCTTAAAACCTGCGTCTATTATATCCTGCTTTGAAAATCTTTGTTTTGGAGGCATTTTTATCATTCCTTTTTATTTTTGTTCGTTATATAACAAGCATTATATATCAAAAACAATAATTTGTCAAATTTTTCTCGGCGCAAAAATACCGAAATATTGATATTTTGTTGTGCATTTTGCATAATTTGTGCAGTTTTTTATACAAAAATGACTCCTGAAAAACGCAAAAATCAAGTTGTTTTAAAAAACATTACCAAAAATTTAAGTCAAAATTTTAAAAATCGTCTGTTTTCGGTAGTTTTAGCCATATTTTTAAATAACAACTTTCTGTAAATTTTAACGAAAAAATATCACTATTTAGCAAGAAATGACCTCTTAAATGTGGTAATATTAATCAACATTGAGTAAATGCCCCTATCCGTTTGTGCATATTGCACAAAACAAGGGTGCAAAAATTATGCAAACTGCTAAAATTAGTCGTTTTTGCAAAATTTTTGTCGAAGTTTTGTTTGGTATGTGCTTGTGATAAGGTATTTGCTTAAAAAAGTAAAGGAGACAATTTAGTGATGGCAAGAGTTTTATCAATTGTTTTGGCGGTGCTTATTGCATTTTCTGCTTTAGGCGTTACTGCAGCCGCTGATTCAGACTCACTTTCCAAAATGGTAGCGATGTCAGGTTACGAGAAAAACCAATCATCAAATGCGGTTTTCGGCGAAGTAACTTATGATGAACTTGCGACTTATGAAGATTATCTAGCCGCAAACGAATCATTGCCAAACGGAAAAGAGCATATCGTTGTTGATGCGTCTGATATTGTTAAAAAATCAGATAACGCAAAACTTGTAAACGGTAGCGATTATCCTGTGGAAAGTGCACCAAACTACAAACAGGTTGTTATGACCGATGAAAGTGACGATGTTACTTTCAAATTCAATTTAAACCAAGCGGGTATGTATAATATCGTTTTGAATTACTACACCGTGCTTGGTAAAGACATTAGTATTTCAAGAGAAATACAAATCAATGGAGAAACACCTTTCGCGAATGCTTCAAGTTGTAACTTTAAAAGAAGTTTCAAAGACAAACTCGTTGAAAGAGAAGACGGAACTGTTGGTTTCAAGGTTGACTTTTATGGCAACGAAATGCGTCCAGACCAAGTTGAGATTTTTGGTTGGCATAGCGCATATGTGATAGACAGTTACGGTTATGTTTCTGAACCATTGGAGTTTGCTTTCAAAAAAGGCGAAAACACAATTTCTATCAATGGTATTGCAGAACCTGTTATCATCGGCAGCGTTGAAATCAAACCAATTGAAGAAACAATTAGTTATGAAACATACTTAAAACAGTTTGATGGAAAAAATTATGAAGGCGATGAAGTTATCATCGAGGGCGAAAGCGCTGTATTAAAATCAGACAAAACCCTCTACCCTTCTGTTGATGTTTCAACTGCTTCAACTTCATCAGGCGACAAAGCAATTTCTGCTTATGTTCAAACTGTAAATATCACAGGTGGTTCATCTTGGGCAGGCGTTGGCCAAAGAATCACTTGGAAAGTCGGCGAAAATGTTAAAGAAGGCTTGTATGCTATTAACTTCAAGTATCGTCAAAATGTAAATGACGGTATGAACTCGCCTAGAAGACTTTATATCAACGGCGAAATTCCTTTCACAGAAGCAAAGGCAATTGAGTTCGGTTACACAAGAGAGTGGAGTATGTTCTCACCACAAACAAAAGACAATGGTCAATGTTTGGTTTACTTAAAACCTGGTGATGAGATTACTCTTGAAACAACTCTTTCAAAACTTGGTGATTATTTGAGCAAAACAAATGATGTTTTGACTTCGATTAACGAAATTTATCGTAAAATCATCAAAATCACATCAACCGAGCCTGATACAAACCGTGACTATCAGTTAGATGAACTTATTCCTGAAGATATTGCGGCTTTGGGCGAAAATGCTGAAATTTTGCAGTCAATTGTTGATGGTATCACAGAATACACAGGCGAAAAGAGTTCAGGTCTTGCTATTATTGATACTCTCATTCGTCAAATGACAAAAATGTATGAAGATTCAGACGAAATCGCTAAAGAACTTTCATATTTCAAAACAAATGTTGGTTCTTTGGGTACATGGCTCAATGGCGCTTCAAGCATTCCACTTGAAATTGACTATATTTCATTGTCACAACCTGGCTCTGAAATTAAAGAACCTGAAGTTGGCTTCTTCAAGAGTTTAGCATATAGCGTTAATAGATTTATCTCATCATTTACAGTTGATTACAACGCTATCGGTAATGATAGAGAGATTGATAAAGATGATGAAAATACTATCTCTGTTTGGATGGCAGGCGGTCGTGACCAATTCCAAGTTCTTCGTCAGTTAATCAACAGTACATATACAGTTGAAACAGGCAACCTTGTTAACCTTGAACTTGTAAATATGGGCGCTATTCTTCCTGCGGTAGTATCAGGTATCGCTCCTGATGTTGCTATTGACCAAATGCCTGGTGAACCTGTAAACTTCGCTCTTCGTAATTCTATTTACGATTTGAAGAACTTTAAAGATGATAAGGGCGAAGAAGGTTCTAAATGGGATGTTTCATTCAATGAACTTTTATCAAAATTCCACCCAAGATCACTCGAGCAATATACCTTTGATAGAAAAGGTTATGGCAAAGAAGAGGATATTGGTATTTATGCTCTTCCTGAAAGACAAGACTATATGGTAATGTACTATCGTACTGACGTTCTTGCTGCTGAAGGAATTGCAGTTCCTGAAACCTGGTCTGAACTCGTTTCAACCATCACTGCTTTAAATAAGAAAAATCTTGAATTCGGTATGCCAACAGTAGGCACAGGCGTATTCTATGCAATGCTTAAACAAATGGGCGGCGATTTGTACACTGCAGATGCAAAATCAACCGACCTTCAAACTGATGAGGCAATTAAAGCATTTAAACAATGGACAAATTACTATGTAAACTATGACTTGCCATTGTCTTATGACTTTAAAAACCGTTTCAGAACCGGTGAAATGCCACTTGGTATTGATAACTACACATTGTATAACACACTCGCAGTATCTGCTCCTGAAATCAATGGCAGATGGGGTTACACACTTATTCCTGGTACCGAGCGCAAAGACGAAAATGGCAACACTTATATTGACCATACATTAGGTCTTGGTACAAACTGCGCTGTTATCTTGTTGAACAATGTAAGTTATGACCTTTCATGGAAGTTCTTGAAATGGTGGGTATCAACTGATACACAGGCTTCATTCGGTAATGAAATGGAAAGCATTCTTGGTCGTTCATCTCGTTACAATACTGCTAACATTGATGCATTTGACCAATTGCCTTGGACTACTGAAGAAAAAGAAATTCTTAATGAGCAATTATCTTGGGCAGACCCAATTCCACAAATTGCAGGTAGTTACTTTATTGAAAGACATATTAACAATGCTTTCAGAAAAGTTGTTTATAAAGAAAAAGACGCAAAAGATACTCTTTACGATTATGCAAATATCATTGATGCAGAAATTGCTAAAAAACGTACAGAGTTTGGTTTGCCAAACATTGAAGATTAGAAAGGAGAGAGAAAATGGCTGTTATTAGTAATGCTTCTAAAAAAGAAATTAGAGCAACTGACAGAAAATTGTTGAAGAAAAAATTCCAAAACAACTGGGACTGCTATTTTTACATCGCTCCTTGGGGAATAATCTTCTTCACATTTACAGTTTTACCTGTACTTGCTTCTATCGTTTTAGGTTTTACCTATTACAACGTACTTGAGTTTCCTACTTTTATAGGATTTGAAAACTACCGTCAATTGCTCGGTAACGATGATATCTTTATCACAGCGGTTAAAAACACTTTAACTTTAGCAATTGTTACAGGTCCTTTAGGCTACTTAATGTCTATTATGTTCGCTTGGCTTATCAACGAATTAGGTCCTAGAACTCGTGCGATTATGGTAACAATTCTTTATGCCCCTTCAATTTCAGGTGGTGCATTTACCATTTTCGGTATTATGTTCTCCGGTGACGCTTATGGTTGGATTAACGGTACTTTAATGAACCTTGGTCTTATAGACCAACCAATTCAGTTTATGACCGATACTTCTTATATGATTTGGATTGCAATGCTTGTTATTGTGTGGATGTCCCTTGGTACCGGCTTCTTGTCAAACGTTGCTGGTTTTAGAACACTTGACCGTTCACAATATGAAGCAGGTTATGTTGAAGGTATTAGAAACCGTTGGCAAGAATTATGGTTCATCACTCTTCCAAGTATGAAACCACAACTTATGTTCTCAGCGGTAATGAGTATTACTCACTCATTCTCAGTAGGCGCAGTAACAACAGGTTTGTTTGGTATGCCTTCAACTGACTACGCTGTACATACAATTCTTAACCATATTGAAGACTATGGTGGCGCTCGTTTTGAAATGGGTTATGCTTGCGCAATTGCTACTGTATTGTTCGCAATGATGGTTGCTTCAAACGAACTTATTCAAAAAGCTTTAAGAAAGGTGGGACAGTAATATGGCAACAACAACTACTGTTGACCTTAATAAACTTAAGGTTTCAAAGAAAAAGTTTAATCCGGGCCCTGCGAGAAGTAGAGCCGGCATTATCACAAACTTCTTGTTTTTGTGTGCGGTAGGATTTTTAATGGTAGTTCCAATGGTTTTCACTGTGTGTAACGCATTTAAACCACTTGATGAATTATTCCGTTTCCCACCAACAATTTTGGTTAGAAACCCAACTTTATCAAACTTTAAAAGTATTTCAACACTTATGAGTTCATCTTGGGTTCCATTTTCAAGATACATTTTCAATACTGTTTTCGTAACAATTGTTGCAACTGTATTTCACATTATGCTCGCTTCTCTTGCGGCTTATGTACTTGAAAAAAGAGACTTCCCAGGTAGAAACTTTATGTCTCAAGCAATAGTATTATCACTTATGTTTACCCCTGCAGTAACAGGTATTCCAAACTACATTATTCAGTCAAAACTTGGAATGATAGATACTTATTGGGTAATGATAATTCCTTACATTGGTGGTTCAATGGGTCTTTACCTTATGAAGCAGTTTATGGCTTCATCTATCCCTAATGTATTGCTTGAAGCGGCAAGAATTGATGGTGCGAGTGAATTAAGAATATTTACTCAAATTGTTATGCCACTTGTAAAACCTGCTTGGCTTACAATGCTTATGACATCTGTTCAGGCTATGTGGGGTATTTCAGCATCAACAGTTGTATTTACAGAGGCTAAAAAACCACTTCAATATGCGCTTTCTCAAATCGCTGCAGGTGGTATCGCTCGTACAGGTTCGGCTGCTGCTATTTCGCTTATTATGATTTTGCCACCGTTGTTAGTATTTATTATTTCTCAAAGTAATATTCTTGACACAATGGCTTCATCAGGTATTAAGGATTAAGGGGGAGTTGAAAATGAAAAACAAAATTTTAGCGTTTTTGCTTATATTTGTAGTGCTTTTCGGATTTAGCGCAAGTGCAGACTCCTCTTATAAATCTTATGTTTATGATAATAACGGCGTTGCTTTTGAAGCGCCGGACGCTTTCGATTTCGATGAGCAATTTGACCTTGTTAATATGAAAGATAGCGAGGGCAAGGCTATTGGAATGGTTTACCCAAATGATATGTGCGTTGATAAAGACGGACTTGTTTATATCTCGGGTAGCGATGAAAACGAAAAAGGTATGCTCTTGATTTTAAACTCTGACTTTTCATTTAATAAGATTATCAGAAGTTTTAAAAATACCGTTGAATTAGAAAACGGCAAAACAAAAGTTATCAATAATGATAGATTTGGTAATTTAACCAGCGCATTTGTTGATAAAAAAGATGGTAGCATTTATCTTTGCGATTTAAATGGCGCTACCGCTCAAAACACAAATGCAGATGTTGTTAAAAACATCAAAGAAGAAGGCTCAGGCCGTTTGATTAAACTTGATAGCAACTTCAAAACTCAAATGGTAGTTGCAGGTATTACTTCAGAAATTTTGCCTAATGATTTCAACTTTAAACCTAAAAAGGTTGTTGTTGATAATTATGGCCGTATCTTCGTTTTATCTGAAGGTTGTACAATGGGTATTTTGGAACTTGATGAAGCAGGCGATTTTGTTCAAACAATTGGTGCTCCTGCGGTTACATATAACCCAATTGAACTTATCTGGAGAGCCATCAGTTCTAAAGAGGCTGTAGATGGTATGCAGGACTTCGTTCCTACAGAGTATAGCGGTATCGAAATTGATGATGAAGGCTTTATCTTTGTAACAAACAGTACATTTGATAAATCTACTTATTCAAGTATTGACTGCGTTTCAAGACTTAATGCTAAAGGTAATGACGTTTTAAGAAGAATTGAAGGCAACAACCCTTATGGTGATGTTGATGCCGCTTGGAGAGGAACTCTTGAAGGCGCTTCAAAACTTGTTGATGTTAAGAGCCTTGATTATGGCAACTATGCAGTTCTTGATAGTTTGAGAGGTAAAGTATTCTTCTATAATATTGATGGTGTTAACCTTTTCGAGTTTGGTACTGTTGAAGATGACCCGGATGATGACCATGTAACATTTATCGAGGGTAACTTGGATGTGCCTGTTGCTATTGAATGGTTAAATAATCAATGTTTGGTGCTTGATTCTGAACTTCGTTGCTTGAATACATATTCTATGACAGAATATGCTAGTATGATTATTGAGGCTTCAAGACTTCACGAACTTGACCTTTATGATGAGGAAATTAAAGTTTGGGAAGAAGTTTTGAAACTTAATAACAACTCAATCGCCGCTAAACAAAACATTGGTAAAGTTTATTACCGTGATGGCGACTGGAAAACCGCTATGGAATATTTCAAGGAAATCAAAGACCAAGAAAACTATTCTAAAGCGTATAAATATCAAAGACAAGATTATATTAATCAATATTTCACACACGCAGTTGTGGCAATTGTTCTTTTAATAATTCTTGTTAAAGTTATTAAAAAACTTCGCAAAAAATTCGCTAAAGAAAAAGGCAAAAATGCATTTTTAGAAGAGTTGAAATTTGCTAATAAGATGCTTTCTAGACCTCTTAATTCTCCTTGGCTTTTAACTCGTGAGAATAAAGGTTCTGTAAGAGCCGCTACAACAATTTTGATTGTAACTTCTTTTGTTAGTTTGTTACAAGCAAGATTTACAGGCTTTATCTTTGATGCAAACGCGCAAGATGTTAACATTTTTGCTGAATTTGCAACAATTTGTGGCCCTGTATTATTGTTCGTAGTTTGTAACTGGGCTGTAACATCACTTATGGCGGGTGAAGGTAGTTTCAAAGCAATTTATATGGCTACTTGTTACTCATTAACACCTATTATTTACTTGTATCCTGTTGCGTTGATTTTCTCAAATGTAATGGTACAAGAAGAAGGCGACTTCTATGTTGTGTTTATCACACTCGCTTTAGTTTGGACACTTGGTTTGATATTCTTGAGTAATATGAGAATTCACGACTACTCATTAGGTATGGCAACAATAGAAATTATCGTTACCGTTGTAGTAATGTTGTTGGTTGTATTCTTGGCAGTGCTCTTCTTTGCACTTATTCAACAAATGACTTCATTCGTAGGAAACTTGATTGAAGAACTTGCAACCCGATAGAAAGGAGGAAAAATTAGTATGTTTAGAAAAACTATTTCGGTTTTGATGATGCTTGCTATCATCTTTACAACTTTGACTTTTTCCTCCTGTGGTGAGATAGAGTCTAAAAACCCTAAAAGACCGGACTTCGTTCCTGGTATCGGCGAATCATATTCAGATTTATATAGCGATACCTATACAAAAATCGCTGAAAACAACGATATGCAACTTTTGTTTAACTATGATACAACTGATATCAGATTAGTTAATAAAAAGACTAAATTTGTTTGGGATTCAGCGCAAAAAGTAGATGGTGAATGGTATAGAGGTCAGGCATTTATTCTTCAATATACAGATAAAGCCGGCGCAGAGCAAGAAATGACCTCTGAACAAGACAGTATCAACGAAGGTAAATTCAAAATCACTAATATTGAAAATGGTGTAGAAATTTTCTATGGTGTTGGTGATATCGGTTATGTAATTAACTACCCAATGGCATTATCAGTTGATAGATTTAATGCTTATGTTAATGCTTTTGGCGGTCCTGATTCTGATATTGCTTATACATTAGCAGACCTTTACACTTTGTATGATTTCACAACTGAAGAAGCAAGAGCACAATATGACTCTGAATCTCTCCCATTGATGATGAAATCATTTAAAAAGGCTAAAAAGCAACCTTGGTATTATATGAATGGCAATATGATAGATTTTGATACTGTTCAAACTCTTAATAATATCTTTGCTATGGCAGGTTATAGTGAAGCAGACTATGAACTTGATAATGAAGGAATTGATGTTCCTGAATCAAGCCCTGTTGAATTCAGTCTTAAAATTCGTTATGAATTAACTGAAAACGGTCTTCAAGTAACAATTCCTGAAAAAGATATTTATTATAATAAAGAATATGTGCTTGAAAACATCGCAGTTTTACCATATCTTATGGACTATGATAATTCAGCAGAAGGTTACTTCTTGTTACCTGATGGTTCAGGCTCTATTATGAATTTCAACAACGGCAAAGAAAAAATCCGTGATAAATCGGTTTATGTTCAAATGTATGGTGTTGATAATTCAAGAGTTGTAGATGAGAAAATGGCATATTATAATGATGCTGTCTTCCCTGTTTTCGGTACTTGTGTAAAAGGTATTTCTAAATCAAAAACTGCAAACTTTGCTGAAAAAGATTATAACGGCTTGTTTGGTATAATTGAATGTGGCGAAACATTTGCAGGTCTTGAAGCAGTAAACTATGATAAAGAGGCTTCTAAACACAACAATTTGAAACTTGAATTTAGAGTTAACGAGCGTGTTAGAATGGACTCATTTACTGCAAGTGGTGATACCGATTCTGATTCTAAATACTGTAAATATCAGTTCCAAAGATATTTAGGCGATATTAAGTTTAATCTTAATGTTTTGAGTGGTTCAGATGCTACATATTCAGGTATGGCAAACTACTATTCAAATTATCTCTTCGGTGATAACGCTAATACAACTGCTAAAGATTATTATTCAACAGTTGAAACTGTTGGCGTAATCAATACAGTTGAAAAATTCTTTGGTATTGACTATAACTCAAAAGAAATTTTAACAGATTTCACTCAAATTTCAAAAATCGCTTCAGAGTTGCAACAAAATGGCTTTAATAATATGAATATTAAAATGTCAGGTTGGTGTAACGGCGGTTATGAACATTCAATGTTCAAAAAAGGTATTAAGATTGAAAAAGACCTTGGCAAACAAGATGATTTAGTAAATCTTTATAAAACCTTGCAAGATAAAGGCGTTGGCCTTTACCCTGATGTTGATATTCAAAACTCATATTGTTCAGAAGGCGAGCCTGATGAAGATTACCTCGCTGCTCAATTAAATGGTAGCAATTCAGTTATTTCTTCTTACAGCCCTGTTGACTTCAGAGCAGAAAATAAACTTTCAAAATATGCTTTGAATTTTGATGGTCTTACAAAGAATTTCACAGGTTTCTTAAAAGACTATAAAGAGTATGGTTTTGGCAATGTTTCATATCGTTCAATTGGTAGCGAGATTACTTCAAACTACAAAGATGATGAAACTTATATGGAACGTCAAGAAACTCTTGAAAAACTCATCGAATTTGTTAAAACAACAAAAGATGAAGGCTATAACATTATGGGTACTGCAGGTCAAGCAGCGTTTGTTAAATACTTAAGCGTAATTAACGAACTCCCTGTTGAGTCTTCAAGATTTGATAAATGTGATTATAGTGTTCCATTTACCGCTATGGTACTTTCAGGACACGTAGATTACACTTATAAACCTATTAACTTGAGTAACAACAACCGTAAAGATTTGTTAATGCTTATCGAGTCTGGCGCAGGCGCTTATTATAAGATTACAGGCACTAAATACGATAAACTTACAAATACTTCTTACGATTCATTGTATTCAACAGTTTATAGCGAGATTAAAGATTCTATTTTTGAATCTTATGATTATGTTTCAACTGCGCTTGATGGTGTTTATGGTTTGAAAATCGCAAAACACGAGCAAATCGCAGAAGATGTTTACAAAACAACTTATGAAAACGGAACAAGTATTTTTGTAAACTATTCAGACGAAGATTATAGCGCTCAAGGTATTAAAATTGCGGCGCAAGACTATTTGAAAGTAAAAGGAGGTGCTGAATAATGGCTAAAAGAGTTTCGCTTGAAGTTAAACAAAGAAGAACCGGTTATTTATTCACACTTCCGTTTATCATCGGTTCACTTGTGTTTATTGTTTTCCCATTGATAGTATCTCTTGTTTGTAGTTTTGCAACTGTTATGCAGGGCGATGGCTTTATGGGTTATGACTACTCAAACTGGGGCTTGGCTAATTACAATAAGATTTGGGTTGAAAACAACACATTTGCTCAATCAATTTTAAACGCTCTTAAAGATATGGTTACAACAGTGCCTGTTGTAGTAATTTTCTCATTCTTTATGGCGAGTGTTTTAAATGAAAAATTCGTAGGCCGTGGCTTTGCTCGTTCTGTAATGTTTATGCCGGTTATTATTTCATCAGGTCTTGTTGTAGGACTTTCCGGTGACGCGCTCGCTGCTCAAATTATGAGCGGTGGCGACCGTTTTGCAGAAACAGCGGCAAACGCGTCAGGCAGTGCAATTCAGGTAACAGAAGCATTCCAAATGATGCTTGAAGAAATGGATATGGCTGATTGGATTATCGACCTTATTATCGGTTCTGTATCAAGTATTTCAACCATTGTTTCAATGTCAGCGGTTTCAATAGTTATCTTTATTGCAGGTCTTCAAAGTATTTCGCCTTCAATTTATGAAGCGTCTTACATTGAGGGCGCAACAAAGTGGGAAGTTTTCTGGAAAATCAGTCTTCCTATGGTTTCGCCTCTTATCCTTCTTTCAGTAGTTTATACAATTGTTGATAACTTTAACGGTTCAACAAACAGAGTTATCGCTTCAATTCATAACAACATTGTTAGTATGAAGTTTGATGTTGCCTCGGCAATGGCGGTAAGTTACTCGTTAATTATTCTGGTAATTCTCGTTGTAGTGTTTGCGGTGCTTAATAAAGTTGTATTCTATCAAGATTAGAAAGGAGAAGAATAGATGAATAATGTTTTAACTCAAAAATTGTCTAGTGTTGACAAGGTAAAACTTAAAAAGTATTCTTTGAAATACTCAATATCAGTAGTTCGTTTGATATTTATTATTGGTATGTGTTTCGTTGTTCTTTTCCCACTTTTGCAAAAAATAATCTTGTCGGTTATGTCTTCAAAAGACCTTTATGATGCAACTGTAACATACATTCCAAAACACCTTACAACCGTTAACTATTCAGCGGCTTGGACAAAACTTGGTGGTATTACAACATTTTTAAGAACAATTGCTTTAACAGTTGTTTGCGCTTTGTGTAACGTAATCTGTGCAACACTCGTAGGCTACGGTCTTGCAAGATTTAAGTTCAAATTAAATGGCCTTATCTTTGGTATGGTTATTTTGGCGCTTGTATTACCTAGTGACTTGCTTTTCACACCTCGTTATATGTTGTTCTCAAGTTGGGGAATGCTTAACGATAGTTGGATGCCAATGCTTTTGTTTTCAATAACTTGTACCGGTCTTAAAGCATCGCTTTATATCTTTTTGATGAGACAGTTCTTTAAAGGTCAGCCTCATGAACTTGAAGAAGCGGCTTATGTTGACGGCGCAGGTCCATTCAAAACATTCGTTACAATTATGCTTCCTGGCGCAGTTTCAATGATGATTACTGTATTCTTGTTTGCATTTGTATGGCAATGGCTTGATGATTCTTATACAACTATCTTTATGAGAAAAGTTGACCTTATTCCAACTAAATATACAACACTTATGTATGACTTTAGTGAATTGTCTGCTCTTGGTAACCTTAATATTTCTCTTACAAAGAGCGCCGGCGTTGTAATTATTATCGCGCCACTTGTAGTGCTTTATGCATTTACTCAACGTTACTTTGTAGAAAGTATTTCACGAAGCGGTCTTGTAGGTTAATAAAAAATAAAACAGTCTTAAACGAAATGTTTAAGACTGTTTTTTTGTTTTAATTAAAACTCTGGTTTAAAGCAAGGCATAAGTTGAAGTTTGAATAAATTTTGCTTATGCTTTTTATCAATTAATTCTTTTGTTTCGGCATTGTCTATAACACCCTCGCGAATGTATCTATCAAGTTCGGCATAGGTAAAGCCTAGATTTTCTTCATCAGACTTTCCGCAAAGCCCATCAATAGGGGTTTTATCAACCAATTCTTTTGGCAAACCTAATACATAACCAATTTGTTTAACCTCTGTAACAGTTAAGTTTGACATAGGCGAAAAATCGCCCACAGAATCGCCATATCTTGTTGAATAACCAACCCAGTCTTCCGATAAATTGCAGGTGTTTGCCACTCTGCCGTTCACACTTTGCGCCACCGCATATAAAGTTGACATTCTCACTCTTGGCGGAATGTTTTGAAGCGTTTGCGCAGTGATTTCAATATCTTTTGGAAGATTATTTTTAATGCCGTTTACAGCATCTTCTATATTTACAACATAATGTTTGATTCCAAGATGATTTACAAGCATATAAGCCATATCAATATCGGCTTGCTCGCCTTGAGGCATTAAAACACCGATAACTCTATCTTTGCCGAGAGCCTCAACTAGTAGCGCCGCTACTACCGAACTATCCTTGCCACCTGAAATGCCCACAACTGCATTACAACCTTTTCCGTTTTCTTCAAAAAATGAAACTATCCACTTAACACAGTCGTTTTTTACTTTTAATGCGTCAAACATAACTTTCTCCTAGATTTTTAATGAATTGAATTACATAAATGTAATTCATTTATACATATAATATATCACAAACCAACAGAAAAATCAACAACACGAAAATTTTGTTAATTTTTTCATTAAAAAGGGTTGACAAAAACGAAAATGAGTGTTATACTACGGTAGAGTTAGTTAAGACTAATCTCGAAAAATGTTGATTTTAAGGCGCTTTTAGGTGAATGATATGAATTTAAAACAAGCAGTTGAGGGAACTGAATATATCATTAAATCAATCGTTACTGATGATGAAGAGTTAAATGCTTTTTTGTTTTCGCTCGGTTGTTATTCAGGTGAGCCAATAACTGTTATCTCTCATCTTAAAGGCGGTTGTATCGTGTCTATTAAAGACAGTAGATATAATATCGACAATCAGTTGGCTGAAGCAATTGAAATTTAATTTTTTCAATAAATTCAGCCGTTAATTTTTAACCCTCGGTTAGTTATCGCTAACCGCACGATTCAAGGAGGAAAAAATTTATGAGAATCGCACTCGCCGGCAACCCAAACAGTGGTAAAACCACAATGTATAATGCGCTTACCGGTAAAAATGAAAAGGTAGGTAACTGGGCAGGTGTTACTGTTGAGAAAAAACAAGCGGCAATTAAAAAATCGCTTTCAGATGGTAAAGATTTAGTTGCAGTTGACTTGCCTGGCGCATATTCAATGTCGCCATTTACTTCAGAAGAAAGTATCACAAGCGCTTATGTTAAAACTGCAAATCCTGATGTTATTATTAATATTGTTGACGCAACAAACTTAAGCCGTAGTTTGTTTTTTACAACACAGTTGTTAGAACTCCAAATTCCTGTTGTAGTTGCGCTTAACAAAACCGATATTAATGATAAAAAGCAAACAAAAATTGATGTTGCTGAACTTACTTTGAAACTTGGTTGTCCTGTTGTTGAAACTGTTTCAACTCATGCAGATGGCCTTGAAGAATTGATGAAAACTGCGGTTTCTTTGGTTGGTGCAACTCAAAAAGCGCCTTACTCACAAGGTGATGTTGACCTTACTGATAAAGCAGAAGTTGAAAAGGCAGATAGAAAGCGTTTTGAATTTGTAAATGGTATAGTAAGCGCAGTTGAAACAAGAAAAGTTTTAACTAAAGACAGAAATTATCAAGATAAAATTGACGCAGTTCTTACAAATAAATGGGCAGGAATTCCTATTTTTGCAGTTGTTATGTATTTGGTTTTCTGGATTTCTCAAGCAGGTCCAGGCGTTTGGATAGCAGACTGGCTTGTGGCACTTTTAGAAAAAGGTCAAGAATTGGTGGCAGGGCTTTTTACAAACGCTTCGCCTATCGTTTCGGCGCTTTTAGTTGATGGTGTAATCGGTGGTGTAATCGCAGTTATCGGCTTTTTACCACTTGTTATGGTTATGTATTTCCTTATTGCGCTTTTGGAAGACTGCGGATATATGGCAAGGGCTTCTGTTGTATTAGACCCTATTTTCAAAAAAGTTGGTCTTTCAGGTAAATCTGTAATTCCATTTGTAATTGGTACAGGTTGCGCAATTCCTGGCGTTATGGCTTGTAGAACTATCAGAAACGAGCGTGAGCGCAGAGCAACAGCAATGCTCGCTCCATTTATGCCTTGTGGCGCAAAACTTCCTGTTATTGCACTTTTTGCAGGCGCATTCTTTAAAGACGCGTCTTGGGTTGGTCCTACAATGTATCTTGTTGGTATTGTTATAATTCTTTTGTGTGCAATTTTGGTTAACAAAGTAACAGGTTATAAACATAAAAAATCATTCTTTATTATTGAACTTCCTGAATACAAAGCACCTTCTCTCTGGCGCGCGGTTAAATCTATGTGCCAACGTGGTTGGTCATACATAGTAAAAGCCGCAACAATTATTCTTCTTTGTAACACAGCGGTTCAAATTATGCAAACATTTGACTGGTCGTTTAATGAAGCGCAGTCGGCAGACACTTCAATTTTAGCATCAATTGCAGGACCTTTTGCTTACATATTAGTGCCGGTAGTTGGCGTTCTTTCATGGCAATTAGCAGCGGCCGCTATTACAGGTTTTATCGCAAAAGAAAACGTTGTTGGTACATTGGCAGTTTGCTTTGTAGGACTTCAAAATCTTATTGATACCGAAGAATTAGCGCTTATGGAAGGCGCAGGAAGTCAAGTAGCAGGCGTTATGGCAATTACAAAAGTTGCAGCGCTCGCTTATTTGATGTTCAACCTTTATACACCGCCTTGTTTTGCCGCTATCGGCGCTATGAACTCTGAAATGAAGAGCGCAAAATGGCTCTGGGGTGGAATTGGACTTCAACTTGGCGTTGGTTTTACAATTGGCTATTTAGTTTACACCGTTGGAACATTAATCACCGCTCCTGAAACTTTAGCAATTATTCCTGCAGTTGTAGGTGGTGCCGCAGTGGTACTTATGGCGGTTGTTGTTGCAATTCTTATTTCAAAAGCAAATAAATTAGAAAAGGTTAACGCATAAAAAGGAGTTTTACTATGGACAACTTTATTATTATCGCAATTATTGTTGTTATTGTAGGACTTGCGAGTCTTTATATTGTTAAAGCAAAAAGAAGTGGCAAAAAGTGTATCGGTTGTCCTGATAGCGCTAGTTGCCCAAGTAGTAAAAAATCATCTTGCGAATGCAATTGTAAAGGTTGCAAGTAAATGAATATAATTTTAAAAAAAGAGTGGCTTTATGCCACTCTTTTTTGTTATAACAGCCTACCATCTTTAACGGTTAGTTTTCTTTTTGAATATGAGGCGATTTTTTCATCGTGGGTTATTAGCACAATGCTAACGCCCTTTTTGTTCAAATCAAAAAGCAATTTCATAATCTGCTCGGCAGAAACAGAGTCAAGGTTGCCTGTTGGCTCGTCTGCAAGTAGTATTTCAGGCTCGGTTACTATTGCTCTCGCAATTGCAACGCGTTGTTGTTGTCCGCCTGACAATTCATTTGGCTTGTGGTCAATTCTGTTGATAAGTCCTACTGATTCAAGCGCGTTTCTTACTCGTTTTTCGCGTTCTTTTTTGTGCATATTCGCATACATCAAAGGCAGAGAAACATTTTCAAAGGTGTTTAGCGTTGAGATAAGATTAAATTTTTGAAAAACAAAGCCGATGTTTTTGCGCCTTATCTCGCTTAATGCCTTTTCATCGATATTTGCAATGTTTTTGTCAAGCAGATAATAACTTCCGCTATCGGCAGTATCAAGACAACCGATTATATTCATCAGCGTAGATTTGCCTGATCCAGACGCACCAACAATGCTTAAAAACTCGCCTTTTTCAACACTTAAATTTATATTGTCTAGCGCCTTTATTTTAATTTTTCCGTTGTTATAAGTTTTGCAGATATTTTTTAAAGTAATAACAGACATAAAAACACCACCAAAATTATTTTTGGCGGTGTTTTTAATTTAATTCTTTTTTTAATGAAAAATTATGGTCTGCATTCTTCACAAGGAGTATAACCAAACTTAATTAATTGTTTTCTGTTTTTTGAATACACTTTATTTTCATCAAGTATTCTTTTTGCCCAAAAACAATCTTTATAATGAAATTTATTAGAATTAATGCTTTTAACATATTTTTTCTTTTTAATTTTGGTTGTTGTTTGAGTTGTTGTTTCAAAATATGAAGATGATGCACTTGTTTGAACAACGATTTGTTTAGGTTTATCGTAACCACAAGAAGAAAACACAAATATAATTATAAATACTATAGGTATTATATTAATTTTTTTCATCATTATCACCCAAACATATTTTATCATAATAAAACAAAAAACGCAACACTAATGTGCTACAAATGTATTGTATATTGCAAGTTAAATTTGACATACAATAGTATTACAGAGGTGATACTAATGAAAAAGTTTAAAATTCCTGCTATTCCACCAACCACAAATAAAAGCATTCGTTTTCCTAATGATATTATTAATAATGTTGAAAACGCTATAAAAGGAAAAGACTGCACTTTTTCTGCATTTGTTGTTGAAGCAGTTAGAGTAGCGCTTGAAAATTTAGATGAAGAATAAAACAAAAAGAGCCTGAAATCAGGCTCTTTTTTATTGTATAAGAAAATTAATTGAAAAGTCGAGTAGTTCAGCAAAGCCTTCTCTTGGGAGAAGGTGGCATTGCGAAGCAATGACGGATGAGGGATAAAAAGATTTGTTTCGTCCCTCATCAGTCTCGTGTTCACTCGACAGCTTCCCCCGAGGGAAGCCTTTTATCGCTTTGCGGCATTTCCCCTGACAGTGAAACCACCTCAAGAGGAAGGCTTGTTTTTATAATTTTTTAGTCCATTTTCCTCTGCCCATAATTGCAACGGATTTTGGCTCTACTTTTAAAATTCCGTTTTCGTTTTTGTTGCCGATGATAGTTGTATCATCTTTCCAACCAGGCAAAAGCCAAATATCTTGCTCATAGTCAGAAGGGTTAACCACCACAAAAATCTCGCCATCATCGCAAACTCGAAGGAAAGATACAAAATCATTTTCCCATTGAACAGGTAAAAATTCGCCACCGTTTAAAGCAGGGCAGGCTGAACGAATTTTGCCAAGAGTTTTATACCAAGAAAGCATATCGTTTTTATCGCTTACTTTTGTCCAGTCAAAACTTTTTCTGTTAAATGGGTCGCGATACCCTTGAGTTAAAATCTCATCGCCATAGTAAAGGCAAGGCATACCGGGAAGCGTATATAAAAGGCAAGACGCCATTTTAAGCAGTGTAGCGCCATTTTCTATTTGTTGCTCATTCATCTTTTGAGCCGCTTGCCATTCTCTGCCACGATTAAGCGCAGGCTCGCCTGCAAGTGAAGTTAAAATTCTTTCGGTATCGTGGGTTGATAATAAATTCATCAAACTATCAACAGTTTCTCTTGGGTAGTTTTCGCAAATGCTTAAAACCGACTGCATAAATGAAACGCCACTGCCACCTTTTACAAATGAGATAATAAAATTCATAAAAGGATAATTCATAACCGAGTCAAGTTCGTTTCCATAAAGAAATGCTCTTTGTTCGCCATATGAAATTTTATTAGAAGCGTCTTCCCAAACTTCGCCGTAAAGCATACCACCGTTTCTTTTAACAGCGGTGCGAATCTGTTTTATAAAGCAGTCAGGCAACTCGTCTGCAACATCAAGCCTAAAACCAGATGCGCCAAGCCCCATCCAAAAATCAATAACTCCGCCTTCTCCTGTGATAAACTGCACAAAATTCTCGTCAGTTTCAATTACTTCCGGCAAAGTTTCAAAGCCCCACCAAGACAAGTAATCATCAGGGTGGCGATTAAACTTAAACCAACTGTAATAAGGCGAATTAGTTGACTGATAAGCGCCAAGAGTATCATATCTGCCCTCTTTATTAAAGTAAATACTATCCGAGCCCGTGTGCGAGAAAACGCCATCAAGAATTATCTTAATACCTTGCTTTTTCGCCTCTTTACAAAGCGCGCTAAACTCGTCATTTGTGCCTAAAAGTGGGTCTGCTACCATATAATTTGCAGTGTTGTATCGGTGGTTAGAATGCGCCTCAAAAATAGGGTTTAGATAAATTATGCTAACTCCTAAATCTTTAAGATAAGGAAGTTTTTCTTTTATTCCGTTAAAATTGCCGCCAAAATAGTCGTTGTTAATAACTTTGCCAACACTACCGTTTGCGAATAGCGGCTCATCTTCCCAATTAGCGTTCACACGCTCGTCAAACACCTTTTTATATTGTATATCGCCTTTATAAAATCTATCAGGGAAAATTTGATAAATAACACCTTGTTTTGCCCATTGTGGCACCGAAAAGTCCTTTGCATAAACAGTTTGTTGCCAGTCAGCGCGACCAACACTAGTATCTGCCAGGTCATCGCCACGATAAATGCTTGTTCTGTGGCGCTCGTAACTAATTTCAAAATGATAAAAGTAAATGCCAACATCAAAAAACTGGGTGTTGTTTTCAAACCAACCATCGCCAAGGCAGTTCATAGCATAACGCTTAAAAGGTGTGTTCTCGCCTTTGCGAATAAGCATATCAACGCTTGTTGCAAAAGGCGCAAAAACTCTGTATGAAATTTTCTCGTCTTGCTTTATAGCGCCAAAAATAGATTTGTGCTCTTTTACTCGTGAAGAATAAAACACATAAACACTCGCTTTCTTGTAAATTTGTCATGGTGAGCGCAGTAGAACCATCTTAAAGATTCTTCGACTACACTTTGTTTCGCTCAGAATGACAATGCAGAGTAAAAAACGGCGAGAGAGACCTCGCCGTTTTAAGTTTTAATTATTTTGTATGCCAAATTCCTTTAGCATAGTCCATAATAGAACGGTCAGATGCAAAAATACCTGCTTTTGCAATGTTTGTAACCATCATTTTGCCCCATGTTTCTTTATCTGCATAGAGTGCGTCTGCTTTTCTATGAGCATCGCAGTATGAATCAAAGTCTTGAAGCACCATATAAGGGTCTGCGTTAACAAGTGATGAAACAACTGTTGGAGATTCAATGCCGTAATGTGGATTTTTTAATAAATCAATAACATTGCGAACATTATTGTTGTTTTGATAAATCGCTTGTGGGTTGTAATGTGGTTTAAGCGCAGCGGCTTCTTCAGCAGACATACCAAAGATAATAATATTATCATCGCCAACTGCTCTGTGCATTTCAACATTTGCGCCGTCTTCAGTACCAATAGTAATAGCGCCGTTTATCATCAATTTCATATTACCTGTACCAGAAGCCTCTGTGCCAGCGAGTGAAATCTGCTCTGAAAGGTCAGCGGCAGGCATCAATGTTTCTGCCAATGTTACTCTGTAATCTTCAAGATAAGCAACTTTAAGTCTGCCTTTAACATCAGGGTCTTTATCTATCATATCAGCAATATTATTAATCATTTTAATAATATCTTTTGCAAGATAGTAACCAGGCGCCGCTTTTGCAGCAAAAAGATAAGTTTTAGGAATAAAGTTGCCGTTTGGATTAGCCTTGATAGCAAGGTAATCAGAAATAATATGAAGCGCGTTCATATGTTGACGCTTATACTCGTGAAGTCTTTTCGCCTGAACATCAAAAACAGTGTTAGGGTCAAGGTCAATACCTTGAGTTTGCTTAACCATATTTGAAAGGCGAACTTTGTTTTCATATTTAATCTTTTCAAGTTGCTCTCTAACTGCAGAGTCATTTTTAAACTCTTCAAAACCTGCAAGTTTTGCAGCGTTTGACTTGTAGCCCTCGCCGATAGTGTTATCTAAAAGTTTTGTAAGACCAGGGTTAGACTGACATAGCCATCTTCTGTGAGCAATACCATTTGTAACATTAGTAAATCTTTCAGGATAAAGTCTGTAATAATCATTAAATACAGTATCTTTCAAAATTTCACTATGAAGTTCTGCAACACCGTTTACAGAGTGACCACCGATAATTGAAAGGTTAGCCATTCTGATAAGACCGCCTGAAATAACCGCAGTTCTTTCAACATAGTCAACATCTTCAGTTTTAAGCCAGATTTCTCTACGTGAACGATTGTCAATCTCTTGAACAATTTGATAAATTCTTGGCAATCTTTGTTTAAAGAGGTCAACAGGCCAACACTCAAGCGCTTCACGCATAACTGTGTGGTTAGTGTAAGCAACTGTGCGTTGAACGATAGACCAAGCGTGGTCCCAAGTAAGACCGCATTCATCAAGCATAATTCTCATAAGTTCAGGAATGCAAAGCGCTGGGTGAGTATCGTTAATATGAATTGCAACTTTTTCAGGCAATGTGCTTAAATCACCATACTCTTTCAAGTGACGCTGAATAATATCCTGAATTGAAGCAGATACCAAGAAATATTGTTGTTTAAGACGAAGTGATTTACCTTCAACATGGTTATCAGCAGGGTAAAGAACTTTTGAGATAACCTCTGCCATAGCGTTTTGCTCCATAGCACGAAGATAATCGCCCTCGTTAAATAGTTGCATATTAAAGCCTTGCGCTTTTGCAGACCAAAGACGAAGAACAGAAACGCCCTTGCCCTTGTAACCTGCTACCATAAGGTCATAAGGCACAGCCATAACAGTGATAGCGTCATTATGGTTAACTTGATGGTAATCGCCATCCCAATTTTCATCTATCCAGCCGTCAAACTTAACTTCAACAGCGTCTTCAGGGCATTCGTTAAGCCAAACTTTACCGCCGTTAAGCCAGAAGTCAGGCATTTCAGTCTGCCAACCATCAACTAATTTTTGACGGAAGATACCATATTCATAAAGAATAGAGTAACCATAAGCAGGAATACCTTGTGATGCAAGACCATCTAAAAAACAAGCGGCAAGACGACCTAAACCACCGTTTCCAAGACCTGCGTCAGGCTCTTGGTCATAGATGTGGTCAATTTTAACGCCTAATTCTTTGTATGCTTTTTCAAAAGCAGAAGTAAGGCCTAAATTGTATAATGTATTTTTGAGTGAACGACCCATAAGAAATTCCATACATAAATAGCAAACTTGCTTTTTGCCATCTTGTTTGGTTTTCTTTGCGAATTTAAGTTGCTCATCTTTGAGCATATCATTGAGAATGCTGACTGATGCGTTATAAATCTGCTTGTCAGTAGCATCTTGAGGTTGGATTTTGAATTGAGAAGATAATTCGTTTTTCAACAATTCAGAAATCACGGGAGCGGTTTTTTTAGCCATTAATCATTTTTCCCTTCGTATTAAAAATAGTTTAGACGTAAATCTAAACCTCTAAAAAGTTGTACTTATATATATTCCATTAATTAATTATATAGTTAATATAATACATTATTTATTGAAAAAATGCAAGAATAATATTTTGAAAGGGAATATTTACACGCCATAAACCGAATTAATTCTCTAAATACCTGAATTTAGTGTTGAAATATGCCATTTTTTGACAATGGGTTTACATAATTAAAATGTTATGTAAACAAAATAGGTGAAAATTTAGTCGAAAATCGTGTTTTTTGTAGTTTGAAAATGCCTAAAACCCTTTATTTTAAAGGCTTTTTTGAAAATGTGCATTTTTTTCACACAAAATTGTTGACTTGCACAATTATTTTTTAAAAAAGCAAAAACCAAATCAAAAAACAGGCTAAAAGTTACAGTTTGTAACCTTTTTGTTGCCTTTTGTAACTTTTTTAACAGTTTGAATTTGTGAAAATTGCACAAAAGCGAATGTTGTCGTTAGTTGACTTTCTACAACAAAAGGCATATAATCGTTAGCGGAGTGAAAAATGTCGTGCCAAAATCTTTACATATTGTAACGATTTAACACAGACAAAATTCAAGGAGATTTTATGATTAGAAACATAATTGCAAAAATTGCAATGACAGTAGAAACTAAAATATCAAACTTCAAATTCAATAGAAAAGTGTGCTTTGTGCTTGCAGCAGCAATCACAATTTCAAGCATTGGCGTTGGCGCTTCTAAATTAGGTAGTATGTCAAATGATGTTTTGGCTTTGTCAAACACCGATTCAACAACTGCTTATTTAGCGCAATCTCAAACAACAACTGCATCTGATTCAGATAAAGATGCAAACTATGACGGCTTATGCAAGGTTACTATTATTAAATACGCTGGTAACCCACAAATTGTCTTTGTAAGACAAGATACTGTTAAAAAAGCGCTTGACGCTGCTCATACAACAGTAAAACGCGCAGATGAGATTAACTATAAACTTTCTGATACTATTTTTGATGGTATGACAATTGTTATTAATAAGGTTAATTATAAAAATGACACTGTCAGCACAAAAATGACTTTAGATGAGTTTAAAAAGAAATATCCAAAGCGTTCAACTGCTCATCTTTCAGAGTATGGCAAAGTTCTTATCAACAAAACTGTTGAAATTAAATATGTAAATGGTAAAAAAGTCGATTCAAAAGTTAAGAGTTTCAGTTATGAAGCGTGTGACATTGTAAGACCAACTTATTCTTCTTACTATGGCATTGAGGCTCCAGGCAGAAAAACTGTTAATAAAAACGGTATTGCTTTGTTTTATAGCCAACTTAACACAATTTCAGAGCTCACTCCATCAAAAGACTTTAAACTTGATAAGAATGGTGTTCCGCTTAACTATTCAAGAAAGTTAACAGGTACTGCTTCTGCTTACTCTTGTGGTACTCATACTGCAACAGGTAAGAGAGTTCAACCTGGTTATATCGCAGTAAACCCAAATCAAATTCCTTATGGTACAAAACTTTTCATTCGTTCATCTGATGGAAACTATATTTATGGTTATGCTTCTGCAGAAGATACCGGCGGATTTGTTTCTTGGGGCAACACAATTGCTGACCTTTTCTTCTGGTCAGAAAGTGACTGTCGTCAATTCGGAAGACGTTCTATTGAAATTTATGTTTTAGATTAATTTTATGATTAAAAAACCTGCTTTTTATTAAGCAGGTTTTTATTTTTGCGTAAATATAATATAACTTGATTTATTATAGTCCATGTGTTATAATGCAGATATATTGAAATAAGGAGTATTTATAATGGCTAAAAAAGTTTTAAGTTTAGTTTTGTGTGCATTGCTTTTAATCACAGCAACTATAACAGGCGTTGTTTCTGCAAGTGGAACAATTCCATCGCTTAATGAGTCAAAACCATATATCAAAGCGACAACAACCCCTGTAAAAGCAGGCGAAATTGCAAAAGTTACTTTTACAATGGGTAACAACCCAAGTTTTTGGGGAATGAATCAAACATATAAGTTTGATACAAGCGTTTTGTCTTTTGTTGAGGGTGAAACAAATGAGTATGGCACCTTCCCAAAATATGATAAAGGCGCAAACTTTAAAAATTCGCTCATCAGCCCTATTAATGATAAAGGCGAGTTCACTTTTATTTTTACAGAAATTTATGATGATGCCGAAATTAAATCAAATAAATCAAATGGTGAAATTTTTTCTATCTATTTAAAAGTTGCCGATAATGCGAAAGCCGGTACATATGATATTGAAATGGTTGATTATAAAGCGGAAAATTATATCTCTATTTCAGGAAACCCTGTTGCTTTCACATTTAATCAACCTGTAGTTGAAGTTTATGACCCATCGGCTACTACAACAACTACAACTACAACAACCACAACTACAGAGCCTACTACAACTACAACAACAGTGGTTGATAATGACCCTACTGAAGATGATGTGTTTACAACCACAACTACAACTACTACAACCACCACTACAGAGCCAACCACAACAACAACTACTGTTTCTCAAGTTCCAACAGAGTCAACTGGACCTATTTTGCCGCCTGAACCTGACTACGAATTCACAGGAGAAGGAACTTTCGAAGTTAAAGCAAGTGAATTAGATGAAAAAGGCGAACCAATTGAACAAGTAATAAAATTCGTTTCTCCTGTTTCAGGTAAATATACTTTGAAAACAACAAATGAGATTTATCCTTCAAAGGCATATGACGAAGATGGCAATCCACCAAAATACGAAGAAAGCGAAGAAGGAAGCATTAACCTTTATTTTATCCTTGAAGCAGGCAAAACATATTATGTTCACTTTGTTTCTTTTGAAAACGGAACTATTATATTGGATTATATAGACAACAATGTTGAAGAGCCCACTTCTTCGACAACAAAAACAAATGACCCATCGTACGATGATGATTTTGATAATACAACGGTTCCTACAACACCAACTGACAAAGTAGAATTAAAAGCACCTGTAATCAAAGCAGTACAAACTGCAAAAACAAAGATTACAATTACTTGGGGCGAAGTAGAAGGCGCAGAAAAATACATTGTTTTCAGAGCAATGAATGGTAGTAAATCATTCCTTAAAGTTGGCGAAACAACTAACTTGAAACTTGTTAATAAAATCAGAGGCGGAAACAAATATCAATATAAAGTTCGCGCAGTTCGTGGCGAAGAATATGTAGATTCAACAGTTAAAACTGTAAAATGTATGAAGTTTACTGCTCGTCCAAAGATTAAAGTAACAAAAGCGAAAAAATCATTCAAAGTTAAGGTAACTTCGAAAGTAAAATACGCAAAAGGTTATGAAATTCGCTACTCAACAAATAAGAATTTCAAAAAGCCAAAAGTTGTACTTTCAGGCGCTAAAAAGACCGTTAAAAAGTTAAAAGCAAATACAACATATTATGTAAAAGTAAGAGCATATACAATTATTAACGGTAGCAAAAAATATAGCAAATATTCAGCAGTTGCAAAAGTTAAAACAAAATAAATTAAAAGGCTCGTTTTAAACGAGCCTTTTTTGTTGTATAATGAAAACCATTTAAAAGCCTTCTCTTGGGCAATTCCCCTGTTAGGGGAAATGTCGCATAGCGACAAAAGGGTTGCGTTGCGCGAAGCAAAAGGTGGGTTTTGCAAAGCAAAACTCGGATGAGGGATTTTAAAAAGATCCTTCACCAATGTTTGAGAATGACGGCGGGATGTGGGCATCCCGCCCTACGATAAATATAAAATATATTCGTAGGGGTCGGCTTGCGATGCGACCCTTTTAAAATGACGGGTGGGGCAGAGCCCCACCCCTACAATAAGAAGGCTCGGTCTGGCAAACAACAAAAAACGCACCCAAAAGGGTGCGTTTTTTTAGTTAAACATTTCTTCGATTTGTGATTTTGGCATAAAGCCGACTTTTCTTTGGGTTTCAACTCCGTTTTCAAACAAAATCAATGTTGGAATAGAAGCAACGCCAAATTTCATAGCGAGTTCGCCCTCGTCATCAACATTTATTTTGCCAACTTTTATGCTACCTTGATAATCTTGCGCAATTTGTTCAACTGCAGGCGCTATCATTTTACAAGGTCCACACCAAGTTGCCCAAAAATCAACAAGCACAGGAAGGTTTGAATTTAAAACTTCTTTTTCAAAATTTTCTTTTGTAATAGTAATTTCCATTGTTATTCTCCTTTTGATTTATAATATAGCATACAATGACAGTACCCTTCAAAATCAGGGTCTGCAATTTGTTCTTTAAATTCTTTGCAAATACATTTATATTCTTCAGTTCTCTCAACTCTGCAAGGGCAGTAGCCACCTTTTGCCTTTAACCCCTCTTTAATAGTTTTAACTACTTCTTTATCTTCATTAAGTCTAACAGCCATTTTATTCACCTATTAATGATTTTATATAATTTTCAAGCGTAGCGCCGTCCATAGCGCCTGTATGCGAGTCAACCAAGTTGCCATCTTTATCAACAAAAACAGATAAAGGAATTGAATAAGCATTATAATTATACGCCGCTTCGCCGGTTGTATCAAAATAAATTGGGAAAGTGTAGCCTTTGCTTTTAATAAAACTTTTAGCGACTTCTTCGGTTTCTCTATTGCCATCAACCAAGTCAACCATCATAAATTCAATTTCATCGCCATATTTTTTATACATATCTTGAAAATGCGGAAATTCTTTTACACAGTAGCCACACCAAGTAGCCCAAAAGTTTATTACAACAGGTTTTCCTTTTAAATCGCTCAAACTAACGCTCTCGCCATCTGTATTTTTTACAGTAAAATCAGGTGCAGAGTTTGCGTTTTGATTTTGATTATAAGAAAAAGTGGTATTTGTTGGTTGGTCATAGTCTTTAGATAAATGCTTATATCCAAGCCCTGCGCCAATAAAAATTGCAATTAAAATTACAACTAAAATTATTATTTTTAAAGTTTGATTCATAATTCACCTCATGAGAAAATTGCTAAAACTTTGTCCATCATACCCAAAGCCATAAAAGCGCCGATTACTATTAAGAACACACCACAAATAACATTAATAACTTTATAATGTTTCTTTATAAAGTTAAATGCAGTAGTAAGTTTTTCTATTAACACTGCCGAAACTACAAATGGAATGCCAAGACCTGCCGAGTATGAAAGAAGCATTAAAAACCCTTTAAGCGCTGTGCCGGCAGAAGAAGCCATACTCAAAGCCGAGCCTAAAAATGCGCCAATGCAAGGTGTAAGGCTTATTGAATAAATAATACCAAATAAAAATGCCGAGAATATAGTTTCTGCATTTCTACCGTTTTTCATACCTTTAAAGAAAGGCAAACGAATTACCTCTAAATACGAAAGACCAAAAATTATAACAAGCAAACCACAAACAATGTCAACATAAGTTTTATATTGTTCAAGCAAACGACCAAGCGTACCTGCAAAAACGCCAAGCAAACAAAAAACAATTGAAAAACCTATGCAAAAACTTAACGCTCTTAAAAAAATCTTGTGTTTTTTATCAGCGCCACCTGCAAAATATGAAATGTAAATCGGCAGCATTGGCAACATACAAGGCGAAATAAATGAAATAACACCCTCTAAAAACGTGATTAAATATTGCATAAAAAACTCCTTGAATTTTATAATTTGATTATAGCATAAGTTGATAGGATTGTAAAGAAGCCAAAATTCCAAAATGTCAAAATTAACACAAATTTAATAAAAATTACAACAAAAAATCGCCCATAATTCCAAAATAGAATTAAAAAGCCAAAAAATATCAATTTTTTTGCTAAAAACTATTTACATTGTAAAAATGATGTGTTATAATCAATGGCGTTGAAAACAACAAAAACAAAAATCAAGGAGAAAATAAAATGGACAAAGTTAAGAAAAATTCAACAAGTAGATTAATTAATTTGCTTGTTGGCCCAGCAGCATTTTTGCTTGCATATTTGTTGTTGCCACAAACAGGTATCACTTATGCTCAAGCAGGTGCAATCGGTACAGTTTTTTGGATGGCTTATTGGTGGATTACCGGTCCTGTTGACTATGCGGTAACAGGTCTTTTGCCAATCGCTATCAATGCAGTTTTCCAAATTGCAAACACAGGCGAAACCGATGCTTTTAAAACAGGTATGTCAAACCTTTTGTCAAAGTATGCAGATTCAACTATTATGCTCATTCTCGGTGCTTCGCTTATCACAGCGGCTTGGAGTGAAATCGGTCTTGATAGAAGAATTGCAACAAGATTTTTGGCGCTTATCGGTAACAAAATGAGAGGTCAAATTGCATTCTGGTTTGTGCTTACAACAGTTCTTTCTGCAGTGCTTCCTAACGCAGTAGTTTGTGCGGCTATCACACCAATCGCAGTTTCAATGCTCAAATTCGTTGGCGAGGGCAATATAGCTGAAAGTAAAAAAGCATCTATGATTCTTCTTACAATTGCTTATGGTGCAGGCGCAGGCGGTCTTGCTTCACCACTCGGTGGCGCTATGAACCTTACAGTAATTAACTTTATCAACGAAATTCCTGGCGTAGAAGAATTTACATATATCAATTGGTTCTTAAAATTCTTGCCTATTATGTTAATTCTTGTTGTAAGTAATATTTTGTTCCTTATTTGCTTCTGCAAAAAAGACGAGGCTCTTGAAGGTTCAAAAGAATACTTTATAAATGAATATAGGGCAATGCCAAAAATGTCAAGAGAAGAAGTGTTATCACTTATTTTCTTCCTTGTTCCAACAATTCTTTCATTCTGCCAACCACTTTACAAGGCTTATTTACCAGGTCTTCAACCAGCATACCTTTTCATCATCTTCGGTATTCTTTCATTCCTTATCAAGAAAAAAGATGGCTCAAGAATGATGACTTGGAAATCTGCTGAAAGAAACGTTGTTTGGGATATGCTTTACATCTTCGGTGGTGGTCTTGCAATTGGCGCAATGCTCAAAAATTCAGGCGCAGATGTTGTTATCGGTAATCTTATGGATAAAGCAGGTCTTTCAGGCGGTTTCCTTATGATTCTCTTGATCGTAACATTCACCGTTCTTATGTCTGACGTAACATCTAATACTGCTACTGCAGGTATCGCAATTCCAATTGTTATCGCTATGTGTGGTAACGATGCAGGTTGTATCCCATATGTATTTGCGGCAACTATCGGTGTAAACCTTTCATATATGCTTCCAACATCAATTCGTGCAATTTCTGTTGGTTATGGTTTGCCACCTAAATTTATGCTTAAAAAAGGTGTGCCACTTACAGTTATAGTAATTGCTCTTATGTCTGTTTGTGCATATTTATTTATGAAAACAGGTTTCTGGGCAACAACTACTTTCTAAAATAAAATTTTTCAAAAAGTCACTCGCATTTGCGGGTGACTTTTTGTTGTATAAC